>NZ_JAGPYD010000005.1:0-245397 GCF_018070255.1 Streptomyces sp. RK62 | reverse complement strand
CTGGGGTGTGACCTCGCCGATCAGGGCACTCAGCAGCGCCAGGTGCCGGTCGCGCAGGCCGGCGGCGGTGAGCGAGGCATCCTCGGGCTGTTCGTCCAGGGCGCCGAGCAGGCTGCCCGGGACGTGGGGGCGGTGCGGCGCGTCGGCGTCCCGGTACTCGTCGCGCAGGCCCAGCTGATGGGTGAGCTCGTGGACGAGCTGGATCGGGTCGGCGTCCGCCCACCAGGTCGTCTGGTCCATCACCCGGTCGCGTCCCGCGACGTCCACCGTCAGGTGCGGGGAGTCCTCCGGCCGGACCGCTTCGACGGTGACGTGCAGCCGGTCGCCGTTGGGGAGGCGGTGCCCCGGGTTGTTCAGGAACTCGTGCACACCCGCGGTGAGCCGGTCGTACACCTGGGCCGTCCGGGCGTCGGTGCCGCGCAGCGCGACACGGACGGTGAGGTCGGTGACCGGTTCGCCGTCGTAGGAGAAGCGGCGTGCGTCGAAGCCGGAACGCACGACGAAGCGGGGGCGGTGGTCGCGTCGCCGCTGTGGCGTCTCCGTCGGCTGCGGGTCCGTGCCGGTGCCTGCCCGGGGAAGGCGTGGACGGGCTTCGTCGGTGGCGGCGGTGCCGGTCTGGATGCTGTCGCCCTGGTTGTTGAACGTGAAGCTGGTGCCGAGACCGAGGAAGTTGCCGGTGACGTTGTACCAGCTCTTGTTCGCGGGCAGCAGCGGCCGGACGGGGCTGTCGTCGGGCAGCTGCGCGACGAACATCTCCTTGTAGGCGTTGTACACCTTCGCCGTGTAGCGGGGTTCCCAGGCCGCGTCCTTGCGGCGGTCGTTGGTGACCGCGATGGTCGCCAGGTCCATGAGGTAGGTGTCGATCAGGTCGGTGACGTCCTTGTCCCGCGCACCCTCCTCCCCCGCCCGGACGTCCCGGGCCAGCATGTCCGCCATCCTCACGACGATGTCACGGTAGATCCCGTGGCGGGTGCTGCTGGGGAACGCGGCCATGATGTGGTCGGCCTGGCCCGCGCCCTCGGTGCTCATGGTGCGCGGTGTCTTCAGGTCGCTCAGGCCGGGTACGGCGAGCGGGACCCCCGCGAACATCTCCTCCTCGTCGGGGATGTTCGTGTTCCGGGAGGCGAGGGGGTGCAGGCCGATCTCATGGGCCAGCATCCCCATGATGTGGCCGATGTCGTACTTCTCGAAGTAGTAGCTCGCGAGGTTGATGTCCACCCCGGCCTCACCACGGTCGATCACGTCGGCCGGCGTCTCCGTGGTGCGCAGATGCAGGGTGATGCGGCAGGGACGGCCGCCTACGTACTCGCGGATCGTGTCGTGCCTGCGCAGCAGGTCGATGATGCGGACGGCCTTGTCGCGGTACGTCTCGTCGGTGTGCTTCAGGTTCGTGAACTCGTAGGCGCCCGATCGGAAGGGGGTGATGGTCGCGTCCTGCGGCATGCGCGCCGGGACTTCGGCCGGACCGGTCCGGGGCAGGGAGACGGGGTCGACCCAGACCGACCGTCGGGTGACGGGCGTGGCGGCCCTACGGGCCGCGTCCCACGTCTCGCTCTCCCGTTGCGGCTGGGGTGTGACCTCGCCGATCAGGGCACTCAGCAGCGCCAGGTGCCGGTCGCGCAGGCCGGCGGCGGTGAGCGAGGCATCCTCGGGCTGTTCGTCCAGGGCGCCGAGCAGGCTGCCCGGGACGTGGGGGCGGTGCGGCGCGTCGGCGTCCCGGTACTCGTCGCGCAGGCCGAGCTGGTGGGTGAGTTCGTGGACGAGGTGAGCCGGTGACGCGTCCGCCCACCAGGTCGTCTGGTCCATCGCCCGGTCCCGGCCGACGAGATCCACGGTGAGGTGCGGTGAGTCGGCGGGGTCCACATGCTCGACGGTCACGTGCAGCCGGTCGCCGCCGGTCAGGCGGTGGGCGGGGTCGTTGAGCAACCGCCGTACGCCGTCGTCCAGTCGGCGGCGTACCTGCTCGGCCTGGTCCTCGGGTCCCCGGATCGCCAGGCGCACTGTTAGATCGGTGACCGGCTCGCCCCCGTACGAGAAGCGGCGGGCGTCGAAGCCGGACCGCACCACGAAGCGAGGGCGGTGGTCGCGCGGACCGCGTGGGACCGGCGGGGTGGCGGTGGGCTCGTCGGGCGCCACCGTCCGCGGCAGCCGCGGGGAGGTGCCGCGCGCCGGGGAGCCGGGGAAGTCGTCGGTGTCCATGGCCTCGTCGCCGGACTCGTACTCGGACGACGACCCGGCGGGGTACTGCTCGTGCGCCCCCTCGGTCCGCTCGCCCTGGAGTACGCCGCCCTGGTCCAGGTAGGCGCCGATGTCCTCCGCGTTCTCCCTGATGTGCTGCACCAGAAGCGGCCGTTCCCGCATCCACTGGGGCATGCGCCAGCCGGGGAAGAACATGCCGTGGGTGCCGGACGCCTGGACGCGGTGGCCGAGCCGGCGCCCGATGTGCTGGTTGACCGCCTGGTAGGCGAGGTCGCAGGAGGCGCAGGCCATCTTGAACCCGCCCAGCGGCAGCGTTCTGGGCGCGTCCGGGTCGCCGGGGTTGTTCTCCCAGTGGGCCACCCAGTGCCCGAGGAGGGTCAGTTCGCCGTGCTCGGAGCCGTGCTGCCCCGGTCCCGGGGTGCCGTCCCGGCCCGCCACGTTGAGGACGCGCGGGTTCGCCAACGCGCGCTTGACGAGGTCGAGTTCGGGTGATTCGGGATGGTAGAGGCGGTACCAGCCGGTGGCCAGTGCCCGCAGCTTGGTACGGTCCCGGACGTCCCGCGCGACACCGGGGCGCCGGCGCGCCAGCCACCGCTCGTCGCCCCGCCACCGCTGTCGCTCCCCCGTCAGACGCCGCCCCTCCTGCTCGGCCGCGGACTCGTCGCCGAGGAGCGTGTTCCACTGCTGCTCCAGGGTCTCGTCCCACACCCCCGCGTCGTACTGCTCCTCCAGCCGCGTCCGCAGGCGCTCCTGTTCGGCGGTCCGTGCGGCGTGGTCGCGCTCCTCCTGGTCGAGCCGGGCCGCCCACTGCCGGTGGGACTCCTCGTCCCTGGACCACTGCTCGAGTTCCCGCACGCGCTGGGTGCCGCCCGGCTCCTGCCCCGTGACGAACCAGCGCAGTTCCTGCTCGACCAGGGCGGCCTCGTCGGCGGTGAGCGCCTTCGCGCCGGTGTTGCCGGCGATGCCGAGCGAACCGTCCGGCAGCACGGTGACGGCGATGTGCGGGGTGACCTGGGCGTCGGCCTGGCGGTCCGGCTTGCGGAGCACCTCCTTCACCAGACGGGCGATGCGGTCCAGCATCCGCAGCGTCACCTCGCGGTCCCGCTCGGACGTGCCGGGCGGGCTCGTCCGCGTGAACGGCACCCCCGTCCCGAGGCCGAGCACCTCCCGCAGTTCCTCGTACTCCTCGGACGACAGCCGGCCGGCCTGCTCCACCTGGTCCAGGGCCTCGGGCACACCGATCCCCGTGTGCTCGGTGAACGCGCTGTCGAACGCCACGTCCGGGAAGCCGCCGAGTCGTGCGTTGCGCCGCCGGACCACGTCCAGCAGGGCGTCGGCCCGCAGCTCGGGCTCCTCCAGCAGGGTGGCGAACTCGACCGCGAACGGGTGCTCGGGGCTCGTCCCGACGGCCTCCCGCTCGCTCTCGGAGCCGGAGTCGAGGTCCATCTCGACGTCCGAGTCTCCTTCCGCCTCCGTCGCCCCGCCCGCTCCCGACAGTGTGTGGAGGTCGTATGCCTCCTCCTCGCCGGGCAGGCCCGGGAGGTCACCGTCGGTCGGCGGGGCGGTGGCCGGATCCGGGCCCGGCGCGGGTGCCGGGGTGCGCGGGAGCAGCGGGACGAAGTCGCCGCCACGACGCCGGAGTCGAAGGTGCGGGCCCGCCTCGCCGGACGGGCCGGGGTAGGTGTGGGCGGTGCCGTTCTCCTCGACGAGCGTGACGGTGGTGCCCGTCGCCGCGGCGGCCCACGCGGCGACCGCGCGGTCGGCCCCGGGGCCCCAGGGTGCCTCGGCGAGATGGCGGCGCAGGTGGGCGTCGCGGGCGTCCTGGCTCGGTGCGGGCGCGCCGGGACGGACGACGAGGGGCGGGGGTGAGAAGAGCGTGTCGCGCTCGGCGCGAGAGCCGGGCAGGCCGTTCAGGCGCATCAGCTGCGCGGGGGGCATGTCGGCGCGCCGGCGCAGTCGTCCCGCCTCGTGACGGTCCAGGCCGGGCTGTCGGGCCGCGTGGTGCAGGGCGGTGGAGAGCGCGCCGAAGAAGCCGTTGCCGCGGCCGGTGGGGGTGCCCTGGGTGTAGGTGGCGCCGTCCGGTGCGGTGAGGACGCCGTCGCGGTCGAGCCGGTAGCGCGGGCCGGTGCTGTCGGTGGGCGGGTGCCAGGGCGGGGTGGCGTGGCTGCGGTGTGCCGGGGCGGGGCCCGGGATGCCGTCGTCCGGGGCGGTGGCCAAGGGGGTCGCCGTCGCCGGGAGCGGGGTGACGACCGGGGCCGGGGTGCCGGGTGGCAGGGCGGCGTGGAAGTAGCCGTCGGCGGCGAGGAGGACGGGGTCGGTGGCCGGGTCGACGGCGGCCGGGTCGGTGCCGTGCGGGAGGAAGCGCTGCTCGCGGCCCTCGCCGGTCACGACCGTCACCGGCGTGCCGAGGAGCCGGGCGGCGAGCGCGGGCAGCAGGTCGGCACCGCCGTGGTCGCCGGCCCGGCGTTCCGGCGGGGCTGGGTGTGCGGAGTCCGCGGCCGCGGTGCCGCCCTGCGGGGGCTCGCTCGTGAAGGGCCTGAGCAGGGCGGCCGTCGCGAGGGCCACCCGTTGCTCCGAGGTCGGCCAGAGCGTCTGTGGGAGGCGGCCGAACGCGTCGAACTCGGCCTGCTGGGCCGGGGTCAGCCGCACGCCCGCGAAGTCGAGCTCCGCCTGGGTGAAGGTGTCCGCGGCGTCGAGGGCGAGGGTGTCGAGCAGGTCCTCGTTGCGGCTCTCGCCCAGTTCCCAGGCGAGACGGTTGCGGGCGGCCCGAACGGCCTGTTCGGTGATCGCCGGATCCCTGGGAGCGGCGGTGAACCGGGCCGCGAGGCCGGCGCCGAGGAGGTGGGGCAGCCGGCCGCGGTCCTGGGCGACGGCGATCAGCGCGTGGAAGAACGAGGCGCCGTCGTGCGGCATGTCGTGCACCTCGCGCACCAGCGTGCCGTCGGGCGAGGTGAGGGTGCGCGGGGTCGTCTCGGTGGCGTCGGTGATGCGGTACGGCTCGGGCGCCTCGGAGCGCCATGCCGGTTCGGTGTACTCCTGCGCCCGGTCCGGCACCGGGACGGATGCGCGGCCCTGGTGGTGGGCGGTGAGACGGGAGGCCGCGAGGTGCAGGCGGTGGTGGTCGGCGGCGGCGGAGTCGGTGTGCGCCTGCCGGCGGCGGACCTCCTCCCGTGCGGCCTGCCAGGCGGCGACGGCCGGCGACTGGGCCACGGCCTCGCGCAGGACGGTCGGCCGGTCGGGGTCGTCGTCGCCGAGCGCCGCCTGCTCCTGCGCGGTCAGGGCGAGCCAGGTCTCGCGGGCCCGGGCCCGGGCGTCGTAGTAGGCCTTCTCCGCCGCGGCGAGGTCGCCGGCCGCCTTCGCCATGGCGTCCCAGGCCGCGCCGACCTCGTCGGGGAACGTGGTGTCGTCCAGGAGGCCGTAGTCGCGGGCGATGTCCTCGCGCAGCCAGACCAGGGCGGTGGTCTCGGCCTCGGCGGCGCGCGGTCCGCGCTCGGCCTTGCCGAGCGCCCGCAGCGGGCGGCTGTCGGTGAAGTGGTGGTCCACCTCGGCCACGGTCAGCCAGCTCACCGGAATCGCGAAGAGCATGCTGCGGTCGGTGACGACCTTCAGATGGGTGCCGAGGGTGGTGTCGACGGTGCCCTTGAGTGCGGTGCCGTCGTTCGCGCCGCCGACGGGTACCGAGGCACCCGGGTTGGTGACACCCGCGTTGCTGTTGCCCGCGAGCGGCGACGTACCGACCATGCCCTCGACGTTGTCGGTGATGCCGGCCTCCAGCGCGTCGGAGGTCTTCGACCGCTGCATGGCCTCCATGCGTGGCTTGTTCTCGACGGCGAGGAGCCGGGCGCCGCCGCGGTGCATCCTCGCGTAGAGGCGGGAGTCCGCGGTGTGGGACTGGCCGAGGAGACGGGCGGACGCCTGGGCGGGGAGCTGTGAGCCGTGCGCGGCGAGGGCCTCCCGGAAACCGGCGGTGAGGCCGACCTGGGTGGTGGCCTCCTGCTGCGCCTGCGCGGGGGCGGTGCCGGGGCCGGTGAGCGGGGTGAGGCGCGCCATGCGCACGCGTTCGCTGAGGACGTGGCCGGTGTGGCGGCGGCCCAGGTCGCCGTCGCCGAGGCCGTCGGCGCGGGCGGTCGCCAGGGTCAGGGCGTCCTGCACGTTGACCGCGCCCCGGATGTCCACGGCGAGGATGCCGGAGCCGATGCGGTCGTCGAAGGGCAGCACGTCCGGGTCGGCGCGGCCGGTGCCGTCGTCGCCGGTGCGCCAGGCGGCGATGCCCTGCGCGCGGGCCTGTTCGGCGGTCAGCATCTTCACGGCGCGCTCGGGTTCGGGCACGTCCTCCTCGGTGAGCATGCCGTCGGTGCCGTCGTCGGTGGGGGTGAGCAGGCCGGCCGGGACGATCTCGTTGAGGGTGCCGACCGACGCCACGGCGCGCGGGGACAGAAGATCACCGGACGCGTCGGTCATGGTGACGGTCAGCACGTAGCTGGTGACGATCTCGGCGTGCGCCTGGGTGGTGGCGATGTTCGGCATCGAGGTGCTGCCGGTGGTCTCGGTGCGGGTGCCGGCGCGCTGCTTGGCGGCGGTGCCCTGGAGCGAGGGATTGGCGAGGAGGATGCCGCTCTCCGCCGCGCGCTGGCCCGTGGCGAGGGTGACGTCGGCGCCCTGGTCCTGGGAGGTGCTGCGGGAGTCGTCGCGGGCGGTGGTGCGATAGTCCTCCAACTCGAAGCCGGTGCGCAGCCGTTCGACGGTGGTGGTGACCGGGGTGAGCTTGAACCGGACCTGCGCGGGGCTGCCGCCGACCGGCAGGCGGCTGGGGTTGCGCCAGGTGCGGTGGCGCACCGGCAGAGTCATACCGTCGGTCGTCAGCTCGTGCAGATGGGCGCGCAGGAAGTCCGGGGAGAGCCGCTGCAGGACCTGCTCCCGGTCGTGCGAGGGAACGCCGATCCTCGCCATCCGCCCCATGAGCTGCTGGGCGGCATGACTGGCGTCGAGCCGGCCGCTGGGATGTCCGGGGAAGCGGCGGCCGCGCAGGAAGGGGGGCACGCGGTAGCCCCGGCCGAGGTTGCGCGGGGTGGTGGTGCCCAGGCCGTCCGGGGCGAGCCCGGCCTCGATGGCGTCCTGCATGGGCAGGTGGAACATCACCGCGTCGCGCACCCGGTGCAGCGCGGCGGCGGCGCGCCGGGGGGCGAGTGCGCGCCCGAGTCGTCCGGACAGCCGTCCGGCGGCGGAGCCGACCGCGGTGCCGGCGCGGGTGCCGACGGTGCCCATCGCCGCGGTCCAGCGGTCCCGTACGGCGATGGTCTCGGCGGCGTCGGCGACCACCAGGTACATGCGGCCCGCGTAGGTGAGGGTCGTGTTCCGTCCCCGGGTGAGGGTCTGCGCGATGCTGCGGCCCTTGCCCCAGGCGTACTGGAGCGCGGTCGAGTAGGAGCCGACGACGGCCGGTCCGCCAGGGGTCTGCTGGAGCGGCATGTCGGCGCCCTGAACGCCGAGGGTGGTGCGCGACACGGTGCTCGCGCTGCCGGCCACGCGGTGCTCGTTGCCGAGGGTCGCTTCTAGGCTGGCCGCCTTCGGGTCGCTCATGACGCGCAGGTTGTCCAGTTCGCCGCGGACGGCGGCCTTCAGGTAGTGCGTCTGGAGCGGTCCTGCGCCGATCAGCCCGGTGATCCGGGAGCCGAACGGGCCGAGATACTGGCCGAGTTGGCCTGCCACGTGCAGGTCGGCCATGGCCCGCCGCAGTGCGCTGCGCACCGGCGCGCCGGGCGCGCTGACGTGCCAGGAGGTGCCGGAGGCGCGGTCGGCGGTGTCCTGCATCACCTGCTGACGCTGCGCGCCGCCTTCGGTGCTGAGGACCACGTGCGGGGCGCGCAGCAGTCTGCGGACGAGCCGTTGCCCCGCCGAGTCCGTTCTGGGCAAGGGGCGGGTGCCGTCGAGGATTTGGTCGGCCTCGACGGCGGAGAGCCGTACGGGTGCGGCCGCCGGTGCCGGTCCGGCGGGCGGCGGGTCGGCGGGTGCGTACCGGTCGGAGCCGTGCGCGGCGGGCACGGCGAGTTCCACGCGCCCCACGGTCTCGCTGCCCCGGTGGAACAGCGGCCGCTCCTCGGCCTTGCTGACGAAGACGCCGGCGCCGAGGAGGCCGAGCGTGACGAGCCGGGCCCAGCCGCGCGGGCGCCGGTGCCCTTCGAAGGAGGCGCCGAGTTCCACCTGGTAGCTGTAGAGGTCGGCGCCGTTCTGGAACGTCAGGTGGTCGTGGGTGACCGCGGCCGTGCTGCGGGTGCCCTTCTGTTCGGTCCTGGCGTAGCGGGCCCCCACGGACACGTTGCCGGTCTGGCGCGGCACCCCCGCCTCGGGCACCTTGTCGTGGTCGCGCGGGGACACGCCCACCTCGACGCCCGCGGACAGGGTGGTGGACGCCTGCTGGCCCTGACCGGACACCTCGGTGCCGATCACCGCGTTGCGCAGCGAGCGTTCGCTCATGGTGGTCTCGAAGCGGCGGTCGGTGAGTCTCGCTCGCAGGATCAACGTGTGGTGGCCGCGGCGCACTTTGCCGTCCTCGGTGAGGGTGACCGGCACACCGGTGGTGGTCAGGTCGTCCAGACTCTGCGCCAGGGTGGGCCGGTTAAGGGCCTCGCGGACCTGCCGGTCGTTGTGCAGCGCGGTCCGCATCCTGCCGTCGCCGTACCAGAAGCGCGCCAGCCGCGGGTGCCGCAGCATCGACGGCGGGACGAAGAGGGACGGGTAGGAGCGGTGCAGCGTGTCGAGGACGGTGTCCGCGAAGACGCGCAGCGGATCCTGGGCGGCGGGGGGCCCGGCCTGGTTCCGGGTCCGGTCCGGCGGCTGGGTCTGTCCCCCGGTCGCCACGGTGTTTCCGGGGCGGTCGGGGCGGAAGCCTTCGGCGCGGACCTGGCCACCCAGGTGCACCGGGTCCTCGCGGGTGAGGTACCAGGGCACCGGCGGCTCGGCGTCCGGGTGGGGGCCGGTCCGTCCGGGTGTCCGGCTGTCCCAGCCGGCGAGCCGGCGTGCGTCCTGGGTGGAGATCCAGTCCAGGCTGACCACACGCACCGGACGCGCCGCGGACGCCGGCTCGCCGGCCTTGCGCACCATGAGGGTGCGCTCCACCCGGTAGAGCGCGACCGGGTGGTTGCGCAGCCGTCCGGTGGTCTTGCGGGCCGCGTCGGTGCCGAGCTGGTGACCGCGCCCGGAGCTGAGGTCCGCGCGGACCAGCGGCCCGCCCTGGAGGCGTACGTCCGTTTCCGGGCCGACGAGGGTGTGGTTGGGGCCCGCGGTGATCTGGATACCGAAGCGGGTGTCGCGGACGTGGCCGCGCTCGTTCTGGTACGTGGTCTGCGTGAGGTCGCGCAGCTCCGCCTTGACCGACTCGGCGACCAGGGTGGCGCGGTGCGGGATCGACCGCTCCACGACGAGGTGCCCCAGCGGACGCAGGGCGCTCCCCCGGGTCAGCTCGGGTCCGCTGACCGACCCGGCGAACCGGCCGAACAGGGCGAGCAGCCGTCCCGGGCGGACGTACGAGACGAGGGTGCGGTGCGCGGAACTGCCGGGCCGGGCACCGGACAGGGCGAGCGCGACGTCCTCGGGCGGGTCCACCAGGTGCAGTCCGGTGACATCCGTCATCCGCGGCTCCGTCCCGTCCGGGAAGGTGAGCGCCCGCGGGGCCCGGCGGGGGCCGTTGAACGGCACGGTGAGGTCGTCCGGCAGGCGCCAGCTCAGGCCGTCCCGCATGGCGAACCGCGCGGTGTGCACCTCGCTGCGCCGCCAGTTCGGTCCTGTCGCGGACGGGGCGGCCGTGTCGGGCGTCTTCGGTGCCTCGGTGACGCGTTCCACCCGTACCCGGTAGTGGACGTCGTCCAGGTGCAGGTGCGAGCCCTCGTGGGCACGGTGCTCGGTCTGGTCGTACGCCTGGGTGCCCAGGGAGTAGTCGGTGCGGCGGGTCCAGCCCAGTGAGACGCCGATCTTCAGCAGCCAGTTCAGCGGCGGGCCCATGCTCAGCGCGGCGGCGATCCGGCGTCCGTGGCCGACGCTGCGCCCGCCGCCCGTGCCGGCCTGGCCGCGCCGCATGGTGTCCACGCGGGTGGTACCGCCGTGCACGTCGGAGAAGCGTTCCCAGCGGTGGTACGGGATGGCCTCGACGGTCATCTCGTGGCCGACGCCGGACTTCTCCCGGCCCACGAGGCGTGCGCCGCGCGGGGCGGTGAAGGCGGCGGGCTGGTGGGTCAGCAGGCGCAGCAGCTCCGCCTCGTCGAACTGGTCGCGGAGCTTCTTCGGCAGCTGCCCGAGGATCTCCTCGGCGACCTGCTCGGGCGAGCGCAGGGTGAGCACGCCGGGGCCCGCGAAGAGGCCGGTCGGCCGGTTCCGGCGGGTGCCGTCCGCGTGGGACGCCGGGGTGCCGTCGCCCGGGCCGGGGTCGGCGGCCGGGTCGATGAGGACGGCCGGCAGCCGGCTGCCGTCCTCGAAGGTCACGGTGCGCGGCGGTGGGCCCGGGGGGCGGGCGTCCGGTCCGGTCAGCAGGCGCGCCGGGCGGTGCCGTTCGAGCTGCGTCTCCAGCGGCACCGGGTCGCCCCGGTCGGGGGTCCCGGGGGTGGGGCTGTCGAGGTCGGTGATCCCGCCCATGCCGCGCAGCCACGCGCCGAAGGGGTCGTCGCCCTCCGGCTCGGCGGTGGCCGGGATCTCGGGGGTGGTGACGGTGTCGGGTACGGGAGCGATCGGGGCGGTGGCAGGGACGAGGGCGTCGTAGTGGTCGGTGCCGTTGTAGGCGAGGTGCAGGGTGCCGCCACGGCCGCCTGGATGGAGGGGGGTGACGAGCGTGGTGGCCGGTGCGTGCGGGTCGGCCTGGACGAGACGCAGGTCGAGGTCGAGGGTGTGGGCCAGCGCCTGCGGGAGCACGTCGGCGAAGGGAGAGGCCCACAGCCCGGCGTGTTCGGCCGCCGCGGCGACCAGTCCCTCGGTGCCGAGGCGTCGCGCGTCGTCCGGGGTGGGTGCGATCTCGGCGAGTCGCGGGTAGCCGCTGTTCCTGAGGACGCGCCGCCAGCGCCGGGCGTCGCCGTGCTCGACGACGGCCTCCGCGATGCCGTTCCAGCGCTGGGTGATCCTGCGCTGCGCGTCGGGGTCGCGCACCCCGGCGAGTGCGGTCATGCGCAGGTCGTCCACCACGGCGAGCACCGGGTCCGGGGTGGCTTCGGCCGCCGCGGCGGCCAGTTCGGAGCCGGCGATCCGGTCCCGCAGCAGGCCGCGCAGCCCGGCGACGTCGCGCGCCGCCCAGTGGGGCGGGACCTCGTGGGCGCGCGCGCTGTCGAGCAGCGCCCGGAACAGGCAGTTCCCGCCGCCCGGTGTGTCCAGCCGCCTGAAGGTCCGGCCGTCCGCCCGCACGGCGTCCGTGCCCGTGGCGCCCTTGCTGAACAGGGTCAGGTCCTCGGCGAGGCTCTCCGGGCGGCTCGGCGCCGGAGCGAGGTCGGGCCTGCGCCGGGCGAGTTCCGCGGTGTCCTCGGCGCTCAGCGCCAGTTCGGACAGCGGCAGCGGAGCGCTGGACAGGGACCAGGTGATCCGCGCGGACGGCGCGTAGGTCAGCCCGCGCACGTCGTCCGGGGAGACCAGGGTGTCCGGCGGAAGCGCGGGAGGCGGCGGGGGCAGCAGGGCGTCGAGTGTCGTGTCCGGTGTGGCGGAGTCGCGCAATGCGGCGGCGGCGCGCAGGAAGTCGGTGTACTGGTGGGTCGTCGGTCCGGTGGCCGGGTCGACCGCGGCACCGGGCCGGTCGCCGACCATCCGGCGCAGCAGGTCCGGTGTCATGCGGCCGTCGCCGTAGCGGGACGCGGTGTCGGGGTTCAGCCAGCGCAGACCGTCCACGTACGCCAGCCCCGCGAGCAACTCCTTGTTCTCCGGCCGCTGTTCGGCGTCCGGACCGAGAACGTCGCGCAGGGTGCGGATCTGCTGGAGGGTACGGGCCCGGGCGAAGGCGTCGGCGGGGCCGGGGCCCGCGTGCAGACCGGCATCGCGGGCGAGGGCGTCCAGGTCGGCGCCGCCGGGCTCCGGGGTGAACAGCCGCCAGCGTCCCGGCCCGTCCGTGCCCTCGGTGAGTACCGCGCGGACGTCGCCGTTCCCGTCCCGGGCCGTGCCGGCCTCGGTGGTCGGCGCGTACACGGGCCGTCCCGTGCGGTTCGCCACGTGCTGGGCCACCGGCAGCCCCGCAACGCGCGGTTGCCGCCCGGTCTCGCAGGAGAACAGCACGAGGGGCCGCGACCGGTCACCGTCCCGCGCCCAGGACTTGAGCACCTCCCCGAGCTGCACACCGCTGACCTTGACGGCGGGGCGTGCGGCATCGTCGGTGCCGAGTGTGACGGTGCGCGGGGTGCCGTGCGCCACGAAGTAGTCGGCCCCCTCGTCGGTGCCCGCGCCGGGCAGGGCGGCCGGTGGGCCGGTGAACACCGTGCGGACCGGACCGGACGGGGTCGGGCCCGATGTGGTGCGCACCCCGCGGAAGGTGTCCTGGTCGAGCAGTGCCCGGCGGCCCGTGTCGCGTGGAGTGCCGTCGTCGGCGGGGTCCTGCGAGACGGTCAGGGTGCGTACGGCCCGTCCCGGCCGCGGTGTCGCGGCGGTCTCCGGCACCCAGCGGCGGAGCTGGCCGAGCGGGATCGTGGGGCCGTCCAGGGTGGTGATCACGGTCGCGTGGGCCGGTGTGGCGCCGTCGTCAGGGGACCCCTCGTGCGCGGCGTCCCGCGTCGGCCGCACGACGACGCGTCCTCGCGGCGGCTGGGCCACGGGAGTGTCCGGTGACGCGGGTGGAGGCGGCGTGCCGCCGGCCCCGGGCCCGCGTCCGCCGGCGGTGCCGGGTGCGGTGCCGCCTGTTCCGCCGGTCTGCCCCGACTCGAGGTGCAGGTCGGTGGCCGTCTCCGTCCAAGGGCGGGACAGGGTGGCGAGCTTGGCCGCCGGGGGTACGGCGGAGGCGCCGGGGTCAAGGGCGGCTCCCTTGCCGCGCGGAGGCGTCGCGGACTCCGTGGGCACCTTCTCGGGCGGCGGGGCGGTGGTTGCGCTCCTCGGTCCGCCGTCGGTCGTGGTGGTCGTGGTGGTGCTCTCGGTGGCGGGACGAGGTGCGGGGCCGAGCGCGTCGGCCAGCGGCACGAGGATGTCCGCGCCGGGGAAGGACGCCTCCGTGGTAACCGTGTTCGTGGTGGGGCCGTCCGGCCTAGGCACTGAGTTCGTGAGCGGACGGACGCGGACCGGCGCGCCCGGCCCCTCCCGCGTCAGCTCGACTGCGGTGCGGGGCGCACGACCCGCACCGTCGGCCGTGACCGCCGGCCCCAGGACGACGGCGCGGTCCGCCCCGGCGCGGTCCAACAGGCCGGCCGCCTCGGGCGAACCCTCCACGGGTGGCGGCATCTCCGAGACGACGATCGTCAGCGGCTGAGCCTCGGACACGTCGCCGGTCCCGGCGTACGACCCGGTGGTGCTCACCTTCGGCGAAACGCCACTGAGGTCGGGGCCCGGTGTCAGGACATCGTCGGAAGAAGAGGGCGGCCCGGCGGTGAACGCGGCCTCCTGGGAGGAGGTGCTGTCCTGGGAGGTGTCCAGGGAGGCGGTGCCGTCCGCAGCGGATGTGGTCTCCGCGGAATCGGAGGTCTCCGTGGTCACGGAGGGCTGTGCGGAGCCGTCCTGGGCGACGTGCGGGCCGACCTGGACCGTCGTGCCGTCCTCGGCGACGTGCGGGCCGACCTTAACCGTAGTGCCGTCCTGCGCGACGTGCGGACCGTCCGCGCCCACCGTGCCGTCCGGCGCGACGCGTTGATCGACCGTAACCGTCGCGCTGTCCGGGGTGCGCGTGCCCTCGGGCTGCGAGCCGGTGGGTGTTCGGGAGCCGTGGGAGGCCTGGGAGCCGGAGGGGGTATGGGTGGCCCCGGGCGTGGGCGAACCACCGGGCCGGGCGCCGCCGGTGCCGGAACCGGGTGCCTGCTGGGGGGAGTTGGACGCCACGGGGCTGCCCCCGGCCTGGCCAGGAACCCCCGGTCCGGCCAAGCCGTCGGTGCCGCTCTCGCCGATCCCGTTCGAACCGCTGGTGACATCGACGTCCCGCGAACCCGTCCCCCCGGCCATGTCCGCCACCGTCGTCGCCGTGCCGAAGCCGTCCAGGGCCCGACGGACCTCGTCGGCGGCGACCTGGATCGCGGGCCCCTCCCCGTGGGGCACCACCCGGACTTCGGGCACCTGCGAGAGCGCGTCGTGGAGGTTGTCGCGGACGTCGATCTCCGTGCTGCCGGGCGACTGGGCGCCGCGCAGGGCGGCGATGTCGTGCAGTGCCTGCTCACGGACGTCGGCGGGGCCGTTGTGGACCTGCTGCCACAGGGCGTTCTCGGCGGCCGTCGCGGGCAGCGCGCCCGGGGTGTACGCCGGGGGGTCCTGGGGGCTGTAGGGCGGGGGGTCCGCGCTCGTGTACGGCGGTGGGCTGTCCGCGGTACGGACCGGCGGGAGTGTGCGCGGGGAGCCGGTGTCGCCCGTGAGGTCCGTGTCCGGGGCACCGCCGGAGCGGCCGGGACCCTCGCCGTCCCGGGTGCCTGAGGAGTCGGACGTGTCGCGGGTGCCGGTATCCCGGGTGTCGGTGTCGGTGTCGGTGTCGCCGGTGGAGACGGTGGGCGGCTGGTGGCGCAACTTGTCGATGACGTGGCGCAGTTCGGCGCCGCTGTTGAGGGCGGTGTCGGTGAGCGTGGCCTCGACCTGGCTGCTGATGCCCGCACCGACGAAGGTGGACCAGCTCGTGGACCAGTCACCGTCGAAGGCGCCCTTGATCAGGATCTCCGCGAGCGCTTCGCCGGCGCCGGCCGCGAGGAAGTCGGAGGTGCCCTTGATGCCGTAGTGCCCGGCCAGTGCGCCGGGTCGGTCGGCGTTGTTGCGCAGGATCCGGCTGTTGCGCCACAGGTTCGGGTTGTTCCGGAAGGACAGCGGGTTGTCGTTCCGGAAGGTCGGCGGCGGGGTGTGCGGGACGCCGTCCGGGCCGTTCGCCTGCGGGCCGGGGTCCGGCCGGTCCTTCGGGGTAGGACTGGGGCCGGGGTCCGGCTTGGGGCCGGGGCCGTGGTTGCCGAACTCCGGGTTCGGGGTGTTCTTGAGATTGGGGTTGGGCTTGAAGTCGAGGTCGGACCCGTCCTTGAGGAAGTTCGTGTCATAGCTCTTGACGATCTTCTTCGCGATGTCGTCGAAGATGCTGGTGAGGAAGCCCGCGGCGGCCCCGAACGCGGCGGACTTCAGGATGTCGCCCCAGTCGAAGCCGTCGGGACGGCGGCCGTTCGGCGCGAAGTTCATCATCGCCAGGCGCACCGCGAAGGTGGTGAACGCCTCGGCGAACGCCTCGGTCAGCGAGGGCGCCAGGTGCAGCCGCTGGAGCAGGTGGCTGAGCGTGGTCAGGATGAGGAAGCGGCTGCGCAGCTTGGCCATCATGATCTGGCTGGCCGAGGCGCCGCCGGTGAAGAAGGACATCGCCAGGTAGATGGCGATCTCGATGAGCAGCCGGATCACCTCGGCGATGACCTGCCACTTGGACTCCATGATGTCCATGGAGGTCTTGCGGCGGCCTTCGGCGATCTTCTCGAGTTGTTCGGCGAACTCGCGCAGGTAGTTCTTGCCGCCGTCGTCGATGAGCATGCCCATCGCCTTGGCGTACGACTTGGACAGGTCGTCCGGCATCACCTCGGCGATGTCGTGGATGGACTTGTCGATCAGCGAGGACAGCCGGTCCACCTTGCGGCCCAGGCCGGAGTAGGGCCGCCGGCTCTCGTAGGCGAGGTCCTCGTCGGCGTCGATGAGCTTCTCTCCGGTGAGGATGAAGATCATCGCGTTGACCTCGGGCGATGCCTTGATGCTCATGCGCCGCCGTCCCGTGAGCAGGACGGAGCGGCCGCTCCCGGGGTGCTGCGGAAGCGGCCGGCGGTGCGGGGATCAGCGACGGCCATGCCCGCCCGGGCCGTCACCGTTCAGGCCGTCGGTCTCGATGCGGCTGTCGGCCCGCTCGATGTCCTCGATGTGGCGGTCGCGGGTCTCCTTCATCATCCGGACCTGGCTGACCGTGGCGTCGGTGATGCCCACGACCGCGTCGCGGATGGACATCATCGTCTCCTTGGTGGTCTGCCGCTCCTTCTGCTCCTGCGGCTTGGCCTTCTCCGCGAACTCGCCCTCCGTTCCGGGCCAGGTGACGGTGGGCGCGAGGTCGTCGAGGAACTCCTCGGTGATGTTCTTGGCCAGGGTGCCGATCTCCTCGAGCTGCCTGGCCAGGGCCTCGATACGGTTCGGGTCGGCGTAGTAGCGCTGTCCCATCAGTCCTCCCCGTCCTCGCCGAGGGCGTCCCGCCAGGCGGGGGTGGCCCCGGTGTCGCGGGGCGTGTCCTCGTCGTCGTCACGGAGCACCTCGGGGCCGAAGATCCGCTCCCAGTCCACCTCGAAGCCCTTCAGCTCCGGGATGCCGCTGCTGGGTTCGGTGAAGGGCGCCATCGCCTTCATCACATGGCGGTTCATCTTCAGGCGGGCCGCGTTCGCCGCCTCCAGAACGCTGGCCGCCAGCTCCTGGGGCGACATGGCGCGGTACTTGTTCTCCAGGAACTCGATCCCGGACAGCTCGCCCTGCGGGCCGACCGTGGCGCGGACCGCGCGGTCGGAGGACAGCACGGTGAACGACGCCTGCCGCAGCTCGCGTTCGGTGCGTGCCACCGCCTCCTGGGCGGCCTGGAGCTCGGCCATCGCCTTCTCGAGGCGCTTCTCCAGCGGTTCCGTCACGCCCGCTCCTTCCTTCGCCGTCGGTCTCCGGGTGCGCCCGGCGGTTCGCCTTGCGCGCCCGGCCCCGCTCGACGGACCGTCAACTGCCCTGCTGATCTTGCCCGGTGAGACCCCCGCCGCGAAAGCGGGGGCAGGGTGTGATGCGTCTTCCGGGGTGCCCGGCCCCCGCTCGCGTGGGGCTCACCGACCGATGACGGCGGGTGTGCCGCCCTCTTCGGTGCCCCACACGTCGGCGTCCTCCTCCAGGTAGTCGGAGCTGGTGACCCTGGCGCGGCCGGGCTGCGTCTCCTCCTCGGGGGAGTCACCGCCGGTGGTCGCCACACGGGACGCGGGGGCGAGGAAGGTGTCGTCGTCCTCCTGACGGTTCCACGGGTTGCGCCGGCGGCGGTTGCGGCGTTCGCTCTCCTCCGCCGCGTCGACCAGTACGGCGCGCACCCGCTCGCCGTTGCCCTTGTCGCCGCCTGCCCCCATGCCCCCGGCGCCCATGCCGCCCATCGGCATTCCGGGGCTGCCGGGCATGCCGGGAGCCCCCGGTGCTCCGGCGGCCGGGGCGAGGGGTGTGGCGGCGTTGTCGGCGGAGCCGTCCGAGAGGGGATCGACTCCTGTCCCGCCGGAGCCGTCCGCGGTGACGTGGCTCTCCCCGATGCCGACACCGGATGCCGCGTCGCCCGCTCCTCCGCCGACGCCGAGATCGGAGAGCGACAGGTCCTGGACGGAGGTACCGCCTGCGGTGTCGTCGAGGCCGCCGCTCTCCAGATCGCCGAGGCCGTCGAGGAGGTCCGAGGTGTCCGGGCCGCCGGACGTGTTGAGATCGTGCAGGTCGATGCGCTCGGTGTTGCCCTGCGGGTCGGTGACGGTGGCGATGCCCGTGTCCGGGTCGATGACCTGCTTGCTGCCGTCGGGGAACTCCGTGGTCAGCATCCCGTTGTCGAGGCTGGTCCGTGAGCCGTCCGGATTGGTCACCGTGGCGCCGTGGGTGAGGTCGGTGGTCGTGGTGGTGCCGTCCGCGTCCGTACTGGTGAGAAGACCGCTGTCCGGATCGAAGCTGATCCTGCTGCCGTCGCGGAAGTCGGTGGCGATGTCGCCGTCGCTGAGCTGGGTGCTGCCGCCGGTCGGGGTCTCCAGCCCGCTGAAGTCGCTGTTGAGGTTCCCCAGGTCGCCGAGGTCGGTCTCCGACTGGGTGGGCAGGTCGGAGTCGATGTCGCCCAGGTCCGCGTTGGCGTTGCCGTTGAGATCGCCCAGGCTGCCGAGGTCCTGGGTGGTCGTGGTGCCGTCGGGATCGGTGGTGCTGACCTGGCCGGTGGAGGGGTCGACGGTCTGGACGCTGCCGTCGGGGAAGGTGGTCGTCAGCCTGCCGTCGTCGCCGAGGCTGGTCACCGAGCCGTCGGGGTTGGTCACCCTGGTGCCGTCTCCGAGGTCCTGCGTGGTGACGCTGCCGTCCGGGTGGGTGGTGGTGAGCATCCCGCTGTCCGGGTCGAAGCTGGTGCTGCTGCCGTCCGGGAAGTCGGTGGTGAGCTTGCCGTCGTCGAACTGGGTCGTGCCGCCGCCGGGCGTCTTGACCGGACCGCCGCCCGCGTTCAGGCCGCCGAGGTTCCCCAGGTTCTCCGTGATCGCGTCGTTCGCCGAGTTGTTCGAGTTGTTCGAGCCGCCCGGTCCCGTGTTCATCGCGCCGAGATTGCCCAGGCTGGTGATGCCGGGGGGCGGGGTGGACGTGAAGGCCTCCTGGTCGCCTCCCTGGCCGTTCACGTCGCCCAGGTCGCCGAGGCTTTCGGTGACCGGGTTGTTCTGGTTCAGCAGGTCGTCGAGGCCGTCGAGGTTCTGCTGGGTGACTCCGCCGGGGTCGTTGATGCCGCCGAGGCTCTCCTCCATGGCCTTGGCCTGCTCCTCGGCCAGGCGCTTGGCCTCCTCCTGCTCGCGCCGCTGCTCCTCGCGCAGCTCGTCCTGGTACTTCTTGTCCTCCTCGCGCTGCCGGTTCTGCTCCTCGCGCAGCTCGTCCTGGAGCCGCTTGTCCTCCTCGCGCTGCCGGTTCTGCTCCTCGCGCAGCTCGTCCTGGTACTTCTTGTCCTCCTCGCGCTGGCGGTTCTGCTCCTCGCGGAGTTCGTCCTGGTACTTGCGGTCCTCCTCGCGCTGCCGTTCCTGCTCGGCGCGCAGCTCGTCCTGGTACCGGCGGTTCTCCTCGTTCTGCCGGTTGATCTCCTCCTGCTCCTCCTTGGCCTTCTTCTCCTCGTACTCCTCCGAGGCGGTGCTGGTCGACTTCGGCTCGGGCACGTTGCCGGAGAAGTCGCCGCCCAGGTCGAGGAAGTGGTTGTTCAGGTTCGACTGCACCTCCGCGGCCGGCTTGCCCAGGTACTCGTTGACGCCCTGGCTCCAGATCTTGACGGCCGCGTCACCCACCTTCGCCCAGTTCGCGATGTCGGTGAGGTCGCCGTACTCGGGGTGCACCTGCGTGAAGCCGGCCTGGGGGCTGTGGCTGACGGTCGTGGAGTAGCGGGTGGTGTAGGACTTGATGTCCGTCTTGGCCACGTTGTTCGCGTCCACCCACTGGGCGAGGTCGTCCAGGACGTACCGCAGGACCTGATGGGGGTCGTAGTACGGCGACTTGGCCCAGGCGAGCCATGCCTCCAGCAGCTTGTTCGCGGCGTCCTCGAGGTACTTGCGGCCCAGCGACAGGGCGCGGGAGTACACGGTGCCGCCGGTGCCCGTCCCGTCGCCGGCGGCGGGGCTCTCGTCGAAGGTCTCGACGTAACTGTCGTAGTTCTCGCGGATCTTCTTCAGCAGGCTGCGGAAGACCTCCGCGGCCTCGCCCTTCCAGCTCGCGTCGTCCCGGCCGAAGCGGTCCTCCCAGTCCTTCAGCACGACGGCGTGGTCCCTGAAGAATTTGGCGGCGAAGTCGAAGGACTCGCCGGTGGTGTTGAAGGAGTTCAGGTCCACGACGTCCGCGCCCGGCACGCCGAGGTTGCTGAACCGGGCGTCGGCGGTGTTGCCGCCCAGGAGGGCGAGGAGCGCCGCCCGCGGCCCGTTCATGTACCGGGCGAGCGGGATGGTGCTCATCTTGTCCTTGTTGTAGTCCGTGAACTCGTTGCCCTCACGGACCTGGGCGTCGTGGACGTTGTCCGATCCAGGACTGGCGAAGATGATCTCCTCGCCCGCCTTCACGCGGCCCTCGAAGACGATCCGGGCCTGCATGATGGAGCGCTTCTTGCCGCTGTCGAAGAACCAGATGTCGTAGTCCTCGCCCTTGTTCGTCAGGAATCCGGAGTCCTTGACGAGCAGGCTGAGGCTGCGCTCCTTGATGTCCATCCGGAACAGCTTGCCGCCGTGCTCGGAGCGGAGGGAGTCGAAGATCGTGTTGCGGTCGGGCACCGGATAGCCGGTGATGTGGGTGACCAGAGTGGCCCAGGTGTCGGTCGACGGGTCGCCGGCGTTGTCGAACTTGTCGAGATTGGCGACGGAGTTGGGATCGTACCGATCTGCCACCGGTGGCGCCCTTTCTGGTCGGTGGGGTCAGGACTCTTCGTCCGAGGCGCCGGTGCCGCCGGCGGTGAGGGTGTCGACCTCGTCGAAGGTCTGGAGGAGTGTCTGGGCGTCGATCGCGTCGAGGTTCTTGTCCTTGGTCTTGTTCGCCTCTTCGATCGTCTCGGTGAGGGCCTCCTTCAACTCCTTGAAGAGGTCCATCTGGTCGCCGAGCAGTTTGTCGATGGCCTCGGCCGCGGTGCGGATGTCCTCGATCAGCTTCGGCCCCGAGACCAGCGGCTCGGTCACCATCCTGCCGATGCGCAGGAGTTGCTTGTCCTGGGCGAGGTTGTCCGGGGTGGTGTGGCCGTCGATCAGGTGGCCGAGCGGACGGATGTGGGAGCCGTCGCCCTGCTCCTTGTGCTTCTTCGCGGCGGTGTGGACCGGCTGTACCTCGTTGTCCCGGAAGTTCTCCATCTGCTTGAGGTCGAAATGCTTGACGTCGGCCTTCTCACCGGCCATGGGACGCACTCCTGACGCTTGGTGCCGGACGGGGACACGGGGGCCCGGCAGGCGCCCCCTTCACGGACGACGGCCGGGCCGCGCCGCCGAACCCTCGACGGGGAGGTAGCTTCCGGCGATCCCCTAACGGGCCCGCACGTTCCCCCAGTTGTCGGCGCTCCTGCGCTCGTCACGGGAGTGGTTGTCGTGGATCGTCTGGATCAGCTCGCCATTGTCGCCGAGGAGCTGGGCCATGTTCTTGGTTGCCTGGTCCCACTCGGCCTGGACCTGGCGGTAGGTCTCCTGGTCGGAGCCCTCCCAGGAGGCGACGAGCGGCTTGAGCTCGTCCTCCAGGTTGTTGAGGGTCGTGATGATCTGCTGGGTCTGCGCCATCAACTCCTCGATGGCGTTGCGGACCACGGGGTACTGCACGTCGATGATGCCGTCGGCCATGACGTCTCCTCTCGTACGGCCGGGCGCCGGCCCGGGAAGCTCAAGGGGTCCGGCCTCGCCGTGACGGGGCCGGTGCTGCCGGTCGGGTCAGCGCAGCGCTTCGAAGACGCCCTGGCTGGTCTTGCTGTTGAGGACCTCGGTCAGGTCCTGGTTCTCCTGCGCCAGACGGTTGGCGGAGGTCACGTTCTCCTGGAGCGCGTCGACCATCTTGCTGATCTGGATGACGACCTTCTGTGCCTCGGCGTTCCAGCTGCGGAAGAGCTTCAGCAGGGCCTGGCCCTCGTCGCCGCCGACGCCCGAACGCGCGGCGATCTCGGCGACGTTGTTCTGGATCTTCTCGACCTGGTTCCGGGCCGACTCCAGCGAGGAGACACCCCCCAAGCCCTTGGCATAGTCCGCTCTCCTCGCGGCGCTGTCCGCCATGTCGCGCTCCCTTCGTTCAGCCCTGTCTCGTCACGCGGTTGCCCGCTGAGGCTAAAGAGAAGCCGGTGTTCCGCGCAACGCGCGCAGGGAAGATTTGAGCTTCGGTCGGTCTGTCTCAGAATTCTTGCGTGGCAAGGGAGTTGAGGTCAGGTTTCAGCGATATGAACAAGCCTCTCGAGGACCGGGGCCCGCGGCCCGGCGCGGGAGACGCGAGGCGGGCGTGAAGCGGGCACCGGAGGAAGCCGAACGGGCTTCGCGAAGAGCCGTATCCGGCATTGCAGGCGCTTCCCCGGGATTCCGCGGGCACCGCCGTCCGTGAATATCTGAGCCTTCTTTGAGGTTTCCGCCACAGGCCGTTCCCCGACGGCTGGGACGAACTTCACACCGTTGGCGACGACTTTGGCTCAATACCTCTGTCGGCCCCGTCCTTTTCCTTTCATCGGCACCGAATGCTCTGCTTGCCGTGATCAGCGCGCGGTGTCCGCCTTGTCCTCGATGGCGCTCGCCGCGGCCGGCTTCCGTTCCGGGGCCGGGGCGCATCGCGGGGCGGTCACCGTGGGCTCCACGACTCCCGACGCGGCGGACGCGTCGAGGTCCGCCCCGGTCGGGAGAGCCGCGAGCAGCGGCGCCGGGACGGAGGCGATGTCCCCGGCCTCGTAGCCGAGCGCGGCCAGTGCCTTCTTGGACGGGACGCGGTACTTGACGCCGTTCTCCGCCACCAGGTAGCTCGTCCCGGCGTGGGCGGCGCCACTGGCGTTGAGGGCGCGCACCAGGGCGCCCCGGCCGGGCCGGACCACCGTGGCATCGGTCGGGACGCAGGCCGGCTTCAGCGGCTGTGCGGTGCCCTCCGGCACCGCGACCGGGGCCAGGCGGGTCAGCGGCACGAGCACCGATCTGATGCGGACGCCGCCGTCGTCGCCGTCGACCTGTGCGCACAGCGCGGTGCCGCGCGGTACGGACCGCGGGACGGGTGGTGCGTCGGGCAGCTCCGCTGAGGCGGCGCCCTGCGCCGTGGCCCGGTGTTCGCGCAGCGCGTCCGCACCGACCGTGCGCACCTCGGGCGAGCGCCCCTGGTAGGCGTCCTTCTGGGTGGCCGGGTCTCCCAGGACCAGGGCGGCGCCGAGCCGGGTCAGCGGCACCAGACCGTCCTTGCGCAGCAGGTGGTAGGTGCTGTCGCCGCCGGGGACGCTGACCTTGAAGAGCTGGCCGACGCGAGTGGCCTGCCCGCCGAGTTCGGGCCCGGTGTCACCGCGTCCCTCGACCACGGGCGGCTTCAGGACGGGGCCGGGGGCCAGTGCGTCGAGGAAGGCCGCCGAGACCGGCATCGGCCGCACGGAGCCGTAGCCGAGGGCGTTGCGGGCGTCCGACGCGCGGTCCAACGGCAGCCGGCTCCCCCGCCAGACCAGGTACTGGGTGCCGTCGGGCCCTTCGACCAGCACTCCGCGACCACCGCCGATGCCGCTGGTCTCCAGAGGCGCACCGGCCACCAGGGTGGTCGCGCCCGCCTCCTCCACGCCCGTGCTCACTACGGCGCCGGAGGTGTCCGGCAGCGCGCCGTCCGGGCCCGTGACGCACATGTGCCAGGCACCGTCGTCGAGCCGGCCGGGCTCGGGCACGGCGTCGGGGGCGCCCGGGATGCCCGCGGGGGCGCCCACCGGGACGTCGCTCAGCGACGCCGACGAGACGTCGACGGACTCCAGGTCGGCGCCTCCGATGAGCCGGGCGGAGGCGTAGTTGCGGACCGGGTGCAGGACGCCGTCGGTGTTGGTCCACAGGTAGCGCGCGCCGGTGTCCCGGTTGACCACGAGGTGCGCGTCGTCGCGCCAGGCGTCGTTGCCGCCGGGACGCAGCAGGCCGTAGACGGTGGCGCCGGCCCCGACCAGGACGGTGACGAGCACGCCGAAGACCACGCCGCGCGTGGTGCGTCCCAGCGGGCTCTCCGGAGCGTCGGGGTCGGCCATCAGCAGGCCCGAACTGAGCCTGCCCATCATGAAGGTGTGGGCGTGTACCTGGTCGCGTTTGGACTGCACGGCCTCTCCTTGTCGTTCGCGTGCCGGAGTGCGGTGGGCCTCAGCCGAACAGGCCGCGCAGCCAGCCGAAGAGGCCCGCGACCCACAGGCTGAGCGGCAGTAGCGCCACCGCGATCCCGGTGTGCGCCACCTCCGCGGCCCGGCCCCAGTAGGGCAGCATCCGGCGGCCGGGCACCGTCCAGGCGGCGATCACCAGCGCGGCGGCCGCGCCGAGCAGGACCGCGAAGACCACCAGGCGCCCGTCGCCCTCGCTGTCCACCGCCCAGCTGCGGGCGAGCAGCAGCAGACCCCAGATGCCGGGCACGGCGAGGGTCAGCCGCTGGCCGATGTGCACCAGGCCCCGGGAGTGCAGGAGCAGCAGCAGGCTCAGCGCGAGCGCCGTCAGGACCTCGGGCAGGTTCGGGCGCTCGGCGAGGACGACCAGGGCTGCCGCCGCGATGACGCCGGTGACGGCGAACAGCGCGGTGACCCAGCGTCCCGCCAGCTCGGTGCGTTCGGCGACGTCGCCGCCCGCGTAAGGCTCGATGCCTTCCTGCAGCTGGCTGGCGGAGGAGGGCAGGGCGGGCATCCGCATCCCGGCCAGCTTGAAGGCGAACGGTGCCACCGCCCCGGCCGCGAGCACGAACACCGTGGCGACCAGGGCCACCGCGGCCGGCACGCGCAGGTCCGTGTAGCCGATCAGGGCACCGGAGGTCGCGAGGGCCACCGACACGACGGCGGTGCCCAGCAGGGCCGGGGCGCCGACGGCGGTGGCGGCCAGCGCGAGGACGGCGCCGCCCGCGCCGGCCGCGCCCGCCGCGAGGAGCCGCGCGCCCGCGACCTGCGCCGCGTCCGGGCCGGTCAGGTCACCGCCGGGCAGGACCCAGCCGGCCATTGCCAGGCAGGGCGCGACCAGCAGGCCGAGCGCGGTCGCGGACAGCCGGTCCCCGACCGCGCGGCTGGCGGTGCCCGCGCCCGCGAGCAGCAGGAGGCCCGCCACGGCGGAGCAGGCGGCCCTGATCGAGCCGGAGCCCGCCGCTCCCGGCCAGAACACCATCAGCAGGGCCGCCATGACGGTCGCCACCGTGGCGCCCACCAGCAGTCCGCGGGCCGCCTCCGGGTGCCAGGTGTGCAGCTTGCGGCCGGCGGTGTCGGCTATCCCGTCCACGAGGTCGTCGAGCCGGGCCTCGGGCAGGGCCTCGGTGTGGGGGCGCAGATAGAGCACCTCCCCGTCGGCGAGGCCGGCCCTGGCGAGGGTCGTCTCCTCGTCGAGGGGTGCGTCGCCCAGCCGCTGGAGCGCCCAGCCCGCGTGGTCGAGTCCGGCCTCCTCGGCCTCCTCGCCGACATAACGCAGCAGCGTGGGCAGCAGATCGGCGACCGGCACGTCGGCGGGGACGGCCAGATCGACGGAGACGCTCGGCGCACGTACGGTGAGGCGGCACAGTTCGGCCACCGCGCTGTCGGTCATCAGCTGAACTCTCGTCTTCCGTGGGGGCTTTGACAGGAGGGCTTCCCCGCGAACGGGACAGTGCGAAGAGTACGGATGGTCCGCACAGCCCCGAACAGGGAGGTCTGACAGGGTAATTGGGTCCGTGGGACCGGCAACCACCGCTCCCGCGTGGACAGGTCGCGTTTCGTGAATGCACACTACTGCCTACGCTCGCCGGAACGTGCCGGGGACCGGGACGCTTGTCCGGTATGCAGTCGAATGGTGGGAGAGTGGACCGTTCCCTGCTTTCCCGTTCCCCTCATTCATCCGGCGTTCACCGCATACCCGGGTCCCCGGAAATGAGCGGTGCGGTCTTTGCGGCTACCGGTGGTCCCGGTATTCGGCGCGGGCCGGAAAGCCAGTGAAACCGGAGGTTCTGTTCCTTGAGTGTGGTGCTGTTCCGCCGGCCGGCGCGCAGGCGCGGTCCCGAGATGCCCGACGGGCAATTGACCCTCCAGGAGCCGCCGGTCCTCGCCGAGACGGTGCCCGACACCTCGGCGATATGGACCTATCTGCCGATGGCGCTGATGTCGGTGTCGATGATGCTGATGTTCCTGCGCCCCGGCGGCGGCAACGGCGTCTTCATCTACCTGGCGATGGGGGTCATGGCGCTGTCCGCCGGGGCGATGCTCCTGGGTCAGCTGATGCGCCGCTCCAGCGAGCGCAAGCACCGTCTGAAGGGCGAACGCCGCGACTACCTCCGCTATCTGGCGCAGATGCGCAAGCGGGTCCGGTCGACCATCGTGGAGCAGCAGCGGGCGCTGGCCTGGCGCCATCCGGAGCCCTCGTCCCTGCGTTCGCTGGCCCGTACGTCACGGCTGTGGGAACGCCGCCCGGCCGACGAGGACTTCGGAGAGGTCCGTCTCGCGGTCGGCGAACAGCAGCTCGCCCTCACGCTCAACCCGGTGTCCACCCGCCCCGTGGAGGACCTCGAACCGCTCTGCGCGCACGCCCTGCGCCGGTTCATCCGCGCCTACTCCACGATTCCCGAACAGCCCCTCGGCCTGTACCTGCGGTCGTCGGCGCGCGTCCTGCTGCGTCCCGAGGCGGTACCGGGCGAGGAGCCCACGGCCTCGGCCGCGCACTCCGAGGGCGCCGACGGCGAGGCCGTACGCGCTCTGGTGCGTGCCGCTCTCGGCCAGCTCGCCGTGTTCCACGCGCCGGAGGAGCTGTGGATCGCTCTGTGCGTGAGCGACGAGCGGCGGGCCGACTGGGAGTGGGTCAAGTGGCTGCCGCACGCCCTGCATCCGCACGAGGAGGACGGCGCCGGGCAGGTCCGCCGGATCACGGCCGACCTCACCGAGCTGGACGACCTGCTCGGCGCCGAGTTCGCCGAGCGCCCCGGTTTCGACCCGGACGCCCGGCCGGGCCGGGACGAGCCGTACACCGTGGTCGTCCTGGACGGCGTCACCGTCCCCGAGGGGCACCGCTGGGAGGGCCACGGCTACCGCAACGCGGTCGTGCTGGACGTCTCCGGCGCGCTGCGCTGGCGGCCCGGCCGCAACACGCTGCGGCTGACCGTCGGGCCGGACCAGGTGAACCTGGTGCGCACCGACCGCAGCCGCAAGGAGCGCTCGGTGCCCCTCGGCAGGCCGGACCGGCTCGGCCCGCTCGGCGCGGAGTCACTGGCGCGTCTGCTCGCCTCCCGCCGCATCAGCCTGGGCACCGACATCGCGCAGCCGCTGGACAGCGACGTGGAGCTGACCACGCTGCTCGGCATCCCCGATCTGCACCGGCACGACACCAAGGCCCTGTTCGCCCGGCACACCGGCTCGGCACGGCTGCGGGTGCCGATCGCCGTCGGCGTCGACGGCCGCCCGGTGGAACTGGACATCAAGGAGTCGGCGCAGGGCGGCATGGGCCCGCACGGCATGCTCATCGGCGCCACCGGGTCCGGCAAGAGCGAACTCCTGCGCACCCTCGTCCTGGGCCTCGCCCTGACGAACTCCTCGGAGACCCTGAACTTCGTCCTGGTCGACTTCAAGGGCGGCGCCACCTTCCTCGGCCTTGAGGAGCTGCCGCACACCTCCGCCGTCATCACGAACCTGGCCGACGAGGTCGCCCTGGTGGAGCGTATGCAGGACGCCCTGCACGGCGAACTCATCCGCCGTCAGGAGCTGTTGCGCGCCGCCGGCAACTACACCTCCGCCCTGGAGTACGAACGGGCGCGGGCCGGCGGCGCCGACCTCACCCCGCTGCCCAGTCTGTTCGTGGTGGTCGACGAGTTCAGCGAACTGCTGTCGGCGCACCGCGAGTTCATGGACCTGTTCGTGATGATCGGCCGCCTCGGCCGCTCGCTCGGTGTGCATCTGCTGCTGGCCTCGCAGCGCCTGGACGAGGGCCGGATGCACCAGCTGGAGAGCCATCTGTCGTACCGGATCGGCCTGCGCACGTTCTCCGCCATGGAGAGCCGGGGCGTGCTCGGGGTGCCGGACGCCTACGAACTGCCCGCGCAGCCGGGCAGCGGCTATCTCAAGTCGGGTGTGGAGGCTCTGACGCGCTTCCGTGCCGCCTACTCCTCCGGCACCTACCGGCGCCGGACCGGCGCCGTCGTGCAGGCCCGGGTGGCCAGCCAGGTGGTGCCGTGGACCAGTGGCTGGGTGGTGCCCCGCACGCTCGACCCCACGCCCGTTCCGGAGCCGGAGGCCGAGGAGAGCGGGGACGAGGAGACCCTGCTCGACGTCGCCCTGGACCGGCTGCGCGACTCGGGTCCCGCCGCCCACCAGGTGTGGCTGCCGCCGCTGGACGAGCCGTCCCCGCTGGACGCTCTGCTGCCCGGCATCGCCCCCGACCCCGAGCGCGGCCTCAGCGCCGCGGGCTGGCCCGGCACCGGCAGGCTGCGGGTCCCCGTCGGACTGGTCGACAAGCCCTTCGAGCAGCGTCGCGACCCGCTGGTCGTGGACCTGTCCGGAGCGGGCGGCCACGTCGCCATCGCGGGCGGGTCGCAGAGCGGCAAGTCCACGCTCGCCCGCACCCTGATCGCGGCGCTCGCCCTCACCCACACGCCGGCCGAGATCCAGTTCTACTGCCTCGACTTCGGTGGCGGCGGCCTCTCCCAGTTCGCCGCGCTCCCCCACGTCGGCGGCGTCGCGGCGCGGCTCAACCCGGAACGGGTGCACCGGGCCGTCGCCGAGGTCATGACGCTGCTCGCCCGCCGTGAGCAGTTCTTCGTCGACCACACCATCGACTCCATGCAGTCCTACCGGCGGCGCCGCGCCGCCGGTGAGTTCCCCGACGAGCCGTTCGGCGACGTGTTCATGGTGGTCGACGGCTGGTCCACGGTCCGCCAGGACTACGACGACCTGGTGCCGAAGTTCAACGAACTGGCCGCCCGCGGCCTCAACTACGGCATCCATCTGCTCATCACCACCACCCGCTGGGTGGAGCTGTCCGCGCAGGTCCGCGACCAGGCGGCGACCCGTCTGGAGCTGCGGATGGGCGATCCGATGGACTCGGAGATCGACACCCGCAAGGCGCGCTCGGTGCCCCGCACCGGAGGCCGGGGCATCACCGCCGACAGCAAGATGCACTTCCTGGCCGGGCTGCCCCGGCTGGACGGCAGCGGCTCCCTCGACGACCTCGGAGACGGCGTCGCCCACCTGGTCGGCGAGGTCGCCAGGCACTGGCCGGGCCCGGCCGCCCCGCAGGTCCGGATGCTGCCGCACCGGCTTCCGCTCACCGAACTCCCCGCGCCCGAGCCCACCGAGGGCGGCGGTATGCGGCTCCCCCTCGGCATCGACCAGGACGCCCTGGAGCCGGTGTGGCACGACTTCAGCCGTACCCCGCACCTGATCGTGGTCGGTGACACGGAGAGCGGAAAGACCAATCTGCTGCGCCGGATCACCGCGGGCATCACCGCCCGCTACGCCCCGCACGAGGCGAAGATCATCGCGGTGGACTACCGGCGGACCCTGGTGGACGGCATCCCGGAGGAGTACCGCATCGGGCACGTCATCTCCCTGGACAACCTCAAGGAGACCGTCGACGGCGCCGCCCGCGCGATGAAGACCCGCGTCCCCGGAGCGGACATCGCCCCCGCCCGGATGCGCGCGTGCGACTGGTGGTCGGGTCCGCGGCTGTTCATCCTGGTCGACGACTACGACATGGTCGCGAGCAATTCGTTCCAGAGCCCCTTCGAGCCGCTCTTCGAGCATCTCACGCTCGGTTTCGAGATGGGCCTGCACCTCGTCGTCGCCCGGAGCGCCATGGGTGCGGGCCGGGGTCTGAGTGACGCGCTCATCCGCCGGATGGACGAGGCGAACAACCCCGCGATCCTGCTCTCCTGCCCGCCCACGGAGGGCCGTCTCTTCGGCAACGCCAAGCCCGTGAACCTCCCGCCGGGCCGGGCCCTGCACATCGCCCGCCGCAAGGCGCGGCTGATGCAGACGGCGCTGGTCGAGCCGGCGGCCGGGCAGGAGGGCTGAGGCGCGACGGTGACGGCGGGGGCCATCCGGTGACCCCCGCCGTCGTGGTGCGCGTCCGGACCGTCAGTCCTTCGTCGTTGCCCCGTCCCCGGCCCGCGCGGGACGCCAGCCGCGGGCACGGGCCCGTGGCAGGGTGAAGGCGGCCCACAGGACGGCCAGGACGAGTGCGGAGCCGAGCAGGGTGAGGAGCGTGGCCCGTTCGGTGGCGGCGTCGGCGTCCGAGGTGTCACGGACGGCGACACGTTCCGCGGCCCGTTCGCCTGCCCGGGGTGCGTCCGGGCCGCCCAGAACCGTGGTGACGGCGGCGTACGCGTCCAGTTGCGGGATGTCGGCCGGGTACGCGGTCGCGGTCAGCCGGTGCGCGACGGCCTCCGGCGAGTCGTCCGGGTGAGCCGCGCGGACCACCGCGGCGGCCCCGGCGGCGTAGGCGGCGGCGACCGAGGCGCCGGCCCCCAGATAGTGACCGTCACCGCGCGGGCCACCGGACACCACCCCGGCCCCGGGGGCGGCCAGGTCGATGCCCGTGGTGGGCAGGGCCCGCTCGGGGCGGAGGCCGCCGGGCAGCATGTCGGCGACCGAGAGGACCCCGGGTTCGCCGGCCGGCCAGTACACGCGGGGCGGGATCGTGTCGGTGCCGCCCCGCGCCGGCGGGTCGGGGGTCGCCGCGGCGACGACGACGGCGCCCGCGCGGCGGGCCTCCGCGACGGCGCGGCTCAGGTCCTTGTCCCGGCGCGGCAGGGCCACCGTGACCGCGATGACGTCGGCACCTGCCTCGGTGGCCTCGCGTACCGCCGCCGCGACGAGCGCCGAGTCGGCCCGGCCGCGGGTGTCCGTGCCGCGCAGGGCGAGGATCCGCGCACCCGGGGCGACTCCGCTGAGACGGCCGTCCGTACCCGCGATCAGCCCCGCCAGGAAGGTGCCGTGCCCGACGCAGTCCTCGGCGGCCGTGCCGTCGGCGGTGACACGGCCCTCGAGGCCGTCGGCGTCGGGGGCGACGCCGGTGTCGACCAGGGCGACCGTCACGCCCGCACCGACGCCGTGCCCGTGCGTCCGGTCCAGGTCGAGGCGCTGACGCGACCAGTCCTGCTTCTTCGCCCGCTCCCGCGAGGGAGCGGTGCAGGCGGCGTCCGCGTCGAGCGCGGAGGGCATCGCCGGCAGTTCCTGGCCCTTCTTCCCGTCGGCCGCCGGCAGCGTCGCCCGGGGTGCCGTGTGGGCCGTGACGGCGGTGGGCAGCAGCAGGGCGGCGGCCAGGCCGGCGCCGGACAGCAGACGGGCGGCCTCACGGGCGGCGGGCTTCACAGTCCGGCCGCCTTCGGAGCGGCGGCGACGTCCTCGGGAAGAAGGATGCGCAGGTCGTCCAGGGTGGGCGCGGCCAGCGAACTGAGCCGCCCCGCCTGGCGGGTGACCATCGACTCCAGCACCTGCCGGGCCTGCCGGGCATTGCCGAACGAGCGGTCCCGGGGCAGGGCGTCGAAGTACGACTTGAGCACCGGGCCGGTGCCGGGTCCGCACTCGTAGCCCATGCTCGCGGCCTGGGCGCGCACGATGGTGACCAGTTCCTCGGAGGAGTAGTCCGCGAAGGTGATCCGGCGCGGGAAACGTGAGGACAGACCCGGGTTGGAGGCCAGGAAGCGTTCCATCTCGTCGGTGTAGCCGGCGACGATGACGACGACCTCGTCGCGGTGGTCCTCCATCAGTTTCAGCAGGGTGTCCACCGCCTCCTGACCGAAGTCGGCGCCGCCGCCCTGCGGGGTGAGGGTGTACGCCTCGTCGATGAACAGCACACCGCCGCGGGCCCGTTCGAAGACCTCGCGGGTGAGCTGGGCGGTGTGCCCGATGTAGCGCCCGACGAGGTCGGCGCGGGCCGCCTCCACCAGCTGGCCCCGTTGCAGGATGCCGAGCTGGGTCAGGATCTCGCCGTAGAGGCGGGCGACCGTGGTCTTGCCCGTACCGGGCGGACCCGTGAAGACCAGATGGTGGCTGAGGGAGGGCACCGGCAGCCCGGCGGCGGCGCGGTGGCGGGCCGTCGTGATGAGGTTGACCAGGTCCGCCACGTCCCGCTTGACCTCGGCCAGTCCGATCATGTCGCCGAGGCGGGTCAGCGGGTCGTCCTTCGGCGCGCCGCTCTCGGCGGCCTTCGCGGCGGCGGTGGCGGAGACGTCCTCCGGCAGCAGCAGCCTGAGGTCGTGCTCGCCGACCTGGGCCTGTGCGGCGAGCCGGACCGCCTGCCGGTCCACCATCTCCTCGAACACCCCGCGCGCCGCACGGCCGTTGCCGAATCCGGCGTCCCTGGGCATCGCCTCGAAGTGCGCCGCGAGCGCCTCCGCGGTGCCCTCGCCCAGCTCGTACTGGTGCTGGGCGCACATGTTCTCCATGATGGCGACCAGTTCGGGCACGGAGTAGTTCTCGAACTCGACGGTCCGGGAGAAGCGGGAGGCCAGGCCCGGGTTGGAGCCGAGGAACGCCTCCATCTCGCGGGAGTATCCGGCCGCGACCACGACCACGTCGTCGCGGTGGTCCTCCATGAGCTTCAGCAGCGTGTCGACCGCCTCGCGGCCGAAGTCCGCGCCGCCGTTGCCGCTGTCCGCGGTGAGGGTGTACGCCTCGTCGATGAACAGCACGCCGCCGAGCGCCCGCTGGAAGGTCTCGGTGGTCTTGATCGCGGTACCGCCGACGACCTGTGCGACGAGGTCGGCGCGGGAGACCTCGACGAGGTGGCCGCTGCGCAGGGAGCCCAGTTCGGCCAGGATCGCCCCGTAGAGCCGGGCGACGGTGGTCTTGCCGGTGCCCGGCGGGCCCGCGAAGATCAGGTGTCTGCTCATCGGCGGGGCGGACATGCCGAGCTGCTCGCGTCGCTGGGCGAGTTGGGTGAGGTTGACCAGGGTGCCGACCTGCTGCTTGACGTTCTCCAGGCCGATCAGCGCGTTCAGGGCGCCGAGCGGGCCGTCCACGCGGTCCGGCCGAGGTCCGTCCGCGGCGCCGGATCCGGCCGGGTCGGTGTTCTCGGCGCTGCCGCTGCCCCACGCGTCCCGCTTGCCGTTCCCGGTGCTCTTCAGGCCGTCCACGGCGAGCCGTTCGCCCGGTGTCGTCTGGACGAGCCCGCCGCCCTCGTTCTCCCGGGCCAGGCAGTTCACGAGCGAGACCGGCGCGGTGGACTCCACCCGGAAGCCGTCCTGGGCACCGCCGGAGACCTCGCAGCCGCTGAGCGAGGCCAGCGCGCCCTCCTGGAGCAGGAAGCCGTGGCCCTGCGGGGCGTGCACCGTGGTGCGGTTGGCGGTCAGCTCGCCGCCCGCCGCGACCACGACCCCTTCCGCACCGGATATCTCGACGCGGAAGTCCCGGACGGTGACGTTGCCACCGTCCTCCACGACCAGGCCGCTGGTGGCGGTGTCGGAGACCCCGCCACCGGCCAGGTAGAGGGTGCTGCCGGCAGCCACGCGCACGCCGGCGCCCTTCGGCCGGACGATCTCGCAGTCCTCGGCCCGGCCGCGGGCGTCCTTGCCCGCCGCGATGCCGTCCCCGGCGGGCTCCACGAGACGCGCCCGGCGCAGCAGCGGGTTGGCACCGCCGCGCACGGAGATCGCGGGTGAGCCGCCGATCACCTCCACGCGGTCCAGCTCCGGCGCCGAGTCCTCCTCCAGCAGCAGTCCCGTCTGCTCGCAGTCACGGACCGTGAGTCCGGTCAGCGCCGGGGAGGCGGCTCCCGCCACCCGGAGCGCCGCGCCCTGCGCGCCGTCCACCCAGCAGTCCTCGAAGGTGCCGCGCGCCCGGTCGGTGACCACGACGCCGTGGCCACGGGTCCGCGAGACACGGCAGCGGCGCAGCACCGGGTCGGTTCCGCCGGCCAGCGCGATCCCGTTCCCGGAGGCCCCGGTGACCCGGACGTCCTCCAGCGTCGTGCGGCCCGCGCTGCTCAGGTGCACTCCGGTGCTGGTGTCGTGCACGACGGTCCGCACCACCGTGAGGGAGCAGTTCTGCTCCAGGGCGATGGACGGCTTGTCCGTGGAGGAGATGTCGCAGTCCTCGACGCTGCCGGTGGAGTCGCCGTTGGCGAGCAGGCCGTTGCCGCGTGCGGCCCGTACCGTGCAGGCGCGCAGCCGCGCCTCGCCCTGTTCGGCGAGGACGAGTCCGCTGGTGCCCAGGTGCTCGAACGTGCAGGACTCCACTGTGGTGGGTGTGGTCGAGGTGATGACGATGCCGGCACCTTGCGGGTTGCTCACCCGGCAGTCCCGCAGCGCGAGGGAGCCGGTGCCCCCGGCCAGCACCGCGGTCCAGGCGGCGCCGACGATCTCGCAGCCGTCGAGCGCGGCCTGCCCGCGCCGTACGTCCACGGCGGGCAGCTCGGCGTCACCGCCGCGCAGGGACAGCTCGGAGAGCATCACGGCGTCGGCTCGCAGGGAGAGGACGCTGCCAGAACGTGGCCGGATCTCGACCGTGCCCCGGCCCTCGGCGGCGGTGAGGGTGACCCGGGTGTGGATCACCAGGTTCTCCGCGTACGTCCCGGGCCGGACGCTGATCAGCGCGCCGGTACGGGCAGCCGCGAGTGCCTCACCGATCGTCCGGTAGCGGTCCCGCTCCCCGGGACCGACCGTCAGTACCTGGCGCGACACGCACCAACCTCCTTGTGGGACAACGTACTCAGCGGGTGCCCCCGATCGTCGGGGGCGGTGTCGGCGAGCCGACGGGGCCATCATGCCCCGTTGCCGGGGTGGCCAGGGCGTGGGAGCGATGCTCTCGGCCGGAAGGTGCCGGGGGCGCGGTCAGCTCCACTTCTGGTTGTCGGTGCCCGCGCAGGTCCACAGTTGCAGCCAGGCGCCGTTGCCCCGGTTGTTGTCCTTGATGTCGACGCACTTGCCGACGACGGTGTTCACCAGGTCGTGGCGCTCGTTCAGGACGAACTTCTGGGCCGCGTTGCCACTGCACCGGGCGATCTGGATCGGAGTGCCGTCGCTGTAGTTCGCGTTGGCCACGTCCAGGCAGAGACCCTGGATGCGCAGGGTGCCGTCGGAGGCGAACTGCCACTTCTGCGCGACCCCGTTGTTGCAGTCCCACACGAAGAGCTTCTTGCCGTCGCCGAAGTCGGCGTTCGGTACGTCGAGGCAGCGGCCGGAGAGGTGGCTGCGTATCGAGACCGGGGCGCTGAACGTGACGCCCGAGCCGGAATCCGAGGGCCGGTCGGCGCCGCCGCCTCCGGATGCCTTCCCGCCACCCGACTTGGCGGATCCGTCCTTCTCGCCCGTGCCGCTCTTGGGCCGGTTCTCCCCGCCGCCGTCCCGCTTCGGCGTCTCCTTGCCCGGGTTCTGCTTCGCAGCCCCGCCGGGCACTCGTTCCACCGGCTTGCCGGGCTTGCCGGAACTCTTCTCGTGATCGTCCGGAGCGGCGGTGTCGGGCTTGGTCACCACGAAGTCGCCCGGTGCCTCCTGCGCGCCACCGCCGAGGACGGTGCCGCCGGCCGGTGCGGCCTCGGCGCCCTTGTCGTCGCCTCCGGTGAGCACGAGGAACGGCACCGACACGAGCAGTGCCCCGGCGACCGCGGCGCCGGCCAGCGCCGCCTTGCCCGGCCGCCCCACCTGGGCGGCCTCCTGCCGCGGCCGGTCGATGGCGGTCGCGGTCATCGTCCGCACGAGCGCGGGGAGCCGGCTCTTGGCCTCCGCGGCGGCGCCGGGATCGGCCTCCGAGTCGGAGTCCGGCTCGGCCTCGGACCCGGGCCGGCCGCCGGAAGTGGTCTCGGCAACGCTCACGGCTGTCGCGCCCGGGCCCTCGGCTGCCGCGTCCTCGGCCTCGGAACTCGCCCTTGGTGTCTCGGATTTGACCCGGCCACCCTCGTTCGGAGCCTGGGGGGACTTCGCCTCGGGCCCGGGCTGGACGGTCGTGGGGGTCGAGGCCGTCTCCTCGCCGGCGGAACCGGACGCCACCTGCGGGGAGGCGGAGGTGTGCTGGGCGGGACGCGTCACGGGGTCCTCCCTGTGGTGTGGGGCCAGGGTTCAGAGGAACGGTGGGGCTCGGTCACGTGGGGGGCCCGGCGCGCCCGCTCGGCCTCCGGTCCGGGTTCGGGCCGCGCGTCCAGGAGCTTGTCCACCGGGACGAGCAGGGGTGCCGCGGCACCGGCGTTGACCATCATCTGTGTGCCGGAGCCGCGCAGTGACCGGGCGAGTTCCGTCGCCGGGATCCTGTCATGCCGAAGTGCCGCGGACATGAACGCGTGTGCCGGGGAGGTGAACGAGAGGATCACCGGTGCACCGTCGAGACCGGCCGCTGTCAGCGGCCCGCCGTCCGGTCCGCGCACCACCGTGATCTCCGCCCGGGCGAGTGCCGCGATCGCCTCGTCCACCGAGCCGTATCCGGTGGCTGCCCGCTGGGCGGCCGCGTCCACCGGGTCGGTGGGCTCCGGCCAGCCGAGCACTCGGGCCGAGGGCCGGTAGTCCGGGTTGGGGCGGTAGTCTCCTACGCCGCCGTCCTCGTCGGACTGCCACTCCCCCACCACGGCCCACGCGGGCGGCGTACCGTCCTGGGTCCATTCCGGGTCCACCACTCCGATCCAGTGGCCGGGCGCCCGGCGGGCGGCGTCCCGCACCGCCTGGGGTATCTCGGGGGTGCCGGTGGCCCCGGCCCCGTCGGAGCCGGACGGCTCCGCGGTGCCCGGCCCGGGACCGGGGGGCCTGTCGGGCTCGCCCTCCAGCCGTTGTCCGGGCCGCATCTCCACCTGAACTCTTCGGTCGGTACGAACACTTGGATGCCGTCGGCCTGCTGGTGCACCGACGTGGATCAGATCGGGAGCCTCAGGATGCCACACGAGTATCGCCCGTTGCGGGGAGGGCACGGTCCGAATCAGCCGCCCACGTGCCCGTTTGCTGCCCGGGTCGGGAACTTTCCGGGAGCAGCGAGGCGTGAGCGGACAAAGCGACGGGAGAGTTGGGAGAGGTGGTCGTCCGATCGCCTTCCGTACGGGCTAAGTTGGGCCGCACGGGAAGACCTTTCGACTCGGGACGCGCCCGACGGGCTTGCGGGCCGCCACCGCGGCGGGACGGCGCCCCTCGGCGACTTGGACCGGGCTTCGCACCGGTCCGCCCCCGGCGCGACGGACTCGACCAACGCCCGCCGGACTTCCCGGCGTTCGTTCAGCCGACCACTGCACGGGCCCCGGCCACATCCGACAGCTCCGCCACCGAGGAGGAGTACCGCATGTCCCCCCAGCACCCCACCCCCGACGCGAACGCGGAGGCGGCCGCCACCCGCGCAGGGGGCACCGGTTCGCCGTCCAGCCCCTCCGCGCCCTCCGCGCCTGACGAGCCGGCCCCCAGCCGGGGCTCCGGTCCCGAGGCCGAGTCCCGGGACACCGGGCAGGAGCCCGGCGCCGACGGGACGAACGGGCCCGCCGGGCCGGAGGCGGGCGGGCGGAAGCGCGCAGGCGCGGACGAGGAGGCCGCCGCCGGGACGGCGACGTCCGGCGCCGCGCGAGAAGGTGAGTCCACTGCCACCGGGACCGAGGAGGCCGCGGCCCCCGTCGCCGGAACGGCAGAGGCCGAGAGCGCCGCCGCGCGAACCGCAGAGACCGAGAACACCGACGCCGGAAGGGCAGAGACCCGAAGCACCGCCGTCGGAACGGCACAGACCGAGAGCACCACCACCCCGGCATCGCCCGCGGCGGCCGGCACTTCCACCGAGCCGTCCGAGTCACCCGAGGCACGGGTCGCCGTTGCCACGGCCGCTGCCGTCGGGACCATGCCGCCCAACGCCAGGACAGGTACCGGCGTAGGCGCCGGACGGCCCCGCAAGCCGATCCTCGCGGGAGCGGCGGTGGCCGGTGCCGCCCTGATCGCCATACCGCTGCTGCTCACCGGCAGCGCGAGGGACGACGGGCCTCCCGACTCCGCCAAGGGGCCGGCCGCGGGAGGCTCCGACACGGTCCTGAACCCGACGTCGGCCCCCGCCGCCCTCGACGACTACGTGGCCGAGAAGCCCAGCCCCTCCCCGAAGAAAGCGAAGGCGACGAAGAGCGCGCCCTCGAAGGTCGCCCCACCGCAGCCCGCCGAGCCCGCGACGAAGTCCAGCCCGAGCGGCGAAACGGACTCGAAGCCCGAGGCGAAGCCGAAACCCAAGCCCAAGACGAGCCCGAAGCCGAACTGGAGCACCGAGACCGTCTACGCGCCCAGTGTCCTGGAGGTCAACCAGGCCTGGACCACCAACCGCATCCGAATGGTCATGCAGACCGACGGCAACCTGGTCGTCTACAACGAGCAGCGCAAGCCGATCTGGGCGTCCATGACCTTCGGCCCGAACCACCGGGCCATCTTCCAACCGGACGGCAACCTCGTCATCCACAATGGCGAGGACCGCCCCATCTGGGCCTCGCAGACCTGGGGCCATGAAGGTGCCCAACTGGTCCTGCGTGCCGACGCCAAGGTGGTGATCGTGCAGAACGGCGGGGTGATCTGGTCGACGTGACACCCTGCGGCAGGGCTGCCTCCCTACCTGTCGGGAGAGGGCACAGGCAACGGTCACCACCAGGGCCGGCGGTGACCGTCGTCGCGCGCGGGGGACTTGCTCACACGGGAATGTCAGGTGGCGGGCACCGGCAGCAGCGCCAGCGGCACATGGTGCTGTCCGGAATGGACGTCACGGTCACGCAGCGACGCCTGGCCGACGGGACGCGGGAAGGAGATCTTGACGACGTTCAGCGAGGGGATGCGGAACAACTGCACGTCAGCCTCGTCCAGTTGGTAGAGGCGGGCGACCGTGCCCTCGTTCAGGAAGGTCTCGTCGGCGGCGATGCGGTAGCCGTCCTCGTCGCGCATGAAGAGCTCCATGGTGACCCAGAACGGCCCGGCGTTCTTGGAGCGGACCTCGTGCGCCAGGTCGCCCAGGGTGGTGGGGGCGGTCTCAGCCATGGTGGGCGGTCTCCTCGAGCTCGGTGCGGAACATGTCGGTGGGCGTGCGGGTGTCGACGACGTGGTTGAGGACGAACTCGTAGGCGGGACCGCGCTCGATCTCGGCCGGTGAGGTGGCGAACGCGAGGCTCGGCAGATAGTCCATGCCGGCCGTCGGCAGATGCAGCATCAGGGGGTTGGCGACCTTCGCGACGGCGGTGGCGGTCTGCTGGTCCGGTGCGTTGACGAGGAGCATGACGCCCACCTCGCGCGGCGGGCCAGGTGCCGGTTCCAGTTCGGCGAGGACGGCGTTGTGTCCGTAGAGGCGCAGATCGAAGGCGTACTTGTCGTCGCCGAGGCCGATCGTCTGCTCGACCCGCTGCCGGATCATCGTTCGCATGAGGTCGGCCCAGCCGTCGATGTCGGCAAGGATGCGCGGGTCCCTGATCGCGCTGAACGACATCGTCTCGTAGCCGGTGATCCGGGCGCCCTCGAGCTTGACGGTGTGCTGGTCGGCGACATGGAACCGCGATCCCTCGACTCGCACGACGCGGTCGTCGACGGCGGTGTACACGGCGTCGCGGACGTCCAGGGTGCCGTCCGGCTCGCGCATCTCGAACGGGTTCACGGTCTCGTAGAGCATGTGGGCGGCGACCAGGATCGGCGTGCAGGCGACGGTCGGATCGAGCGGCTCGATGGTGAAGCCGTCACCGTCGATCGTGGCGAGCACCCCTCCCGCGCGCGGGTCGCTGGTGCACTGCCCACCGCATTCGATGATCTTGGCGGCGTGCCAGGCCGGACCGGCGGGCATGCCCTTCATCAGCGGATAGGCGGCGGCGATGGCCGTGTCCGTGGCACGGCCGGCGAGCACGACCTGGGCTCCGGCCTCCAGCGCCGCGACGATCGGCTCGTGCCCCATCGCACCGACGATGTGCGTACAGCTCCGCAGGGCCTGCGGTTCCAGCTCGCCCAGCGGCGGCAAAGGGTGGATCCGGCCCTCGTCCAGGCACGTCAGGAGCGTGTCGGTCGCCTGCTCGCTGTAGATGCGCGCCACTCTCAGCCGGAGTCCCTCGGCCGCCAGGATGTCGGCGACGATGCCGGCGACCCAGTCGACACCGGAGTCGGTTCCGCTCGTCCCGCACGAGCCCACGATCAGCGGGATATCCGCGCCCGCCGCCGCCTTGAGCAGGATCCGCAGGTCACGGGCGACCGCGGCACGGGTGGTCTTGGGCTGTGAGGCGCCGAGATAGTGGGGACCGGAGTCGGTGCTGCCGCCGTCGACGGAGATGACGTCGGCGCCGAGCGCCAGGCCCCGCTCGACGGTGGCCTCGGGAAAACCGGCCCCGAGCATGCCGGTCGGCGCCAGGACCTTGACCCGATGGGCCCGTTCGTTGTCCATGTTCCTCTTCCTTGTCTGGCCGGGCGCGGGGTGGGCGGGTGTCATCTGTCCCCCCGGGCCGTGTGGGTGTGGGGCAGCAGGTGGGCGTTGACGGCGAACCGGGGGCGGCCCGCGAGCGCGGCCACCACCTCGGCCGCTCCCTCGAGGCCGGCGGCCGCGCGGGCTTCGGCGGTCTGGCCCGCGAGGTGGGAGAAGACGACGATTCCGTCGACGCCCCGCAGCGGGCTGTCGTCCGGGAGCGGCTCCTCGCTCACCACGTCCAGGGCCGCCGCGGCGATCTCGCCGGAGCGCACGGCGTCGGCCAGGGCCCGCTCGTCGACGACGGCTCCCCGCGCGGTGTTGACCAGCACCGCCGTCGGCTTCATCCGCCGGAAGGCGGAGGCGTCCAGGAGACCGCGGGTGCGGTCCGTCAGCGCGGTGTGCACCGACACGTAGTCGGACCGCGCGAGCAGCTTGGTGAGTGCGACGAAACGCACGGAGGGGTCGGCCCGTTCGGCGTCCGGCACACCGGTCGTGCAGAGCACCCGCATGCCGAAGGCCCGCGCCAGCGGCACGACGGCGCGCGCTGCCGCCCCGTATCCGATGAGGCCGAGCGTCGAACCGCGCAGCTCGTGCCCTTCCTCCCTCGGCCACCGGCCGGCGGCGACGCCCGTCGCGCTCTGCACCAGTCGCCGCGCGGCCGCCAGCAGCAGGCCGAAGGCGTACTCGGCCACGGCGTTCGCGTTGACGCCCGGCAGGTTGCTCACCGTGATGCCCCGCTCGGCGGCGGCGACGACGTCGATCGAGTCGTAGCCGACGCCGGTGCGCACGACGGCGCGCAGACGGGGCGCCGCGTGGAGGACCTGGGCGGTCAGGGGATCGTGGGCGACGAGCGCCGCGTCGATCCCGTCGAGGGCCGCGACGAGTTGTTCGGGACCGCGTCGGCCGACGAGCGGTGCGTGCACCGCCGTGTGGCCGTGCGCTCGGAGATAGTGATCGACCTCGTCGCCGGGCCGTAGGTAGTCCGTGGTGATCAGGATGCGGGGCACGGTTCCTCGTCTCTTGGTGCGTCCGGGGCCGGGCTCTCTCCGCGCCGCCGGGGGTGGGCCGGTCACTTGGCGAGGGCCGGAGTGGTGCGACGCCGGAGGACACCGATCCTCGACACGACGACGATGGACAGTGAGGCGACCGCGGCGATGTCGACGAGCATCAGGGGCCAGCCCGTGAGGTCGACCATCCCGCCGACCAGCGCCGGGCCCAGGAAGCCTCCACCGGCCCAGCCGACGGTGTACATCCCGGCATAGGTGCCGAAGACCCGTGGCGAGGGCGCGAGGTTCCACAGCACGACCACCGCGTTGACCAGGAAACAGGTCGCGCCGGTCGCCCCGAGGCACAGCGCCGCGATGGTCCCCGTCGGAGTCTGGATCAGCGTCCCCAGGACCATGGCGGCGGCGAAGACCGACATGCCCACGGCCATGACCCGGAGCCGTCCGTATCGCTCGGCGAACAGGGCCGCCGGGTACGCCGCCAGGATGAACGCGATCCCGCTGGGCAGGGTGAGGCCGCCCGCGGCTCCGCGCGACAGGTCGAGGGCCTCCATTCCGTACGGTGTGATCAGCGACCGGGACGCGGCCCACGCGCTGCCGAAGAGGAGGATCGCGAGCAGCAGCAGGAGGCGGCTGCGGTCGGTGGCCCTGAGGATGTCGAGGAAGGCGTCCCGGACGCGCGGACCAGTGCGCTCGGCATCGTGCTCCCCTTCGCTCTCGGCCACCGCCGCCCGGTAGGCCGGGGACCGGTTGTCGCGCACGGTGGCACCGAGCACGCCGATCGAGATCAGCATGATGATCGCGGGGATGGCGAACGCCAGGCTCAGGTGGTCGTCGACCAGGAAGATGCTGATGAGCGCCGCCACGATGGCTGTGATGCTCGAGGCGATCTTGACCGCGGCGTTGGCCCGGCTTCGTCGCTCGGGCGCGATGAAGTCCGGTACCAGCGCTTCGGCGATCGGCTTGAACGTGTTGGCGACCAGCGCGTACGAGAACAGCACCGCGATCAGCAGTGGCAAGGACGCCGCACTGTGCGGGATGAGGACGAACAGCCCCGCGGCGATCGGCATTCCGGCCACCAGGTAGGGCATCCGCCGGCCCCAGGAGGTCCTCGTCCGGTCGGACCGGTTGCCGATCCACGGCTGGATGAAGATGCCGAGCAGGTTGTCCATGCCCATCAGCAGTCCCACGACGGCCGCGCTGCCGAGGTGCTCCCGCAGGAGCGGCGGGACCTGGGACTCGTAGAAGTTCCAGGTCGACTCCTGTGCGAAGACCGCGAGCGCGACCAGGAACGTGATGCGGCGTATCCGTGTGCGCTGCCCTGCTGACACCGTCGTCATGAGGGTCGTCCCTTCGCGCCGCCACCGTGGAGGGCGGCTGCTGGATAGGTTGTCGGTGTGGGCGTGGGCGTTCTCCCGCCGCACGGCCGGGACGGGTTCAGGCCCGATCCCCCTCGGTCACGAGCGTCAGGTCGTCGGTGGCGGCGGCGATCCGGGCCGCGATGGCCCTGCCGAGTCCCTCCGTGGTTCCCGTGCCCCCGAGGTCGGGGGTGACCACGCCGGGTTGTTCGTCCAGGACGCTCTCGATCGCGGCCACGACGTGTGCGGCGGCCTCGTGCTCCCCGAGGTGGGTGAGCATCATGGCGCCGCTCCAGATCTGGCCCACCGGGTTGGCGACACCGAGACCGGCTATGTCCGGCGCCGATCCGTGCACCGGTTCGAACAGGCTGGGGAAGGCGCGCTCGGGGTTGATGTTGGCGCTGGGGGCGATGCCGATGGTTCCAGTGCAGGCCGGTCCGAGGTCGGAGAGGATGTCGCCGAAGAGGTTACTGGCGACGACCACGTCGTACCGGTCGGGCTGGAGGACGAACTTCGCGGTCAGGATGTCGATGTGGTCCTTGTCGGCCGTCACGTCGGGGTACCGGGCAGCCATCTCGGTCGCCCGCTCGTCCCAGTAGGGCATGGAGATCGAGATGCCGTTGCTCTTCGTCGCCCAGGTCAGGTGCCTGTCCGGGCGGGACGAGGCGAGTTCGAAGGCATAGCGCAGGACACGGTCGACGCCGGTCCGGGTCATGACCGTCTCCTGCACCACCGTCTCGCGGTCGGTGCCCTCGAAGATGCGTCCGCCGATGCTGGAGTACTCTCCCTCGGTGTTCTCCCGCACGACGTAGAAGTCGATGTCGCCCGGCCGGTGATCCCGCAGCGGGCTGCGCACGCCGCGCAGCAGCCGGACGGGGCGCAGGTTGACGTACTGGTCGAAGCCCCGCCGCAGCTGGAGCAGGCTCCCCCACAACGAGACGTGGTCCGGGACCACCTCCGGCCATCCCACCGCCCCGAAGTACAGGGCGTCGAACCCGCCGAGTACGTCCCTCCAGTCGTCGGGCAGCATCGTGCCGTGTTCGAGCCAGTAGTCGGCGCTGGCGAAGTCGTACTGGGTGACGTCGAGTTCGAAGCCGTGGGCCTCGGCGGCGGCCCGGAGGCACCGCAGGCCCTCCGGGACGACCTCCCGGCCGATCCCGTCGCCCGGAATGGCTGCGATGCGATAACTCTGCGGCACGGATGCGCTCCCGGTGTTCGGATCGATGCGCACATCCGGTGCTGAGCCTTCGGTCCCGAGGCGTTCCGGTCGCGGCGCGGTGTCTCGGTTCCTACCTTGGCCAGCGGTGACACCCCGTACAAGGCCTTGACCGGCAAGGTACGTTTTCCCCCATGGAAAGCCACGGGCGATCCGGCCGGTCATGGTCCAAGAGCCGTTCAGCCGTCGACGACCTGCAGTTCTTCCACGTCGTCGCGTCGAGCGAGACGCTGACGGCCGCGTCGCGCGAACTCGGCTGCTCGCTCCCCGTCGTCAGCAAACGCCTCAGCGCGCTGGAGCGCCGCCTGGGCGTCCGGCTCGTTCAGCGCGGGGCCCGCCGCCTGGTGCTGACGTCGGAGGGCGAGCTGTACGCGGCGCGCGTCACGGCGATCCTGGACCAGGTACGCGAACTCGAGGACACGGTCACCGACACGGCAGGGGCACTGCGCGGGTCCGTGGTCGTCGAGGCCACTCTCGGTCTCGGTCGTGCCCATGTGGCCCCGCTGCTGGGCGAGTTCGCCGCCGCGCACCCGGGACTGCACGTCCGGATGCAGACCTCCGCGCTGCCTCTACGCCCCCACCAGCGCGAGTTCGACGTGGCGGTCCACGTGGGCATACCGCCCGACTCGTCGCTGCGCATGCGCCGTCTGGCCAGGAACCGGCGCGTTCCCTGCGCGGCACCGTCGTACCTCGCCCGGCACGGCACGCCAGCCGGCATCGAGGATCTCGCCCGGCACAACTGCATCGTGCTGCGGGAGAACGAGAGCGACTTCGCACTCTGGCGCTTCGGGGACGCGGACGGCCCCCGGCAAGTGCGCGTGCACGGCACCCTGTCCAGCAACGACGGCGACGTGGTGACCGGCTGGGCCCTGGAGGGCCGTGGTGTCATCATGCGCTCGGAGTGGCACGTCAGGCCGTACCTGGATCGCGGCGAACTCGTCCGCGTCCTGCCGCACCTGTCGACACCGGCCGCGGACGTCTACGCCCTCCTGGGGGAGGACGGTCACGTCCCGCGACGCGTCAGCGCCCTCGTCGACCATCTCGCCGCGCACCTCCCGCCGCGCCTGGGACAGGCCGCGGACACACGCGGAGCCGGCTAGGAGCAGCCCGTCGCGACTCCCGCGCGCTGCGCCGCGCAGCTCCTTCACATAGGCCGGGTCATCCGGGGCATTCGGGTCCTACCTGCGAAAGGAGCCCACCATGGTGGTTGTCGGCGTGATCGCCGTCTGTGTCGTCCTGGCCGTTCTCGCGTTCGTCATCCCCCGCCTGTCCCGGCACCCGGAACGCGGCACGCAGCGGACGCTCGGCGCCGGAGCGCGGGCCGGCGGGACGGCGCCCGGCCCGCTGGGGCGGCTCTTCAGCAAGCCGTTCCACAGCAGCTCGCGCGCCGTGGGCCGCAGCGGTTCGGCCGGTCGCCGGTTCCGCGGCCGCACGCCCTTCTGACCGGCCGCGCGGACGAGTGGATCAGCGCACGAGCGGGGAGCCGGATGACGAACACCGAGGACGAGGCAAGGCTGCTGGACGGGCTGACCGTGGACGCCAGTCTGCGAGAGCAGCCGATCGTGCTGGACGCGGACGGACGTCCCCTCCGCACCTGGCGGGAGAACTATCCCTACGAGCGCAAGGTGAGCCGCGAGGACTACGAGCGGACCAAGCGCATTCTGCAGATCGAGATGCTCAAGCTCCAGCGGTGGGTCAAGGACACCGGCACACGACTCGTCGTCGTGTGCGAGGGGCGCGACGCGGCCGGCAAGGGCGGCACGATCCAGCGGCTCACAGAGCGGCTCAACCCACGCGGCGCGCGCGTGGTCGCCCTGGACAAGCCCACGGAGCACGAAGCGGGACAGTGGTACTTCCAGCGGTACGTGGCACAACTGCCGACCGCCGGCGAGATCGTCTTCTTCGACCGCTCCTGGTACAACCGGGCCGGCGTCGAGCGGGTGATGGGTTTCTGCTCCAAGGACGAGTACGAACTGTTCCTCGACCAGTGCCCGACGTTCGAGCGGATGCTGGTCGCCGACGGCGTCCTGCTGGTCAAGTTCTGGTTCTCCGTATCCCGCTCCGAGCAGCGCACCCGCTTCGCGATCCGGCAGGTCGACCCGGTGCGCCAGTGGAAGCTCTCCCCCACCGACCTGGCCTCGCTGGACCTGTGGGACGACTACACGGAGGCGAAGATCGACATGTTCCGCGCGACGGACACCGAACACGCCCCCTGGACGGTGGTGAAGAGCAACGACAAGCGGCGCGCACGGCTGGAGACCATGCGGAGCCTGCTGGCCCGCATCGACTACGCCAGCAAGGACGTCGACGCGGTCGGCACACCCGATCCCCTCATCGTCGGCGCCGCGGACACTCTGCTGGAGGCCGGAGAGGAGGCCACCGATCTGTCACCCACACCTCTGTTCCCCGGCGCCGAGGGGCCGGGGAAGCACCCCGACACGGCCACAACTCGAGACTTGGACGTGGGGCCGGACTGACCGCGGAGCGGGGCGACGCCCAGGACCGGGTGTCCACCGACCTCTCGCGTGAGTCGCCGCCTCACCTCCGCCAGAACAGGTGGTGGGTCACACCACTGGGGCTGGGCACGACCTCAAGGTGAAACCGGTCGAGCAATTCGTCAGGGGACTGCCAGAGCCGTAGCCCGGATCCGAGCTTCACCGGCGAGACCGCGACGTGCAGGGTGTCGACGAGGTCGGCGTCGAGGAACTGCCGGATGGTGGTGACCCCACCACCGAGTCGGACGTCCTGGCCCTGAGCGGCTTCTCGTGCGCGTTCGAGGACCTCGGCCGGGCTGCCGTCGACGAAGTGGAACGTGGTGTCGGAGAGCGTGAACGACGGACGCGTGTGGTGGGTCAAGACGAAGACCGGTGTGCGGAACGGAGGCTCCTCGCCCCACCAGCCGGTCCAGTCATGGTCCTGCCAGGGCCCCCGCTGGGGCCCGAACTTGTTGCGCCCCATGATCTCGGCACCGATGTTGCGCGCGAAGTCGCGCGTGAAGTAGTCGTCGAGGCCCCGGCTCCCTCCGGGATCCGTGCGCATGGGCCAGCTCGCCGTGGCTCCGGCCCAGGCGAACAGCTGGTCGGGGCGGACATGACCGAAGGGCCGTTCAAGAGTCTGGCCCTCGCCAGCGCCGATGCCGTCACTCGAGACGTTGAAGTTCATTACTCTCAGTAGTTGGTCCACGGGTTGCTCATCACCTTCCGTCGGCTCCTCGTGCGGCCGGTCGCCGCACATCACTACGTCGAACGGGACGTGCGGGGATCGACAGTGCCGCGCATCCTTTTTGACCCGCTGGCTGAACCACGCCGAACGAGAGCTGGGTACCTTCCGCTGGTATGCCGGCGAACCCGCAGACGTATCACCCGAGTCGCACCGGTTCGCAGTCGAGTTCGTCAACGGGCTGATCGACAAGGAATGCCCCTGGGCCGCCCAAGCCGCAGTAAGCCCGGGGGACCGGTTACGAGCCGCGTGGAGTCACCAGGCCGGATTCATAGGCGAAGACCACGAGTTGAGCACGGTCGCGGGCGTGGAGCTTGGTCATGGCCCGGTTGATGTGGGTCTTGGCGGTCGCCGGACTGATGACCAGGTGGTCGGCGATCTCGCTGTTCGACAGACCCTGCGCGGCCAGGGCGACCGCCTCGCGTTCGCGACCGGTCAGAACCTCCAGCCTTCCACCGATGCGAACGGGCGACGGCTGGGTGAGGTACCGGCCGATGAGCTTACGGGTGAGGGCAGGCGCGAGCAGCGCGTCACCGCGGGCCGCGACGCGTACGGCGTGCAGGAAGTCCTCCGGCAGGATGTCCTTGACCAGGAAGCCGGCGGCACCCGCCCGCAGCGCCTCGAAGACGTACTCATCCATGCCGTAGTTGGTCAGCATGACGACATGTACGCCGGCCAGGGCAGAGTCCGCGGCAATGCGCCGAGTCGCTTCGATGCCGTCCATGACGGGCATCTGGATGTCGATGAGCGCGACATCAGGCAGTAGTTCCCTGAGGAGCGCGAGGCCCTCGTCTCCGTCGGCCGCTTCGCCCACCACCTCGATGTCGTCCTCGAGGTCGAGCAGCGCGCGGAAGCCGGTGCGGATGAGCGGCTGATCATCAATCAGCAGGACTCGGATCACGAGGCTCCGTCCGTCGGGAGTTCGGCCTGGACGGTGAAGCCGCCCGCGGTGCGCGGCTCGGCGCGCAGGCGACCGCCCAGGGCCGAGACGCGTTCGCGCATGCCGAGCAACCCCAGTCCGGGAGTCGGTGCCGAGTGCACGGTGTCCTTCCCGTCGTCGTCGATGTGGACGCGGAGGCCGTCCGGCCGGTAGTCGATGAGCACCGAGGCCGTGGTGGCGGAGGCGTGCCGGGTGACATTGGTGAGCGACTCCTGGACGATCCGGTAAGCGGTGCGGCTCACGGCGTCCGGCACCGCCCGTGGGTGCCCTTCGACGGTCAGCGTCGTCTCCAGCCCGGTCCCCTGAAACCTCTTCACCAGCTCCGGGAGGTGGTCGAGTCCGGGAGGCGGGGTGGTGTCGTCGTCGCGAAGTGCCTCGAGGGTCGCTCGCAGTTCCCGGCTCGCCTCCCGGCCTGCTTGCTGTATCGCGAGCAGGGCCTCCGACACCTGCTCCCCCCGGCGCCGGGCCACGTGGACGGCCACCTCGGACTGCACCTTGATCACCGAGATCTGGTGAGTGAGCGAGTCGTGGAGCTCCCGCGCAATGCGCAACCGCTCCTCGTCGGCCCGGCGCAGCGCGGTCTCCTCGCGGGAGCGCTCGGCTTCGTCCGCTCGCCGTTCGGCCTGTCGCACCGCCTCTCCGGCGGCGAAGGCGGCGATGAGCCAGGCGAGCTCAAGGGTGTGCCGGGCCTGTGTCACGGCCTCGCGCGGGCCCTCGTCATGGAAGACCCAGGCCGTGAGGTTGAGCGCGACCAGCAGGCCTACGGAGACAGCCAGCGTGACGGCCCGGTGCCCGGCGCGTACGGAGCCGTAGACAGCGACCAGGTAGGGGACGGCGAGCGCCTCGAACCCGGCCCCGAGGTAGCCCACCGCGCACAGCCCGGTGATGACCAGGACCGCCAGCGGCGCCCGGCGGCGTCCCGCCAGCGCCAGACCTCCGGCCGCCAGCAGCGCGGAGCCGAGCAGCTCAGGTGCCCCGGACGGGTGTGGCCCGGACAGCCCGGTACCGAGCAGCAGTGCCGCCACGCCCAGGGCGGTCGCCCAGTCGGTGAGGCCGGCCCGGACAGCGAACCGTCCTTTGTTCATGGGTGCACCGTAACGGGATGTGGCCGTGGGCGAGTCCGGCTCGTGAAGGAGCAATCGGCTACTGCATGTGCGGTAGCCGACCGCTGCCTGCCGCCGCTGCGGTAGCCGTATGCCGCGGCGGCGGCAGCGGAAAGTGCCTGCACCTGCCGGACGACCCACGGGGAAACGGCGAGCACGCTCTCAGGGACAGGACATCGAGCCGCATCGGTGAGGAACAAGAACGAAGGAGGGCGTCATGAACGCTTCAGCAGTACTGATCGCGGCCGCCGAGGGCGGGATCATCGGCGACGGGCGGACGGGGGCGAACCTGGCCCTCGGGGCGGGGGCGCTGGGGCTGGCCATCGGCTGGCTGGTTCTGGGGCGAGTCGGCCGCCGGTTCCGTACCAGCAGCGCACGCACCGGCGGGTGGGCGGCCGTCGCGGTGGGCACGGTGGGTACGGTCCTCGCGGTGCTGCACCTGGCCACCGCCAGTGGCGGCCCCGGTACCGGCAACGGAATCGTCGGCGCCGTCGTCGCCGTTCCGCTGGGGCTGGGCGCGGTGTTCCTCGGCCGCCGGACTCTGACCCGCTTCCACCGCTCCGGCTCGCCCGCGGAGGGGGCGAACGTCTGAGCGGCACCCGGTCACGACGCGCGTCGCTCGGCGTTACAGCTCGGCCGGCCGGTGTCAGCGCCGAAACCGACGGCACGCACCGAGGGATGCGATCCCCTGGGCCTAGGGAGGAAGAGGAACCGGCAGGTGGCCCGACGGTGGGGCCGGGGGCGCGGGGAGGCCCTCGTCCAGGGCGAGAGACCCGAAGGCGTGCAGGGATCACCGCGTTACGGAAAGGGCTACGAGCGGTCGCCGGGAAGGGCCGTACACGAACCGCCCGGGCCATGCTCGCTGTCGACGTCGGAGCCACTGCCGTGCTCCGCTCACCCGGCGTCACCTGCTGGAGTAGGGCAGCAGCGCCATCTCACGTGCGTTCTTGACGGCGGCGGCGATCTGCCGCTGCTGCTGGGCGGTCACACGGGTGACGCGGCGGCTGCGGATCTTGCCGCGGTCGGAGATGAACTTCCGCAGCAGATCGGTGTCCTTGTAGTCGATGTAGGTGATTCCTGCCGCGTCGAGGGGGTTCGGAGACGACTTGAGCGGCTTGCGGGGGTCGTGACGGCGGGCCATCAGGGTTCCTTTGGTACTTCGGGTCGGTTCTTTGCGGGTGAATGCCTGTGCCGAGGCGGTCAGACAGCGTCGAGAAGGGCGTCGAAGGGGCGTGGCAGGCGCTTCCACACCTCCCGGCCTGCGGCGTACTCCGTGTCGGTGAGCAGGCAGGAGTCCAGGAGCTGCTCGATGTTGTCCCGGTCGAGGCCGGGTGAGGTGAAGACCAGGTGCTGGCAGCGATCGCCGTGCTCGTCGTGCCAGTCCAGCGCGGCGGCCGCTCGGCGCACGGGCGGGACCATCTCCCAGGCGGCGTCCGGCAGTGCGGCGAGCCACGGTCCGGTGCTCTCCACGCACAGGGCGCCACCGGCGCAGTCCCAGGCGAGCAGGGTGTCGGGGCGGTCGGCGAGCCAGAACCGGCCGCGACTGCGGGCGGCGGCGCAGCACAGGTCCTCGAGCGCCTGGTAGAGACGTTCGGGGTGGAAGGGCCGGGCGCGGTGCCAGACGAAGGTGGCGACGCCGGCCTCGTCGGCGTCCTGCGGGAGGAGGGCGCAGGCGGGGTGCTGTGCGGCGGCCGCGGCTTCGACATCGAAGCCGGCGAAGGCCAGTTGGGCGAGCTCTGCCGATCCAGCCGGCGCCTGACGGGCAGTCGGGTGGAGCTGGGTGAGCAGTGCCCGGTCCTCGTCGTCGGCCTGGTCGCTGTCGACGACGGCGAGGACGGGGGCGTATTCCAGCTGCCGGGCCCAGGTGTCGCCGACCGTGCGCTGGTCGGTGGCCGCTGCGGCGAGGCCCGCCTCGGCGAGGTCGTCGCCGTTGCCGATGCAGGGCAGGACGAGCGCCGGGTCGACGGCCGTGATCACGTTGGTGAGTTCGAGTGCGCCGGCGCCATGTGCGGCGATGACTTCGGCCATCGCCTTCGGTTCGACGGAGTCCCACAGTTCGACGACGGCGAGCCGGGTGAGGCCGCTGTCGGCGAGCCGCTCCAGCTCGGGCACCAGGTCCTCGCGCAGAGCGCAGCAGGCGCAGTCGTTGATGAGCGGGGTGACGCCGCGGGACAGCTCTCCCGAGGCGTCCCGCACCAGGCGGAGCACGGTGCCGTCGGCCGCGGCGGACAGGTCGTGGTGGAGTGCGGCGCTGCCGGGCACGGTGCGCAGCAGACCATCCACGGCCTCCTTTCGCGCCGCGGAGTGCAGCCCGCCGACGATCACGACGGGCAGCCGGGCCTGCCTCTCCATCACTTCTCCCCGATCCGGCCGTAACGGCGCTCGAACCGCTCGACCCGTCCTGCGGTGTCCAGGACGCGCGCCGTGCCCGTGTAGAAGGGGTGGCTCATGTTCGAGATCTCGACGTCGACGACCGGGTAGGTGTTGCCGTCCTCCCACTCGATCGTCTTGTCACTGGTCATGGTGGAGCGGGTGAGGAAGGCGTAGTTCGCCGCCCGGTCGCGGAAGACGACGGGGTTGTAGGCGGGGTGGATTGTGGACTTCATGAGGTGTCCTTCGAGGTCATGGAGATCGGGTGGAGGCCCCGGACGTGGTCAGCGTTCCTCGCGGAAGTCGACGTGCTTGCGGGCGATCGGGTCGTACTTGCGCAGCACCATCCGGTCCGGGTCGTTGCGGCGGTTCCTGCGGGTGACGTAGGTGAAGCCGGTGCCGGCGGTGGAGCGGAGCTTGATGACGGGGCGGAGTTCGCTGCGTGCCATGCCGGTATTATATGACAACGGTTTTCATTTCTAAAACCAGGATCCGTGACCGACTACGAAGAGGCAGGTAACCCAATGTCCGCCCACTGCCAACTGACCGGTGCCAAGCCGGGCTTCGGCAACAAGATCTCCCACTCGCACCGGCGCACCTCGCGCCGCTTCGACCCGAACATCCAGAGCAAGCGCTACTGGCTTGCGAGCGAGGGCAGGTACGTCCGGCTGACGCTGAGCGCCAAGGCGATCAAGACCGTCGACAGCATCGGCGTCGAGGCGGCGGTCGCCCGCATCCGCGCCCGGGGAGGGAAGGTCTGATGGCGAAGAAGAGCAAGATCGCACAGAACGAGAAGCGCAAGGAGATCGTCGAGCGGTACGCCGCCCGACGCGCCGAACTCAAGGAGGTCATCCGCCGCTCCAGCACCCCGGACGACGAACGCGCGGCGGCTGTCGCGGAGTTGCGCCGTCAGCCGCGCGACGCCAGCGCGACCCGGGTCCGCAACCGCGACAGCGTGGACGGCCGACCCCGCGGCCACCTGCGCAGGTTCGGCCTCTCCCGCGTCCGGATGCGTGAGCAGGCGCACGCCGGATTCCTTCCCGGAGTCACCAAGTCGTCCTGGTGACCGCCTAGCAACCCCAGAAGGCAGGCGCCCGGTCGCGGCTCGACAGAGCCACGACCGGGCGTTTCCACGACCTCACCACACCCGACCACGACACCCGCCACCCCCGCGCGGCACACCAGCCCCCAGGGATGCACACGGGACAGCCACGGAGACCCCTTCTGCTCATGGTTACCATTTTCATGTAGAGTCCTGGTCGCACCCACGCCCTCACCGAGGAGGTCAGCTCCCATGGCTGTTCCCAAGCGGAAGACGTCCCGTTCCAACACCCGCCACCGCCGCGCCCGATGGAAGGCGGCGACGCCCCAGCTGGTCCCCGTCACCGTCGACGGCGTGGCCCACCTGGTCCCTCGACGTCTGGCCAAGGCGTACGAGCGCGGCCTGCTGCGCCCCGATGGCTGAGCCCGCGCCCACGTGGCTGCCGGTGACGGTCCTCTCGGGTTTCCTGGGCGGCCTCGCCGCCGCGCAAAGGGAGGAGGTGCGCCCTGCCTGCCTCACGAAGCCATCTGAACGACGACCTGGAACCACACCCAGACGGATAGGAGGAGCAACTCGGCCAGTCCGCTGGCTCGTCGCTTGCTACTGACCTCTGTGGTGCCGCTCGGGCTGCTGCGTCGTGCGTCGGTCAGGTCCGTCAGCATCTGCCGACCGAGGTGTCCGGCGGGCCAGCCGGCGTAGGCGTCCAGTCGGACCGTAGGACCGCTGTGCAGCCTGAGTCGAGGCCCCTCACCAGCAAGCCACGTCACATCGGCGATGTCGCTGAATGGGACGTGCCACCTTGAGAAGCGGTTCCTCACCGTCAGCGCGGTCGGGCTTGCCTTGAGATAGACGCACAGACTGGAACGCCATACCCAGTAGACCCCCATCGCCGCGAGCGTGCAGAAGGCGGCGCGGCGCCAGGCTTCCAAGTGCCAGACTCCACTGAGCAAGTCGGCACAAAAGGCCAGCCACAAGATCAGCACGATCACCCAGCAGACTGTCTTGCCCACCCGCCTGGATGCGATCTCCATAGGCTGCCCGCCGGCTGCCACCTGCGACATATGTTCCCCCCCGGCCCCACGCGGATGACGATCCTAGCGGGACAGGCGGTTCGTGACTGCGCACCGGATAGAGACGTGCGCGCAGTCGCGTCGAGTGCTGTGGTGCGAAGTACGGCCTACGGCCTCGGTGTCCGGCAGCCCCCTCGGTGCCTGTTGGTGTCCTGTTGCGCACCCGCGGACGGCGCTCAACGGGGTGCGACAGGAAGGGCGCGGCGCAGCCCCGCGAGCCCGCGGTGAGGGTTGTGGTCGGGCCGGCCATAGGCCCGACCACGGGCATTGTGGCCCCATCGTGACCGTCGGCGTCTCCGGCCCTCCCGGCCGGCAGCAGGGTGTCGGGGAATGGAGGGCCACGGCGCCGTGGGTGAACCGTCCGGCCTGGAGCGCGCCTGGCGTCACTGCAGGGACAGATGGATCAGGCGAGCCCCGCCCTCGTGTCCCGCGTCGGTCGCCAGGGCCACGTAGCGTGCGGTGATGTCCGTGCTGAGGTGTCGGTCGCGACCACGGCCCGTGAGCTGACCGGCCGGGGTGTAGGTGAGGCCGTCACTGCTGAACTCGGCGCGTAGTCCGGGTACGCGGCCGCCGGTCCATTCCGTGCGCATTTCGCGGACACGGAGCGGTGCGCCGAGGTCGACGACCAGGCGGCCGTTCGGGCCGGGCGTCCATGCCGTCGCCGGATCGCCGTCGACGGCGGCGGACGGGTCCGACATGTCTGGCGGCAACGGGCTGGTCGGGAACACCGTGCGACCCAGTGCCAGATCGCGCAGAGGGTAGGCGGTGGCCCGCTTCACCGTGACCGTCGTGGTGCGGCCCGCGCGGACCACCGCCACCTCGCTGCGCCCTTGGGCGGTCACCTGCACACGGCAGGCGGGCCCCGTCAGTTCGACCGTCGCGCCGTCGACGACACGCGCCCGCAGGCCCACAGGCAGAGGGCGGCCGTCGAGCGGGCGGACGGTCAGTCGTGGTGGCAGCAGCCGGGCTTCGGCCGCGTCGATCTCGGCGTCGTAGGCGGTGCCGCCCTCGGTGAGGGTCTGGTGTCCCTCGAACAGCAGCCTCGGGGTCCCGGTCTGCGGTACGTCGACGCGCGTGGTGACGGGCTCGTCCGACAGGTTGAACAGGCTGAGGTGATCGTCGGTGAGGGCCGCGCGGACGGCTTCGGAGTCCGTTCGTGGCGTGGGCGCCGTGGCGCGCTCGCGCAGGGTACGGGGCGAGGCGCCGGCGAGTCCCTCGACGAGGAGGGGTGCGGCCGGGCCGTCGGCCAGGATGATCTCGTCCTGGTGGACCGTCAGGGCGGAGGCGGCGCCTCGCACCACCAGGCCCGCGCGGCCGTCGACGTCCAGCCATCCGCCCCGGCTGGTGACGTCGGGCACCGGCCAGGAGGCGAGGTCCTCCCACTGAAGTCCGTCCGCCGACCCCTGCAGCGTGTAGGCGCGCCCTGCGGCGGCCTCCCAGCGCAGGGTGACCCGGTCCACCGCGTGCGGAGCCCCGAGGTCGACAGCCAGCCAGCTGTCCGCGCGGGGGCGGTCGCCCCGTGACACCGCCCACCGGGTCGTCATGCTGCCGTCCACCGCCAGCGCCGGCTCCTTGCCGGTGTCGTAGGAGGAGGCGGTGGCCGTGCCGGTCCGGGCCAGATCGGCGCCGTCCGCACCGTCACGCACTTCGAACGCGAAGAGCGAATATCCGTAGGTGGGGTCGGGCCGCACACCGAGCATGCGCAGATGCCGCACCTCGGTGCGCGCGAACGTCACCTCGTCGACCCGGGCGGCCGACGTGGGTGGACGGGAGTCGGCCGAGGCCACGGTGGCGCTTCCCTCGGCGAAGCGGTAGGTCCGCGCCCCGGTCAGGCCGGGCACGCCCGGCATGGTCAGATTGTGGATCTCCAGACGTCCCTCCCCCGCGGCGACGCCTGAAGTCGCGTACACGACGGCACCGGTGGGAAGCGTGGTGAAACCGGCGTACCCGGACCCGACCTGGAGCATCGTGGCGCTGCCGTCGAATCCGTCCCGGCTGCTGCGGTAGGTCCGCACCTGGCGCCGCGTGGCCTTGAGGGAAGTCGTCGGCAGGAACATCGGCGTGGACCCGCTGAGCTTGAAGAGCCAGTCGTCGTGGCCGGGTTGCCAGGCGAACTTCACGAATCCGGGCTTGGTCACGGCACCTGCCCATGCCGCGGGCGTCTGGTGCGACACCAGGCCGGGTCCAGGGCCGAAGTCGGCGACGCCCGCGGCGTGTTCGAACAGCTCGTCCGCGGAGAGGGGGCGAACCGTACGGCCCTGTTCTTTCGCCCACAGGTGCAGGAGGTAGCTGATGGCGACTTCCGCGCGGGCCTCCGGCTCGTACTTCGGTTCACCCGAGAACTTCGCGATCCGGAATTCCGGCGGGTAGCTCTGGTACGCCTCCAGTCGCTCCGCCAGGGCGACTTCCGCCCGGGCGGCGGCACTGTCCCCCACCACCTGGGCGAGGAAGGCGAGCGGGATGACGTCACGGCCGTAGAGGTGCTCCCGGTCGTTGACCATGGGCATCAGCGGCTCACCGGCGTCGCTCATCACGCCGAGGAGGGTGCTCCACAGCTGGTCGGCGTTCGGCTGGCTGGTGAGCACCTCGGGCAGCGGCCGGCCCGCGGCGATGAAGTGGGCGGCATTACGGCCCGATGTGCGCCACAGTTCCTCCTGGTAGTGGGGTCCGAACGAGCCGTGGTTCTCGACGATGAAGGTGTCGTACAGGTTGCGGGCGGTGTTGTCGGAGACGGGAACCCCGTCCACGAGCGCCGGGTTCGCCAGGTCCGCCTGGGGCAGTCCGGCCTCGTTGCGCGACCACGCACCGAAGGCTGTGGCCCAGTCACGGTGCCGTGGGTCGTCCGCGGCCCAGGCCAGCCCCGGGGCCAGGGACTGTGCGTAGACACCCATCTCCTCGAGTTTGGTGTCTCCTTCGTGGCCACCGAGCAGGCCCCGAGGGGTCCAGCTGCCCGAGGCCGGGTCGTTTCCCGTGCCCAACGCGGTGGTGTACGCGGCCTGTTCACGGGCGATGGTGTCGACACGGGAGCGAGTGGTCTCGTCGAGGTCGTCCCACAGCAGCCGCGCGGCGAGAACGAAGTACAGCTGGAACGTGGTGTCGAAGAACAGTCTCCGGCCCCATTGGGTGCCGCCCGTCAGTCTGTTCGACGCGGCGAAGTGCTTGATCGTCGCTATTGTCCGAGCCTTGAGGACCCGCTTCTCCGTCCCCGCTCGGACCTCGTCGTAGCTGCCGCGGGTGAGCAGAACCGCATGACCCAACACGACGGCGAAGCCGAAGTCCTTGTCCGTGTAGTAGCCGCGGGCCGCGTCCCACTGGGTTTCCGTCCAACGCGTATGGTTCAGCAGGACCCGGTGATAGATGTCCGCCACCGGGTCCGATGCCGTGTGGCCTCGCTGATGTCCGTGGGCCTGAGCCGTGCCGCTGCCGATGGCGAGAGGCAGGGAGACCAGCGCACTTGTGGCGCCGAGGAGTTGGATGAAGCGGCGGCGGTCCATCGGGGATCTCGGCAGCACGTGCGGCACCTCTCGATCAGACAACGTTGTCAGACAATGGCGTGAATTCTTCGGTCCGTCGCGCGATACGTCAATAGGTCAGGCACGCGGAAGCAAGAGACCGCCGGGTGCGCCATCGCCCGAGGGGAGTCGCTCTCGCGAATCTCGAGAACAGCCCCGACTCCCCTCCCCCAGGCCCGCGCTACGCCCGCCGGGCCGGCTGCGCTTGATACGGGCTCCCCGAGGTCCGCCGAGCGGCACGCCCATTCCCAGGCCCGGCATCGGCCAACCGGCCGTGGGACGCCGCCTTCCTGGCTTTGCTGAACCCAGGGAGCACAGTCGACATCACGTCCGCCCCTCCAGGCTGGGCAAGTGGCCTTCCCTTTGGCCGACTCGGAGCGGCGCGGAGTCGGTGGGCCGAGCGATGTCCCGCTCGAGATCGTCAAGTGCGCGGCGGGCCACCTCGATGCGATGGAGCAGGATTTCTTCGTCCTGCGGTCGCGGTGTCGGGCGTCGTGCTCGTGGCGGCTCGCCCTCCTCATCCATGCCCTTGGCCTCCTCGAGAGAGGTGAGAACGACACCGATGAGGACGTTGACCAGGACGAACGAGGCGAGCAGGACGTAGGAGGCGTAGTACAGGAGGCTCCAGCGGGAGATCTCCAGGCCTGCGCGCACGGCGTCCCCGATCCCGTCCAGGGTCATCAGCAGGAAAAGGGTGAGCACTGCGCGACCGACGGAGCCGTAGTGCTCGGGGTCGTGCCGGCCGAAGAAGACCCAGCCGACCATCGCGTACATGTACAGCAGCAGCGCGCCGACGAGCAGGAAGCTCAAGGTGCCGGGGAGGCTGCGGCCCACGGCGACGAGCACGATGCGCAACTGGGGCAGGAAGCGGGCAGTCCGCAGGACCCTGGCCAGCCTGAGCAGACGCAGCACGGTGGTCTTCTCACGGACGACGGGTGCGAAGGCACACAGGACGACCGCGAGGTCGAAGATGTTCCAGGGGTCCTTCCAAAAGCCGCGGGGCCTGTCCGCGTACGCGGCCATGCGCAGCACGATCTCGACCGTGAAGGCGGCCAGGCAGGCGTGCTCGGCCAGCCGTAACCACCCGTGCCACTCCCGGGCGAGACCGGAGTACGTCTCCAGCCCCAGCAGGACGGCGTTGCCGAGGATCACGGCCAAGACGGTGAGCGCGAACCAGCGTGCCTCGGTGACACCGCGGCAGTACAGGGCGACTCGTCGCCGTCCGGACGGGGCATTGGCCTCGGCCTCTTGATCTTGGTGCTGCGGCATTCTGCTGCTTCTTCTCCTCCGTGTGTGCGACGGGCCGCCGCTGCAGAGAGCGCGACCGCTCGTCGCGCGAGCAAGATCCAGAAGAGACTTCTACAGCACTGTAGTTGCTGAGGGCCGGGCGCCCCGGTGATGCCAGGGCACTGTGGCCGGCGATTCATGCCGCCGGTGGTCGCAGGCAACCGGCCGGCGAGGTCGCCCAGGGTCACCATGACGGCGAGCGTGTCGGAGGGTCGCGCATCACTGCGAGCGAGGCGCGGCGCCGGAAGAGCGGGCCGAACGCGTCGGCGACACCACACCGGGGGCGGGCGGGGGCGGCGCGACCAATTCGAACGGATCGCAGATCTGATGCCCGCCGTCCAGAAGGCAATGGATCACACCGTTGCCCCAGAGGGTGGCTGAGCCTGACCCGACTGGTCTCGTTCACGTCCAGGGACGGCGTTTTGCCGCCGGCTCGGGCGGCGGGTCGTGGAGCGGCTCCCACGACCGGCTTCAGTCGTGGGCGGGTGGCTCGGCCGCGCGCTCCGCGCCACCCCTTCCCCTGGCGACGCCGGCGAAGAACGGCCGCGGGAGGCGGGCTGCGGCGAGCCCGCGGACTCCGGCGGAGAACCGGTCGACGGAGCCAGGCTGTGCAGCCGCCCAAGCGGCTTCGTAAGCTGCGGGTATGCCTGAGAAGATCCAGACCCCGAATCCTCATGCCGCCTTCGAGCTCCTCATGGCCGGCAACCAGCGCTTCGTCGCCGGCACGCCGGAGCACCCCAACCAGGACGCACTCCGCCGCGCCGAGACCGCACCGTCGCAGAGTCCGTTCGCCGTGCTGTTCGGTTGCTCGGACTCCCGCCTCGCGGCCGAGATCATCTTCGACCGTGGCCTGGGCGACCTGTTCGTGGTCCGTACCGCCGGCCATGTCGCCGGGACCGAGGTGCTCGGATCGATCGAGTTCGGGGCTGCCGTACTCGACGCGCCGCTGGTCGTCGTCCTCGGCCACGACTCGTGCGGCGCCGTCGCCGCGGCCTGCTCGGCCCTGGAGGACGGGCAGACGCCGGGCGGCTTCGTTCGTGACGTCGTCGAGCGGGTGACTCCCAGCGTGCTCTCGGCCCGGGCGGCCGGACGTGAAAGCGCCGACGAGATCCTGGCCGAGCACATCGAGAACACGGTGGACCTTCTGCTGGAACGCTCCCGTGTCCTCGCCGAGCGAGTGGCTGAGGGCCGTCTCGGTGTGGTGGGTCTTTCGTACCGCCTGGCCGACGGCAGCGCCCGGCTCGTCGCCGCCCGCGGCCTCGATGTGGCCGTACCAGCCGTGTCGCCGTGACGCCTCTTGGCCGGAGGCCGTCGGCCCGGTCAGCCGCCTGAGCTCGTGTCCACAGGCGACCGTGATGCTCCCCCGGGAAGGGGTCTGCGTCCACGACACCTCGTACCCGTAAGTGACCGCCCACGGCACCGACCGGCTCCTCATGGTTCGGTGCCGTGTGCGTTCGCTCAAGCGCTTCGTGGCCGGTGTCCCGCCGTCTCCTTGGAGGCCGGCCAACTGCTTCGTCGTGATGGGAACGGCTTCGCCGTCCACAGACAGAGGGTGGCGACGCCGGGATACCGACCGCAGGAGACGCCTACGAGGGTCTCATCCCGGAGTTCTTCCGGTTCGGTCCGGTTCGCCTGTCACCAATACGATGACGTTCTGCAGGCCTTGGGCGTGGTGATCGGCGCCGACATGGACGACACGTACGCATCGGCGGACTGGGGGTGGCTTGCCAAGGAGTAAGGGATGAGGGAGCGGTCCATGGAAAGGTTCGAGACGGAGAGTCTGGCGCTCATGCCTGGCCAGAAGGTGCAGGCCAGGGTCCTCAGCCACCACCCGTGGGGTGTGCTCGTTGAGATCGTTGGTTACGAGAACGCCGGTCTGTCGGCCTCTATCGACATGATTCAGCAGTTCTCCTGGACGACGAGCAGCCATGATGAACTACTCGCGCTCTTCCCACCCGTCGGTTCGCGGATCGATGCGGTGATCGAGCAAATCAGCCGCTGGCATCCGCCCGTATCAGTGCGGCTCACCATCCGGCCTGCCGACCTGGAGTCGCTGGTCTGGAGGTGCGACTTCTGTGGTGAACCGCTCACGCTGGGCCCAGGTGGAGACGCCCTCGTCCTGGACTCGCGGAGCAACGACGGCCCAGGAAGTCACACCATCATCTCCCACCGGCACTGCCTGGCCGACCGTATCCACCCGGAAAACCGTGGAGAGCGGGCGCGGGCATGGAAGATCGGAAAGATGCGCTGAGATCGTGAGGCCCTCGCCTGTCGGCAGCGGGCCGTGGGGCCCGAAACCCTTCGCGTGCATGCGCCGCTCGGGACTGACCTCTCTGTTGAATGGGCCGGCTTCTCCACGAGCCACCGTCTTCGTTGCGGCGCGGGAGTCGTCCGCGGTTCACTCGGGCCAGGGGTTGTTCCGGATGATCTCGACGAAGTCCCTCCTGCGGAAGGAGGGGTCGAAGTGCGCCAGGACGTCGTCGTTCATCGTCCCGAAGGTGGTGTCGGGGCGGTGGACCATGCCCTCGTGGAACGCCTTGAGGATCCGGTTCTTGAAGTCCGGGCGCGGGTGTGCCGCCACAACCTCGGCACGCTGGGTCTCGGTGATCTCGTGCAGGTCGAGACCGAGGACGTCCGTCTCCACTCCGAGCGTCACCACGCCCACTTCCGGAGCGAGGTGCAGCGGGACCTCCGGCGTGGTGTGCAGGGCGATCGCCAGCCAGACATTGCGGGCCTCCTCCTCGGAGCGTCCGTGGTCGAGGAGGAAGCGGCGCGCGGCCTCGGCGCCGTCCAGTTCGAAGCGGCGGTCGGTGGTGGCGTATCCGGGGGTGAGGCCGAGGTCGTGGAAGAGGCCGCCCACGTAGGCGAGTTCGGGGTCGACTTCGATGCCCCGGGCGGCTGATTTCAGCATGCCCCACAGGAACACCCTGCGCGAGTGATGGAAGAGGGTCTCGTCGGCCGACTCGCGGACGAGCGAAGTGGCCTGGCGAACGAGATCGGTGTCGGGAATGGAGATCCCCGCGATGGTCTCGGGCATCGGTCCTCCTGGGTCGTAGGGAACAGGACTTCAGCATCCGCTGCCGGGAATCTCTCCTCCACCGCGCATGACGACGGCCATCACACAGATCCGGACATCGCCGTCCGCTCGCTATCGCGGGGCGTCCTTGCCCTGTTCAGTGGTCGCGAACCGGTCGCGGTACTGGCTCGGTGAGACGCCGAGCCGGGCCACGAAGGAGCGGCGCATGGTCTCGGCGCTGCCGAATCCGGCGACGCGGGCGGTCTCCGCGACGGTGTGGCCCCGGTCGAGCAGGGCCTTGGCGTGGTCGAGGCGCACGAGTTCCACGTACTTGGCGGGGGTGGTACGGAGTTCGGCCGCGAAGAGCCTGCCCAGTTGGCGCGTGCTGACGCCGACGCGCGCGGCCAGGCCCGCGGCACTGTGATCGAGCGCCGGCTGGGCGGAGATCAGGTCGACGACGGCCCTCAGCGGCGAGGTACGCGGTGGCCTGCGATCCAGGGGCGCCGAGAACTGGGACTGGCCACCGGGCCGCTGCATGAACATCACAAGTTGCCGAGCCACCTCGCGGGTGAGGTCGGCGCCGTGGTCCTCTTCGACCAGAGCGAGGGCGAGATCCATTCCGGCCGAGACGCCGGCGGAGGTGTACACCGCCGCGTCCTCGACGAACAGCGCGTCGCTTTCCACCCTGACGTCCGGGAAGGCACGGGCCAGCAGCCCTGCGTGTCTCCAGTGGGTGGTCGCCCTACGGCCCGCCAGCAGGCCGGCCGCGGCCAGGATGAACGACCCCGTGCAGACGGAGGCCGTACGGCGACTGCGCGCGTGCAAATCCTTGACGGTGTTGACCAGGTCGGCCTCGATGGCCCGGCTGACCAGGACGTCTCCCCCGGCGACAACGGCCGTGTCGGGGTCGGGGACGTCCTCGGCCCGGCCGTCGACGGGTACCTGCATTCCCGTCGACGCGCGGACCGGTTTGCCGGAGGGCGAGACGTAGTGGATCGCGTACGCGGCGCCGAACTGGTTCGCCTCGGCGAAGACCTCCGCCGGGCCTGCCACGTCGAGCATCTTCACGCCGTCGAAGACCACGAACGCAATGTCGCGGGTGTGCGCCATGTCCCTCACCTTCTGTCCCTCACCTCCGCCGCGGTCCCCGCCTGGCCGCTGTGGCACCGGGTCTGCCGTCGCGGCGCCGGGCGCCGAAACGGCACGCGGGCGTCACGACGCGCGCCCCTGCCCCTACCCCCCAGTGGCTCCATCTCCGCGCCAGTCACGGCCCACGCTGCACTGTGGTAGACGCGGCATGTTCACACCCGATCATCCTCCTCGGCCGGGATCGGCTTGTGGAGGTCCGCCCCCTGCAGTGACGGGCCCTGGCTGGTGTCGACGGCCTCCCCTCGGCCCCGACCTGTCGGCACCACCCATCCGGCATCGCCCTCGCCGGCAGTGCCTCATGGAAGACCCCCTGTTCACCGGCCCCGGTGCCCGGGCAGTCGGGCTCATAGACCTGGCAGGGCAATCGGGGGTCGCTCGTTGGGCCCGGCAGGCGCAAGCCTTCGCGCGCTCCATCGGCCACGCTGGCTGGGAGACAGGGGGCTGGGAGCCGCCCGGCGCCCGGAGGCGGAGGTTGCCGTCATGACCGTGATGTCCATCGCCAGGTTCGAGAGGTTCTTCCGTACGGCCGCTGGGCTGGACGTCGACAAGAACGATCTCAAGCGTTACAGCGACTTCGTCGACACCAAGCTCTACGACCTGCTGACCGTCGCCCAGGCCACGGCCAAGGCCAACGGGCGCGACATCATCCGGACCTGCGACCTGCCGATCACAAAGGGCCTGCAGGAGAGCATTCATCGCTTCCGGGCGATCGACGAGGAACTGGAACTCAAGCCCATCCTCGAGCAGCTCGCCACCCACCCCGCTCTCGACCGCACACCCGACGAGGACACCGAGGCGGCCTATCCGGAGATCATCGGCGGACTCAGCCTCGCCCTGGCCCAGAGCTTCAAGATCCTCCACCCCGACCTGAAGAACCCCCAGACGCAGCACTGGGACGAAGCCCGAGCCGTCTTCGACCTGCTGCTGTAGGGGCGCGGTCGCGGTTTCCGGCAGGGGCGACAGGCTGTGCGATGTGCCGGGTCCGTGCCGCAGCGTTACGGCCAGTTGCCCGAGCGCTCGGATTGTGGCGGCTCGGTCCCGCGGGGATCGTCGGATGCATGGACAGCAACCCGTCCGTCGGGTCAGGGGGAGCTGCTGCTGGAGGAACTCGTCAGGGCGGCCCAGCTGGCGTCGCCCGCGGAACTGCCTGTCGTCCTGAACCGGTACACCGAGGCCGTGGGCCTGGGTACGGCGGCGATCTATCTGGTCGACATCCAGCAAAGGCTGCTGGTGCCCTTTGTCGAGGTCGAGGGTGAGCCGGACGTGGACCTCGACACGTCGCTGGCTGGGTGGACCTACCGCACCAACTCTCTGCGCGTGGGGGAAACCCCGTCCGGCGAGCTGGACGTATGGCTGCCCTTGGCCGACGGAGCGGAGCGGCTGGGTGTCGTGGAGTTCACCATGGGCACCCTGGACGGGCTCAGGCTGCGGCGCTGCCGAACGACGGCGTTGCTCATCCGTCGCCACCGTCTGCTCCACAAGGCGTTGGCCAGGCCCTCCGAGCCTCCTCTGGGGCTGCCGGCGCGTCTCGCCGGGACCGCCCGTCAGGTGCACGAGGTCCGTCTCGAACCCGGGGACCGCATCCTGCTCTACTCGGACGGCGTCGTCGAGTCACGCAACGAGGCGGGCGAGGAGTTCGGGCTGGAGCGCTTCACCGACTACATCATCCGGTCCACCGCGGCGGGGCAGAACGCCCCGGAAGTGCTGCGCCTGCTCATCCATTCCATCCTCGATCACCGGCAGAACCGGCTCAGCGACGACGCCACCATTCTGCTGTTCGAGTGGCAGCCCACTGATCCGTGACCGCGTCACGGCAGGAGCGCGGCGAACGAGTTCGGCACCCGGGATTTCAGATGTTCCCATTCGCCGGCGCTCACGTGCAGCGCCAGGGTTTTCAGGACGGTGCGCACGAGCTGGTCGGTGCCACCCTGGACCGCGTAGGGGAATTCACTCCGGACCCGTGCGAAGAACTCCTCATTGCTCATCTTCACCGGCGAGTCGGCCGGTTTCCAACCGTCGTAGTAGATGCCCCTGATGAGGGTCGGCATCTGGGCACCGAACTGTACGGCCGTCTCGACCGGGAGCCGGTCCCGGAGCGGGTGCAGCACTGCCCGCAGCGCCGCGTAGGACTGCTTGCGCCGTTCCTTGGGCCATCCGAAGGCCTCTTCGATGTCCTTGAGGAGCCGATTGGCCTTGTCCACCATGGTGTCGAACGAGGAGAAGCCTGTGTCAACCATGTGCGTGGGCCTTTCGTTCCGGGTGCGTCACGGGTCAGTCCGCGAGGTCGGCCTTGCCGAACAGGACCGCGTAGCTTGAGGGGAGTTGGCTGATGATCTGGTTCAGCTCTCCGCCGGTGACCGCGTCGGCGACCGTCGTCAGGACCGCGCTGGCGTCCCACTGCGCCGTGCGGGGCCGGGCGTCGGTGCGTTCGGCGACCCGGCGGTAGAACTCCTCGATCCCGAAGCTCTGTGCCCGCGGCGGCATGGCCTGGTGCAGGACCTGGCCCAGCGGGCCCGGCATCTGGGATGCCAGGTCCTTGACCTCGCCCGGGCTGATCCGTTGGGCCAGCACTTCCAGCACGGCGCTGGTGACGTCCGCGGCTTCGTTCTGGTCCCTGTATTCGCCTCGCTCGCGTACGTGGGCGAGGAATCCGTCGTATTTCATCGCTGCCTCCTGGTGCCTGGTCACCGCTGGTCCTGGGGTCCGCCTTGTGTGCGCTCGGGACGGTCGGGCTCGTCCCCCGGTGCGTAGCCGCCGTCCGCGAGGCTCTTGGCGCGGGACTCGCGCTCGGACTCACGCAGGGCGCGGCGGAAGCGTCCAGGGCCCCAGGAAGGGCCGCCGACGGCCTGTTCGAGCTGGTCGCGGCTCGTCGGGCCGGATTCCCGGAGCGCGTGGGCGATCTGCTCGATCTCTTCGTCGAGGCGTCGTTCGGCCATGGCGGACGTGCGGCTTGCCGTTCCCGCGGTGCCGGCCATCCCCGGCGAGTACATCCTGCTGCCCGCTCCGGTGCCGGGACGGTAGCGGCGGGCGCCGGACCGCTCGCGCTCCCGGCGGCGGGCGTTGCGGTCGGCGACCCGCCGCTCCCGCTCGTCCGCGGCCTGCCGGACGTGCTCGGGCCGGCTGCTGTCTCGTGCCTCCTGGGGCGCGGGCTCGTCGCGCCAGGCCGCCTCGGCCTCCTCGGCGGTGAGCGGCCGGGCGATGTTCTCCAGGGACTGCTGTTCGGCCCGGACACCGAAGAAGACCTCGGCCAGCCCGCCCAGCGCCATGGCCGCCGCTCCGACCAGGAAGCCGATGGCCACCAGGTCGGCGTCGCCACTGTGGATCAGATGGCCGAACAGCAGCGGGCCGGTGATTCCGCCCACGGCCGTGCCGATCGCGAAGAACAGCGAGATCGACAGGGCCCGGGTCTCCATGGGGAAGACCTCGCTCACCGTCAGGTAGGCCGAGCTGGCTCCCGCCGAGGCCACGAAGAAGGTCAGCGAGACCAGCAGGAAGAACGACCAGGTCGTCAGGGAGCCGTTGACCAGCAGGACGGCGAGGACGGCTGCCACGACCGCCGAGCCGAAGTAGGTGCCCGCGATCATCGGCTTCCTCCCGACGGTGTCGAACAGCCGGCCGAGCAGGAGTGGTCCGAGGAAGTTGGCGATGGCGAAGAGCGCCATGAAGTACGGGATCGAGCCGGAGCCGATGTCGAAGAAGCCGTTCAGGATCGTGCCCAGGTCGAAGACGATCGCGTTGTACAGGAACGCCTGTCCGACGAAGAGCGCCAGACCGAGGACGGCGCGGCGTGGGTACCGCCGTACCGCCACGCCGGCGATCTCCTTGAACGGGATGACGTCCCGCTGCCGTACGGTCACCGCCTCGCCCGGTTCCGGCAGCTCGCGGCCGATCTCCTGGCGCACCTCGGCCTCGATGCGGTCGACGATGCGTTCGGCCTCGTCTTCGCGTCCGTGGATGAACAGCCAGCGTGGGCTCTCGGGCACATGGCGGCGTACCAGCATGATGCCGAGGCCCAGGATGCCGCCCAGGCCGAAGGCGAGCCGCCAGCCGAGGTTGTCCGCCAGCAGGTTCTCGTTGAGCAGCAGGACGGCGACCAGGCTGCCCAGCGCCGCGCCGACCCAGTAGCTGCCGTTGATGGCCAGGTCCACCTGGCCGCGGTTGCGGGCCGGGATCAGCTCGTCGATGGCCGAGTTGATCGCGGCGTACTCGCCGCCGATGCCCATGCCGGTGATGAAGCGGGCGAGGTAGAGAAACCAGGCGTCGTGCGCGAACGCGGTCGCGACGGTGGCGAGGATGTAGATGCCGAGCGTCAGCATGAACAGCTTCTTGCGCCCGAAGCGGTCGGTGAGCCTTCCGAAGAGGAGAGCGCCCGCGCATGCGCCTGCCACGTAGATGGCGGCGGCGGTTCCTATGTCGGCGCTGGTCAGGTTGATGCCGCTGCCCGGTTCCGTCATACGGGCGGCGACCGCCCCGACGATCGTCACCTCGAGTCCGTCCAGGATCCAGACGGTTCCGAGACCGATGACGATCCGCCAGTGGAATCGGGACCACGGCAGCCGGTCGAGCCGGGCGGGAACCTTTGTGGTGACGACACCGTGCTGGGCAGTGGTCATGCCATGCCTCCTCGTTCAGCGCCGTGACTTTGCCGGGAGAGGGACAGAACAGGCCGGAGTGGGCCGGTCCGCCTAGGGTGGTCTTCTGTGCTGCGCTGCCACCTCCTCGGACACCGTTTCCGCTTTCTTCATGAGGGCGACACGATGCGCTGGCGCTGCGCCCGTGGGTGCGGTGCCCAGGGGAGCAAGCGGTATCCGACACCCCAGGACGCCGAGCGTTACGCACAGGCATTCGACCGCGAGGACTCGGCGGACCTGGGCCGGCGGGCGCCGCTGGGCCTGCTCCCCCTCCGGCTGCTGCGCACCTGGCGCCTGAGGCGCCGCAAGGGGGCCGACGGCGGGTCTCCACCGCCATAGAGCGGCTCTCCACCGTCATGAGGGACGTCCCTCGTGGCTCACCCCGGATGCCGCGGCTCGGCCCGGCCGCGGTGCCGGACGGGTGCCCGAGACCGCGGCCCGCACGTCAGCCGTCGCTCCCGGTGCTTTCACTCGCCTCGCGGATCTCGACGTGCCGGGGCTTCGCCACGTCGGCCTTGGGGACGGTGATGGAGAGCACCCCGTCCGACATCTGCGCGTTGATCTTGTCCGTGTCGACCTCTCCGGGCAGCCGCAGCCGGTATTCGAAGGATCCGGTGCGGCGGGTGCTCCGTCGCAGAACACCTTTGCGTTCCTTCTCCTTGATTTCTCCGGTGACCACCAGCTCCTGGCCGTTCGCTTCTATGTCGATGTCCTTGCTCTTGACACCGGGGAGTTCGATCTCGATGCGGAAACTGTCGTCGGACTCCGTGACGTCCGCCAGGGGTGTCCACGCGACTGCGGGCGCCGCGGCTCCCACCGTGGATTCGATCAGTCCGCTCATCTCGCTGAGCAGTTGGTCGAACTCCGTCAGCGGATTGCGTGCCCAGCCAACTGGCCTGGCCTGCATGGCCGCACCCCGTTGGTGCCGGACGGGCGTAGTCATTCCCATCGCCTCCTTCTCCTTCTCGTGATCTCGTCTCTTTTCGGGGTCATCCGAGCCAAGCGGACTCCTTCTGACGGGTACGCGGGGAGCTGTCGGTGCCGCCGGGCGCGGCCGTGTGGCCCAGGTAGCGGTGCACGAAGTGGATGCTCATCGCGCCTTCACCGACCGCGGAGGCCACGCGTTTCACCGAGCCACTGCGGACGTCGCCGACGGCGAAGACACCAGGCAGGCTGGTCTCCAACGTCAGGCAGTCGCGGCCCTGGCTCTGCCACAGTCCGGGGACGGAACAGGCCTGCGCCTCGGCCCCGGTGAGCACGAAGCCGCGCGCGTCGAGGGCGAGCACGTCGGACAGCCACTCGGTGTGGGGCTCGGCGCCGGTGAAGACGAACAGGGACCGCACCGCGAGCTGCTGATGCTCGCCCGTACGGTGGTCGACAACGGTGACCGCCTCCAGCACCTTGTCGCCGAGTGTCTCGGTCACCTCGGTGTGCAGCAGCACGCGCACCCGCGGGTGGCGCTCGACCTGATCGATCAGGTAGCGGGACATGTGTGCCTCGAGGCTCGGCCCACGGACGAGCAGATACACCTGCGGTGAGTACCCGGCCAGGAAGAGTACGGCCTGGCCCGCGGAGTTGCCGCCGCCGACGACGGCCACCGGGTCGGTGCGGCACTGCCGGGCCTCGTAGACGGTCGCCGAGTAGTGGACGCTCGTTCCCTCCAGGCGTTCGATGCCGGGCACGTGGAGGCGTCGGTAGCGGGCGCCGGTGGCCAGGACGACGGAGCGGGCGCTGATCTCGCTGCCGTCGGCGAACCCGACGGCGTAATGGCCGTCCCGCGGTTCGAGGCGGGCCGCCTCCGCCGGAACGCTGATCCGGGCGCCGAACTTGTCGGCCTGGAGCACGGCGCGGTCGGTGAGTTCGGCGCCGGAGATGCCGGAGGGGAAGCCGAGCAGATTCTCGATGCGGGACGACGTCCCGGCCTGACCGCCGGTGGCCATCGCCTCGACCAGGGTCGTACCGAGACCCTCCGAGGCGGCGTTCACCGCGGCGGCGAGACCGGCGGGTCCGGAGCCGACGATCAGGAGATCGCCGTGATGGTTTCCCGCAGGCAGCGAGGGCAGGCCGATGAGGCGGGCCAGTTCCGCGTTGCTGGGGTTGCGCAGCAGAGTGGCGTCCCGCCAGATGACGAGCGGTGTCTCTTCCGGGCCCACGCCGAAGCGGCGCAGCAGCTCCTCGGCCTCCTCGTCCGTCTCCAGATCGATCCAGCGGTACGGCAGCCGGTTGCGCGCGGCGAACTCACGCAGCCGCCGGGTGTCGGGTGAGTAGCGCGAACCGACGATGCGGAAACCGGCGCCCTGCCCGACGAGCAAAGCACGCCGGCCGAGGCAGGCGCGCAGCACCAGATCGCCGAGGACGGAGTCCCGGGCCACCAGGTCGCGCAGCTGATCCATGGACACGGCGAGGACCTCACCGGGGTCCCTGATCACGGCGGTGTAGAAGGCCACCTGCCCGTTCAGGAGGCCGAGCTCGCCGATGAAGCGGCCGGGGCCGTGCACCCGCAGCAGACGTTCGTCGGGCGTGCCGTAGCCCTCGACGATGGAGACCGAGCCGCTGAGGACGACGTAGAACGTCTCGCACCGCTCCCCCTCCCGGATCAGCACATCGCCGGCGTCGACTTCGCGCCGCCGGCCACGCTGCGCCAGGCGGTCGATCTGGTCCTCCGGCAGGCGGGGATAGGCGCCGTAGATGTCGGCGGTCTCGAAGGGGACGCTCTCCTCCGTCTCGTCCGGCACCTGCGCTGCGTTCGGCCGCGTCTCGTCGCCGGGCATCACACGAACGCCTCGTGGACGAAGCACCAGCGCCAGCTCTCACCGGGCTCGAACGACGCCGCGATCGGATGGCCGTCGGCGGCGGCGTGACGGCGTGCGTGCTTGTTCGGCGAGGAGTCGCAGCAGCCGACGTGGCCGCAGGTCAGGCAGAGCCTGAGGTGGACCCAGGGGGAGCCGAGCTGCAGACACTCCTGACACCCTTCGGGGGTCAGTGGCTGGACCGGCCGGACGAGCGCGAGGTGGGGGTCGGTTCGTACGGTCATGGCTGATCACCCTTTCCCGGCCGATTCGCGGCCCGCGATCGACTGCTCCACCCACCGCCGCAGGGCAGGGGCGGGTGCGGCACCCGCCTGCCGGGCGATGGTCTGTCCTTTGTCGAGGACCAGCAGCGTCGGAACCGCCTGGACCTCGAACCGCTGCGCCAGGCGCGGGTTCTGGTCGATGTCGACCTTGACGAGTTTGATGCGGCCGGCGAGTTCGGTGGCGACTTTCTCCAGTGCGGGGCTGACCATGCGGCAGGGGCCGCACCAGGTGGCCCACAGGTCGACGACGACGGGCACGTCTGCCTGTTCGGCGACCTCGGCGAAGTCGTCGTCGCCCGCATCCACCATCCACGGCAAGGGTTGTTTGCAGTTGCCGCACTTGGGTCGGCCCTCGGCGGACACCGGGATCCGGTTGGTGCGCCCGCAGTTGGGGCACGTCACGGTGATGGCCTGCATCGTGCTCATGCCGCCTGCGCTCCCTTCCCATCCTCGGGCTGGTCATAGGTGACGACCAACTCTGCGTGCTGAGCGTCGACGCGGACCGTGGCGCCGTCCTGTACGTCGCCGCGCAGCAGGGCGCGCCCGACGAGGGTCTCGACCTCGTGGGAGATGTAGCGGCGTAGCGGCCGGGCCCCGTAGACCGGGTCGTAGCCCTGGTGGGCAATCAGCTCACGTGCGGCTTCGGTGAGTTCGACGGTGATGCGGCGTTCGGCGAGGCGGCTTCGCAGCTCGTTGAACTGCAGCTCCACGATCTGCTCGATCTGGCGCTCGCCGAGCGGCTTGAACAGGACGATGTCGTCGACGCGGTTGAGGAACTCCGGGCGGAAGTGCCCGCGCAGGTCGCCCATCACCAGGGCGCGGGCGTCCGGCTTGATCTCACCGTCGGTGGTGACGCCGTCCAGGAGGTGCTCGGAGCCGATGTTGGACGTCATGATGATCACGGTGTTGCGGAAGTCGACGGTGCGGCCCTGGGCGTCGGTGATACGGCCGTCGTCGAGGATCTGCAGCAGCGTGTTGAAGACATCGGTGTGGGCCTTCTCGATCTCGTCGAACAGCACGACCGAGTACGGCTTGCGGCGCACGGCCTCGGTGAGCTGGCCGCCCTCCTCGTAGCCGACGTATCCGGGCGGGGCGCCCATGAGCCGGCTGACGGTGTGCCGCTCCTGGTACTCGCTCATGTCGAGGCGCACCATGTTCTCCTCGGAGTCGAACAGCGCCGCTGCGAGGGTCTTGGCCAGCTCGGTCTTCCCGACGCCGGTGGGACCGAGGAAGATGAACGAGCCGATGGGGCGGCGCGGATCGCGGATGCCGGAACGGGCGCGGATGATGGCGTCGGCGACGAGCTTGACGGCCTCGTCCTGGCCGATGACGCGCTCGCGCAGGATCTCGTCCAGGCGCAGCAGCTTCTCGCGTTCGCCCTCCTGCAGACGGGCGACGGGAACGCCGGTCCAGGCGGCGACGATCTCGGCGATCTCCTCCTCGGTGACGACCTCGCGCAGCAGCCGCTTCTCCCCCTGCTTGGCGGCCAGTTGCTCCTCCTCGGCCTTCAGCCGGCGCTCAAGGTCCTGGAGGCGGCCGTAGCGGAGTTCGGCGGCGCGGTTGAGGTCGTAGGCGCGTTCTGCCTCCTCCGCCTCGTGGCGGACCTGCTCCAGTTCCTGGCGCAGCTCCTGCACCCGGCGGATGGCCTGCCGTTCGGCCTCCCACTGGGCGTGCTTGGCGTCGGCCTCGCCGCGCAGGTCGGCGAGTTCCTTGCGCAGTTCCTCCAGGCGGGTCTTGCTCGCGGGGTCGGTCTCCTTGGAGAGGGCGGCTTCCTCGATCTCCAGGCGGGTGACCCGGCGGGTGATCTCGTCCAGTTCGGCGGGCATCGAGTCGATCTCGGTCCGCAGCCGGGCGCAGGCTTCGTCGACGAGGTCGATGGCCTTGTCGGGCAGGAACCGGTCGGTGATGTAGCGGTGGGAGAGGGTGGCTGCGGACACCAGCGCGGTGTCCTGGATCTTCACGCCGTGGAAGATCTCCAGGCGTTCACGCAGCCCACGCAGGATGGAGATGGTGTCCTCCACACTCGGCTCGTCGACCAGGACCTGCTGGAAGCGGCGTTCCAGGGCGGCGTCCTTCTCGATGTACTTGCGGTACTCGTCGAGGGTGGTGGCGCCGATCATGTGGAGTTCACCGCGGGCGAGCATCGGCTTGAGCATGTTGCCCGCGTCCATGGCCCCCTCCGCGGCGCCCGCGCCGACGACGGTGTGGAGTTCGTCGACGAAGAGCAGGATGTGGCCCTGAGCTGCCTTCACCTCGGACAGCACGGCCTTGAGGCGTTCCTCGAACTCGCCCCGGTACTTGGCCCCGGCCACCAGCGAGCCCATGTCGAGTGCGAAGACGGTCTTGTCGCGCAGCCCTTCGGGCACGTCGCCGCGGACGATGCGCTGGGCGAGGCCCTCGACGATGGCGGTCTTGCCGACGCCCGGGTCACCGATGAGGACCGGATTGTTCTTCGTCTTGCGGCTGAGGATCTGGGTGACGCGGCGGATCTCGGCGTCCCGGCCGATCACCGGGTCGAGTTTGCCGTCCCTGGCCTCGGCCACCAGGTCACGGCCGTACTTCTCCAGCGCCTCGTACGCCACTTCGGGGTTGGCCGAGGTGACCCGCTGGTTGCCGCGGATCCGGGTGAGCGCGCTCAGGAACGAATCCCGGGTGATGCCGTACTCCTTCAGCAGCCGCCCGGCGGCGGTGGACGAGCCCTCCTCCGCCAGCGCCAGCAGGAGATGCTCCACCGACACGTACTCGTCCTTGAGGCGTTTGGCCTCCCGCTCGGCCGCGTCCAGCAACCGCGACAGACGCTGCGTGACGAACACCTGACCCGGCGAAGCACCCGGACCGGTCACCTTCGGACGCCGGGACAGCTCCTCCCGCACCGCCGCACCCAACTCCTGCGGATCGGCCCCCGCCCCTTGCAGCAACCGCGGGATCAGACCGTCCTCCTGATCCAGCAGCGCGAGCAGCAGATGCTCACCATCGACCTCGGTCTGCCCCATCCCCACAGCCGCGCTCTGCGCGGCCTGAAGGGCTTCCTGGGACTTCTGCGTGAGACGGTTCATGTCCATGGCGGAATGTCACTCCTCGTACCGGTGCGGCGCAGTGCGGCTTCGAGCAGGCTGATGCGGTCCAGCAGGTCGAGCACCAGACCGATGGATGCGTAGTTGAGGCAGAGCCCTGAGCGCAGCCGCTGGACGCGGGCGAGGACGGCCGGGGCTGCGGAGTCGAACACCAGGCGCCCGGCAGCGTCGCGCTCGGCGTCGACCAGACCCAGCGCGACGAACCGGCGGACCAGGTCGGGGTGGACTCCGGCGCGGCGGGCCACGGTGTCCAGGGAAAGCCTGGGCAGGGGGACGATCGCGTACCGCACGGCCGTGGAGCCGGCGCTCGTCCGTACGGGACGCCCGCCCGCGTCGGACCGGGCGGCCCGACCGCCGGTGGCTGCCCATGAGGGTCGTTCGCTCATCACGTCCTCCTGGGGTCGTACGAAGAGGTGGCAGCGAGCTCCTCGAACAGCTCGCGCTCCCGGTCGCTGAGCTTGGGCGGCACCATGACGCGGAGTTCGGCGTAGAGGTTGCCGTCGGCACCGCGCGGGTTCGGCATGCCCTCGCCGCGCAGCCGCAGCCGTCGGCCGCTGGAGGAGCCCGCGGGCACCGTGACCTTGGCCGTGCCGCCGCCCGGGGTGGGCACCGGAACCGTCGCGCCCAGCGCGGCCTCCCAGGGGGTGACCGGAAGCTGCACGTACACGTCCCGGCCGTCCAGCCGGAATCGAGGGTGCGGTTGGATACGCACCCGCAGATACAGATCCCCCGCGGCGGCGTCGCCACTGCCCCGGCCGCCCTCGCCCGCCAGGCGGATGCGCTGCCCGTCGGTGACGCCGGGAGGTACGTCGACCTCGTACCGTCGCGGCTGCCCGGTGGGGCCGGCGAGCGTGACGGTGCGGCGGCCGCCCCGGTACGCCTCCTCGACGGTGAGCGGCAGTTCGGCCTCCTGGTCGGCCCCCGGTACACCGCCGGGGGCGCCACCCGCTCCGAAGAACGAGCCGAACAGGTCCTCGATGTCGATGCCCTCCCCTGCGAAGTCGTCGCCGAAGCCGGTGTACCGGACACGGGGGCCGCCCGCACCCGCGGTCCTCCGAGCGCGGAAGCCGCCGCCGGGTCCGGCGCCTGCACCGACCCGCTCCTCCCAGTCCTCGGGGACCCTCCGGTAGTCCTCGCCGAAGCGGTCGTAACGGGCCCGGGTCTTGGGGTCCGACAGGACGCTGTACGCCTCGTTGAGGTCCTTGAAGCGTTCCTCCGCCCCCGGGTCCTTGTTGACGTCGGGGTGGTACTTGCGGGCGAGTTTGCGGTACGCCTGCTGGATCTCATCCTGGCTCGCGGTCCGTGACACGCCCAGTACCTCGTAGAAGTCCTGTGCCATGACCGGTCACTCCCGCTTCGCGACAGTCACCGCGGCGGGCCTGAGCTGGCGTTCGCCGTCGCCGTAGCCCGGGCGGAGCACCTCGACGACCGTGCCCGGTGGGGCGTCGGGGTCCTGGACGACGCCGACCACCTCGTGCCGGGCCGGGTCGAACGGGACGCCGGTCTCCGCGTGCCGCGGGTAGCCGAGCAGTTCGAGGACGTTCACTCCCTGGTCGCGGACCGCCCGGACGCCCTCCACGATCGCGCCGGGGTCGGATCCGGCATGGGTCAGGGCGAGTTCGAGGTTGTCCAGGACGGGCAGGAAGGCGGCGGCCGTGCGGGACCGCTCGGCCGTCCGCTCCCGCTCCAGTTCCCTGGTGTGGCGCTTGCGGAGATTGTCGAGGTCGGCGAGCGCGCGCCGCCAGCGGTCCTCGAGTTCCTTGAGCTCGGCCGTGTACTCGTCCTCGGAAGGGGCGGGGCCGCCGGCGGCGTCGGGGCCGGGTGCCTCGTCCGTGTCGGACCCCGGCCCGGTCTGCGAGCCCGAGCGCGGAAGATCCTCTCGGGGAGCGCGTACGGCGCCCTCCGGAGCCGGGTCGGGCGGGTCCGGCACGGCCGGGTCGGATTCCCTGGGGTGGATCGGCATGGCGGTTCCTCAGTCCTTGTCGAACTCGGCGTCGATGACGTCGTCGTCACCGCCACCGCCCGGGCTGCCACCGGTCGCACCGTCCCCGGTGGTGTCCTGGTCGGGACCGCCCGTGGCGGCGCCGGCCTGATGCGCCGTCAACCCTGCCAGCACCTGCTGGAGTTCGGAGGTCAGGGGCCGCACCCGCTCCACGCCTGCCTCCTCCTTGACCGCCGCCCGGGCATCCGACACCAGCATCTCGGCGCGTGACTTCTCGTGCGCGGGTGCGGCGTCGCCGAGCTCGGCGAGGCGCTTTTCGACCTGGTATGCGACGGCGTCGAGCTCGTTGCGGGCGTCGACGGCCTCGCGCAGGGCCTTGTCCTCGCCCTGGTTGCGCTCGGCCTCCTGGACCATGCGTTCGACTTCGCCGCGGTCGAGGTTGGAGCTCTCGGTGATGGTGATGCCCTGTTCCTTGCCGGTGTCCTGGTCCCGGGCCTTGACGTTGAGGATGCCGTTGGCGTCGACGTCGAAAGTGACCTCGATCTGGGGTTCGCCGCGTGGCGCCGGGCGGATGTCGGTGAGCTGGAAGCGGCCGAGGACCCGGTTGTCGGCGGCCCGTTCGCGCTCGCCCTGGAGGACGACGATGTCGACGGCGGGCTGGTTGTCCTCGGCGGTGGAGAAGGTCTCGGTGCGGCGCACGGGGATGGTGGTGTTCCGCTCGATGATCTTCGTCATCACGCCGCCGCGTGTCTCGACACCCAGCGACAGGGGCGTGACGTCGAGCAGCAGGACGTCCTTGACCTCGCCCTTGAGCACCCCGGCCTGGATCGCGGCACCCAGGGCCACGACCTCGTCGGGGTTGACGCTCATGTTGGGTTCCTTGCCGCCGGTCAGCCGGCGCACGAGGGCCTGGACGGCGGGGATGCGGGTGGAACCGCCGACGAGGATGACCTCGTCGATGTCGCTCTCGCCGACCTTGGCGTCGGCCATGGCCTGCTTGACCGGTTCCAGGCACCGCTCCACCAGGTCGCTGGTGATCTGCTCGAACGTGGACCGCATGACCGAGTCGGTCAGATGCTTGGGCCCCGAGGCATCGGCGGTGATGAACGGCAGGCTGACCTGCGTCTGCGTCACCGAACTGAGCTCGGTCTTGGCCTTCTCCGCCGCCTCGAACAGGCGCTGCAGGGCCTGCGGGTCCTGGCGCAGATCGATCCCGTTCTCCTTCTGGAAGTCGTCCGCGAGGTAGTCCACCAGGCGCCGGTCGAAGTCGTCACCGCCCAGGTGGCTGTCGCCCGCCGTCGAACGCACCTCGACCACGCCGTCGCCGACGTCGAGGATGCTCACGTCGAAGGTGCCGCCGCCCAGGTCGAAGACGAGGACGGTCTCGTGCTCCTTCTTGTCCATGCCGTACGCGAGGGCGGCCGCGGTCGGCTCGTTGATGATCCGCAGGACCTCCAGTCCCGCGATCCGCCCGGCGTCCTTGGTGGCGGTGCGCTGGGCGTCGTTGAAGTAGGCGGGCACGGTGATGACCGCCTCCGTGACCCGTTCCCCGAGCTGCTTGGAGGCGTCGTCGGCGAGTTTGCGCAGCACCTGGGCGCTGATCTCCTCGGGCGCGTAGAGCTTGTCGCGCACCTTGAAGCGGGCGACACCGCCCGGGCCCTCCACGACGTCGTACGCCACCGCCCTGGCCTCGTCCGAGATCTCGTCGAAGTGCCGCCCGATGAACCGCTTCGCCGAGTAGATGGTGCCCTTGGGGTTGAGGATCGCCTGGCGCCGGGCCAACTGGCCCACCAGCCGTTCCCCGGTGTCCGTGAAGGCCACTACGGACGGTGTCGTTCGGTTGCCCTCGCTGTTGGGCACGACGGAAGGCTCGCCGCCCTCCCACACGGCGATCACCGAGTTCGTGGTGCCCAGGTCGATGCCCACTGCCTTGGCCATGAGGAACTCCTCCCGGTGCGGCGCCATGCGCCACAGCTGCGGTCCGATCGTTCAGGTGGGGGCGGGACGTGTGCCGGTGTCGGTGGTCACCGGCCCGCCGCGCAGCCGTACGGCCTTGTCGGCGACGGCCTCGTCCGCCGGCGTCGGGGGCCGGCCGCCCCCAGCACGCCCCAGCCTCGCGAACCGAGCGGCTCCGCGCCTGCCCCCCACAGGTCAGAGAACGGCGAGAGCGGTCGCCCCGCGAGCACGAGTGAATGCGGAGAAATCGGGTGAAGCAGGCCGCGGAGGGGTACGCGAGAGCCGCTCACCTTTATGAAGGCTCGGAAAGGGAGTGATCCCATGGCCGACCGCTGGGCCCGTGACCTGCGCCGAGGCCGTCCCGTCCCGGAAAGCGGCCTTCCAGGGGGCCGTGCCGGGCGGCTGCCGACCGCCTCGGCAAGGGGGTCCCGCCCGCGTCTTCCGATGCCGGCCGATCCTCCAGACGCACTGCTGGCAGTCTCCCGAGCCCTGTTCGACGCGGGGGACGAGGACGAGATCCTGCGCCTGGCCCTGGACCATGTGCCGTCCGTCGGACCGTACAGGGCCGAGGCCGGTTACCTCAGGGTGCACGGCCGGCTGGTCCCCGGCCCGCAAGCCGAGCCGGACCATGCGCCGGCCGTCGACCGGACGGTGCGGGAGCTGGCCGGGGAGGACGGCCCCGTCGACGTTCCCGGCCGGTCATGGGGCCGGGCCCTGGCCCTGCACGGGCCCGGTGGCCTGCACGGATACCTCGTGGTGACGTCTCGTTCCCGGCCCACCCACGCCCAGCACTTCCTGCTGGCCATGCTGGTACGGCTCACCGCCGCGGCCCTGTCGGTCGCCCACGCGCGCCGCCGCGGCCAGGAGGACGTCCTGCAGCTGTATCAGCTGCGTCGGGAACGGGCGACGCTCCAGCAGCGGCTGATCTCCCTCGTGGTCGGGGCGGGATATCAGCGAGCGGTACACGAGGCGCTCGCCGAAGGCGCGGCATCGGGCGGCGGCGAGGAAGCCATCACCAGCGCACTGCACGCGCTGACCGGATTCCCGGTGCTGGTGGAGGACCCCTTCGGCCGGCTGCGGTCCTGGACCGGCCCCGGCCGCCCCGACCCCTATCCCGACCCGAACCCCGCACGCCACGAGGAGATGCTCCAGCAGGCGGCCCGCAGAGGTGGACCGGTGCGGATCAAGGATCGGCTCATCTCCGTGATCCGCCCCCGCGGTGAGGTCCTCGGAACACTGGCCCTGATCGATCCCCGGAACGAGGCCGACGACTACACCGTGTTCGCCCTGGAGCACGCCGCCACGTCCCTCGCCCTGGAGCTGTCGCATGTGCGTCATCTGGCGGAGGTGGAGCTGCGGCTGCACCGCGAGCTGGTCGACGATCTCCTGGCCGGCACGGACGAGGCCAGCGCCTACGCCCGGGCCGAGGCGTTCGGACACGACCTGCGCCGCGTCCAGTACGTGGTCGTCGTGCGGTGGAGGAGCCACGTCTCCGACGAGGCTTTCGCGCGGATCGTGGGCCAGTCGGCTTCGGCCGTGGGCATGCCGTCATTGGTGACTCGGCGTTCCGACCACGTGGTCCTGGTCACCACGGGCAGGCCCGATGACGATGCCTTGTACGAGGCGCTCGCCCGGAAGACCGGAACGACTGACGGGACGATCGGGGTGAGCGCCCGCTGCACCACCCCGGACGGTATCCCCGGCAGCTACCAGGAGGCACTGCGCGCCCTGGAGGTACGCCGGCGGTCCCGAAGCAGGCAGGGCATGACGTTCTTCGAGGATCTGGGCCTCTACCGCATCCTCGGACCCGGCAACGACTACCAGGAGCTGGAGGGGTTCGTCCGGGAATGGCTGGGAGAGCTCATCGACTACGACGGTCTGCACCGCGCGGCGCTCGTGGAGACTCTGTCCCGGTACTTCGACTGCGGCGGCAACTACGCCGAGACCGCCGATTCCCTCGCGATCCACCGCAGCACGCTTCGCTACCGTCTCCAGCGCATCCGCGAGATCAGCGGCCATGACCTCACGGACGTGGAGGACCGGCTCAATCTGCAGGTGGCGACCCGGGTGTGGAAGATCATGCTGGGCGGGCCCGGTTGAGGGGCCGCGGTGAGTTGAGGACGCTGTCCCCCGACGGATGCGTCGCAGGCCCATGACGGACGAGGCCGCCGCCACTTCGAGACCGAGCAGATGGCGGCGGCGTGACACAGGACAGCCCTCAGTCACAGGAGGCCCTGTACCGCGGTCAGCGGTCGCCGCCGAAGTGGTCGAGCAGCGCATCATGGCAGTCCTCCGCGCCGACCGGGCTTCGCGAGAAGGCCAGCACGCCGTCGACGACGCCTTCCCTCTTGGCCTCGGCCAACTGCGCCTCGACATCCGCGATGTACTCGGCGCACTCGGGGCTGACGGGCTTCTCGGGCTGCGACTCAGGCGCCGGAGAGGCGTTCAGCGCGACGGTGGCAGAGCCACCGGCCACACACAGCACCACCCACGCGGCAATCCACACCCGGCGGCTCATCCGTAACGGCTTGGGCATGCAGGCATCCTACGAGCGTCACGTTGAGCCTCGCCAGGCGCGGTCGGAACCAAAATCCCTGGTCAGATGCGATGCTGAGATGCTCGAGAGCCTGCCTACCGAATCAACGCGTGAGGTAGTGGATCAATGAGCTACTTCGACATCGCATCGATCGACACGCTCTCCTGGCAGGTGACTGGCCTTACCGTCAGGCTGCCCCCATGTCGTTTCCGTCCAAGACGTCCTCCCCGCCGCCACCTAGTCTGACGTCAGAAGCTCAGCCCGTGACGAGGAGACGCAGATGCGCAAGCTGGTCTACACCGGATTCATGTCGCTCGACGGCGTGCTGGACTCGCCCGGTGGGCCCGAGGAAGGGCACCGCAGCGGCGGCTGGGTGGTGAAGGACCTGGAGTTCGTCCCGGAGGCCTGGTCGCTCAAGGGGGAGGAACTCGAGGACACGACGGCGCTGATGTTCGGCCGTCGCAGCTACGAGGCCTTCGCATCGGTCTGGCCCGCCTCCGAGGACCACGCCGCCTACAAGGAGCTGCCCAAGTACGTGGTGTCCAGCACGCTGCCGGACGACGCCCTCGTCGACGGATGGGGCCCCTCGACGATCCTGCGCACTACGGAGGACGTCGCCCGGCTCAAGGAGAGCGAGGGCGGCGCCATCTACATCCACGGAAGCGCCGAGCTGGCGCGGCGGCTGTCGGAGGCCGGCCTGATCGACCAGTACAACCTGCTCGTCTTCCCCGTTCTTCTCGGCGCGGGCAAGAGCCTGTTCCACCGGGCCGACCAGGACAAGCAGATGCTGTCGCTGCGCGAGTCGGAGAGCTACTCCAACGGCATCCTGAAGCTGATCTACGACGTCAAGCGCTGACCCAGGTCCAATGCGATCGCGCCGCCCTCGCCCTCGCGCAGTTGTCCGGCGGTGCGACCCACGTAGGTGCGCAGTGCCCGCGCGAGGTGCGGCTCGTCGAAGTAGTCCAGCTTGGCGACGACGTCGGCGGCCGTGTCTCCGGCCGCCAGCAGCTCCGCAGCCGTACGGGCCCGTTCGATCTGCCGGACCGCCCCTCGCGTCAGACCGGTGGCCGCCCGGAAGCGGCGCTCGACGGTACGGCCGGACACATCCGGTTCGTGGCCGCGCAGCACCTCGGCGACGAGCGGGTCGCGGACCACGATCCCGGCTTCGACCAGTCGGTCGACCAGGGCCTCGGCGTCGTCAGCGCCGGGTGTCTCCCAGCGGGCACCGTCCAGTCGGAACGTACGACGGGTCGTGTCGGGGAGTTCCGCGCCTCCATCGACCAGCTGCGGCGTGGGCAGGGCCCGCAGCGAGGTACCGACGGCGAACTCGATGCCGGTGAAGGCGGCACCCTCCGGGACGGGTGCCGTGCTCGTCCGGGTCTCCGGGCCGATGACCGCCGCGTAGGGCCGGCCGTCCTGCTCCCAGAACACCAGACCCCAGCGCACACCGGCGACGGACGTCATCGCCGTGACCTGCTCGCTCGTGCAGGTCCACACACTGTCGACCCACGGTGAGTCCGACCGCCGTATCCCGAAACGCAGCTCCACACCCGCAGCGTACGACCGCGGACCGGTCGCGGTCTGCTTCAGACGCGGGCGAGCTCGGCCGCGCCGAAGGAGACGTCGAAGCGGTCGCACCAGATGCTGACGCTGGTGTAGCGGGCGGGGTCGACGTCGTCGGGCAGGACGTAGTTCTGGCTTCCCTTGTTGCCCTTGAGCTTGCCCAGGCTGACGTACTCGCCGTCGTCGAAGACGTGCCAGCCGGCCCTGCCCTCCTGCACCGGTGCGTCGGTCAGCAACACGCGAAGGTCCGGTCCATTGCTGGTGTCGAGGTTCTCCAGCCGGACGACATGGGAGCCGTCGGCCAGCTCCACGAGTCGCACACTGCCCGACGTGGCGTGCTCGTGGCTGATCAGTTCACCGCCGGCAAGCGTCCGAGGCCCGGTCGGCGGTGACGGCGTCCCGGACTGCCCCGTGGGTGGGGCTGACGTGACAACGGCCCCCGGCAGAGCCTCCTGGACGGTCTCGTCCTGCCACAGCTTCCACGGCTGGAACCAGTACAGTCCGAAACCGACCCCGGCCACCGCCACTGCCAGCACCGTGATGATCCACGGCCTGGTCAGGAAGGCCTTCCGCCGCCCGCTTCCCATGGTTGCCTCGCCCTTCGAAGAGTCGTCTGTCGCCACCCATTCAACGAGGCGGGACCTGCCGGCCGCAGCAGTCAGGAGATGACGGAATCCTTACGGCGCCACCACGCCTCGACTACTTCCCTCGGCTCAGTGCACGGTCACTCCGCGCTGACGACCGAACCGATTCCCCAGGAGGTCGGAATCCGCCATCACCCTGGCAGACTGTGCGCCACGTGGGGGGAGATCGTCATGCCGGATGAACTGAACGTCCAACGCCTACTCGGCGACCAGCCGTTCGCCGAGATCGGTCGGCCGGTGTGGGCGGTGGAGGACATGCCTCACGGTTGCGTCATCGTCGCCGGTGACCTCGGGCACGTCATGTGGCGCGGCACCGGCGAGTGGCTTGCCCACCGGATCGGCGTGTACGAGGCCGGCACCCTCCGTCCGCGCCATGTCGTCGCGTCCCGCTACCCCGTATGTGCCGTCGAACCCCACCCCGACCTGCCGCTCGTCGCCGTCGGAACCGGCCGCTACGACGGCTCGTGGGACTTCCAGGGAGAGCTGCTCCTGCTCCATCTGGAAACCGGTCAAGTGACCAACCTCCTGAGCAAGAGCCGTCAAGTGCGCCACCTGCGTTGGCTGGAGGACGGCAGGCTCGCGATGCTGCTCTCCCCCGAGGACAAGGACGGCGGCTTCCGCAAGGGCTTCGAACTGGCCGTCGCGGCGGACGACTGGCTCTCCGCTCCGCCCGGTCTGATCGACCCCGACCGCACACGCCATCCCATGGTCGAGAGCGGACTCCTGTACGACCCACGGGTGGAGGACACGCTCGCGCGTCTTACGCAGGGCCGTTGGCGGCGGCGAGGGGAGGTGCGGGACCTCGCGGTGCTGGTGGACGGCCGGGTGCTCGCCACCGGCCGGCACACGGACCTCGAGTGCTGGGACCCGTCGGGCGGGTTGACCTGGGCGCTCCCCGCCGCCGGGGAGGGCAGCGTCCGTGTCGAGGCGGCCCCGGACGGCCGGTCGGCGTGGGTGACCTACCGGGGCTACGAGCGCGACGAGGTGGCGGGCCGACGAGTCGACCGCGGGACCACGGTCCGGCGGATAGCGACGGCGGACGGCCGTGTGCTGGACGAGGTGAACCTGCCGTCGGCCCCGGCACCGTCCGCCACACGCGAGGGCTGGCTCGCCCTGTGCCCGCGCGGCCGCGAGGCACACGCGGCACGCGTCCTCGCCCCCACACACCGGGAAGTGGCACGCACGGACCTGGCCCCCAACCGCTCCAACTCCCCCGCACTACGGGTCAGAAACAGCGCCCGACTGCTGTACGTGGACGGTCCCGGCCCCGACGACGCCGCACCGTGGATCAACGCGATCGAGCCTCCGGGCGAGCAGGGTCAGGCCGTTCTGCGCGCCCTGTTCCCCTTGCGCTGGGACCCGGCGTCGGCGCTCCAACCCTGGTACGGGCCCGCCGTCGAACTGCCGGACGCCCTGGTCCACGCGGGCCGGTCCTACCGACAGGGCGCCACCTACGCGGAGGCCCGCGAGGGCACGTACGTCGTGAGCCGACGGCTGCCGGACGGGGCGCCACGCTGGGTGTACGAGACCGACAAGCCCCTCGCCGACCTCGACGGCGACGAGCGGAGGGTCTACGTCGCCTACCTCACGGGCGAGGTGGAGATCCTGGACCCGGCGACCGGCGAGGTCCGAGCCCGACACACCCTGAGCGCCCACGGCCACGCGGTCACACCGACGTCCATGGCGTACCGGCCGGAGCAACGGCGGTTGGTCGTCGGGACGGTGGACGGGCGGATCCTGGACTGTTCGGTCCCGGAGTGAAAGCCACTTGAAAGCCCTCTGACGTCTCCGGCGCCTCCCGCTCGCTCGAGCACCAGGGCTCGTGACGAGGCGGGCGTGCTCCAGCAAGCGTCTGCGCCGCGCCAGGTCACCGAAGGGGGCGGGAACGCCCGGCGTCGGAGCCGTAGGCGTCCCAGTCGGCGCGCCCGCCCGGGCCCATGACCCCGACGTCTCCGGCCAGTTCCTCGGAGGTCGATCGCCGCAGCTCGCGACGGGCCACGCGGGCGACCACGGCGGGAAACAGCGGGCGCAGGGGCTGGCACCAGCGCAGCCAGGGCGGTGCGTAGATGTGGAGGGCGCGGCGGTGAACGCCTGCGGTGATCCACTCGGCGACCTGGTCGGGGCTGTGCACGCGGCGGGCGAACCACGGCTGGTGCCCCCGTAGGGCCCGGAGGACCGGGTGATCCTCCAGCCCGCTGATCATGTCGGTTCCGGTCCAGTGGACGTAGGCGATGCCGACGGCGACACCATCGGGCTCGACCTCGCCGCGCAGGGCCAGTGCGAAGGATTCCGCACCCGCTTTGGAGGCGCAGTACGCGCTCATCATGGGTGCCGAGCCGAAGGCGGCGGTCGAGGCGATCTGCAGAAAGTATCCGCGCGTAAGGGCCAGTTGCGGGAGGAAGGCGCGGGCGGTGTTGGCGGCACCGATCAGGTTGACGTCGATGACACGCCGCCACAGGTCGGCGTCCATCTGGCGGAACGGTCCGCCCGCTGCCACGCCGGCGTTGGCGACGACCACGGACGCGTCCCCCAGCTGCCGCGCGACCTGCTCCGCCGCGTGGTCGAGTGCGTCCTGGTCGGTGACGTCCGCCTCGATACACAGGGTCGGGCCGGGAAGTGCCGATGCCGCCTGGTGGAGGGTCTGCGCCTCGCGACCCAGCAGCGCGACACGCATGCCGGCGCCGGACAACTGCTGCGCGAGGGCCGAGCCGATTCCGCGGGCGGCCCCGGTGATGACAGCGACCCGCCCCCGCAGAGGAGAGTCGTGGGCGGCGTCCATGTGCATACGGTTCTCGCTCTCCACTGCTTCGACGTGCCGACGCGTTCTGCGTGTGCCCTCCCTGGCACCAGGGCGGGTGAAACCCGGCACGGGGCCCTCTCATCCCTTCGGACCCCTGCGGCCGCGTCAGGAGCCGTCCGGCTCACCTCGTGTGCGCCGGGCGGCCCGGCACGTCAGCCGGGGCCAGCCTCCTGCGGATGGGACCGTGTACGCTGCCTCGACACCCCAACACCCCATAGAGGACCGCCTGATGAGCCGAGCAGTCGTGAACGGCGCCACGCTCCACTACGACGACACCGGCCCGTCGACGGGGCTGCCGGTCCTCCTCATCCACGGGCACCCCTTCAACCGCACCCTGTGGACTCCGCAGAGCAAGCAGCTGGCCGCGGCCGGCTACCGCGTCATCACCCCGGACCTGCGGGGGTACGGCGACAGCGACGTCACTCCCGGACGGGTGTACCTGTCCGACTTCGCGGACGACCTTGTCGGCCTCCTGGACACGCTCGGCATCGACCAGGCAGTGGTCGGCGGTGTCTCGATGGGCGGTCAGATCGCCATGGAGGTGCACCGCCGGTACGCCCACCGCGTACGCGCCCTCGTCCTGTCGGACACCTCGTCGCCCGCCGAGAGCACCGAGGGCAAGGCGTTCCGCAACCGCCTGGCCGACAGGCTGCTCGCCGACGGCATGGCCGGTTACGCGGACGAGGTCATCGACAAGATGCTGGCCGCGTACAACGTCACCGCCCTGCCCGACGTCGCCGCCCACGTCCTCGGCATGATGCGTGCCACCGACCCCCGAGGCGCCGCGGCCGCTCTGCGCGGGCGTGCCGAACGCCCGGACTACGGCGGGACGCTCGCCGCCGCGCGGTGTCCCGTACTGATCCTCGTCGGTGCCGACGACGTGTACACCCCGGTGTCCGACGCCGAAGCCATCGGCCGCCTCGTGCCGCACGCCGAACTGTGCGTCATCGAGGGTGCCGGGCACCTTCCGGGCGCGGAGCAGCCGGAACGCTTCAACGAGGCTCTGCTGCGCTTCCTGCAGACACAAGTCGCCGCCGACCTGGCTTGACGACGGGCCACTCAACAGCCCCCTCATAGACGTCGCGCGGGTCGGCCGGATCCGGGCGGTTCCCAGGAACGGACGGGGCGGCGTTCAGGTGACGTGATGGTCGGTGCTCGTTCCGACCAGAAACGCCTTGAGGATGCGGCGCAGGCGGGGTTCGACCTCGACGATGGCGTGTCCCAGCCGGGGGTCGCTGGTGTAGAGATCCCGCAGGCGGGGGCCCGGGCTGGCCATCTGCCACAGGGCACCGGCCATGCCGGTGGCGGTGGAGATCAGATCGAGCATCTGATGCTGATCGAGACCCAGGAGGCGGTGCACTTCGGCGCCGATCAGGTCAACTTCGCGCAGGGTGACGAGTTTGAACGCGCGTACCGCCTCGAGTGACACGTTGCGTTCCAGGTTCAGGGGCGCCTGAGCGAGAAGGTCACAGAACACGGGACGTGCCGCGAGCGTCGAGGCGAAGGCCTCGGCGACGCCGGCGGGGTCCGCCGTCTTGCATGCCCGCAGCTGGGCACGGAGCTCTGCCGACCATTCGCGCCAGCCTTCGGCGGTGAGCTCGAGAAAGATCTGCTCCCTGGTCTCGAAGTAGCGCAGCAGGGCAGATTTGTGCATGCCCACTTCGGCGGCGATATCGGTGAGGCTCACCTCCCGGATGCCGCGTTCCCGGCCGAGCCTGCGGGCAGCTTCCAAGATCGCCGTCTCGCGCGCCTGTTTTGCTTCCGCGCTGCGGGCGCGCTGGAAGGAGGCTGGTGGGTGCGTCATAGAGCCATCATAGGAACACATAACGCAACGATGTTGCCTTATTAAGAGAACGGTGTTTCACTAACAGCATGAGTGAAGACACTGACACCCGCACCGCACACCAGCGCGTCTGGTTCGTCACCGGCTCCTCCCGCGGCCTCGGACGCGCCTTGATCACCGCCATCCTCGATGCGGGGGACCTCGTCGCCGCCACCGCCCGCAACCCCGAGGCCCTCGCCGAGGAGCTGAAGGGCTACGGCGACCGAGTTCTCGCACTGCCTCTGGACGTCACCAGCGCTGAAGCCTCCCGCGCGGCGATCGACGCCACGCTCGACCGCTTCGGCCGCCTCGACGTCGTGGTCAACAACGCCGGCTACGCGAACGTGTCCCCGGTCGAGACCTCGGACGACCACGACTTCCGCACCCAGTTCGACACCAACTTCTGGGGCGTCTACAACGTCTCCAAGGCAGCGCTGCCCGTTCTGCGACAGCAGGGCTCGGGCACCGTGGTCCAGATCTCCTCGGTCGGCGGACGCGTCGGCGGCTCCCCCGGCATCGCCTCCTACCAGGCTGCCAAATTCGCCGTCGACGGCTTCACCAGGTCTTTGGCCGCTGAGACGGCACCGTTCGGGTTGCGATTCATGGTCGTCGAGCCGAGCGGCTTCGCCACCGACTGGGCCGGCTCCTCCATGACCGTCCACGCCACACCGGACGCCTATGACAGCACCGTGGGGGCTATGAACCGCAGAGTGCGCCAGGGCGCGGCCGGCAGTGCCGGCGACCCGAATCGCGCCGCTGAAATCATCGTCCGCACGGTGCAGCGCGGCGAGGTTCCGAGCCACCTCCTCCTCGGAGTGAATGCGGTGGACCTGGCGCTCGACTACTCCCGCGGCCAGCTCACCGAGGCGGAAGCCTGGGAGGCGGTGAGCCGCTCGGCCGATTTCGCCGAGCCGTACCCGGTGGAGCTGCCGCCACCGTCGGGGCAGTGACCCCGATGCCGGCCGCCTGACCGGCCGGTCGGTGCACGGGAGGTGGCAGGTACGAGATCGAAGCACACTCGCCGGAAGCCCTGCCGCCACCGGTCACCACCGCTCGGAGTGGAGCCCCGGCGCAGGTGGCGTCACCGACGCCGAGGGCCACGGGTGACGTCGGACGAGCCCCCCAGGTGCTCTGCCCTCGCGCGAACGGCTGCCCGGGTCACCGACCGCGGCGCGCATGCGGCTATGTTCGAAGGAGGAAGCCAGGGGCATGGCCGGGGGCGTCACTGGACGCTTCCTTCCCCAACGGTGGTGCGAGAAGGGAACGCATACCTCGATGAACCACCAGAAGGTCCGCGACCAGATGAGCGACGCCGTCGTCCGTGTCCAGGCCGGTACGCCGTTCAAGGAGATCGCCCATCTGCTCCAGGAGTACGACATCACCGCCGTTCCCGTCGTGGACGACCAGAACCGTCCACTGGGGGTGGTGTCGGAGGCCGACCTCCTCCAGAAGATGTGGGGCGAGCCGCAGGGCGACGAGGACGGAGCGGACGCGTCGGCGGGGCCCGACAAGGCACGCGCCACCGACGCGGCAGGGCTGATGACGTCTCCGGCGCTGTGTGCGCGGGAGGACTGGAGCGTGGTCGACGCGGCCCGGATGATGGCGCGGCACCGCGTCAAGCGGCTCCTCGTCGTCGATGCCGACGGTCGCCTGATCGGCGTGGTGAGCAGGAGCGACCTGCTGCGGGTGTATCTGCGGACGGATCAGGCGATCCGCAGGGAGATCGTCGAGGAGGTCCTCGTCAAGGCCCTGGGCGAGTCCCCTGCCGAAGTGCAGGTGGACGTCACGCACGGCCATGTCGTGCTCAGTGGGCACCTGTCGTCCCGGACGGCCGTCCCCGTACTCAAGGACATGTGCCGGGCTGTCGACGGGGTGGTGGCCGTGGAATACAGGCCGCCACGCGCAGCCGAATCCGACGGCCCTTCGGGAGATGCGGCAGACGGCTGAGCGGGGCGGGCTCCGCACCTCACAGCGCCTGCGCGCCACCCCGGCCCGGGCCACGGAGATCGAACTCGGGACGCCGGAGTTGCGACAGTTGGATGGCCTGGCGATGGCCCGATGACCCCAGTCACCGCGGGGCACATCCCTCGCCCCCAGTGGTCGCGTACGTCATCATCCCGGGCATCGACCGCTCCGACGAGCAGCACTGGCAGACGTTGTGGGAGCGGCAGTGGGGCGCCTCAGCAGTGAGGATCTCCCCTGCCTCCTGGTCCGCCCCCGACCTGGACGACTGGGTCGACGCCGTCCAGGAGGCGTACCAAGACGCCTCCAAGCAAGACGGTCACGTCGCCCTGGCGGCGCATAGCCTGGGCTGCTGGGCGGCGTCCACCTGGCTGAACAAGTACCCTTCGAGCCAGATATGCGGCGCATTCATGGTCGCCCCTCCCGACCCGCACGGGCCCGCGTTCCCGCGCCAGGCAGCCGCCACGTTCACCGGACTGTCCGCAGAACCGTTGCCGCGCCCGGCCCTGGTCGTGGGCAGCGCCAACGACCCGTACTGCACCCCCGAGGCAGCCGCCGGCTTCGTGGCACGATGGGAGGCACAATGGCACCTGGCGGGTGCGTGCGGACACCTCAACTCCACCAGCGGCCTGGGCGCTTGGCAGCACGGCCGGGTACTCCTGGGCTCGCTGACCCGGCAGTGATCAACTCCGTATCGGCACATAGCCACCAGGCCTCGCAGTAGACGCGGCACGGATAACCTGCACGGATGGAGCGGATGCAGCGGGCCGCCGGCGCGGTCGTCGGCTCGGCGGTGGGGGACGCGCTGGGCGGTCCCTTCGAGTTCGGACCCCCGGGAGCCTTTTCCGTACGCTTCCCCGTCCCCGGTGCCGGCGGCGAGATGTGCGGAGGCGGCGGCTGGGATCCGGGCGAGGCCACAGACGACACACAGATGGCGGTCCTGGTCGCGGAGTCCCTGCTCGACCGGGGCGGACTGGACCTGCCGGACATCTTCGCCCGCTTCCAGCGGTGGGCGGCAGCCGAGCCGAAGGACATCGGCCTGCAGACCGAAGACGTACTGGCGAACGGTATGCCGTGGGACCTCGCCGCCGCGATTCACTTCCAGGTCAATCAACGAGCGGCGGGAAACGGCTCGTTGATGCGAGCGTCCACCTCTGCGGTCTACTTCGCGCGCGCCGGCCAGGAAGCCACCATGGACGCGGCCCGCCGCATCGCTGCTCTCACCCACGGCGACCGCGCAGCCTGGGAAGGCACCGCGATCTATCACGAGCTCATCCGTGTGACGCTCGAGGACATCGACCCGCTCGCCGCGCTCCCGGACATCCTGGCTCGTGTCCATCCCGACCACCGAGGTCGCTATGCCACGGTCCTCGCACAGGACTGGCACCCCGACCAGGCGACGGAGTTCAACGGTGCCGTCTGGCCCTGCCTTGGCTCCGCCGTCTGGGCCATGCGCACCACCGACAGCTTCGAGGGAGCCATGCGCGCGGCGATCGACCTCGGCGGCGACACGGACACGGTCGCCGCGGTCACGGGAGGGCTTGCGGGTGCGTACTACGGCCTGGATGCCATTCCCGCCCCCTGGAGCGAGTTGCTCCACGTCCCTCTCCCAGGATTCGACGGGCGAGTCCTACACCTGCCGGACCTTCTTCACCTCGCACACCGTCTCACCGCCTGAACCGCGGTCCTCACCACCGATCGGCCGATCGACGCGCAGGGCCGGAGTGCAAGGTCCCTACTCCCCTGGACCGTTCGCGATCCTGCGTCAGTCCGCGACCGGCCGATGCCTGAGGTGTGGTGGTCCGCGCGGCATGCGAGCACGTCCCGGTCCAGTGTCAGTGGCTGCCTCTACTCTTCCTGGCGATCACTGACGAGCGACGGAGAGGCCGCCGTGACCACCGAGGACACGACCATGAGGGATATCGAGGCAGCCATGGCGTTGCAGCATTCAGGCGACCTCGACGGTGCGCGGCTGCGATTCTCCGAGATCTGGGAGGTGATCGCGTCGGACGGTGACCCGTTCCATCGCTGCGTCCTCGCCCACTACATGGCCGATCTCCAGCCCGACCCGCGGGATGAGCTCGTATGGGATCTACGCGCCCTGGATGCCGCCGCGTCGGTGACCGATCAACGGGCCAAGCAGCACGACTCCTCTTTGGCTATCCGCGGGTTCTATCCATCCCTGCACCTCAACCTCGCTGCGGACTACCACAAGCTGGCAGACACGACTCAGGCCCGCACCCATCTTGCCCAGGCCCAAGAACACCTTGACGCGCTCAACGACGACGTCTACGGCCACGGCATCCGATCGGCGATGCAACGGCTCGCAGACCAACTCGCCGACGAGAGCGCCGCGCGCGACGGTTTCGAATGAGTGAAGAGGTGGAACGGGCAAGCGCCTTGGTCCCAGTGCAGTATCACCAATTCGACATCAGCGATGAGGACACGCCGACGGGCCCCGACCTCGACCGCCGACATAACGGGCTTGCGCGAGTCATCGACGGCGTCATAGTCGTCATGACCGGCATCCACACAGGCAACGTCGACGTCACGGTCACCCTGCACCGACCGAACCCGCCCTCACCAGCGACCGCTGGCAGGAGATCGTGGAGATCTCGGCGCGCTCCCTCGCCGGCGAGCTGATGATCCGCGGCGTCTTGGACGACCTCCACGAAGAACTCCCCATCCTGTCGTTCCAGGGCCCCGGCGAGTACCGCCTCCGTATTCACGCCCGGGGCCGGGATACCGCCGTCGACTGTGCGCCGAACGAAGTCACCGAGTGGTACCTCATCCAGGCCTGGCCCTCTCCGGCTCGAGAGGCGACAGTGCTGCGCCAGCCCGTACGGAACGAGGCACCCTCAGCCGTTGCCACACCGATCGAGACCGGGGTAAAGAAAGTGTCCCTCTGATGAGCCCTCCCCTAGGCTCAGCGCGTGAGTGATCGGATACAGAAGATCGTGACGCACCTGCCCGACCTTAAAAGCGTCAGTGAGGTGTGTGACACGGCCGAGCACAGGCTTGCCCAAGGCGACGCCACATTCCTGGCCGATCTCGGTATCGCGCTGGCCGAAAGGTACGGTTCCTCCGCCACTCCCATCTGGCAGTACCGCGGTGTTTTTGACCATCTCCTGCGTCTGCTGGCCATGACTCCGGGCCCGGAGAATGTCGAGCAGGCACTGCGGCTCCTGCGGGCCGCGTCGCGCGGCAACCGGAAGGTGGCCCGTCACGCGGCTTCGCTTCTCGCCGATGGCCAGGCCGCGAAGGACCTGGTCATCGCTTTCGCTGGTGGCAGCTCGCGTGCGGCTGCCTCGGCCCCGGAAGAGTTTCGCGCGTGCCTGCTGCAGGAGTTGCTTCTCAGGAACGTCCTGATCGCCGAGTTGCCTGCGATCCACGCATGGGCGACCTCACCTCACTGGCGCCACCATCCGCTCGCATGGCTGCCATTGGAGTTGTCGGTGACCGAGGAGAGGCCACCGCTGCCGAGCTACTCCATGGGTGGCACCGCTTATGCACTCCCCTATGGACCTGAGGGCGGACCCAATATCACGCTGGGCAGCGTGACACCCCTGCCCCAGGCGATCGATACAACGACGGCGGAGTTCAGAAGCGCTGCCGCCACGGCGGTTGCCAACTGGGCGGAGGAGTCCAACGGCCGGAGCGAGGCCGGATCGTTCGAACTGGCGGCGCCAGTCGAGGCCGCGATCCTTCCTGGCCTGCTTGCGTCGCTGGGACTGGAGTGTCTGAAGAGTGTCGGTTCGGACAAAGATTTCGCCCTCTCCGCCTGCCGCCCGGAGAACGTATGGCGCATGCTTTTCGCGGCCGCGTCGACAGGTGGGGCGTACAACGACGGTGTCTACGGTGCCTACGGGAGACTGGCCGCCTGGCGTTCCCTCGCAGCTTTGTCCGGAACCTCCACAGCAGCGCCGTTCGGTGAGGTGGAGCAGAACACGCAGGAATGCGACTGGTACAGCTTCGGGGCCGCTACGGAGTGGTTCGAGGGCGTGGCCTGGGACATAGGGTTGGTCTCCGTCGTCCCAGGAGCCCGGCGCATTGCCGTTCTCGCGGCCACGGACACGGACTGATCCGGCCGAAGGGGACGGGACCACCCCCTGGGCTGGGTCCGGACAGAAGGGTTCGGTGATCACGGGGCGTATATCGCGCGCCCTACGCGAACCCCGCGCTCTACGATCACTCAGGCACCAGAGCCATAGGGGGCAGGAATGCTGGCGGGCATAGAGGCCGGGACCAGGGCAGCAGAGCTACTTGCGAAAGGTGCGCCGCTTCACGCCACACTCCACGTCGCCGATCCCCGTGACTGGCTCGCGCTGGACGCAGGGGTGCGTGAGATCGCCTGGTACCGCCCGCAGCTTCTGCCGGAGTGGGAGCACTCTCACCCCCTGCCCACCGACCTGGCTCAGCTCGACGAATCTCGCCTCGCACTCGCCCTCTGCCACCGTGACGGCCGAATACGGCAGGAGGCTCTGGTCCAGTCGGTTCGCTACCCCGGGCTGCTGCCACTGGTCGTGATTCGCTGTGCCGACTGGGCCGCACCGGTGCGCGAGCTCGCTCAGGATCTGCTGCGGGCGGCCCTGGACGTGGGCTCTGCCCTTGAGCTTGCGCCGCTCATCCTCCGGGTCGGACACCGAGGCAGGGGTGCCGTCGGGCTCGATCTGCTCGGCCAGACCCTGCGTCGCGCATCCCGCGGGCAACTCGCTGTTCTCTTCTCCGCCCCCGACCGAACGGTACGGCGCTTCGCGTACCGGCTGGCCGTCGAGGGCCGACTCCTCCCGCCAGCGGAACTGGCCCACACGGCCGCCCAGGACCAGGACACCGTGGTCCAGGACCTCTGTGCCACTGCGGCCCTCGCGGCATGCGCGGATCTCGCGGCCCGCGGGGATGCGGAGGCTTACGAGAGCGTGCTGGCGCCACTGCTGTCCGCGCGCAACCCGCGTACCCGTTCGGCCGGCGTCACGGCCCTGAGACGAGCAGGGCACTCGCAGCAGGCGGAACGCTTTCTCGGCGACCGATCCGGGGTCGTGCGTGCCTGCGCACGGTACGTCGTACGACAGCGCGGTGACGATCCGGTGGCCTGGTACCGAGAGCGATGCATGGCACAGGAGGACCCTGAGTTGCCGCCCGGTGCGGTCATCGGGCTGGCCGAGTGCGGAACGCGCGCGGACGCCGCGCTGTTGCTGCCCCTGCTCATGCACCCGGTGACCGGAGTGCGAACACGAGCTGTGGCAGGGCTGCGGGCCCTGGACTGTGTGGACATGGAACGGCTGCGACCGCTCCTGGATGACGCTGCCGCCGCCGTGGTCCGCGAGACCGCCGTCTCTCTGCTGCCGCACGCCAAGGAACTGCCGGCCGACTGGCTGCTGGAGCGCACCGACCGCGAGCGGCCACGGCACGTCCGCGTCGGGGCGTTCCGGCTGCTCGACGCGCGTGGCGGCATCGTGGCGCTGCGCGCGGCGGTCGGCCTCCTCGAGGACCCTGACGTCAAGCTTCGCGCCTGGGCGGCGCAGTCAGTGCAGCGCTGGCATCCGTCGCCGGACGGGCGACGCGGCGACCCTGAGGTAGGGGAACTGCTCGACCGGTGCCGACACCTCTTCAGCGATCACGTACTGCGCCGACGGAAATGGGAGGCGGGGGTGGTGAGTTGAGGTCTTTCCGCGGTGCGGGACGCTGCTCGGGTCGCGGCGTCCTGACTCTCCGATGGTCGGCTATCTACACGGGCTGTCGCCTGCGGTTCCTCAGGTTGAGTCGTCCGGCCGGGCCCGCACGGTGATCTGTGCGTAGTCGTATCCGCCTGGATCGGACGACAGGTTGTAGGTGACCGTGAGCGTGCGGTGGACGTCGCCGAAGCGGTCGGAGTACGTCACCTCGGACGGCGTCGTGCGCTTCGGCTTCGCGGTGATGTCGTAGGTGCGGAGGAAGTCCTTGACGCTGGAGTCCTGGCCGTTGCCCACCTTGTAGCGGAGTACCGCCGTGCCGTCCTTCTGCAGTTCGGCGTGCGTGGGGACGTAGTAGCGGCCCGCGGAGGGGTGCTGGTCGTGGTGCATTCCTGCCGTTCGTTCCACGGTCTCCTGGGGGCTGTCACCCGCCGGTGTGAGCAGTGCGACGCCCGCCCAGATGAGGACGCCGAGTGTCCACGCCGCGCACAGGGCGAGGGACCAGACCAGCCACCTGCGTCGGCGCGGGTTCGGGGCTGGGCCCGTTGCGTGCGGAGGCATGCTCACCCGTTCCATGTGCGTACTTCGCTCTGGCCGCCCATGTCGTACTCCTTGGCCTGGCCCGACTGGTGGAGTCTGGCCATCTGGGCGTCCGAGACGTTGCCCATGGCCGGCACCGGTGTCGCCTTGTTCGCGTCCCAGTTGTAGCGGTCGTACACGTGGGTCTGGTAGCGAACCGTCGTTCTGGGGCGGCCGTCCGGGCCCGGGACGACCTCGACCTGGGCGACCGTGTTGTAGTGGAAGGATCCGACCGCGTGGTACCAGTCCGGGTCCTTCTCGGCGGTCCAGCCCTGCCAGCCGGTCTGCTGGACCATTTTCACGGGCTTCCCGGTGCGCTCGTACTCGGCGAGCGCCTGCGCCTCCCAGTTGGGGACGTTCTCCGCGAGCTGTGTCTCCACGTTGCGGTTCATGTCCGGGACAACACGGTCGCCCATCAGCGCGTCCACGTCGATGTCCAGTGGCTCTCCGGTGTTGGAGAGGTAGTGCAGCATGTGCTTGGCGGATTGAGGGCCGCCGAGGACCGCGGGGGAACCCATCGCGTAGAAGCCCATTTTGTTCTTGATGGCACGGTCCTCGTCCGTGGCTTCACGGGTGTCGTAGTCGCCGGAGCCCTCGTCCGGGGCCGGCGGTGGGAGCAGCACTCCGCCCGCACCGGAGAAGACGCTGTTCAGGGCCTTGGCGCCCTCGGTGTCGGCCTTGACGGCGGCCTCGGTCCGCTCGTCCAGGACGGAGTACGCCACCGCCTTCTTGATGCGTTCGAGTTCGTAGCCGGTGTGCTCGTTGACGTCGGCCGCGTAGCTGAGGGCGGCGGTCACACGGGTGAGGAGGCTGTCCGCGTTCTCCTGGTCCTGCCGGGCCGCTGCCGCGCTGTCCGGGTCGTTGGGCGGGTAGTCCCGTTCGGGGACGGTGACGCCTCCGCTGTCGTGCAGGGTCAGGTCATGTGCCCGGGCGGTCTTCTGCGCTTCGTCGAGCCACGTGCGGGCGAGCTCGAACCCGCTCCGCGCCGCCTCGAGGGTGCTCGCCGCGGCCTTCGACTCGCGTTGGGCGATGGTCAGTTCGTCGTGCATGACGGACAGTTGGACGCGAGCCATCACGGCGGAGGGGCCCGCCCAGACGAAGGGCAGTTTGAGCAGGACGTTCTGGACGTGCTCGCGTGCCTCGGCGGCCGCGGCGGCCAGGTCGACCCATTCACCGGCAGCGCGCGACCATGCCTCGGGACGTACGTCCTCCAGGTCCCCGACCCTGATGTCCTGCCGCTCGACGGCGTCCTCGTGCGTGTGGTCCTGGCCCTCTGGGCGGTCGGTGAGCGTTGCCATTACTCGTTCCCCTCGAGCGACGCGAGGATCGCCTGGAAGTCCTGCGCCGTACGGTGTTCCTGGGCGGTGTAGTTCGTGTGCGTCTGGCGCATCTTGTCGGCCAGCGAACGGCACTGCTTGGCCAGTCGCGTGATTTCGTCGTCCCAATCGCTCGTGGTCGACCTGAGCATGCGTCCGCTGGTGAGCATGTGGTGGATACGCGCCGTCGCGTCGGACTCCGCCAGCCCCTTGTCCGCTTTCTCGAGGATGTGCGCGGCCAGGTCCAGTTCATCCGCCATCTTGCCGAGTTCGGCGTTGCTCACGCCGTAACCGTTGTCGTCGGCGCCGCCGGCCTGGGTGGCGGCGGCATTGTTCGGGCCTGGGGCGCTCATCGGGCCGGTCCCGGGCGACGTCGTCTGCGTCCTCGTGCCGTCGTCGTAGGTGAAGCCGGGGTCAGGGACGGAACCTGAGGTGCCATGTGGGTCACCGTTGTCGGTGGCGCCGGGTGGGGGCGGTGGCTGGTGCGCCGGCCGGGGGGCGGAGGCATCGGGGCCTGTGCGAGGGTCGGGTGCCGTGCCGGGCGGGGGCGGCATGTCCACGCCGTAGTTGGTCCGAGGATCCGGGCCGGTGGCCGGCGCGGATATGGGTGCCACGGAATCGGGCCCTGTGTTCATGTTTCCCCCGTGCCGGCGTGGCCTGCTGCGTGTCAGGGCCCTTCGGCTGCTTCGCGATCACTTGTCGTTCGACCCTAGCTGCTCGTGGTCATGCCAAGCAAAGGTCGTCGTCACCCGCCCCGGCCTCCCCATTGCCACTACGCCGGCGAGGCGTTGAGGACGTGGTCCCGTGAAGCGTGGACCTCGCGGCGCAGAGCGGACAGGTCGACGTCGAGGATGTGACCGTTCCATTTGCGCGGCTCGCCGTTGATGAGGACGGCGCTGATGTTGCGGGGGTCCGAGCCCAGCACGACAGTGCCGATCGGGTCGTTGAGCGGCATGTTGTTGAGGTCCTCGGCCTGGATGACCAGCAGGTCGGCCTTCTTGCCCGGGGTGAGCGATCCGGTCACGGCCTCAAGGCCGTTCGTGCGGGCGCCCTGGAGGGTGGCGAAGTCCAGGACGTCGTGGGTGGTGATGCGGGAGGGCTGGTGGTCCGTGCCGTAGGCGGCGTTGACGGCGCGCATCCGCTGGATGGCGTGCAGCGCACGCATCTGCGTGAACATGTCGCTGGCCAGGGCGACTTCGACGTCGATGCTCAGTGCCGGGCGGATGCCGACGGACAGCGCCTCGTCGACTGCGGGGATAGCGGTCTCCAGACCGATCTGGGCTTCGGAGGTCGGCGCAAGTGCGACGGTGGTGCCGGTCTCCCCCATCGCCTTCCATGCCTCAGGGGTCAGTCCGGTGGCGTGGATGAGGGTGACGTCGGGGCTCAGGATGCCGTCCTTCGCCCACCGCAGTATCGCCTCGGAGGAAGGTGTGCCGAACACGGCGTCCACGCTCACGCCGATACTCAAGTCGGCGGCGACCCGTGCAAGTTCCGTGCCGTACGCGAGTCTCTGCCCGGCGATCTCGTCGGTGGCGAGTGCGGCGAGGCGCAGCGTCAGCAGTTGGTCGTCACTGGTGAAGTACTGGTACTTGAGGCGCGTCAGATCGCCGGGCCACTGGCGGTCCCAGTCGCCGAAATGCGGGCCCATGGAGGCGTGCACGCCGCGGATGCCGGTGTCGCGGAGGGCCTCTACGGCGGCGTCGGAGTGTTCCGGGGTGCGGGAGTTGTGGGAGAAGTCGAGCATGGTCGTGATACCGCTGTCGATCGCGGTGAGCGCGGCCAGTCTCGTTCCGACGTACATGTCCTCGGGGCGGTAGACGGTGGCGTAGCCGGCCAGGGTGGACATGACGTAGCCGCCGAGGTCGTCGACGTCGGGCATGATCCGGCGCAGCTGGGTCTCCCAGGCGTGCCGGTGGGCGTCGACGAAGCCGGGGCTGAGGATGGTTCCGGTGGCGTCGACGATCACTGCGTCGTCCGCAGCGGTGAGGTCATGGCCGACGGCGGTGACGGTGTCCCCCTCGATGAGGAGGTCGCCGTGGTCGATGACGCCGTACGCGGGGTCCATCGTGATGATGGTCGCGCCGGTGAACAGGACGCGCCGTTCTTTTGCGGGGCGGCGCCTGATCTGTTCGAGGACGGCGGCGCTGGTGGTGCTGTTGTCGGTCATCGAGGGCCTCTTCGTACGGTGGACGGGCGGGTGCGCCCGTGAGCGGCGGGGGCTGGTCGCCGCTCCAGGTTCGCCGTGCGGCGGGCTCGGAACCAGGCCGCCGTGTGGCCGGGTGTGCGGCACCCACCGTCGGCCTCGCGTTCGCAAGGGGTACGCCGGGGGACGCGTGTCGGCCGCCGTCCAGAGGTCGTGATGTCGCAGACGTTGGTGGGCGCCAGTGGCACAGGTGCTCGCATGGGGCGAGGGCTCGCCTCCATGGGTGTGCTGCTCCCTGGAAGCCTGCACCTGGGCGGACGGCGGCCTTGTTGTCATCGGCTGTCGGGCCGACCGTGGGTCCATGACCAGTAACGACACGCCCCGTGCTCCTCACCCGTACGTGGGGATGTGGGTGACCTCGGACGGATACATCCGCCAGGAACTGCTGCCGAACGGCCGCTACGACGAGGCTCGCGGCAGCCGCCGGAGCGCCTATACCGGCAGCTACACCGTCACCGGCAGCCATATCGACTACGTCGACGACACCGGGTTCACCGCTACCGGCGACGTCCGCGACGGCGTGCTCTTCCACGAGCACCTGGTGCTGTACCGCGAGGGCGACGAGCGCGCCCAGGAGCGAGGTGTCCGGTCGCGGTCGCGTGGCTGATCAGTCACGCAGAAGTTCGCCCTACGAGCGTGGCGCCTGTGTACGCCGTAGTGCCGGCGTGGACGTGTTGGACCGCAACTCAGCGGTTGGGCAGTGGGAATGGCTGCCTCGTCCACCTCGCGCAAAGACGGCGCACCATGCGGCACCGACTGGTCGCCGTCAGCGCCTCCACTCGTAGGCACCCGGTGATGTCTTGAGCACCTCGCTCGGCCACTCCCGCCGAACCAGTCGAAGGCGTTTCCGCTGATCATCGATCCACCCGTCCTCAAGGCACAGGGGGATGGACACGGAGATGCCGGAGCGGGCCACGTCTTCAACGTGGACGGTGGGCGTCTCATGCTCTCGGTCGAGTGCCCGGACCCGGATCTCAGGACTGCGGTCGTCATTCGGCCAACGGACGTCACCACCCGCGGCAAGCACATCGAGAGCGCGCGACCAGCCATCCAGGTCGTCGGGATACAGGCCGAGGTCCAGCCGCCCGCTCACGAAACCACTTTCGATCAGTACCTCGGCGTCGAGCAGATCGTGCAGCGGCAGCACTCCAGGCATTCGGCGACCCAGCACGCGTACTCGGAAGCTGTTGTCACCGTCCGAGAGATGGATCAGATCCACCACACACCTGTGCCCCTCATTCGTCACCGCTCACCGGCCCATCCTGTCGACCGAACCGTGTCGACGCCACCGACTTGTCCGGGAGTCGTTCAGTCGGGAGGAATGGGCGCGACCGCCGCCGGACCCGTCCATCGAAGACGGGCCGCACGGGCCGGTACCGGCGGCGGAAATCGGCCGGTGCGGAAGGGCGCGCTGCGCTGCCCGCCGTGCCGGGCGTCAGGCGATCTGGACGCTCGCATGGGTGGCCAGCCGGCGGTAGGAGGCCGGAATCCCGGGGCCTCGCTCGCCGAGGAAACCCGCGACCATCGCGGTGCCGACGTCGTTGAGGGCGCCGTCGTGCACAGCGATCGCGTCACGGGGAGCGACCTCACGTACGTAGTCGATCAGGTCCCCGACCGTGGACCAAGGTGCGTGTACGGGCAGCAGGAGTGTGCCGACCGGTGCGCTCGGGACGGTCAGGGCATCGCCGGGGTGGAAGAGGGCGTCGTCGACCATGAAGCCGATGTTGGGGATGCGCGGGATGTCCGGGTGGATGACCGCATGCCAGGTCCCGTGGACGCGGATGTCGAAGCCGGCGGCGCTGAAGGCGTCCCCGTCCCCCGTGGTGACGACCTGCGTGCCGATGCCGTCCAGCTTTCCGGCCACGGAGGAGTTGGTCCAAATCCGCAGGCCTGGATGTTCTGCGGCCGCCTTGCGCAGAACCTCCTCCGAGAAGTGGTCGAAGTGCTCGTGTGTGACGAGCACGGCGTCGGCGCCCTCCAGAGCCTCCGGGCCGGTCAGACCGCCTGGGTCGATGACCAGGCGACGCCCGTCCTTCTCCAACCGCACACACGCGTGCCCGAACTTGGTGAGCTCCATGATCGCCGCACCTCTCCACCGCAATGAAACTTATTTGTACAACTGGACTGTACAACTTGGTTAGAGATTGCGGCTACAGTGGTCCTATGCACGAAGACGCCCTGGCCGAGGAACTGCGGCGCTCGATCGGGGAGCTGGTCCGGGCGGTACGCGCCGTGGACACCATGCCGCCCGGCGAGGCCGCCATCCTCGGATTCCTCGACCGGGACGGCCCCCTGCCCACGGCCGACCTCGCCCGTCTGCGCGGCGTCACGCATCAGTCGGCCGCCAAGTCGGTCAAGGACCTTTCCGCCGACGGCCTGGTCCGAGCCGAGCCACACCCCGACGACGGCCGCAAGCTCCTGCTGCACCTCACCGACGCCGGCCGGTCCCGCCTCCAGCGGGAACGCACGTTGCGCGCGGGTGCGCTGGGTGCCGCCATCCGCGACACCTTCGACGCCGACGAAATACGGCAACTCAGTGAGTCAGTCACCCTGCTGTCCCGACTGACGGCCCGCCTCACCGGACGCTGATCGCTTCCGAGAGTCATTCCAGCCCTCTCAGCCCACATCGGCACGGCAAGGGGGCGGTCCCACCGCCGCGCGCTACCGTCGTCAGGGTGACGGGAGTCAATGCAGATCGGCGATGGTCCGCATCGATGCCGGCGGCCTATGAGCAATACCTCGTGCCGGTGGTCTTTCAGCCCTTCGCCGAGGACCTGGCCGCCCGGGCCGCGGCGCTTCGCCCTCGACGGATCCTGGAGCTCGCAGCGGGGACCGGCGTGTTGACCTCGTGCCTACTTGGAGCGCTGCCCTCGGCCGAGGTGACCGCCACCGACCTCAACGAAGCCATGGTCGCTTTCGGATCGACGCGGGCCCCAGGAGCGGTGTGGCGGCAGGCCGACGCGGAGCGGCTGCCGTTCCCGGACGACAGTTTCGACCTCGTGGTCTGCCAGTTCGGTGTGATGTTCTTTCCCGACCGCGTCGCGGCCTTCACGGAGGTCGGCCGGGTACTGGCCGCGGGTGGCCGGTTCCTGTTCAACACCTGGGGTCCGCTCGAGGCGCATGGCTTCGAGGTCGCACTGCAGGCAGGGTTGGAGCGGGCCTTCCCCGTCGACCCGCCAGAGTTCTTTCGGAGGATTCCGCACGGCTACGCGGATCCTGCTGTCGTCGGCGCCAACCTGACAGCTGCCGGATTCGACGTCGAGGACGAGCAGGAGCTGACCCTGCCGGGCCGGGCCGCCTCGACGGCCGACCTTGCCACTGGTTACCTCTCCGGGACGCCGGTACGCGCCGCCGTCGAAACCCACCCTGACGCGCCGGCTGTCCGGGCCACCGTCATCGACGAGATGACGGCACGGCTGGGGGCGGGGCCGGTCACGGCCAGCATGACGGCGTACGTCTTCCGCGCCACCGCTGCCCCCGCGGACCCCTCCGCCATGCGGGTGGACACGTGACGTCCTAGGGGGCCCCGCCCCTGATCCGGGCGACGACCTGATCAACGACTGGCCCTGCACCGCCCGCGAGAAGGCCTATCCACTCCCCGCCGGCTCCGCAGTCTCGCGCAGTAATGTCCGTCTGGCGGTTGGAGGGCAGGCCGCCCTCGCTCGTCGGGCAGGCGCGTCGCACGTTGTCATGCAGTTGAGGGGCGGGGCCGCTTCGACCTCCCCAGGCTTGACGGCCCCGCCCTCCAACTGGACAGCTGACGATTACCCCGAAGATCCGCGGCTACGCGTAGCCGTTTCGCAGGCCCGCGCGACGGGACAAAGCGGTCCCCAAGCGCAAATCGACCCACCAGGCATCATCCAGATCGCCGGTCCCGCGGTGCGGAGGTCATGCGCCGGTGGTGGGGGGCGCTGAATCGCACGTCCGGAGCCCCGTGACGTAGTTCTCGTTCGTCCCGTAACCGGCGAAGGTGGCCCGGCCGCCGGGCTCGATGACGCGGCACGGGGCCCACTGATTGTTCGTGTACTCGACTGTGACGGATACGGCGTCGTCACACCCGTTGTGGACATCGGTGTAACGCCAGCTCTGGAAGTACTCGACGCACTGCGGAGCCGGCCCTTCCAACGCCACAGCCGCGGACGGTGCGGCAGTCAAGGGCGTCAAGACGCCCAGCGAGAGGAAGGCGGGGACAGCTATGAGGGTCGGTACACGTCGCATCATGTGGATGGCCATGGGGTGCATCCTCAAGCCGCCGCACGGAGGTATGCAAGTTTCAGCAAAGGTTTTCAGACATGATGCGACTAGCTACAGAAGAGGCAGGTCACGAGCATTTTTCATGCTCGAAATAATTGCAGGAGGACGCCCTTTCGTTCAGTCCCTTGCGTGACGGCAGTTCAGCCACGTAAGCCGCCACGCGAGCAGGGTCCTCCGCCAAGCGTGGGGGTGCGTGACGTCCTCCCGGGCCTGACAGCCGCTGATCCGGGCGTCCCTGTCAACGAATTCCCGTGCACCGCCCACGTGGTGGGGGACGGTACTCAGATCAACGTTGGGCGGGTCTGAGCGCGGATCAGGGCTGCGGCTCCTCCTGCGGCCCGCCGGTCAGTACAGCTTGGTGACGGCCGTCTTCGTCGTCTTCTTGAAGGCGGTCACGGGCGCGTCACCGAAGTCGCCCATCTGGCCCCACCACACGACGGTGACCGTCTTGCCGTCCCGCCCGACCGACAGCAGGGCGACGTCATTGGCTCCCCAGGACGTCTCGGTGTGCAGGCCGCGGACGCGGGCGCCCTCCTCGACCGGCAGCTTGCCGTAGTCCCGGACCTCGGCCTCGACGTCGGGGTCGGCGGCCTCGATGCGGTCCGCGCACGTCCGGATCAGGTCGTCGTAGTGCTTCGCCAGAGCCTTGGCGAGGGCCGGCGTGTCCGCCACGACCGTCAACTGCGCGGCACCGGTGTCGAGGTCGGTGTGGAACGTACGCTGCCGGTAGTCGTAAGAGGGCACGCCTTCCGTGCTCACGCACAGGCCGAGTTCCTCCGGGAACCCCTCGGTGACGGGCCCTGCGGTCCAGGACGAGGTCGGGTGCGGCGGCAGCTGGGACGCCGACAGGAACTTGGGCGAGGCCGCCTTCGACGCGGCGCCGGCGGCCGGTGCCGTGAGGACGGTGCCTGCCGCCAGAGCGGCGACGGCGAGCGAGGTCAGAGCGCTCACTCGGATACGCGTGGACATGGGTGTTCCCCCGTGATGAATGCGTGGACGTGGAAGCCGCGGCGAGGCTGGCTGGTCAGCCCGGACCTGGTCGGCGCGACACCAAAAGCATCAGCGCTCACAGCGCCGAACACAACGACCGACAGCCGATCACACGCCATGGAACCATCCCAGGCCAGCTGACCTGCAGAAACAGCAAGGCCTGGGACACCGTCCCGGTCGCGGCGAGGTCACACGACGACCCGAGGAGCTGTGCCGACGAGGGGTGGGGCGCGCTGTGGGCCCCGGGGGTGGCGTCCCGGGCGCCCGCATCAAGCACGGTTCGTTCCTGGCGTTACGGTCAGAGCATGGATGCCGGCGGCCAGCCCACTCTTGATGAAATCGAAGAACGTTTCGTTTGGCTTGTCGCGGGTCGGTTGGCCCGTGACGAGGCCGATCGCTGGGCGGCGAGGTGGGTGATGGAGGACGGAATCGTCTGGGACGACCTGTCCTGGTGGGCCCTGAACCGCCTCCACGGCGTCGATCTCCCTGCGGCCGAGGGCGGCAGCTACCTGCACGACGACGAACAGGTGCGGACATGGCTCACTGAGCTGAGGACACGCCGAGCAATGTGAAGCGGCCGCAGCTCCGTCTCCAACCACCGCAAGCGCGCCGCCGTCGCAGCCTGTCCCAGCTCGGTGAACACCCATGCGGGCACAGCCCAAGAGGTGTCCCATGGCTATTGGTCACGGCGCTGGTCCAGGTGCCGAAACTGTGTGACTCCACATCCGCGCCGGCCCGCGCCGCGGCTATCGCGACCGCAGCATCGTCCGAGCTCACCTATGAGTCGATCACACTGTGCAGGCTGGCCCATCGCCCACCGCGCCGCCCGCCCACGGCAGATGAGGCTCCAGACGGCGCCACTCCTTGTTCGTCAGATCACCACGGCCCACGACCAACTACACGGCAACGGACATCGGAACCCTTATGGTGCACCGGACACGCCCTAGAGCGACTCGCCGCTCCCGACTGGGGCGATCCGCAGGTTCCAGCGGCCGGATCGGCCCGTCAGCTGGACGGCCGACAGCGGCGGAACGTCGATGCGCCAGAACGACTGTCGCGGCGCTCCCAGCGCGTGCAGCACTGCTGCACGCGCCACCGCCTGTTCGACCACGGCCACTACCCGGCCCGCGTCGTCCGGCACGCCGTCCATCCAGGCGGCGATCCTGGCGCACAGTTGCGCCACGGACTCCCCGCCGTGCGGGGCCGCTTCGGGGTCCGACATCCACTGGGCGAGCCCGGCGCCGTCACCGGCCGCGACCTCGTCCAGCGTCCGGCCCTGCCAACGGCCCATGTCCATGTCCCGGAGCTTCGGCTCCTCGACGACGGGCTCCCGTCTAAGGACCTCAGCGGTCTGCCGGCACCGCTGCGAAGGCGCCGTGAGGCAGGAGGGGGCCGCAGGCACTGATCCCGCGACTCCTCGCACCTGCGCCAGAGCCCTCTCGTCCAACGGCGTGTCTCCGCCGAATCGCACGTCGCGCTCCGTGGGGGCCGCGGCGCACAGCAGCGTGAGACGGATGGTCATGATGGGCCTTCCTGCGAGGTCGGTTCATCGTAGGTGGCGTACGCCATGTTGGCCGAAGTCCCCATTGCCCCCTACCATTCGGGGCGACAAGGACGACGGCGCCACGGAAGTCCGGTGCAAGCCCGGCACGGTCGCGCCACTGTGTGCCACCCCGCCATCCAGGCGAGGTGGTGAGTCAGACCCAACGCCGTCGTCGAGTGCTCCACACGATGCGGGACGCGTAGTTCCCGAGGAGGTCTCGCCATGGCGCAGTCCACTGCCGCCCCCACCCCCACCACCCAGACCCTCGCGCCGCTGCCGCTGCGGGCGGTCGCCCCCTGGGCCGTCTTCGTCGGCGTCCTGATGCTGGTCCTGCTGTACTTCGTCGGCGCCGAGCAGGGCGCCACCGCTCTGGTCTCCGGTGAGGGCGTGCACGAGTGGGTGCACGACGCCCGGCACCTCCTCGGTTTCCCCTGCCACTGACGGAGCACCTCGCGATGAACTCCGTCACCGTACGCACCTTGTTGGTGCGCGGCATGCTCGCCGGTCTGGGCGCCGGCGTGCTCGCCTTCGTCGTCGCCTTCTTGATCGGGGAGGGCTCCGTGGACGCGGCCATCGCGTTCGAGGAGTCCGCGTCCCATGACCACGGTCATCACGGCGGCGAGGAACTCGTCAGCCGCACCGTGCAGTCGACCGCCGGTCTGGCCACGGGCGTGCTCGTCTTCGGTGTCGCCATCGGCGGCATCGCGGCGCTCGCGTTCTGTTTCGTACTGGGCCGTATCGGCCGGTTCGGGGCACGGGCCACGGCCGCGTTCACGGCACTCGCCGGGTTCCTGCTCCTCTACCTGGTGCCGATCATCAAGTACCCCGCGAATCCGCCCGCCGTCGGCAACCCAGACAGCATCGGCGAGCGCACCATCCTGTTCGTGGGAATGATCGCCCTGAGTGTGCTGCTGGGCATAGCGGCCATCCTGCTGGGCCGCAAGCTCGCCCCGGCGTGGGGCAACTGGAACGCCTCCATCGCCGCCGGCGTCGCCTTCGTCGCGGCCATGGCGGTCACCATGGCCGTGCTGCCGCAGGGGGACAACACCCCCAAGGGGTTCCCGGCGACCGACCTCTGGGAATTCCGTGTGGCCTCGATCGGTATCCAGGCTGCTCTCTGGGCCAGCTTCGGGCTGTTGTTCGGCTTCCTGGCCGAACGCGTCCTGGAGCCGAAGCGGGTAGCGGACAGGGCCGTCTCGGCGGCCGCCTGAGCGAAAAGAAAAACGGCGGGGCTATCGGGGGCGCGCCCGGTAGCCCCGCCGTCGTCGTGTCCGCCTGCTGCGGACGCGGGTCAGATCCGGTCGAGGATCTTCTTGAACTTCTGGACCTCGGCGGACTGGGACTCGACGACGTCGGCGGCGAGCTTCTTGGCCGTGGCGTTACGGCCGTTCTTCTGCTCGTCCTTCGCCATGGCGATCGCCCCCTCGTGGTGCTCGATCATCATCTGGGCGAACATCCGGTCGAACGCGGTGCCCTTGGCGGCCTCGAGCTTCTGCATGTCCTCCTCGGACATCATTCCGGACATTCCTGACCCGCCGTGGCCCATGTCGGAGGAGCCGTGGTCCATGCCGGGCATGTCCTTCTCGGTGGACGCCGGCTTGCCCCAGGACTTCAGCCAGGACTTCATGGTCTGGATCTCGGGGTCCTGGGCCTTCTCGATGTCCGTGACCAGGGACTTGATCTCCGTGTCGCCGGCTCGGCCGTACGCGAGTTCGGCCATCTCCAGCGCCTGCTCGTGGTGCGGGATCATCATCTGGGCGAACATGACGTCCGCGTCGTTGAACGTGCCGGCTGCCCGGTTCTCGTCGGCCGACCGCGTGGGCGTGGCGGACGTGGCGGACGCGGAGCTCCCGCTCCCGTGCTCCATGCCGTCCATGTCGTCGCTGCCGCAGGCGGCCAGAAGCAGCCCGCTCGCCGCGACAGCGCTCACCAGCGCGATGCGACGGCGAAGGCGCTGACGCGGGGCAGGGTTGTGCGTGCTCATGTGCGAATACCTCGCTCGATCAGTTCTGTCAGGGGAAGTGGAAGTGCCGTACTGGCGCGGTGCGCGGGCATGACGAAGTCCGCGCTGCGTGTCGGCCTATATCCGCAGCACTGACAGCTGAGCGAAGAGGGGTCTGGACGGTGGCGGCAGGGCCGGGAGTACGGCCAGGGCTCGCGCGAGGAGAGCGGTGAGGTGCTGCTTCCGGCGAACCGCCGCTCCCAGCAGCGACCAGAGCAGCCATCCGGTGAGAATCGCCAGGCAGACGGACAGCGGGTCCATGCCGGTCATGGGGTGCTCTGCCGAGGACTGGACGGGAGTCAGGTCCCCGTGGTCCGTCAGCGCGGCGGGCCCGGTTGCTGGACCGACACCGGCAGCTACGTCGCCCTGATGAGGGCTGGCGGCGAAGTGGGATGCGCTGACGGTCCCTGTGCCGGACGAGTGGTCCGGGTGACCCATGGTGTGCATGGAGAACACGCCGAACGTGAGCACGGCCACCAGCAGGAGGTACCCGAAGGCACCGCCCACTCGCAGCCGACTGCTCACACGCACCATGGGCCTCATGCTACTCAGCTGAGGCTCTGAAGCCTTTCTACTGAGGCTTCGGCGCCGCGGCTTCCAGTTCATCGATGCTGCCGGACATGATCGTCCGGATGTGCTCGGTGAGGTGCTGGGCCGGCCAGTCCCACCAGGCGACGGCCAGGAGGCGGGCGATGTGCTCGCCGTCGAAGCGACGGCGGATGAGTTTGGCCGGGTTGCCGCCGACGATGCCGTAGTCGGGAACGTCGTCGACGACGACGGAACCGGAAGCGATGATCGCCCCGTGTCCGATACGGACGCCGGGCATCACCGTGGCCCGGTAGCCGAACCAGACGTCGTTCCCGACCACCGTGTCACCACGGCCGGGCAGCCCGGTGATGAGATCGAAGTGCTCGGTCCACGAACCGCCCATGATCGGGAACGGGAACGTCGAGGGGCCGTCCATGCGGTGGTTGGCGCCGTTCATGATGAACCGCACGCCCTCGCCCAGGGCGCAGTACTTTCCGATGACCAGCCTTTCCGGCCCGTAGTGGTACAGCACGTTGCGGGTCTCGAACGCGGTCGGGTCGTCCGGGTCGTCGTAGTAGGAAAACTCCCCCACCTCGATGAGCGGCGACGTGACCAGGGGTTTCAGCAGCACCACCCGAGTCTGGTCGGGCATCGGATGCACCACGGTCGGATCGGCGGGGACAGTTGGCATTCGATCGACTTCCTCACGCATCGCAGGCTCGGGCGGTTCATGATCGCAACACGCCCGCCGGGCGACCACCGGATTCTTCATGACAGGGCCGCCAGCACTACGCACTTGTGGACGTGTGTCTCAGCGGGTGTCATGATCACGCTGTCGTCGGGCGGAGGCCTGGCACGCAGGGAGAATCCGTGAAGGTGTACCTCGCCGTACTGCTTGCTCCTATGGCGCTGCTCATCGCCGCTTCCGGCCTTGCCGCGGTCACCAGCGGCTGGGTGCTTCCCATGAACCGGCGCCGTGTCCGCACCCCGCGGCTCTACGGCTGGGGTCAGCTGGTGATGGCCTTTGCCTTGTTCTGGCAGGTGATCTTCGGGGTGATCATCAGTGATTCCAGTGCTCGGCCATGGGGAACTCTGATCGGCTCCGCAATGCTGCTCGCCGGTCTCGTCGTCATGATGGTGGGTCAGCTGGCCGGCCGCGATCGCGGGAGTCGCGACACGGCGTGAACCCGCGCTAGAGCGCTCCTGTTGTTGCCAGAGATCGGGGGCGTCTGCCGTCGTAGCACGGTGACCAACTACCGGGTCGACTTGGGAAGTACGGAAGTACCACCCCCGAGTCGTCCCTCAAGGCGATCGCGGATGAGCGCCCTTTGCGAGAGGGAGCGTCAGTCCCAGATCCTCTGCCAGCAGGACCGTGGACAGGCGATCGTGCGTTTCCAGCTTGTTGTACAGCCCGTTCAGGTGCGCGTGGACCGTACGCACGGAGATGCCCAGGCGACGGGCGATGGCCGCGGCGGTGAGTCCCTCGGCCAGCACGTTCAGCACGGTGAGCTCGCGCGGGGTGATCCCCAACTCCCGGGCCTTGGTCGCCGGGTCGGTCGGCTCGCCGTGCCCCTCGTCGGCACCGGCCAGTCGACGCACCTCCCGCACATGGATATCGACACTTCGCAGCAGGGGCTGAAGCCGTGCCGCGAGAGAGGTCTCTCGTCCGGTGAAGTTCCTGCCCGGACGTCCCATGATGAAGCCGCGGATCACGTCTCCGGTCGCCGGTAGCGGAAGCGCCATCTGTCGCGTGGTGCCGTAGATCTCGTAGGCCTCGTGGAAGCAGTCCGACCTCAACCAGTCCATGCGGTCGCAGACTTCGTCCACGGTGGCGGGTCGCCGTTGACCGCTCGCGGTGTAGCGGAACAGCGGATGTTGCTGCTCCATGCGCCGTACGACGAGTTCCGCGAGTGGAGTACGTCCCACCCACTCGGGTGCCCAGCCTTCGGTGTGACCGGTTCGTTCCCGCCAGCGCAGGTCCACGAAAATGGTGGTTGTCGCGTGAAGGACCTCAAGTATTTCCTGGCCCACCAGATGCCACATCGATTCAGGCGTCCGGCTTTCCAGGACCGCTACCGCTATGTCGAGCATGCGCTCGTAGTCACGCTGCGATAAGTCAGCCATGGCGCCAGCATGCTGGAGGCGGCTGATCCTTTCTAGGTAATTCTCTCTATATCTCCGCTGCCATCGGCTCAGGCAGCATGTTTGCGCCCGGATGCATTCACTCGTCGGTCCGAGCATCGACCCCACTGAAACCCCACCTCACGGAGGTTCGTCATGCCACAAAAGAAAACACGACAGGACGCCCCGCCTCTTGAAGGAGATCCGCACGTCGAGCTCAGCGCCCTGGGGGACGGCACGATCCTCACCTCCTCCGCGGGCGGCGCTCCGTACCTCTACCAGGGCGGGCGGAGGAAGCGGATCCTCAGCCCCGCCGTCGTCCTCGCGGCCGGGGTCGACGTCCACCCGAGCAAGGTGCAGCAGGTGACGTTGTCCGAAGAGGAGCTCCAGCGCATTCCGGCCGCCGGTCCGCTCGCGCCGACGGGACCCGCCAGTTCGACTCGGGCCTGATGCACCTCGGTGCGAACCACTGGATGCGTACCTGGGGCGTCCTGGACCTGGGCACCGGCCAAGTGGCCGCCCAGACCCGCACGGCCACCTTCACCTGGTTCGGTGGCTATCACGGCGCGACGTACGTCATCTTCAGTGACGCGAACGACGCACCCGTCTTCCAGTCCGGACTGCACCGCTACGGCGTGGACGGAACGGTGATCGGCACGTCGGACCGAACGGACGCCTGGTGGGAGAGCATGCCGCCGGCCGACACCGCCCGGGTCGCGCGCCATGCCGTCTTCCTGACATGGGCGCCCGACTCGTTCGACAAGATCCTGGGCCGTTGGAACGAGTCCGGCGAAAAGGTGCCCTCCCTGATCGCGCGTATGGCCGCCGTGGCGGCGGTTTTCGCAGGGTGAGCGAAAGCCTTGCTTCCCCGCACGTCACTTCCTCGCACGCCACTTCACCGGCCACTTCCCCGCACGTCACTTCCCCGCACTTCAGTTCACTTCGAGGAGTCAGCGCATGCCTGAATACCGGATTCAAGTAGTCACCGGAAAGGTCGAGAGTGCCGGAACCGACGCGAACGTGTATCTGACCATCTACGGGAGCGCCGGTAGCAGCGAGGAAATCCACCTCGAAAGCGGCGGGGACGACTTCGAACGCGCCAGCGTGTCCAATTTCGTCCATACCCTTCGGGACCTGGGCGACCTACGAAAGGTCCGGATCCGGCACGACAACACCGGCGGGTGGCCGGGCTGGTTCCTGGAGCGGATCGTCATCCGCAACGAGGACAGCGACCAGGAATGGTCGTTCCCCTGCTCGTTGTGGCTCTCCACCGACGAGCACGACGAACAGATCGACCGGATCCTCGACCTGGCCTGACCGTCTCACGCAGACCTGAGGAGAGTGAAAGAGACAATGCACCTTCGCTTATGGCGCACCACGTTCGGGCTGATCAGCGCGGTGCTGCTGACCTGTGGCTTCACGGTCGGCTCCGCAACCGCCCAAGCTGACAGGCCGACGCGTGGACAGGTCCGCCAAGCCCAGGTCACCAGCTATCAACTGGTCCTGAAGAGCGGTGGACGATGCCTGGAATCCCCGCTGCAGAGTGACCCCACGGACGCGGTGTTCCAGTGGCCCTGTCACTCCGGCGCTCATCAACAGTGGTACCTGCAGTCCGCAGGTGACGGCTACGTCCTCATCCGCAGCCTGTACGACGGAAACTGCCTCGACGTGGTCGGAACGAGTAACGGGGCACCGGTGATCGCCTGGTCCGGAGGCTGCCACGGCGACACCAACCAGCAATGGCGACTGGCCTATCGCGGCAACGGCTACTACGAGCTCGTCGCCCGGCACAGCGCCAAGTGCCTGGACATGCCGCCCGGCGGCAACGGCACCTACGCCCACCAGTGGCAGTGCCACGGCGGAGACAATCAACAGTGGCAGCTCCGCTGACCCGTGAAAAACGGAACGGGGGCGATGACCGGCCCGTGCACGGGAGTGTGCGGGCCGGTCTGTGCGTGTGCCGCCTACGCGGCTACGGCCGGTGTCCGTCGTGGTACCGGCGCAGCCGGGGGGTGCGTATGGCGGGGAGTCTGACCAGGGTGTACTCGAAGGCGTAGTCGTCGGGTGTCAGTGGGCGCCACGGGCGCGGCGGCAGAGGGTAGTCGTCGCGCAGGACGCCGTCCGGAAGCAAACCCGACGCAGGCAGCGGTGAGGTCTCGTCCGGGTGGGCGAGGAACGCCCAGACCCCGTTGTCCAACGGCACCACCTCCGCGTCGTCGGCTGGCGGGCGCCAGGGCGTGCCCGTGACGGGGTGGCGGGGCACGAGGAGTACGTCGGGACGGGGGCGGGGTGTACCGATCCCCGGGCCGGCCAGTCCGACGGTACGGGCGTCGGGACCGGTCGGCAGGTACCGGCCGACGGCGTGACCGAGCAGATCGGTGACGGGACCGGAGGGAAGGGCTACGGGACGGTCCTCAGTGACCGCCACGAGGTGGGCGAGGGCGACTCCGACGGCCGTCTCCCAGCGCCGGTTCCACGACCCGTCCGGGTCGACGGGTGGGACCCGGTGTTCGGCGCGTGCCAGATCGTCCCAGTCGGGCGGCGGCGCGGGAGGCAGCACCGAAGGGCGGCGTAGGACCGCGTCGGGTTCCAGCCATACCGTCTGCCACCGCCCACAGTCGTCGATGCGGGTCGCCACGGCTCGCCCGCAGCCCTCACATGCCAGGTTGGGGCCTGCCCGGCCGTCCACCCCCCAGCAGTGGCCGTCGCACTGCTCCAACAGCAGGGTCATGGAGCGGGAGTCGCCGGGGGCGATGACGATCCTGTTCCGCGCGCCGAAGGACACGGCGGGGACCGGTGCGTATATGCCCTGTCGGGCGGCCGCGTCGGTTCCGACGTCCGACCACGGCCGCCACGGCGGTCCAGTGGGTCGAGGGTCCACGGCGTACGTCGCGGGCTCCATCAGCGCGGGAAGCAACTCTTGCCATGACCCATGGTGGGCGTGGACCGGGAGGGCCACCTGGGACACCGGCGCCGTCAACTCCGTGCCACACCCAGCACACACGAACACGTGCAAACAAAGCCTCCTCGCCCGGAAACCCGGTAAGTGTGTCTCCTCTCCCGACGGAACGCACCGTCTTTTTTGGCGGAGGGCGGAGGACCGCGTCACCGCCTGCACGCGGTCCACGAGGGCGAGACTGCCGGTGCCGGTGGGTCGAGTCGGTTGATGAGGGTACGGCTGACCCGCTGGAGTTCCTCGTCGTGGGTGATGTTCTGGAATCGGCCGCCGCGCCGTGGCTGGGCCAGTTGCTCGCGGAGGAAGGGCAGGGCCGGTGCCGCGAGGGGGCCCATGCGGTCGAGGCAAGTGACGACATGGTTGGCAGTCGCGGGGTTCTGGGTCATGGCCTGCAGCAGGGTGCCCAGGACGGCCGGTGCCTCGGTCTCGCCACCGATCTCCCAGAGCGCGGCCGCGCAGTGCACCCGGACCCATTCGTAGTCGTGCGTCAGAAGCTCCCGTAGGCGTGGCACGGCGGCGGAGGCGGGCGGGCCTATCTCGCCGAGCACATCGGCGGCGTCACTGATCCGGAAGGTGATGCGGTCGTCGAGGAGGCCCAGCAGGAGGGGCATGGCCTCGGTCAGGTCGCCGCCGACGGCCCACAGCGCGGTGACGGCTGCGGGGCGGACGTGTCCGCCGGTGGCGGTGGTGAGGGAACGGATCGAGTCCTGTGCCTCGGCGGCCGCCGGGCCGAATGATCGCAGGGCTTTGAGGGCCGACCTCGTGACGCCGTGCTGCTCATGGCGTACTGCGGCGTCGAGTGCGTCCACGACCACGGGAACGGCCGCCGGGTCGCCCAGCTCCGCCAGGGCGGTCAGCAGGGCGTTGGCGCTCATCTCCGTCCACTGCTGGGACAGGTCGAGGCGGCGCAGATGGTCGCAGAGCCGGGGGACCAACTCGCTCGCGGCCTGCGGCACATGGGCGGCGACCTGGACCGCACGCCAGGCGTCCACGCCGCCGTCCAGCGCGGTCAGCAGACTGGGGACGGCGCGTGGGTCGCCGAGGCCTGCCAGGGCCCGGACCGCCTCCTGGTGGCTTCTGCGCAGCACCGCGTCGGGGGCCGCCCATACGCCTGGGCCATGGGTGGCCCGGTGGGCGTCGACGTGCGTGGCGAGCGCCTCCCGGGCCGGGCCGGCGATCGGGTGGCAGGAGGCCAGGACGGCCGCGGCCTCGGCGGCGACCTCCTGGTCGGGCGTGCTGAGCTGGTCGGCGACCAGCATCACCAGCCGAGCGTGATCCCCTCGCCAGGCCCGCATCAGCTCCCCGCTCATACGCACCGCGTCCAGCCGCGCGCCCGGGTCGGGGCTGGCCAACTGCTCGGCCAGCAGGGCAGTGCGCTCGGGTACGCGGGAGTCCAGAACCTCGTGGAACGTACGCAGCAGGCCCGTGGTCGGTGCGTACACGCGCGCGTCCCGGTCGAGATCGGCGAAAGCGGCGACGATCTGCGGGGGAACCCCGTCCGCCGGGGGTGCCGGGTGGTGGCTTGGGGCCGGTTGGATGGGCCGGGCAGGCAGGACACCGGCGATCTCGCGCAGGAGGCCGACGGTGGCCGGTACGACCGTCTCGTCGACCATCTCCGGTGCGCAACGGGCCCGTTGGACCACGGCCGCCAGCCGGGTCACCGGGTCCTGGGCCGGGTCGGCGGCGAGCGTGGTGAGCCAGTTCGACGTTTCGTCCTTTGCCGCCGGCAGGCGTAGGGCCATGGTGGCTGCCGCGTCCGTGATGCGGAGACGCGCGGTGATGCCTTGCTCGGCGGCGAGTCGTTCGCGCAGCAGTGCGGCGGCTAGATCGGGGTCTTCCAGGAAGAGCCCGATCCCGCCGATGGCGGCCAGGCGCACGTCCGGGTCGTGATCGCGGGCGAGTTCGGCGAACTGCGCGCCACGCTCACGCAGGAAGGTGACGGCCTGCGCGCAACCCATCGGGGGGTAGTACTCAATCTCGGTACCGTCCTCCTCGAAGCCTCGGTCCAGCGATTCCCGGCCGATGCTGACCACCAGCTCGACGACAGCGGCCCGGTCGGGTGTGCCGTGGTCGGCGGCCAATTCGAGAAGGAAGGGCAGACTGGCCGCCGTTGGGGGATACACACTGCCCTGGTGGTGGACCGCGTTGAAGAACCGGTCGAGGGCCGTGTGGCGTTCCTCGGCGTCCGGGGAGCGCAGGGCCCACAGCAGCCCCGGCACCTCCTCGGCCGAGCCGTATGCGTGCTCCATCGACGCCCAGTCGATGGCGTGGAGTCCGTCGAACATGATCCGAACCATGCCAGGCGGCACTGACAACGGTGGCTAAGCGCGGGGGCTACCGGCAACCCGGGCCCGCTGGAGTTTGCGTGTGAAGCGGTGCATGTGGGGGTCGAGCACGTCGTCCGACTCCGCGAGTACCTGGTCCGGGGTGAGCCACCGGATGGCGCTGAACTCCCCCTCGTCGTAGGAGGTGATGGTGTCAGCGTCGGCGGCGAGGAGGTACCAGAGCGAGACGTCGGTGTGTACGCCCGGCCCCCGCGTGTCCGTCACGGTGAGGAAGAAGGGCGACCCGCCGGTGCTCGGCGACGCGATGGCCTCGATGCCGAGTTCCTCTTGGCATTCGCGCACGACCGTGGCCCACGGGTCCTCGTCCGGTTCGACGTGTCCGCCGGTCGGCAGCCACAGGCCCGCCTTGCGGTGGGCTACGAGCAACAGCCGGTCGCTCGTGTCGTCGAGGACGACGAAGTAACTCACCAGGTGCATTGGGGGGACGTCTGGCTTGCGCACCCGGTGGAGCGGGGCCCCGCTCGAGATCCACTGCCTCGTGGTGTTCAGGTGGGTGCCTTCCAGGCTGTCCCACGGTTCGATGGTGCCGATCGCATTCAGCAGGTGGGCACGCGACTGTTCGTCACTTTCGAGGGACGGGCGGCCGGTTGAGGTCATCCGCGCATCCTGACAGACGCCACCGACAGGCCAACGCCTCGCGCGGGCCCGTGAGACTCGTCCCTTGGGGCCTTTCGTTTGGATCAGCCGTTCAGGACGCCGCTGACCTCGGTCACCGGGGTGGTGTCCGCAGGGCGCGGAACCGTGACGCGGACCGGCTTCCCGACATCCGAGAGGGTCATCGTCGATGTCACCCCGGCGCCGGACATGTTGACGTTCATACGGACCCGCACCAGGCGTCCCTTGCCGTCGATCCAAGCGTCCGCGAAAACCGGGAGATCGCCGCCCAGGGCGTCGCGGGTTCGGTCGATCTTCGTGCGGACGTCCGGGGCGGTGCGGAGAGTGGTGGTGCGGTGGTCGAGGATGCCTCGGTAGTGCGCCGTACGCACGCCCTCGACCTTCTCCTCGCCCTGTCGGGAGATCTTGCGCATCGCGGCGATCTGCTGCAGGACGTGCTCGGGGTCGTTCAGCGGTGCCCGCAGCAGGTAGTGGGCCTCGGCCTTGTCCCGGGCCATGACTGCCCAGTTGTCCACGCCGGATCCCTGGACGCCGTTGATGTAGATCTTGCCGTCCGCGAACACCTGCTCGCTGTGGTCGATCGCACCGCCGGGGAGATCGACCTCCAGATGGCCTCGATCCGCGGCGAAGTCGAAGCCGCCGGCGATGGAGAGGCGGTAGACCTGGCCATCGCCCTCAATCTCGATCTCCTGGTCGAAGCCGGCGCTGTCCTGACGAAGCGCCGCAACAGCCTTCCGCACGGCGGATTGTTGGTCTGCCGATGCCGATGCCGATGCCTTCGCCGACTCAGCCTTGTCATTGCTATCCGCGTCTGCTGCGGAGCAGCCGGCACACAACAGCACGACGGCAGCGACGAGTACCAGTGGACGGCGACTCATAAAAACTCTCCGAAGCTTCTGAGCGAGCGTCCTGCCCCTCGCGGCACGCCTCGCGCGGCGATCTTACGAAGTCGTGCACAACAGTGCGAACGAAATGTGCTCGCCCTCGGTTCGGCCCACAGCGAAGCCCTCCCGCACGACCGATCTTCAGCGATCCGCAGACGCCTCCAGCGCTTGCAGCACCTTCCGCACTTCGCCACGCCACTGATCCTCATCGGCCCCGTCCACCCAACCGATCGCCATTTCGGATCTTCCTGGCGGCGGCAGGGGTGCCGGTCCTGGATGGCATCGGGGCGGTCGGCCAGGGGGCACATGCCCGCTCGGAGCGCACGTCCGTGTCCGGCATGGTGTTCCGGTCGGCGCTGGCGGCCGGCGTTCTCACGGCACTTGTCGGGAGGGAGTGAGTCGCTGGGCGACGGGGGGGCGGTGTCCAGCCCGTTCAGGCGGGCCGCGCCGACGTGGGCGCTCGCCTCTAGAGCCTGTCTGACAAATGATCACCTGGCCGTTTCGCGGAGCCAGAGAATCAGGGAGGCTAGGACGACTCCCGCGCGGTAGCGGTCCGCGCGCTTGTCGAACCTGGTTGCGATCGCACGGAACCGCTTGAGGCGAGCGAAGCATCGTTCGACCACGTTGCGGTCGCGATAGATCTCCCTGTCAAAGGCGGGTGGCCGGCCACCGAAGCGCCCCCTGCGTCGACGGTTGGCCACCTGGTCGCGGCGCTCGGGGATCGTGGCGGCGATGCCCCGACGCCTCAGCAGATGACGGATGGCCCTGCTGGAGTAGGCCTTGTCACCCAGCACACGGTCCGGTGTCGTGCGCGGGCGGCCCGTGCCAGCGCGCGGGATGCGGACCCCGTCGAGGACGTCGGCGAACGCGGTGGCGTCGTTGACGTTTCCGGGTGTGAGCACGATCGACAGCGGCAGTCCCCGGCCGTCGACGGCGAGATGGACCTTGATGGTCAGCCCGCCCCGGGACCGACCGAGTGCCTGATACGCCTGCGAGCGGCCCGGATCTTCCAGTTCGTCCCTGTCTACGTCCCCCTTTTACGGGCGCCCGCGGCGTGCTGGTGGGCCCGGTTGATCGTGGAGTCAACGGCGACGATCCACTCCACCCGGCCCCCCGCGTCATCATGGACCTGGACATGCTCCAGCAGCTTCGCCCACGTGCCATCGGCCTCCCAGCGGGCGAACCGCTCGTAGACGGTCTGCCACGGCCCATACCGCTCGGGCAGGTCGCGCCAAGGGGCCCCGGTCCGTAGCCGCCACAGCACGCCGTGGACCACCTGCCGGTGATCACGCCACGGACGGCCCGTCCGTCCACCTGGGGCAAAAGGGGCTCTATCCGCCCCCATGCCGCATCCGTCAACTCACCTCGATCTACCACAAGATCAATTATCAGACCGGCTATAGAGTCCTGCCCGTGGTGAATCATCAGGACGAGACCAGGACGGCCTACGACGGAGTCGTCGAGCTGTACGCATCGCTGTTCGCAAACCGGCTGGAGACACAGCCTTTCTCCCGGACCATGATCGGCACCTTCGCCGAACTGGTGCGCGCGACGGGCAACCCGCGGGCAGCGGACGTCGGGTGCGGTCCCGGACATCTGACAGCCATGCTGCACGAACTGGGCCTGGACGCCTTCGGACTCGGCCTCGCCCCCGGCATGATCGACCACGCCCGGCAGGCCCATCCGGCGCTGCGCTTCCAGGAAGCGCGGATGGAATCCCTGCCGATCGAGGACGCCGCGCTCGGCGGCGTACTGGCCCACTACTCGATGATCCACACCCCCCCGGGAGAACTGCCGGAGCTGCTCGCCGAGCAGGCACGTGTCCTGGCGCCGGATGGCCTGCTCCTGGTCTCCTTCTTCGGGACCGACGAACAAGAACCGGTCCGCTTCGACCACAAGGTGGCGCCTGCCTACAGCTGGCCGGCGGATCGCCTCGCCGAACTGCTGGTCGACGCCGGGCTCGTTCCCTTCGCCCGGTTGCTCCACGATCCAGCCTCCGAAAGGGGCTTCCTCGACGCCCATCTGCTGGCCCGCCGTTCGTAGGCCCTGCCCGGTAATCCCCGCCGGACGGTCGGCGCACCTCCCGATTGCCAACTCAGCCGAACCTCGCTGATTGGACGGGAATTGTCAGACAGGCTCTAGTAACTGTCGTAGCTGGGCTCCCCGTTCGTGCGGTAGACGCCGACGACGGTGCCGCCCTTGGTCGTCGTCACGCTGACCGGCTCCAGCGCGGTCGGGATCGCTCCGTCGGCGAACAGCCGCTTGCCGGTGCCGATGATGACCGGGTGGATGGTGAGCCGGTACTCGTCCACGAGGCCGTGTCGCATGAGGGTCTGGGCGAGGTCGCCGCTGCCGACGACGCTGATGGCACCGCCGTCGGATTCCTTCAGCTTGCGGACGGCGTCGGCGGCGTCGCCTTGGAGCAGCTCGGAGTTCTGCCAGTCGAGGGACGTCAGGGTGCGGGAGGCGACGTACTTCCGCATGCTGTTCATCCGGTCGGTGAAGGGGTTGCCGGGATCGGCGGTCGGCCAGTACGACGCGAAGATCTCGTACGTCTTCCGGCCGAGCAGCATGGCGTCGAAATCCTCGTACCAGCCGCCGATGGCCGCGCCGACCTCGTCGTCGTCCACCGGCTTCTGCCAGCCGCCGTGCTCGAAGCCGCTCTGCTTGTCCTCGTCCGGACCGCCCGGCGCCTGCATGACGCCGTCCAGGGTCAGGAACGTGCAAACGATGATCTTGCGCATGGTGCGCTCCCTTCGTCTTGTCGAAGGGGTAGACGGCACGACCGCCGCAAAGTCATCGGCTCTATGGGGAGCAGCACCCGATTCGCTCGGTGTCGCGCGCCCGTCACGGCCGTCGGGCAGACTGAACGCATGGAGTACGTCGGCCGGGCGCCCTGTCCTCCCCTCGACCGGTTCGTCGACGACATCTACTGTCTCAGCGGGGTGCCGCGTCACCGCCGGATGAACATCCCTCCGATGCCGTCCGCTCACCTCTTCCTCAACCTCGGCGACCCCGTCCTCCTGCGGGACTCCGCTCCCGGGGTCCCGCCGGCCGTGCTGGCCGAGGGGTGGTTCATGGGCCTGTGGACCAGGCGTTTCGTCGTCGAGTACCCCGCACGGGTCCGGCTCGTGGGGGTGCACTTCAAGCCCTGGGGGCTGGCGCCGTTCGTCGGCGTTCCGGCGAGTGAGCTGCGGGACCGGTGGCTACCGGTCGACACCGTCTGGCGACGCTCGGTGGACCGTATCCGCAACCGGATCGGCGACACCGGGTCGGCGGCCCACACGCTGGACGTGCTGGAAGCGGAACTGCTGTCGCGACTCGCCGAGGCACCGCCGCGCGGACTCGATCTCGTCCTGCACGCGGGCGGGCGTCTGGTCACGTCCGGCGGCGCGGTTCCGGTCGCCGCGCTGGCCACGGAGGCCGGGGTGAGCGGCAACCACCTGGCCGCGCAGTTCAAGGCTCATGCAGGGGTCACCCCGAAACGGCTGGCGCGGATCTACCGCTTCGCACGGCTGATCCTTGCCGTGGACGCCCGGCGTCCGACCGGCTGGCCGGAGCTCGCCTATACGGCGGGCTACTTCGATCAGGCGCACTTCAGCCGGGAGTTCAAGGATTTCACGGGCCACACGCCTACGGAATATCTGGCGCTGCGCCGCCGGTTCCCGGCCGCGCCGGGGTTTCCGCCGGACGCCGGGCCGATGCCCGCCGATTGATTTCTTACAAGCCCTCTCCCGGGTCGGCACGGCAAGATCGGCTGTGCACGAGTGTGTGCGGGTCTGTACCGGTGTGTACGGACGGGGACGGGGACGACGTGCACACGCAGACGGAGTCGAGGAGGATCCCGTGGGCACAGTGATCATGCACAACGTCGTGTCGGTGGACGGCTTCATCGCCGACGATCACGACGACGTGGGGCCGCTTCACGAGTGGTACTTCAGCGGGGACACCCCGATCGGCGCAGGTGGGGACCAGCAGGACGCGTACGACCACTCCAGCGTCGGCAGCGCCTTCAAGGTCTCGCGTGCGTCGGCGCAGTACGTCGGGCCGATGTGGGAGTCGATCGGCACGATCGTGATGGGCCGCCGCTTCTTCGACCTGACGAACGGCTGGGAGGGTCATCAGCCCGCGGGCGACCATGTGGTCGTGGTGTCGCATCGGCCCAAGCCTGAGGGCTGGCATCCGGAGGCCTCCTATCACTTCGTCGACGGGGTGACGGCAGCGATCGACAAGGCGCAGGAGCTCGCCGGGGAGCGGGTCGTCGCGGTGAGCGCCGGCGAGGTCGGGGGTCAGGTCCTCGCGGCGGGTCTCGTGGACGAGGTGGCCATGGACGTGGTGCCGGTGGTGTTCGGCTCGGGCAGGCGGTACTTCGGGAGCATCGACGGGCAGGTCCTGCTGGAGGATCCGCACGTGGTCATCCAGGGCGACCGGGTGCTGCACCTCAGGTACAGGGTGCGCCGCTGAGGACCATAGGTGCGATGAGTTCGCCGGTCGGCTGAGGTCTTCCTTCCGACGGGGAGCGAAGGATGGAGGCGGCAATCATGGGTGGACCGATCCGGCTGTACATGTCGATGTCCCTCGACGGCTTCATCGCCGGTCCGGACGACCGGCCGGGGCAGGAGCTCGGGCGACGCGGTGGACGTCTCTTCAACTGGCTCGACGACCGTGAGTCCGACGGGCCGAGCGGCCAGGTCTACCGTGAGGCGCTGGCGACCGGGGCGGTGATCTCCGGCCGGCGCACCTTCGAGCTCGCCGGGCGCTGGCAGGGCGACCACCACGACGGCGTGCCGATCCTCGTTCTCACCCACCAGGTGGACGACGGGGACGTGCCGCTGGGGCAGGCGCGTTTCGTCACCGACGTCGAGGACTGCGCCCGTCAGGCTCGCGCGGCGGCGGGGACCCTGCCGGTGATGGTCCACGGGGCGGGGGCAGCGCAAGCGCTTCTGCGGGCCGGGCAGCTGGACGAGATGGAGATCCACCTGGTTCCGGTCCTCCTCGGGGACGGTCGACGGCTGTTCGACCAGCTGGGGGACGATCACATCGAACTGGACCTCGTACGCCGGCTCGAGGACCGCGACGTCACGCACCTCCGCTACCGGGTGCGCCGACCCGAGGAGGTCGCGTGAAGACGCTCTTCGTCTCCTACCGCGTCACGGACCTGGACCGCTCGCTCGACTTCTACACCGCCCTGGGCTACGCCGAACTGGGCAGAGTCGCGCTCGGCGACGGCGCTCACCTCGTACTCCTCAGGTTCCCGGAAGAACCGGCGGCCTCGCTCGAACTGGTCCACCGTCCCGGCGACGGCCAGGTGGACGTCGGCAGCGGCTTCGATCACCTCGCGATCCAGGTGGAGGACCTCACCGCCACCCTGAAGCGGCTCGCCAAGGCAGGTCTGAGGCCCGGAGCCCTGCAGTATCCGGGTGGCCCCGGCGGCCCGAAGACCTCGTGGCTGACGGATCCGGACGGCTACCGGATCGAGCTGGTGGAGTGGCCGAGGAGCCACGGCAGCGGCATCACGCCGGAGGACTTCGCCTGAGGTGACGGCGGTGCTCCTTTCGCCGCCTTCCAGGATGCCGTGCCGCGGCGCAGGCTCAGGACGACCGGCCGACCGAGAGGTCGTGAGTGGTGCCGTCGGCTACGGCCTGGAGCTTGTCCGGGTTGGCCACGTTGTGGATGGCGGTGATACGGCCGTCCCCGTCGAAGTCGAAGGTGACGGTGGCGATCACGCCTGCCGGTCCGCTGAACACGATTCCCGGCCCGCCGTTGAGCTCGACGAGTCCGGCGTTCATGTCGGCCGGCTCCACGCCCTGGTAGGTGACGGTGCCGATGGCCGCGAACCAGGAGGCCACCGTGGTCGCGCCGACGACAGGGCGCAGGGCCTGGCGGACCTTGCCGCCGCCGTCGGTCCACAGGGTGACGTCCGGGGAGAGCAGTTCCATCAGGGCGTTGACGTCACCGCCGGTGGCCGCGGCGAAGAACCGCTCGGTGGCCGCGCGCTGCCGTGCCCGGTCGGCCGCGAAGCGCGGGCGCCGGGCCCGTACGTGCTCGCGGGCCCGGTGCGCCGCCTGCCGCACCGCGCTCTCGGAACGCTCCAGCGCCTCGCCGATCTCGGCGTGGCTGAAGTCGAAGACCTCCCTCAGCACGAACACCGCGCGCTCCAGCGGGCTGAGCGTCTCCAGCACCACCAGCATGGCCATCGACACCGACTCGGCGTCGACGACGGCCTCGGAGGCGTCGCCCGTGGTGAGGACGGGTTCCGGCAGCCAGGGACCCACGTAGGTCTCGCGCTTGTGCCGTGCGGAACGGAGGCGTTCGAGTGCCAGGTTGGAGACGATCCTCGTCAGATACGCCTTGGGGTCGGCCACCTGCGAACGATCCGCGCCCGACCACTTGATCCACGCGTCCTGGACCGTGTCCTCGGCGTCGGCCGCGCTGCCGAGGACACGGTAGGCCACGGCGAACAGCAGCCGTCGGTGCTCATGGAAGACCGCCTGGCCGGGGGTGGCGGACGGGCCGGTCACCGGTTCCCCCTGATCCGGGTGAAGCGGCCACCGCGGGGCCAGAACGCGCCCGACGCCGGCATCTTCTTCATACGGCCGTACGTCGGCCAGGGCGAGGCGGTCACCGTCTCCTTGTACCGGACGGCCATGCGTCCCGTCAGGCAGAACCGGCGAGGGGTGTCATCCGGCCGCGTGAACTGCACCACGGCGTCGTGACGTCCGAGGCTCACCGGTGTGTGGTAGTAGCCGAAGCGGAACGGCTTGGGCTGCCTGCCCCTGAGCACGCGCTCGATCGACAGTGCGGCGTGCACGCCGGTCGGCATGCCGCCCTGGCAGGTGCCGTGCATGACGCCGTAGGCCTGGCGGATGGCGGCCGCGTCGCCGACCGCGTACACGTCGGGGTGGGACACCGACCGCAGCGCGGTGTCGGTGACGATCCGCCCGCGCTCGTCCACGGCCAGCCCGGCGGCGGCCGCCAGCGGCGACGTCCGTGTGCCGCTGGTCCACAGGACCGCGTCGGCCGCGACGGTCTCGCCGCCGGCCAGTTCCACCGCGCCGGGCAGCACCTTGGCCACCTCGACGCCGGAGCGCACCTGGACGCCCAACCGGTGGAGTGCGGCGTCCAGATACGTCTTGGCCCTCGGGTTCATGGTGGAACCGGGCTCCTGCCTGCCCAGGAGTACGACGTCGAGGTACGGGTGCTGTTCCGCGATCTCCGCCGCCGACTCGACGCCGGTGAGGCCACTGCCCGCGACCACCACCGTGCCGCTGCCGAGCCGGGCCAGCCGTTCGGCCAGGAACTCGGCGTCCTCGGCATTGCTGAGCGTGTGGGCATGCTCTTCGACGCCCGAAATGGCCGAGGTGTCGGTGGTGGTGCCGAGCCCGAACACGAGCGTGTCGTAGGGCAGGACCTGGTCGTCGTCGATCCGTACGGTCTTCGCGTCCGGGTCCACGGCCGTCACCCAGCCGCGTACGAAGCGTGCGTCCGTGCCCGCCAGGAGTTCGGCGATGCTCAGCTCGGCGAGCTGCCGCCCGGTCGCCGCCATGTGCAGCCTCATGCGCTCGGTGAACCGCTCCTGCGCGTTCACCAGGGTCACGTCCACGTCGTCGCGCCGCTTCGCCCGCGCCGCGAGCTGAACGGCCGCGGCCATGCCGGCGTACCCCGCCCCCAGGATCACGACGCGGTGGGCATGCGCCGCCGTACCCGTCTCGTGCTGTGCGTTCTTCATCGTTCCGTCCTCCGTCTATCGCGTCTTGACGCCCACGAGATGGGAGGAGAGGGCGCGAACGTGACACGGAGAATCTGTGATGCGCGTCACGGGCAGGGTGGGGTACTCGACCAGGCCATGGCCGTGGGCGGGCGGCAACGGAAGGGGGAGGGATGTCAGTCGACCTCGTCGGCTTCCTCGGTGTGGTGCTGCTGGCCTACGTCGTCCCTGGTCCGGACTTCCTCGTGGTGCTCAGATCGGCCACCGAACATCCCACCAAGGGGCGGGCGGCGGCGCTGGGCGCGCAGAGCGGGCTGTGCGTGCACATGCTGGCCGCCGCGGTCGGGCTGTCCGTGGTCGCCGCTCGCTCCCCGGTGATCTACGACGCGATCAGACTCGGGGGCGCGGGCTATCTCGTGTATCTCGGTGTCCGGGCTGTGCTCGCCGCCCGGCGTACGGCCCGCCCACGGGGCGCTCAGCGTCAGGCGATCGCGCCGGTTGTGACTGGGGGCGGTGGGTCCGGCAGTCGGTGGCGGTCGGGTTTCCGGCAGGGGCTCCTGACCAACGTGCTCAACCCGAAGGCTGCGCTGTTCTTCCTGAGCGTCCTGCCGCAGTTCGTCCACGGCGGCGGCTCACCGGCGCGGCAGATCTTCCTCCTCGGCATCCTGGACGTGCTCATCGGCGTGGCGTACTGGTTCGGCCTGGTCGCCGTCGCCGCACGGCTGCGCGCGCTCCTGGCCCGCCCCGCCATCCGCCATCGCTGGGAGCTGACGACCGGGTGGCTGTTCATCGCGGTCGGCGTCGGGGTCGCGGTGGCGGCGTGAGGAGTTGTGCGCCTCTATTTGTGCTCCGCCGGAGGGGCCCATAGCGATGCTGCCGGTCGCGCAGCTGTACGCGCGGGACGCACCGGATCCGCCCCGTGTCACCGCACCACCCGCACCTGAAGCTCATGCACTGACTGGACGACACCGGGTCAGGCGCCTTCCCCGTCCACAACTCGCTCGGCTGTGACGAGGTAGCCGGTGAATTCGACGTGTTGGCGCTTGAGTGCCCGTCCGTCCGCTTGCCTGACGGGCACCCATTCGGTTGTGCCCGGCACCGGGTGGCGCGCGTTCGACGTGCTCCCCGGAGGGACTACGTACCGGCAGTGCACTTCTGTGACGGTCAGCACCCGCAACCGGGTCGGCGCGGGGTCATCTCCCCGGCCATGGTGCTCCTCGCAGAAGTCGATCTCCGCAGCGCGATCGCGACCGACCAGGTCGGCGTAGTCCTCGGGATCGACCTCAAGCAGCTGCCACGAGACGACATCCCCCGGCGTGAAGCTCTCCCCGCAGCACTGGATCTGCCAGTCATCGACCCAAATCGTCAACGTCATGCCCTCATTGTCTGCGCGAGGTCGCGCAGGCGGTCGCCCGCCGGCCTTCGACATCGAGGCGTACCAGCAGCGCAACGCCGGATATCGTCCCAACCCCCGACGAGTGGCCTGTGGTCGTCTGGAGAAGACACGGCGACCCGCACTGGGCCCTGTTCGACTGCGGCATGACGGATTTCCTGCGGCGCCTCATGACTGCCGAATTCGACGCGTGCCCGCTGAGCGACCTCTCGCTGTCGGGGCGAGTAGGTACCTTCGTCCATCACGAGGAGCAGGAACGCCGCTTCCACGCAGGCCTGGACCCGGTGTCCGGCGAACCAGACCCGTGATACGCGGGCATGTTCGACTGACAGCGGGCCGACCTGGACGGCATCCGCAACATCTGTCGCAGTGGTGTACCCCCGCATCCACGAGGAGATCAGGGCGGGCGCCAGGGACATGTGAGGGCGCCGAGGACTTGTGTTGAGATATTCCCTTGGGCGCGGTGACGGCATCCGTCTACGGTGCGCGAATGGCTTCCCAGCGTGCCCTGTTACCGCGCTCGACACCGGCCGCCTCCGGGGTGTCGTCCCGTGCGATCGCCGCCCTGCTGGACCGGCTGGAGGCGGCATCGATCGAGTGTCATTCCCTCATGGTGGTGCGCCACGGTCACGTCGTCGCCGAGGGCTGGTGGGCGCCGTACTCGGCCGACCGGCCCCACCTGCTCTACTCGTTGACGAAGTCGTTCACGTCGGTCGCCGTGGGCCTGGCGGTCTCCGACGGGCTGCTCTCCCTGGACGATCGGGTGGTGGACGTACTGCCCGATCACGTCCCGGACAACCTCTCGGCGCAGGCGAGCCGGATCACCGTCCACCATCTGCTGTCGATGACGGCCGGCCACCCCGGGGACAGCCTCGCCGATGCCTGGGAGCTGGAGCCCGATGACCTGGTGAAGGGCTTCCTGAGCCTGCCGTTCACCGCGCCGGAGGGCACGCGGCACATCTACGACAACTCCACCACCTTCCTCCTGGCCCGCATGGTGGAACGGGTCACGGGCCGCGACCTCGACGACTTCCTCGACGACCGCCTCTTCAAGCCGATGGGCGTCGGCCACGCCGAATGGGACCGCGTGAAGAGCGGTGCCGTCTTCGGCTTCCATGGTCTGCACCTCACGACGGAGGCCATCGCCGCCTTCGGTGAACTGCTTCTGCGGGGAGGCGCGTGGGGTGGCCGCCAGCTCGTCCCGCACGAGTGGGTGGAGCTTGCGACACGGTGGCACGTCGCGTGCGAGCCGTTCCAGGACGGCACCGCCGACGCCGACTTCTCCTGCGGCTACGGCTACCAGTTCTGGATGTCGCGGCACGGCTACCACGGGCACGGCGCCTTCGGGCAGCAGTGTGTGGTGGTGCCAGCGCACGATCTGGTGGTCGCCGTGACCGCCCAGGGTGAGTCGCAGACGGTGTTCGACGCTCTGTGGGAGTGCCTGCTGCCCGGCTTGGACCGGCCGGAAAGCGCCGAGGACGACGAACTCCTCGCGGCCCGGCTGCGGCAGCTGGCCTTGCCGCCGGTGCCGGGTTCGTCGGCCGGTCCCGGCCCCGGTGGTTCGGTCAGCGGCGTACTCGACGCCTCCGCCGAGGACTCGGCTCTGCCCGACGGAACGACGGTGACCGTCGACAGCGCCGACGGCGGGTGGCTCGTACGCTTCGGGTCACTCTTCGACGTCGAGGTCGGGTTCGGCGACTGGCGCGAGAGCAGCCCGCTCGGCCGCCCCGTCGTGGCGTCCGGCGCCTGGCAGGGCAGTACCTTCGTCGCCGACCTCCTCCTCATCACCACCCCGCACCACGTCCGGCTGGTGGTGGACGGGGGCGCGGGGAAGACGACCGCCGTGTGGAGCACGGTGCCCCTCACCGGGCCCCGCCTGGAGCTGCACCTGCGGTCGCCCCTGATGACACGGCCGGACGTCGCGTGAGCCTTGCTGAGAAGATCACCGGCTCCGCCTGCGGGCCTGCCTCACCTCCTGGTCGACGGCCCAGACGTCGGCGACCGGGCCGAGGTGGCTGAGCTTGTCGGGGTTGATGACCGAGCGGATCGTCTGGATCTGTCCGTCGAGGACGTCGAGGGCGAGAATGTGGAGGACCTTGCCGTCGCGGTCGCGGAACAGCGCGCCGGGCTGGCCGTTGATGTCGTGGGGTTCGCAGGTGATGTCGACCTGGACCATGAGCGGGTAGACGGCGGCCAGCAGCCTGGCCACGTTCTCCGCGCCGGCGACGGCCCTGGCGAGCTGCGGCGCCTTGCCCCCGCCGTCCCCGACGAGCTGGACGTCGGCGGCCAGCAGACTCCGCAGCCCGTCCACGTCGCCGTCCGCCAGCGCCTCGAAGAACCGTCGCGCCAGCTCCTGCCGCTGTCGGCGGTCCGCTTCGAAACGGGGCCGCCCCTCGTGCATGTGCCGGCGCGCCCGTACGAGCAACTGCCGGCAGGCCGCCTCGGAACGCCCCACCGCGGCGGCGATCTCGTCGAAGCCGAACGCGAAGACCTCGCGCAGCACGAACACCGACCGCTCCAGCGGACTGAGCCGCTCCAGGAGCAGCAGTGCCGCCATCGACACGGAGTCGGCCAGCTCGGCCGCACGGGCCGGGTCCTCGTACGGGTCGTTCATCAGCGGCTCGGGCAGCCACGGGCCGACGTACTCCTCGCGCCGCACCCGTGCGGAGCGCAGTACGTCGATCGCGATCCTGGTCACCGTGGCGGACAGGAACGCCTTCGCCGACACGGGACGCGTGGTCGAGGCGTCGTAGCGGAGCCACGTCTCCTGCACCGCGTCCTCCGCCTCGCTCACGCTGCCCAGGATCCGGTACGCGATCGAGAACAGCAGCGGCCGCAGCTCCTCGAACTCCTCGACCTTGCCCACGTCTGTTTCTCCCCTACGGTCTGCCGGCCGCCCGGACATACTTGGCTCAGTGCTACTGGCTTTAGTGGTACTGGCCCACCTGGTAGTCGCCGGCCGGCTGCTGGGCGATGATGTTGAGCCGGTTGGCCGTGTTCATGAACGAGATCAGCAGGACGAGGGCGGCGAGCTGGTCCTCGTCGTAGTGCTTGGCGGCACGCGCCCAGACCTCGTCACTGACCCCGGTGGCCGCGTCCGCGACGCGGGTCCCCTGCTCGGCCAGCTCCAGCGCGGCACGCTCGGCCTCCGTGAAGACCGTCGCCTCCCGCCAGGCCGCGACCAGGTGCAGCCGCACCTGACTCTCACCGGCCGCCGCGGCGTCCTTGGTGTGCATGTCGATGCACACCGCGCACCCGTTGATCTGGCTCACGCGCAGCGCCACCAGTTCCTGTGTCGTGGCCGGGAGAGGCGATTGCTTCAACTCCCGGCCGACCGCCATGAAGTGCTTGAGCGCCTTGCCGGTGGTCGGGGCGGCGAAGTAGTTCAGTCGCGCGTCCATCGTCTGATCCTCCTGGGTCGTCAGGGTGCCTACGTCCCCGAGACGAGACAGCTAGGACGCCTGTGACACGACCCGGTGTGATCCAGGTCTCGCAGCTCTCCGCCGCATGTCGGGGCACGACCCGGAGTGCGATGCGGGCGGCGTCCCGGCGTCTTGTCGAGGAGTTCGAGCGCTTCGTGAAGGACAACGGACTTGTGAGGGGCGAGGGCGTGGCGTCGGACCCCGGCGGGGCGTCCGACGCCAAGAAGTAGCCTGGGGCACCGTACCGATGGTCGCGCACCGGATGCGTGCCGTCAGTGTCAGGGCAGCTCGAGCAGGGAGCCGGGAAGAAGACGTATGAGTGAACCCGACGCACAGACCACCGCCGAGAAGCTGCGGACGATCGTCAGTGAGCTGTCGGAGCGCTTCTACGAGCGGGACGACGTCGTACGCACCCTGGTCGTGACGTTGCTCGCCGGACAGCACTCCCTGATGCTCGGGCCGCCCGGCACGGCCAAGTCCGAGCTGGCCCGGGACCTCACCTCCAGGGTCGAAGGAGCCTCCTACTGGGAGATCCTGCTGTCGAAGTTCACTGCTCCCACCCGGATGTTCGGCCCCATCGACGTCGGTGCCTTGGCTCGGGGCGAGTACCGCCAGGTCTACGAGGGGCGCGCCACCACCGCCCATGTGGCGTTCATGGACGAGATATTCAAGTGCTCGACGGCGGCGCTGAACGAGACGCTGGGCTACCTCAACGAGCGGATCTACCACCCGGAGAACGGCGGTGAACCCATCCGGTGCCCTCTGATCGGCGCCATCACGGCGAGCAACGAACTGCCCGACGCGGACGACTCGGCCGCCATCTACGACCGTCTGCTGGTCCGGATCGAGATCGGCTATCTGACCGACCCCTCGAACTTCGCCGCCCTGGTCCGTTCGGCCGTCCGCGCCCCGGCACCGGCGTCCACGCCGACGACGATTCACTTGAGCGAGCTGCAGGAGGCCGTGACGACGACGGTCCCGGCCGTCGAGGTGCCGGACGCCATGGTCGACGCCATCTGCACCCTGCGGGCCGCCCTGCGCCGCAAGGAACTCATCGCCTCCGACCGGCGCTGGCGGCAGGCGGTCGGCCTCCTCCAGGCGTCCGCCTACCTCGACGGCCGGACGGAGGTCACCGAGACCGACCTGTCGATCCTGACCCACGTCCTGTGGAACTCCCCGGCCGAACGTCCCGTCGTCGAGCGCGAGGTGCTGCACCTGGTGAATCCGGACGCCAAGGAGGCGCTCGACCTGTCCGACACCCTCGACGAGCTGGAGACCCAGCTCGACGCCATGGCCGGCCAGTCCCGGGAGGCGCTGAGCGACTGGGTCATCAAGAACGCCCACAACAAGCTCGCCACAGCGGGTAAGCGCCTGGAGCAGCTGCGGTCGGAGGCCGCGGGCGCCGGCCGCTCCACGACCACCATCGACCGCGTCACCCTGCGCCAGCGCGCCGTACGCGCCCGCGTGCTCACTGAGGCTCTCGGCCTGGACACGAGCATGGTGGACGCCCAGCCATGACCCGCGACGACTCACACCCCGCCCCGCCTCAGGAGACCGACACACCGTCCAGCGCCGTCCCCGCACAGCGGCACACGACCACCGTGGTCGCGGACCGCTTCGACCTCGCCACATGGCACGACACCCGGGCGCAGTCGACCGCTCTGCGTGACCTGGCCGCGGAGCTGAGCGCACGCCATGACAGTGCGATCGATCTGCTCACCGACGTGTTCCTGGCCGCGTACCAGGCCCGGCCACGGCTGCACGACCGTGCGACGGTGGACCCCGCCCGGCTGGTCAATCATCACATCCTCACCTCGCTCATGGAGCCACCGGAGTTCGCCGAACTGCGTCGGACGACCGCCGGTGACGCCTACGCAGCCGCCATGTCCGTACTCGCCATGTCCACCATGCTGCGCCGCATCCTCGAGCACGCCGACGAGGCCGAGCAGGCGAGGAGGGCTCAGCTCAAGGCCGAGAGAGCTACCGCTCAACTGGCGGAGGCGGTACGGCAGTCGGACGGCGATGTCGACGACATGGATCAGGCGTTGCGCGAAGCAGCCGAGACGGCCCGCACCGCATCCGTGCAGGCCATGGACAGTGCCACGCAGGCCCTGACCGCCGCGGCCCCGGGCATGCGGGCGGCCGCCCACGCCGCGGCGGCGCAGGCCGCCACCGCCGCACGGCGTGAAGCCGAGCTCCTCCGGGCCTGGGGTGTGGGCTCCGCTCAGACCGAGCGGTTGCCGTTCGCCGAACGCCTTCGGCTCGCCGAACGGCTGGCCACCAGCCGGCTCGCCCAATGGGCCGACCTGATCGGCCGCTTCCGGCAGATGGCGAGCGGCGAGCGGGCCCGCAAGGTGGAGCACACCAGCGGCGAACTGGTCGGCGTCACGCTCGGCGACGATCTCTCCCGCATCGTCCCCTCCGAACTGGCCCACCTGGGCCTGCCCCCACTGCGAGCCGTCTTCGCCGCCCGCTTCGCGGCCGGGGAGCTCATGCTCTACGACAGCCGCGGCGAGCACTCCTCCGGCCGTGGCGCGATCATCGCGTGCGTCGACACGTCGCACTCCATGTACGAGGAGGGGCCCGGGGGCGTCACGAGGGAGGCGTGGGCCAAGGCCTGCGCGCTGGCGCTCCTGGACCAGGCCCGGCACGCCCGGCGGGACTTCGTCGGCATTCTGTTCTCCGCCGCCGACAAACTGCAGGTGTTCCGGTTCCCGGCCGACGAACCCGCCCCTGTCGAACGGGTGTTGGAGTTCGCCGAGACCTTCCTCGGGGGCGGCACCGACTACCAGCGACCGCTCGGCGCGGCGGCAGAGCTGCTACAGCAGGAGTTCGACGACGCGGCCCGCTCGCGCGGCGACATCGTGATGATCACGGACGACGACTGCGGCGTCACCGAGGCTTGGATGCGCCAGTGGAAGGAGACCAAGCGCCGGCTGGGCTTCCGGGTGTTCGGCGCGGCCGTCGGCGTCCCACCCGCGGCCGCCGCCGAGTCGGTCCTGGACGTGCTGTGCGACAACCTGCGCTCGATCGAGGACCTCACGGACGTGCACGCGGCAGCCGACCTCTTCCGCGTCATCTGACCGGGCCGGGGACAACTCACAGACTACGTACGGTCGTTCGCAGGCCGGAGCCCGTGCACAGCACCCTTGATCGTCTTCTGGACGACGCCTAGGCTCCCATGCCCATGGACACGGGGGGCACAGACGGCAGGCGGCAGGCGTGGCATGAGGGGCCGGTCACGCGTCGTGTCGCCGCAGGTCTGCTGGCGGGGGCGGGGCTCGTCACGCTGGGCACGCTGTTCGTCGTGCTGCCGGGAGTGGTGGTCGACCACGACCTGGCCGGGGCGAGCGTCGCCGCCCAGGATCGCCTGAAGGCGGTGAACGACGTCCGTACGACGCTGCTGCAGGTGGTCGGCGGCCTGGTCGTGCTGTTCGGCGCGTACGCCACGTGGCGGCAACTGCGGGTGAGTCAGGACGGGTTGCGTGCCGCCCAGGAGGGTTACGTGACCGATCGGTTCAGCCGGGCCGTCGACCAGCTCGGCAGCGACAAACTGGATGTGCGCATCGGCGGACTGCACGCGCTGTGGCGGATCGCGGAGCAGTCCGCCCGCGACCGGGAGGCCATCATCTCCATCCAGGCCGCGTACCTGCGGACGCACCTGCCCTGGCCACCCGCCGCGCCGGAATCACCGGCGGCGGACGCGCCCATCAACGACGTGGCACCCCTGGAGACCCGCTCCGCCGACGCCCAGGTGGCGCTGACCGCGCTCGGTGTCCTGTGTCAACACCGGGAGCAGTCCTGGGTCAATCTCAGCATCACCGACTTGCGCCGGGCCGACTGCGACGGGCTGTGGTTCCCCGAGGTCAACTTCGACCGCGCCTGCTTGGAGGCGGCCGGCTTCTACCGCGCGAATCTGACCCAGGCGTCGCTGGTCTCGGTCAACCTGCGGCACGCCGACCTCACGACTGCGATCCTCCGCCGGGCTCGATGCGTTCTGGCCGACCTTCGGGCCGCGAAGCTGGTGGCGACCGACTTGCGTGACGCCGACTTCACCGAAACCGACCTGCGGGAGGCGAACCTCCGCAAGGCCGACGCCCACGGTGCGGTGTTCCACCGCGCCGACCTCCGTATGGCCGATTTGCGCGGCACCGACCTGAGCACCGCCGACCTCGGTGGAGCACGCCTGACCGGCGCCCTGGCGAGTGAGCGCACCCGCTGGCCCAGCGGCTTCGACCACTCGGCCGCCGGGGTCGTCGACACCGAAGACCCCGGGCCTGAGCCCTCGCCCCTCCTCCAGCCGCCCACGCTGACGTGGCAGGCGCCGCCGCTGAGATCCAGTCCCTGACCGAGTCGCGCCGGTCGGTCCGGCGTCGACCAGACTCCGCCCGACCGACGTCACCGCTCCTGTGCCGCGTCATACGGATGGACGCCGGGCAATGCCGGTTCCGCGGCCGGTGCTCTGGCAGAGTCGACCCGTGTTCCGTATCGCCGCCACTCCACGCACATGACACCGACCGAGCAGCACGCCGAGGGCGCGGGGCCGTTCACGACCCGGCTCACATGGCAGCCGCCCAGCGGGGGGACCGCTGTCTGGGAGTCGAGGCCCGCCCGGCGCCGGGGCGTCATCACGGCCGGTCCGCCCGGAGCACCGGCCGGCGGGAAGGTCGGTGTCGACGCCCGCACACGCGACCGGCTGCGCAGGCTCAACACGATCGCGGCGACCGCGTTCGTCATCGGCGGCGCGCTCTTCGCGGCCGGCGCCGGTGTCGCCCAGTTCGGCTCGGGAGACGCCACCACCTGCGCCTCGATCTACTTCGCCGGGGGTCTGTTCTTCAACACCGGCGGCTATGTCTCCCTGCTCCAGGTCGTCAACGCCCCGCGCCACGAACCCGGAGGCGAAGGGCGTCTGTTCACCCGTTCCTGGCGCTGGTGGAGCTACGAACCGGCCCGGGTGGACTGGCTGAGCGCGCTCGTCCTCTTCGCGGGCACGCTGGTGTTCGCCGTCGACCTCCTGGACTCCTTTCTGCAGGGCCTCAGTGTCCAGCAGGTGAACCGGCTGATCTGGGCGCCGGACGTCATCGGCTGCCTGCTGTTCCTGATCTCCGGTCATCTGGCCTTCGTGGAGATCTGCCACCGCGCATACCCCTGTCTACGCCGCCGCGATCTGGGCTGGTGGATCGTCGCGGTGAACCAGATCGGGTCCGTCCTGTTCATGATCTCCGCAGTGGCGGCCTACACCCGCCCCGCCACCGGCAGCCTGGTCAACGCCGACATCGCCAACTGGGGCACCCTCCTCGGCGCCGGTTGTTTCTCGCTCGGCGGCGTACTCCAGCTGTACGAGCGGCCCTGACCTCGACGTGATCGGACAGGCCGGTGGGGTGGCGGTCCGAAGCAGCGTCAGACGCGTTTCGTGCACCGGTCCAGGAGCTCGCGCAGTCGGGGGACGTCGTCGGGGGTGCTCAGGCCGCGCTTGGGCAGGATCTCGACACACAGGATGTTGGGGTCGCGGCTGAGCAGGGCGAAGTGGCCCTTCGTCTCGCGGTAGCCCTGGTACACCGACCACTTCTGGATGAGCGTGGTGTGGTCGCTGCTGGTCGTGATGCCGGACGGGGACACGGTCGTGCGGTACTCGCCCTGCCATCCGACGAGCCGCTGCACCTGGGCGGCCTGCGCCCGTGGGTAACCGGCGACGAGGACAAGGACGAAGAGGAAGAGCACGGTGGAGACCGGTTCGACGTCGCCTCGGCGGACGGTGCCCAGCAGCCACTGAGCCACCCACAGGAAGAGGAACACGGCCCGCAGCACCAGCCCCCACCGCTTGATCCGCTGCCGCGCCCGTATACCGGCCAGTGTGTCAGCGGGCTGCGGACGGTACACCAGGTGCACCGCCGTCTCCTCCACGCCGGTGGCGTGGCTCTCCTCGGCTCCACTGGTGACTTCGCGGCCCTCGGCCATGGTCCCTCCCCCGTTGGACGACCCGCGGATAGTACCGGTCCGCGATCACGTCGCGATACGGCGGTGGGGGCGGGCGGCCCGAAGCGACTTCCCTGGCCGTGCGATCAAGGGCTCGACGTGGGCTCCCGGCGGCCGAGGAAGTCGAGCAACCGGTCGTTCAACTCGTCCGGCGCGGTGAGCGGGAGGGAGTGATGCGTCGCGCCCGGGAGTACGGCCACCTCGCCGTGCCGGAGCGTCCGACGGGCCTTCTCGGCGACCTTGGCGGTGTGGTGTGCGCGACTGAGCTCCGCGAGCAGGATCAGTACCGGCATGGGCAGTTCGGCGGTCCGTGGTCGGCCACCGGTGATGAACTTGCGGCCGGGGACCGTGGAGGCCAGGGCGTAGAGACGCTGCCACGTCTCGTCCGGACGGGTGCCGGCCGCCTCCGTCTCCCAGGTCAGGAAGGCGCGGGCACGTGCCTCGGTCGGGCGGAGCAGGGTGGGCAGGGCGCGCAGCAGGTAGTTCGTGCGGAAACCGGTGAAGACCTGGGTGGGATCGACGAGGGCGAGGCGTCCGACGCGCTGGGGGGCGTGGAGTGCGTACGTGACGGCGATCCAGGCGCCGTAGGAGTGGCCGCACAGGTCCGTACGGGCGAGCCCGAGTCCGTCCAGCAGGGAGTCCAGCCAAGTCGTCAGGTCGCCGGCGTTCCTGAAAGGCGTGCCCCGGCGCTCGGTGCGGCCGGCGTCGCCCATCAGGTCGACCGCGTACACCCGGCGCCGACGGCCGAGGGCCGGGGCGTTGGCGAACCACACCAGGCCGGTGGCCGAACCGCCGGGGAGCAGCACGAGCGGGCTGCCGTCCGCCGGGCCGTACGCGTGGACGCGGGTGGGCCCGTACGGGGTGGGGACGTCGAGCTTTTCGGTGGAGTCCGGCCAGCGTGCGCGGAGTTCGTCGTAGGAGAGGTCGAAAGCGGTCAGGGACACGGAGCATTCCTCTCGCCCAGCAATTATCTCGCTCAGCGAGATACTATGCGCAGATCCGCAGGAGAGGGGAGGGTGCTGTGGACGATCGGGACCCGGTCATGGGGCTGGTTCACCTGCTGCGTGCGGTGACCGTCGAATTCGACCTGCTGGGCGCCGAGTTCGCCGCCCGTCGGGGGCTGCATCCCACCGACGTACGTGCGTTGATCCACCTCCTGGACGCGGCGCGGGCCGACATCCGCGCCACGCCGGGCTGGCTCGGCGAGCAACTGCGCCTGAACTCGGCCGGGACGACGGCCTTGGTGGACCGCCTGGAACGGCTCGGACTCGTCCGGCGCAGCAGGGACACCGCCGACCGGAGGCGCGTACTGCTGGAGGTCGAGGACAAGGCCCGGCAGCTCGGGTGGGCCTTCTTCGGACCGCTGATCGACGAGGTGGTGGCGGCCGCGGAAGGCCTCGACGAGGGCGAGTTGGAGGCGGTTCGCCGCTTTCTGACGTCAGTGCTCACGTCCGCGGCACGGGCGCGGACTGTCGGGTAAGTCTTCTCGGGTCAGCACCACGTTCGGGTCGACGTCCAGGCCCAGCCTCGTGAGTGGACCGGCCTGGCTCAGCCCGCGTGCAGAAAGCGTCTGGCGTCACCAGGGCTCTCCTGTGGACGGGTCGAGGCCTGCCTCCAAACGCCGTTGCTGCTCACGCCAGTTGACGAAGGAGTGCTTCTTCGGAAGGACGACACTGATCGTCTCCTCCCGGAATTCCTCATCGGTGAGCAGCCTGTGCAGGAACTCCCCCATCCCGGAGGAGTGGACCTGGAACTGGGGGTTCGTGTGCCGGCCGCAGACGAGTACCGGCCATACATCGGGATCGTCGCCCGTCCTCAGCCAGCAGTAGATGTCGGCGCCGCTGGTGACGCCCCAAGCCAGCATGGAATCCGGGTCCACATCCAGGACTCTCCGACCGCCGCACATCTCCCACGTGCCGCGGGCGTTCGCCGTCTCGTCCTTCAGCCCTGAACCGTCCGAGTAGGCCTCGGGTCGCGGTACCGGCAGCAGTATGCCGATGGACTCACTGAGTTCCCCTGCCCCGTACACCTCCATGAAGGCGACATAGTCGGCGGGGAAGCGGGTCCCCCAGATCTCCTCCGGCTCGTTCCAGTCGATCCGCTCGTCCACGCCGTGCGTCGTCGGCACGACCTGCGCCAGCGCCGTCACCACCGGATGTCCACCCACTTCCGCTCCCCCACTCACAGCCCACATCCCACATCGTCGAAGAGCCACAATCTACGTGATCACGCCCTCCGGGGGCACCGGGCTCCAAGGGCGGCCGAGGGTCCACCACCCGTCCCTGATCTCGCGAGGAAGTCCTCCACATAGGTGCGGTGATGCGGGGCATGCGACACCTACCATCGAAAGGAGCCAACCGTGGTAATCGTCGGCGTGATCGGCATTTGTGTCGTACTGGCTGTTCTGGCCTTCTTCATCCCTCGCCTTTCCCGGCACCCCGAACGTGGCACGCAACGCACGCTCGGTGCCGGTGCGCGAGCGGGGGGCAAGGCGCCCGGTCCCCTGGGCCGCCTCTTCAGCAAGCCCTTCCACAGCAGCTCGCGTGCGGTGGGCCGCAGCGGGTCGGCGGGGCGCCGGGTTCGGGGCCGTATGCCCTTCTGAGCAGTGTGGATGTCGAGCGGGGAGGACACCGCACACCCGGCTCGATGCGTGACGAGTGCGCCATCGCGGCAACCCGCGAGGCGACGGACTCCAACGGTGGACACCTGGGGCACGCCTTCTGAGCGTGTGGCACGGGCCCGGCATCTTCGTGATGCCGGGCCCTCCGTCTGCTCACGCGATGATCAGGCGGAGGCCGAGGTCTGCCGCGTCCAGGTCGGCGAGGTCGCCGTTGCGCTCGGTCCACCGGCCGGACTCCAGGTCGTCGCCGAGGGTTCGCACCGCGCGCTGCTCGGCCTCCGGGCCGACCCGGGTCCACACCGACATCGCGCGGCGCACCGGCTCCTGCAGATACGCCCCCGGTCGACGCCAGTACGCCTCGAACAGGCCGTCCGCGCAGTCCCACGGGATGGGTACCGGCTCGGTGCGGGCCTCGATCGCGTCGGCCATGCCGGCGAGTGAGGGGAACCCCGCGAGGACACCGGCGAACTCCGGCAGATAGTCCCGGGTCAACCAGAATCGGTCCTGCCATCCGGGCTCGTCGGTGTCGAAGGTGAGCACGACGACGCGGCGGGCGACACGCCGCATCTCGCGCAGCCCCGCGAGCGGGTCCTCCCAGTGGTGCACGGTGGACACGGCCATCGCGGCGTCGAAGGAGTCGTCCTCGAACGGCAGGCTCTCCGCTGCCGCCGCCACACACGGTGCCGAGCCGACAGGGCGCTGCCGCCTCATGACCGCCGACGGTTCCACGGCGGTCACCTCACGCCCCGCGGGCTCGTAGTTGCCCGTGCCGGCGCCGACGTTCAGAACCGTCTGCGCGTCGCCGAGTGCGTCGAGGATCTGGGTGGCGATCCGTGGTTCCGTGCGGCGCGTCGCGGTGTACGCGCCGCCGATCGCGTCGTACAGGCGCCCGCCGAGCGCCTCCAGCTGCTCCTCCGGTGTCACCGTGAGCCCCCTCCCCCTTGCTTCGAGTTCCCTGTCCAGGGCCGCCACCATGGCGTCGGCGCGGTCACGCCGTTCCAGCAGCAGGCCACGGAGCTGGAGCAGGCGCGCGACCACGTCGGTCGACGCGTCACCCACCAGTTCCGCGATCTCACGCAGCCCGAGGCCCAGCCGCCGGTAGGCCAGCACCTCCCGAAGCCGCTCGACGTCCTCCGCCGAGTACGCCCGGTACCCCTTCGCGGTGCGCGCCGACGGACGTACGAGCCCGATCGCGTCGTAGTGGTGCAGCGTGCGCACGGTGACGCCGGCGAGTTCGGCCACGCGTCCCACGGTCCAGTGATCCTCCACGGCCCCGACTATGGGGCCTGACGCCACGTGAGGGTCAAGGGGCGCCGGGCAGGGTGACCGCACCTGCGTCAGGAGGCATCCGCCGTGTCGGATCTCGACAGCCAGATCCCCTACTGGAACTCCGCCGCGGCCACGAAGACGTTCACACATCCGCTCCACTCGCCCTGGCTCGCCGGAATCGGCAAACACGGCGGTGCCCTCTAGGTCAGTGACTTCCTGCTGCAGGAGGAAGAGCGCAACCGCGCGCGCTACGCCCGGGGCTCCTCCCACTTCGACGACTACGGCGTCTTTGAGACGGAAGACGGTGGGGTATTCAGGCATCATTCGCGCTCATGGTTCTTCTCGTTGCTGCGCGACTTCACGACCGTGGCCCGTCGGGACATCACCGTGAACACCATGAGCGGTCACGAGGCGAGGGGGATCCAGATACTGGGCCACAAGCCTGTCTCCGGCCCCCACGACTGAGCGCAGGCTGAGTCCGGCACGGGGGTGGTCATGACGGGATCCGAGGGCAGGCCCTGGTTGTTCGTCAGCCACGCGGGGGCCGATCTGGCGTGGGCCGAGTGGGTGGCCTGGCAGTTGCGGGACGCCGGGTACGACGTCGAGTTGGACTCCTGGCACTGGGGTGCCGGGGACAACGTCATCGTGCGGATGGACGAGGCCCTCGCGCAGCGTCGGATGGTGGCGTTGTTCTCGGCCGCCTACTTCGACCGCCGGAGATGGACGACCGAGGAGTGGACGGCGGTGATCGCCGGCCGGGATCAGCTCGTCCCGGTCCGCCTCGACGACTCGGCGGCGCCACCCATGTTGCGGGCGCTCAAGGCCCCGGCGCTGTGCGGGATGGGCGAGGAGGCGGCCAGGCAAGCGCTGTTGGCCGCGGTCGCCGGGCCCGTCGGGGCACCCGAGGTACGACCGCCGTTTCCCGGCGGTGATGGACACCGTGGCCGCTCACCGTCGGCGGGGCCTCGGCTGCCGGGGACGCTGCCCCGGGTGTGGAACGTACCGGCGCGCAATCCCGGACTCGTCGGCCGTGACGAACTCCTTGTCGACCTTCGCGGCCGGCTGGCGAGCGGGCCCACCGCCGCGCCGGTCGCTCTGCACGGACAGGCGGCGGTGGGCAAGAGCCAGGTGGCCGTCGAGTACGCGCATCGCTTCTGCGGCGACTACGAGTTGGTGTGGTGGGTGCGGGCGGAGGACCCGGCGCTCATCCCTGACCAGCTCGCTCGGCTGGCCGTCGCCCTCGGCGGCGCTGACGCGACCACATCCGCCCAGGACGCCGTACCCGCGCTGGCGGCGGAGCTGCGGTCGCGGGCGCGCTGGCTCATCGTGTTCGACAACGCCGAGGACCCTGAAGCGGTGGCCGCATGTCTGCCGTCCGGAGCGGGACACGTCCTGATCACCTCGCGCAACCCGCGCTGGCACGAGCTCGCCACCCCTGTCCCTGTCGGCGTACTGGCCCGCAGGGACTCGGTCTCGCTCCTGCGGGCCCGCACACCATGGCTGACGGCCACGGATACGGACCGGCTCGCGGCGGCGCTGGACGACTGGCCCCTCGCCCTGGTGCAGGCGGCCGAGGTCCTGGCCACGACGAGCGTGCGGGACTATCTGGAGCAACTCGCCGACAGGGCCGGAGAGGTGACCGACGCGGGCAAACCGCTCGACTACCCCCGGACGCTGGCCGCGCAGATACGGCTCAGCATGCGACGTCTGCGCGCGCAGGATTCCCAGGCCGCCCAGGTTCTGCACGCCTGCGCGTTGCTCGCTCCGGAGCCGTTCACCCTGCCGGTCCTGGAAGGCCGCCGGCGCCCTGGGGCCTCGTCGTTCATGGGCCAGGTCCTGGTCGACCGGATCGCGCGGAACCGTGTAGTGACAGCGCTACAGCGACACGGGCTGGCGCGCGTGGAAGGCGGCGCCCTTCATCTGAACCGGCTCACCCATGCCGTCATAGCCGCCCAGCTCACCGTCCCTGAGCGTGCAGCCGCCGCTCGCCACGCCAGCCTGCTGCTCGCCGCCGCGTTCCCAGGCCGTGCCCAGGATCCGGCTGCCTGGCCCGGCTGGCCCGATCTGCTCCCGCATCTGCTCGCCATCGCGCCCGGCGATCTGGTGACGGACGCCGCACGCCTGGCCGCCTGCGAGGCCTGTCAGTACCTGGTCGACCGCGGCAGTGCTACGGCCGTACTCCCCCGGCTCGAGAGCCTGCACCGCACCTGGACCGCGGAGTTGGGCGTCGATCACGCCGCCACCTGGCGCGCCACCGCCTGCCTGGCCCGGGCCGCCGCTGCCGTCGCCGATCATCACCGCGCCCTCTCCCTCCACCGCGGCCTCCTCGACCGGCAACGGCAGGAACTCGGCGCGGACCATCCCGAGGTTCTGCGTACCGCCGCGAACCTGGCCGCCGACCTGATGGATCTCGGACAGACCGACGAGGCACTGGTTCTGGCTCAGGACACGCTCCATCGATACCGACAGGTCGTGGGCGAGGAGCACCCCGAGACGCTCGCCGTCGCATCCACCGTGGCGGTCTGTCTCGCGGGACTGGGGCGCGTGGAGGAGGGCCTGGCCCTCGCCCAGGACACCGTGAGCCGGCAGCGGCGGGTCCTCGGCGAGGACCACCCCGACACGCTGTTCACCGCCTCCAACATGGCAACCGATCTCGCGGAGTTGGGGCGCCTGGCCGAGGCGTGCGACCTGGCCGAGGACACTCTGCTCCGCCGACGGCGGGTCCTCGGCGACGACCATCCCGAGACTCTGGACATCGCGTCCAACCTGGCGGCGACCCTGGCGGGGCTGGGCCGGATCGACGAAGCCGTCCGCATCGCCCGCGACACCGCCGAACGCCGTCGGCGGGTCCTCGGCGAGGGCCACCCCGACACCCGACTCAGCGTCGCCCTCCTGAACGCGATCGGCATCACCGATCCGATCGGGCCTGATGGCCCTACAGCTCCTCGGCCTGCGCCGAGCGACTTCGACTGAACACGCCTCAAAAGCAAGGAAGTTGTCGGGTACCAATCGCCAGCAACCATGCCGTCAAGGTGTTAAATGGTCTCAGCCGACAACGGGGGAGGAAAAGTGCCCACACCCGGAGTGGACCTGGTGGCCGGAGCGGCGGTCGGATACCTCGTGCGCAAGGCGCGCAGAGTGAGTGCCGGTGCCGACGTCGCGGCGGATCAGGTGCTCGACGAGAACATGGACGCCCTCCACGAACTGGTCAGCGGAGCCGTCGGCGACGATCCCGCCCTGACCCGGCTGCTGGAGCAGGCCGGGGACGGCGAGGTGACGGAGCGCACGACACGGCGGGCGACGGACGCGATCGCCGACCTGGCGGAGGAAGATCCCGCGTTCGCGACGGAGTTGGCCGCATCCGTCGACCGTCTGCAGCGTCACGAAGCCGGACTGGCGCCGTACAACGGGATCGGCGCGGCACGTGACCTCCGGGCCGAGACAGGCGGCGTCGTGGTCGCGGGCAATGTCTCGGGAGGAGTGACCACCGGCCACCACCCTTCCCGGCCGGGGCCGCACGAGGGCTAAGCGGTCCCGGAGAGACGCCCGCCCAGCCGACGGTCGCCGCCGCCAAGGCAGCGCTCTACGGCGGACTACTTGCCGACCACATCGACCATGTGCAGGTCATATCCGCTCCATCGCCCGAAACGACCACCCGCTTACGGCCGATCCGCTCCCTGCCCTCCCGCAACCAGGCGTTCACCGGCCGGACCGCTCTCCTCGAACGTGTCGCCGCCAGCATGCGGGACGGCGGCCAGGATGGCGCTGCCGACGAACCCGGAGTGGTGTCGCTGATCGGCATGGGCGGCATCGGCAAGACCCAGCTGGCCCTCGAGTACGCCCATCGCCATGCCCAGGACTACGGACTGGTGTGGTGGGTGGGCGCCGATCAGCTCGCCGCCGTCATGGCCAGCCTCACGGCCCTCGCCTCACAGCTCGGACTCACCGCCGTCCAGCCGTCCCTCCTCATACGGGCCCTCTGGGTGGAACTGGCCGCCAGGGACGACTGGTTGCTGGTGTACGACAACCTCGACGATCTCGGCGCCATGAACGATCTCCTCCCTCCCGACGGAGGGAAGCTGCTCATCACCGGCCGCGATCCCCGTATCGGGCGCATCGGTACGCGCATCGACGTCCCCGAGTTCGAACGGGACGAGTCGATCACGCTGCTGTCCCGCCGGTGCCCCACCCTGTCCCCCGAGGACGCCGACCGCGTCGCGGCCGCCGTAGGGGATCTGCCCCTGTCGGTCGAGCAGGTCGGCTGCTTCCTCGACGAGACCGGGCTGGAGACGTCCGAATATCTCCGGCTTCTCCAGTCGCAGCCGACGGAGAGCGGCCTGGACGACCGTACGGTCTCGGCGCACCCCGGCCTGGTGTCGGTGGTGGCCACGAGTCGTGACCGGCTGGTGGCGACGGCCGGACCGACGGCGGCCACCCTGCTCGACCGGCTCGCGTTCCTGGCGCCGGAGCCGATTCCGCTGGGCTCCGATCCCGCCGTCGGGCCGCCCCGGTTCGGCGTCCGGCTCGGTGACACGGCCACGGCCGCCCTCGCCGTCCGCAAGATCGTCACCCTGGGCCTGGCCCGGCACGCCGACAACGCCCTGCAGATGCACCGGCTCGTCCACACGCTGCTCCGGGCGAGGCTGCCGCAGGAGGAGCACGGGGTGATCCATCACGCCGCCGAGGAGCTGCTCGCCACCATCACCCTCGGCGACCCGGACACCCCGGAGTCCTGGCCCGAGTACGGCATGATCGTCCCGCATGTCCGGGAGCTGCTGTCGTCCGCCGCGGCGCTGCCCGGTCCGCAGCTGGACGCGGACGGGTTCCGTGCGCTGGTGCTGAAGGTGCAGCGCTATCTGTACTTCTCCGGCCAGTCGCGGTCCGCGGTCGACATCTGCCGGATCACCCGGGAGTCCTGGACGGAACGGCTCGGCCCGGACCACCCCGACACGCTGAACTCCGGCTACAACCTCGCGTCCAACCTCTTCGAACTCGGTGAGTACGCGCAGGCGAAGGACGTCGACCAGGACGTCTGGGAAAGACGGTGCCGCGTCCTCGGGATGGATCATCCGGACACCATCCGGTCGGCGCACCAGCTCGCGGCCGACCTCTGCGACCTGGGCGACTTCGCCGGGGCACGGGCCCTGGACGAGCAGGGGTGGCAGCATCGCAGCCGGCTGCTCGGCGAGGACCACCCGGACACCCTGCAGTCGGCGCACTATCTGGGCTCCGACCTGTACGAACTCGGCGAGCGCGAGCGGGCCCGCGACATCAACGAGGAGGTGTGGCGGCGGCGTCAGCGGGTCCTCGGCGAGACGCACCCCGACACGCTGCACTCCGCGCACCACCTCGCGTCCGACCTGTGCGACCTGGGTGAACTGGAGCGGGCCCGGGAGCTCGAGTTGTGGGTCCTGGAGCAGCGGCGCCGGCGTCTGGGCGAGGACCACCCGGACACCCTGCGCTCGAGGCACTACCTGGCCATCACGCTGCACCAGATGGGCGACTGCACGCAGGCCCGGGAGCTCAACGAGGAGGTCTGGAACCGGCGGCGGCAGTTGCACGGCGACGACCACCCGGACACGCTCCGGTCGGCCTACAGCCTCGCGGACGATCTGGCCGCCCTCGGGGAGCACGCCCGGGCCCGCGAACTGCACCGCGACACCCTCGTACGGCGGCGCAGTGTGCTGGGCGAGGGCCATCCGGACACCAAGCGGTCGGCTCAGGCCTTGGCGGAGGTGCCGTCAGCGCCGTGACCGGCCGTCGCCCAGCTCCTCCGCGAGACCGGCGATCACCTGTCCGGCGCGGACGACGACGTCCGGGTCACGCAGGAGGGCCATGCGGAGGTGCTGCCGCCCCAGGTGCGGTGACGCCCAGTAGAACCGCTCGCCCGACAGGACCTGGACGCCGCGTTCGGCCAGCAACTTGCGGACATCCTCGCCGTCCAGGTCGTCCCGCTCCACCTTCAGCCAGGCCAAGCCCAGTTTCCGGGTGTCGTCCGTGCTCAGGAAGGATGCGGGGACCGTCTTCTCGAAGAGCTCGCGGTTCTTCAGGACGAGTTCGCGGAGGTAGCGGCCGTTGTCGGCCTCGGCGAGGTTCACGAACTCGGTGATCAGCCGGACCGTGAAGGGCGAGAGATGGAGGAGGAAGTCCGAGTGCATGGCCGAGACGGCGCCCACCAGGTTCGGTGAGACGGAGAGGAAGGGAGCCTTCAGCTCGGCCGCCGGCCAGACCTTCCCGGTGTCCTCGATCACGACGCAGTCGATGCCGGACGCGGCGAGGATGCCGTAGTGGTCGTAGACCTCGTCGTCGGACAGGTAGATCCGGAAGCAGCCGTCGAGGACGAGAAGTTTGCCGTTCGTCCGGCAGTACTCGACGACCCGGGTGAACGCCTCTTCGCTCACCACGGTACCGGTCGGGTTGTTCGGGCTCACCAGGAAGATGACGTCAGCGGTGAGGGTGCCGAGCAGCCTCTCCAGCGCGGCCGGACCGTCCGTGAAGGCCGTCTCCGGGAAGGGCTGGAGGGGGACGTCGTGGCGCTTCAGAATGTCGGCGATGTTGTCGAAGCAGGGTTCGATCAGGGCCGCGGAGAGATTCCTCATGCGGAGTAGGTTGGCGACCATCTCCACGGCCATCGAGGCGGAGTAGGACATCAGGCCGGTGAAGTGGCCCGGGAGGTACGACTGCGATCCGAGCGCGAGATAGCGGCGTATGTACTCGGCCTCGGCCCGCTGCCCGCCCCGGCGGTCGGACTCCGTGAAGAAGCGCGCCGAGCCGGCGATCATCTCGGATTCGGCGGGGGTCCAGGGGCGGAAGGCGTGACCATCCGACAGATTGAGCTCGAACGGGAGCGCGTCCACCTCCTCCTGCGTGAGATTGCGCTCGACCACCGTCACCCCTTCTGTCCTCGCGTGACCGCCTGTACGTATCACCTACGTACCCTCTGATCGTCCCTCTTGCCTCTCATCATCCGCAAGATGCGGGTATATCAACTTCGTTGCCATTGAGGGCTGTTCGGGCAAGATCGGCTACGACGGGCGGCCGCCGAAGTCCCAGTTGTGGACCTCGATGTCGGCATAGCGGTCGGAGGTCAGGACAGCGCGTGCCGTGTCCGGGTCCGGGGCCTGGAGGAGGGCGGCGGTGCCGAGCCAGGCGGTGCCGTCGTCGGAGAGGAGTGGGCCGTAGGCGATGAGCACGTCCCGGTTCGGCGGCACGGTGAGGTCGGCGGGCTCCCCCGCGCCGAAGCCTATGACCAGGTACCGGTTGCCGCCGGTCCGCCCTCCGGGGACATCGCCGGGGGTGCCGGGGTAGTCCCACATGGTGCGCCCGAGCAGGTTGCGCCAGCGGCGGAGCAGCACGTCCCGGTAGGCGCCGGCCTGGTAGTTCGGCTCGTTGAAGGCGAAGGCGCGGGCGGCGGCGGGATCGGGGAGGTCGAGGATGTGCACGCTGCCGGTGGGTGTCTCGCCGTCGTCGGCGAACGTCGGACCCCGGGCGATCATCTCCTTCGCGTACTGGTCCATGTAGGACCAGTGCTCCTCCGCCAGGTCGAGGCGCAGGGACAGGGAGGCGGGCCGGTCTCGGTGGTAGCAGAAGAACTCCATGCCTGGAATATCTCTTCCGAGGGGTGGCCGGGTCGAGTGAGATACGGGTGCGTGGTGACAGCCGGCCATGGGGATGCGGCTGGGTGACGGACATCGCGTGGTCGTGTCCTAGCCGTGGCTACCGGGCCGGTCGTGGTTGTTTGGAGCCATGATCAGGCAGGTTCGAGACCGTGTTCTGCCGGCGTCGCAGCGCCGGACGTTGGACGAACTGACCCAGGATCTGGTCCTCGCCTCGGGCGACACCACGTCCAAGCGGTCGGCGTTCTGGACGATGCTCACGCTCGCGGCGATCATCGCGGGCGGCGGGGTCCTCACGGACTCCACGGCGACCGTGATCGGCGCCATGATCATCGCTCCGCTGTCCACCCCGATCATGGGCATCGCCCTCGGGTCGGTGCTGCGCCGTCGCACCGGCTCGGCCACCGTCGTCTTCCTGGCAGGCCTCCTCGTCGTCGCGCTCGGGATGCTCATGTCGCTGGTCCTCCCCAGCGACTACGACCTGCTGTCGAACAGTCAGATCGCGTCGCGGACCTCGCCCGACCTGATGGACCTGGTGGCCGCCCTCGCCACCGGTCTGGCCGGTGCGGTCGCGCTGGCCCGCCGGGACGTCGCCTCCGTCCTGCCCGGCGTCGCGATCGCCATCTCCCTCGTCCCGCCCCTGGTGGTCGTAGGGGTCTGCCTGGGGAAACTGTCGGGATGGCTGGCGCTGGGCGCACTGGCCCTGTTCGTGTCGAACCTCTTCGCCCTCGTCTTCGCCGGCATGGTGGTCTTCGCCGCGCTCGGGTACGCCGGGGACGCGGACAAGGCGGCCGGGCGGCCCACGGGCAGGACGTCCGCCGCCATGGCCCTGCTCTTCGCCGTCGTCTTCCTCCCCCTGGCGGCCAACACCGTGGCCACACTGCTGCTCAACGCCTGGACCGGCCGGGCCAAGGATGCCGCGCAGGAGTGGCTCGCCGACGAGCCGGGCGCCTCCGTCACCAGCGTCGACGCGAACTCCCGGACCCTGCACATCCATGTCCGCGCGCCCGGCCGACTGCCCCCGGTGCAGTCCCTCCTCGAGGAACTCGACGGACGGATCCCGCAAGGCATTCCCATCGTGGTCGACGAGACACGTGGGCAGCGCATCGACGCCGGGAAGGTCGGTGGGTGAACAACCCGACCCAGGTCCTCATTTGAGTCTTCGGCGACTGTCCTATGCCACCCAGCAGTAGACGCCTTCGCCCCGGCTTCGCGCGGTGCCGGCGAGCGCGGCCAGGCCGCTCAGGATGGACTTCGCGACCTCCCCGTCGATGATCTCGCCGTCCTCCTTCCGCCGACGGGACCACGCCATAGCAGCCCGCTCCAGCTCAGGCTGCTCGGCTTCGGCGAGCGTGGCGGACAGGCGGGGTGAGAGGGCGAAGACGACGCACCCGTCCTCCTCCTGGCCGGCCACGAATCGTGGTTCGCCGGCGTCGACGAGTGCGTCGAAATGACCGTCGGCCAGCAGGCACTCCCACTCGATCACGGCTTCCTGCGACAGCGTGCAATCGTCGTCAGAGCACGACGCGGTAGTGGGTGGTCAGGCGCCGGTCGTCGCCGAGGATGTGGAACGCCAGGCCGGGCGGCTGGTCGCGGTCGGCTGGGCGGTCGCCCTCCCAGGGCATCCGCAGGGTCCAAGTGACGCCCGGGCCGACGATCAGTGGTCGGTCCGCGAAGGTCGACGCGGCCGCCGTGTGGGCGTGTCCGGTGAGGACGGCGACGACCTGCGGGTGTGCCGCGAGTAGGGCCGCGAGTTCCTCGGGCTGTTCGAGCCTGCAGGAGTCGGGCAGCGGGTGGTGCAGATCGACGGGCGGTTGGTGGAAGGCGATGAGCGCCGGGGTGTCCTGCGGCAGTTCGGTGAGGCGGGCGGCGATCCAGTCGAGCGTCTCGGTGTCGAGACGGCCCTCGTCGCGGCCCGGGATGGTGGAGTCGCACATCAGGATGGCGGTCCCGGCGATGTGGTGGATCCGGTTGATCGGACTCTCGTCGGGCGCCTCTCCGAGGAGGGCCTTGCGGTAGGCCGGGCGGACGTCGTGGTTGCCGGGGCAGGTGAGCACCGGGAAGGGGGCCGTCAGCAGCCCTGCGGCTTCCATGTACTCGGCTTCCGTGCCGTGGTCGGCGATGTCCCCGGTGACCAGGAGCGCGTCCACCGGGTGCGGCAGGTTCCTCAGGTAGTCCATGACGCGGCCTGCGCGTTCGGTGGCCCTCTCACTGCCGTCCAGGTGCAGGTCACTGATCTGAGCGAGCAGTACAGCCATGCTCGGTCCCCTCCCCCGGCGGCTCCCCGCCGCCGTACAGGCCGAGGCCGGGGTACCGTCACCCCACCTCGACTCCTAACGGAAGTTCTCACTTTTTCCGTTAGAGACCTTAGGCTGTGCCGGACGACGCGATCAAGTGGTCGGCACTGAGAGGGAGGGAGACGCGGATGGAGCGCTGGCTGGCGCTGGAACTGGCGAGCACGATCCGGCACGACGGGGACGGTGGTGTCGCCGACGACCTCGCGTCGGTTGAAGGGGTGACTCGTTGGGTCGAGGCGCAAGCGGAATCGCTCTCCGGTCAGGTGCGCATTCGGGAGTTGTCCGTGGACGAGGCCCTGAGGAGCGAGATTGTCGCCCTGCGGCAGGCGGTTCGGGCCCTCTTCGCTCGGGCGGTCAGTCCCGCGCCGCCCAGTCCGGCGGACGCGCGCCGACTGATGCCGGTCGAGGAGGCGCTGGCGTACCTCAACTCCGTTGCGGCGCGTGAGTCGGTCGTCCCGCAGTTGGACTGGCCGTCGGACGGTGCCCCCGCGGTCCGTCTGGTGTCGGCGGAGGGGGATCCGACGGTCCGGCTTCTGGCGGCGCTGGCCCGTGCCGCCGTCGACTTCCTGAGCGGTCCGCATCGCAACCGTCTGCGAGCCTGCTCCGCGCCACGCTGTGTGCGGTACTTCGTCAAGTCCCATGGCCGGCAGGAGTGGTGCAAGCCGTCCTGCGGCAACCGCGCCCGCGCCGCGCGCCACCTCCAGCGACAGCGCCAGGCCAGCGACGGCGGTCCCGCCGCCTCCTGACGCCGGGTGGCTGTGGGTGGGGGCAGGAGACCAGCGCGGAGTACCCTGCCCGTCGGGTTTCCCGTCGGCGCTCCGTAGTGACGCTTACTGTTCATGCGCTTCGCAACGACGGCGCCCGACAACGACGTTGCAGAGGGGGCTGTGCGGAATGGGCGTGGTGGAAAGTTGGTCCCGCGTGATGGATCTCCTCCGGGAGCACGCCCCAACCGATCACGCCGAGCTGCCCGGCCCCGCGACGGAGGAGATGCTGGCGGCCGCGGAGGAGCGGATGGGAGTCCAGCTCCACCCGGACCTGCGGGCGTGGCTGCTGCGGAACAACCTGGATCTTCCTGAGGAGGACGCCGACGACGAAGTGCAGTGTTGTGGCTTCGCCGGGTTCCCGGACGAGGGACGGTTCTTTCTGGGCATCCGGGCCATGGAAAGGCTGTACGCGAACCGCTGGAGGTCGGAAGGGTTCGACCCGCCGGATGTGCCGGACCATCCCTTCTGGCGCAATGAGTGGATCCCCTTCCAGTCGGATCAGGACGGCTGGACGGGGAAGTTCGTCGATGTGCGTGACGGACGTGTAGGCAGTTGGTTCGTGGGCGAGAGCACGATCACGGGCGAGTACGCCTCACTGGCTCACTACTTCGACTCCGTGGCAGAGCTGCTGACGCGGATCGCGGCCGGCGACCACCCGGTCTGTGAGGTGACCCAAGGGCGACTCGTGTGGTCGTGACGCGACGGTGCCCCCGGCCGGTTCAGTAGACCGACGGCCCCTCACATCCGGGATCTCAGTACGTCGATCTCGCAGCCCGGCGCTGCGGCGTCGAAGCCGTGCTCGATCAGCCACCGCACCGCCAGCAGGCTGCGCACCGACCACCACGCCCGGATCACGTCGCGATCGACATCGGTGCCGTAGCCGGCGAGGACGTCGTCGAGGTGCTCCTCGTGTCCGAGGGTGAACGTGGCGAGGTCGTACAGCGCGTCGCCCTGCCCCGTCTCGGACCAGTCGATGATGCCCACGACCTGGTCGTCCTCCACGAAGACGTGCGCGATCTGCAGGTCGCCGTGCGTGAAGGCGGGCGTCCACGGGCGCAGCGCGGCCTCGGCGACCTCGCGGTTGCGTGCGACGAGGTCCGCCGGCAGGAAGCCGTTCGCGACGAGCGCTTCGCACTCGGCGTCGAGTTCCGCCGACAGGGCGGCGATACTCCGTCCCGCGCGGCCCGGCCGAGGTGGCAGCGGAGCGTCGTGGAGCGTCCGGATGGCGGCGCCCGCGGCGGCCCACGCTGCCGGTGACGCGGTCGAGGGTCCGCCGAGGCGTCCGAGCGTCGTCCCGCGGACGGCTGCCGTGGCGAGTACGACCGGCTTGCGCCACAGGACTTCGGGCGTCGGGACCGGCGCGAGGGACATCGCCTCGACTTCCACGTCCAGGCGCGCCGGGTCGGCGTCCACCTTCAGGAACACGTCGCCTACGCGCAGGGTCGCCCGTTCGGAATGGGCCACGACGACTTCCACCTCGTCCATGGGCGACCAGTATCCCGACGATGATCGTCGGCGTCGCCGGGTTTTGTCACCTGCGACGAAGCAACAGGGAAGGCAGGACGCAAGCTCCGCAAGCCACGCGGATTGACCCGAACCGGGCACCGGTGCAACACCACCGCCATGGCTGGATATCACCTCCTTGAATGGTCAAACCAGTGTGACCTCCAGGTAAATCCGCTCGTTGCCGCGCCCGCCCTCCGACGCCTGACCAGGAGACCGTTGACCGGCTTTCGGACATTGATCTCCGGGATAGTGACAGCCGACAGGCGTACTGAAACGATCCACGACGGCGCGAGAGCGTCATGCGCCGTCAACTTCCAGAGGCTTTCGAGCCGTTCCTTTGCCATTCCCTGTCGTTCCCTGCCATTCCCCTGTCATCGCCTGCCGGCCCTGTCTGTGGCCGGGCAACAAGGAGTTCACGAGTGACGAATCACCACGCCGTCGACGGCGTCCCGATATCGCCCAGACCCACGCCCTGGCGTGAGCCCCGAGGGCTCCGCCGACCACGCGGGCTCGCCGTGGCCGCCGCCCTGGCGCTCACCGCGACCCTGGCCCCGGTGCTGCCGGCCGGCGTCGCCGCCGCCTTCCCCGCTGAACAGGAGGCTCCCCAGCGCATCGTGGCGGACGCCAAGGCCGGGGCACGCCCCGTCACCCTCTCCTCCGGGCAGCGGGAACGACTGCTCAAGGTGGCCGCCGACGCACGCTCCGACACCGCCGAGGCGCTCGGCCTCGGTGACCAGGAGGCCCTGGTCCCCAGGGATGTCATCAAGGACGCCGACGGCACGGTGCACACCCGCTACGAGCGCACGTACGCCGGACTCCCCGTCCTCGGCGGGGACTTGATGGTGCACGAGAAGGCGGACGGCCGTACGGTCAGCAAGGCGACGAACGCACGGGTGAAGGTGCCCGGCACAAAGCCCGCCATCAGCGCGGCCGAGGCACGGCGCAGTGCTCTCGGCGCGGCCGAGGACGCCCGCACCAAGGCCCCGGCGGCGGCCGACGCCCCACGTCTTGTGGTCTTCATGGGCGACGGCGGCCCCGTCCTCGCCTGGCAGTCCTTCGTCACCGGCACCCAGCCCGACGGCACCCCGAGCCGCCTGAGCGTCGTCACGGACGCCGCGACGGGGAACCGTCTCCAGAGCGTCGAGCAGATCGCCACGGGTACGGGCCACAGCCAGTACAGCGGCCAGGTGGACATCGGCACCCAGAAGAGCGGTGACGTCTTCGAGTTGACCGACCCGGACCGCGGCAGCCACAAGACGTACGACCTCACCGGCGTCGGCGGCTCCGGTGTCCTCGTCACCGACGAGGACGACGACTGGGGCGACGGCACCACGGCCGACCGGAAGACGGCCGCCGTGGACGCCGCCTACGGGCAGCGGATGACCTGGGACTTCTACCGGGAGTGGTTCGGCCGCAACGGCATCGCGGACGACGGTGCCGGAGCGCGGTCCCGTGTCCACGCCGGCGACAACCTCGCCAACGCCTACTGGGACGACCTCTGCTTCTGCATGACCTACGGTGACGGCCGGGACAACGCCCACCCGCTCACCGAACTCGACATCGCCGCCCACGAGATGACGCACGGCGTCACCTTCGCCACCGCCAACCTCACCTACACCGGGGAGTCCGGCGGCCTCAACGAGGCGACCAGCGACATCATGGCCACGGCCGTGGAGTTCTTCGCGGACAACCCCGCCGACACACCCGACTACACCCTCGGCGAGCTCGCCGACGTGCGCGGCACCGGCACACCGCTGCGCTACATGGACCAGCCCTCCAAGGACGCCCACCCCGACAAGGGCACCTCCCTGGACTACTGGACGCCCGACCTGCGCAAGGAGGACGTCCACCACAGCTCCGGTCCCGCCAACCACTTCTTCTACCTCCTGTCCGAGGGCAGCGGGAAGAAGACGCTGAACGGCGTCTCGTACGACAGCCCCACCTACGACGGCCTCCCGGTCGCGCCGATCGGTCTGCGCAACGCGACCGCCATCTGGTATCGGGCGCTGACCACCTACATGACCAGCAGCACGGACTACGCCGGGGCGCGCACCGCCACCCTGCAGGCGGCGGCCGACCTGTTCGGGCAGGGCAGCGCCACGTACGAGGCCGTCGGGAACGCGTGGGCCGCGGTCAACGTGGGTGCCCGCTACGTCCACCACATCGCCGTCACCGCCCCGTCCACGCGCCCGGCCGCCGTGGGCCAGCCCACGAGTCGTCAGATCGTGGCGACCGGTTCCAGCCCTGGACGGCTCACCTACTCCGCGCACGGGCTGCCCAAGGGCCTGTCCATCGACTCCCGCAGCGGTCTGATCACCGGCACGCCGAAGAAGGCCGGCACCTTCAAGGCCGCCGTGACGGTCGAGAACACGGCCCAGCGTGGGGCCAGGCAGACCGTGCGCTTCGACTGGCCGGTGCTCGCCTCCGGCGGACGCTTCTTCGTCAACCCGGCCCGCTACGACATCCCGCAGTGGGGCACGGTCGAGTCACCCCTCGTCGTGACCGGCCGCAAGGGGCACGCGCCGAGCGACCTCAAGGTCACCATCGACCTCGTCCACCCGTGGGTGGGCGGCCAAATCGCCACCCTGGTCAGCGAGGACGGTACCGAGATCCCGGTGAAGCCCTGGTACTGGAACAACGGGGAGTCCGAACTCCACGCCACGTACACGGTCGACGCCTCGGCGGTCCCCGCGAACGGCACCTGGAGGCTACGGGTCACCGACAACACGCCCGGCATCTTCACCGTCGACCCGGGCTATGTCGACCGCTGGAGCCTGACGTTCTGACGGCCTGACGACGACCTGAGATGACAACGCTGTCACGGCTCGGAGCCCACTCTGGACCCCGAGCCGTGACAGCTGCCCCACTTCGACCGTGACGTCGAGAATCCGCGCGAGGGCGGTTTCTCCGGCTGGCAGTGCGATGCCGGGAAGGACTGGGGGAACTGAGCCAGGGCTCAGGCCAGCGGCGTGTCGTCCAGTGCCTTCGCGAGGTCGGCGGGCGTGTCGTACAGGGCAGCGGCGCCCGCCTTGCGCAGTTCGTCGTCGCCGAAGCCGCCGCTGCGGACGACGAGCGCCGGCATCCCGGCCCGCTTCGCCGCCTCGACGTCCCACACCGAGTCGCCGATCATCACGCTCGGCGCGTCGGGCGGCGCGCCCAGCTTCTGCAGGCCCACGTGCAGGAGGTCCGGCGCCGGCTTGGACGCCTCGACGTCGGCGCTGCTGGTCCAGTCGTCGGCGATGTCGCGGGCGTCCAGCATGTCCAGGAACGCGTCCACGTGCCGTTCCTTGCCGGAGCTGGCCAGCACCAGCCGGTGACCGCGTTCCTTGATGGCCAGGAGCAGATCACGGGCGCCCGGCAGCGGCGCCATCTCCTCGATCAGCCCGTCGACCTCCTTGCCCTGCTGCTCGCGGACCCGGTCGCCCACGCGGCGCTCCAGATCCTCGCCTCCCAGGGCCGTGACGAGCTGGTCGCCACCCATGCCGATCAGGCGGTGCAGCCGCCACACCGGCCAGGTCTCGCCCACCGAGCGCAGCGCCCTGTACCAGGCGAGCGCGTGGTGGTAGTTGGAGTCGATCAACGTGCCGTCGACATCGAGGACGGCGATGCGGGATGTGCTCACGCGCACCGGCTACCCATCGACGCACCGCTCACACAGGCGCCTGTCCACACCGCCAGACCGGCCTCTAGCCGTGCGAACCGTCGCCGAGGTCCCGGCGGACCGCGACGCCCTGGTCCTCGACCAGTCCCGCCTCGTCGGGCAGGTCCAGGACCGCGCCGCAGTGCGTGCACAGCTCGCCGTCCCCGGCGGGTGTGCCGCATGCCTTGCAGAAGCGGTTGGGCTGTTCGTTCTCCGTCGTGCCTGTCATGACTCTCCGGTGTCGGGGACGTGTGATGGTTCCGGGAGTACCCATGAGGCCGGTGAGGAACCCATGGTCCGAGCGCACCGTCGTACGGGACGGCGTACGGCTGGTCTGCCGGGACTGGGGCGGGTCGGGTCGGCCCGTCCTGTTGCTGCACGGGCTGGCCGGGCACGCCGGTGAGTGGGACGTGCCGGCACAGCGCCTGAGCCCCCGGTACCGGGTGGTCGCGGTCGATCAGCGCGGGCACGGCGCCAGTGAACGGCACCCGCGCGACGTCTCCCGCGCCGCGTATGTCGCCGACGTCGTCGCCGTCGCCGATCACCTGGCGCTGCGGCGGCCCGTCCTGGTCGGCCAGTCGTTGGGCGGGCATACGGCCATGCTCGTCGCCGCCGCACATCCCGGGCTGGTGCGCGGGCTCGTGCTCGTCGAGGCCGGGCCCGGTGATCCGAACCCGGACACTCCTGCGGACATCGGCACGTGGCTCGGCTCCTGGCCGACCCCGTTCCCCTCGCGCGAGGCGGCGGCCGCGTTCCTCGGTGGCGGGCCGTTCGGCGCGGGCTGGGCGGCCGGGCTGGAGGAACGCGACGACGGGTTCTGGCCGCGCTTCGACCGGGACGTCATGGTCCGCTCGCTGGCCGAGAACGCACAGCGCTCCTTCCGGTCCGAGTGGGAGCAGGTCGCCTGCCCGACCCTGGTCGTCCTGGGCCAGTCCAGCTTCGTCCCGGCGCGGGAGGTCGACGACATGCTGCGCGGGCAGCGGCCCACGACCACCGCCATGAGCATCCCCGGTACCGGCCACGATCTGCACCTCGAAAAGCCCGGCGTCCTGCTCACCGCACTCGTCGGCTTCCTCGACAGTCTCGACGGCCTCGAGTAGGCGCACAGCCCCTCACTCCCGGCCGCACCCGTTCGCCGTCAGGAGGCTGGCGCCCAGTGGGGTGAGGACGTGCAGCACGGTGTTGCGGTCGCGGACGGAGGCGGCCAGTCCGGCCTCCCGCAGGATGCCGACGTGTTCGCTGGCCGTCGAAGGGGTCACGCCCACCCTGCGGGCCACCTCGCTGGTCGTGCATCCGTCCTCCAGGGCCCGCAGGACGACGGCCCTGCCCTGGCCGAGCAGCCTCGCGAGCGTGCGGGGCTCCGTGTCCGTCCGCCGGGGCAGCCACCAGCGGTACGAGCGCACCACCGGATAGACCAGTACGGGCGGCAGCTCCGGGTCGGTCAGGGTGATCGGCGTCTGCCAGCAGAACACGGACGGCACCAGGAGCAGCCCTCGGCCGTCCAGCCGCAGATCGCGGTCGTAGGGGTACGCCGTCTCCAGCACCGGCGGCCGCCAGCGGATCGACGGTCCCAGGGTGGAGAGGAGTGCGTCGGCGCCGCCGCGCAGTATCTCCCGGGCGCGTACGGCCCGATCGGCCTCGACCTGGGCTCGGATCGCGGACCAGTGCGGGGCCAGGGCCGTGTGGAAGTAGCCCCGCAGTGCCTCCCCGAGGTGTTCCAGTGCGACCGGCTCGCCCTCCGCCAGCGGGCGCAGCCACCTCGGTGCCCTGGTGAGGACGTTCATCTCCGCGCCGAGCCGTCGGCGCGGCGTCGAGAGCACCGCCTCGACGCCTTCGTCCAGTCCGAGGGAGGCCTCCGGCGGGTTGAGGAAATCGGGGAAGCTGCCTCGGGGCGGGGCGAGCGCCCTGACGAGGTGGAGGTGGTGACGGGGCAGCCGGCTCAGTGCGGCGCGGGCGTCGGTCCGCCATATGTCGAATACGGCTCGTCCCTGACGCGTTGCCAAAAGGTTTACGCTGAGTACGAGTTCCCACAAAGGGTCGGGGCTGTCGGCGACTCGGGTACGGAGCAGATCTTCTCGCGTGAAATGTACTCGGAGCACGGAATTCCATCGCAGTCAGTCTCGTGTTCAACTGAAGAAATCAGCGCGGGACAGGACCAATGGTCCCGTGGCGACGGTGCCCGCGATATCACCTTTCGCGCCAACCGGCCCGGCGCGCACCCCCGTTCAGGCATATCAGCAGCCTTTTTCGGCTGGCGCCGAAACATCTGGCGGCGGCGGACGGCGAAGGGCAGCCTGAATGGCGTACGCGACCAAGCTCGTTGTTCGCGACCAAGCTTGTCGTTCGCGACCATGCTTGTCGCACGCGGTCGAGCCTGTAGCACTCGACCGGGCTTGTCGCACCGCACTGTCGTTCAAGGGGGAAGAACACATGCGCACACGTGCTGCCATCGGGGCAGTTGCGGCTGCCGCTTTCGCCACCGTGCTGGTCAACGCGCCCGGTGCGGCGGCGGAGGCCGATCCGCCCGGCTGTGGGAAGGAATACTTCTGCGCCTACAGCGGAGAGAACCAGACCGGCCGGCTCGTCCTGAAAACCAAGGGAAACTGGAGTGGCAGCGTCGCCTTCCGCTCCGCGTTCAACAACGGGGTGCGTTTCCCGGGCGCCGACCACGTCGACGTGACGTACACCGTGGACGGCGGAACCGAAACCGCCTGTCTGCACTACAACCCCGGTCCGGGCGCCTACAAGGCGAACGCGGTTGCGGGCACCCGTGTCGTGAAGGTCGTATGGCGCGGGGAGTGCGCATGAATGGGGTGCGCGCGATGCTGACCGGAAAGCGACTCACCGCGCTGGGCGCCGGGGCCGTGGCGACCGCCTTCGCCGGGGTACTCGCCGTGGCTCCCACGGCGTCCGCGGAAGCGAATCCGCCGGGCTGCGGCAAAGGGTACTTCTGCGCCTACAGCGGCGCCGACCAGTCGGGCCGGCTGCTCCTCAGGGTGGCGGGCAACTGGTCGGGGAACCTGGCCGTCGGCTCCATCTTCAACAACGGGGTCGCCTATCCGGGCGCCGACCACGTCGACGTGACGTCGTATCTCAACGGGCAGCCGTCGACGGACTGCTTCCACTACAACCCGGGGCCGGGCCGCTACAAGGCGAACGCCGAGGCGGGGCTGAGGATCACGCGGGTCGTGTGGCGGGGTGAGTGCTGAGCCCCTGACGCCCGCATGACACACGCCGCCGGCCGGTGCGAGGTCCCACTGGCCGGCGGCGTGCTCGTGGCGTGCCACCCGTGAAAAGCGCGCAGGGTGTGCGTGAGTAGGGTGACGCCATGTACATGCAGGGGCGCGGGCTCAGATCCGTAGTGCTGGCGGTGGCGGTCGTGGTGAGCCTGATCGGCTTGTCGTCGGGTTGTGCCTCCGGGGACCACGACGACGCCGGCAGTGCGTCGAGCACTGCCTCGGATGGCGGCACGAAGAAGCCGAGCGCGAGCAGCGGCGCCAGCGCGCGTCCCGCCCAGGCCTCCCCCAGTTCCACGCCCTCGGCGTCCCCCTCCCCTGAGGACACCCGGCCCCTCAAAGACGCGACGGCCGTACTCGTGAGCTGCGCGAGCCCTCAGGACCCGCGCGCCACCGTGAAGGTCAGCAATCCGAACACGCGCGACGGCTCCTTCGCCGTGAAGATCGGTTTTCTGGATGCGAGCGGCTTCGAGATGGTGAAGACCCGCGATCCGGTGTGGGCGGCCGCCGGGAAGACCGGGACCTACCGGGTGCGCGTCACCACTGCCGGGGTCGTGGACCACATCGCCCGGTGCGTGGTCGAGCCGCGGGCGGCCTGGGTCGGTCACTGACGGTTTCCCGTGCAGGTGGCGCCGCTCGACCTTCAAGATCATTGCCCGTTCTCAGCACACCGCTCGTTCGGTGAGTACCGTCACGACAGGAGGGCACCCTGCACCGAGGCGGGGGCCTTACCGTCGGCGGAGGGCGAGCGCGATGACGGACCGCGTCCTTACGATCGGGCACTCGACCCGCGCGTTCGACGAGGTGGTCGGCATGCTGCGCGGCAACGGCGTCACCTGTCTGGTCGACGTCCGGTCGTTCCCGTCGTCCAGGAAGCATCCGCAGTGGAACCAGGCGGCCGTCGTCGAGGCGCTGCCGTCCGACATCGGTTACCGGTGGATCCGTGAGCTGGGTGGCCGTCGGCACACGCCGGCCGGGGTGCCGAGCCCCAATGGCGCGTGGCGGGTCAAGGCCTTCCGTGACTACGCCCCGACCACATGGCCACGGAGACGTTCGCCCAGGGGCTCGGCGAGCTGCTGGAGCTGGCCGCGCACGAGCGGCCCGCGATCATGTGCAGCGAGGCGGTGCCGTGGCGCTGTCATCGGCGGCTGATCACGGACGCGCTGCTGGTCGCCGGTGTGGAGGTCCTGCACATCATGTCGGCCACGACGGTCACCCCGGCCGTCCTGAGTCCCCACGCCCAGGTCGTTGACGGCACGCTGGTCTATCCCCCGCCCCGCTGACCCCCGAGACACACGTGGCCCATTTGCGGGCGGCCGGGTGTGCGCGCCATGCGGGCGGGGAACCGGGGAACCTGTTCGGCCGGGCGGTGCGAGAGGACTCCATGTGACAGCGTCGGCGTCAGCGGCGGGCGACCGGGACCCAGGTGGCGGTACGGACGCGTACGAGCCCGATCCACGGCGGTGGCGGGCGCTGTGGGTCACCCTGGTGGCGGGGTTCATGAGCCTGCTGGACGTCACGATCGTGGCGGTGGCCCTGCCCACCGTGCAGCGCGATCTGCACGCCTCCCCCGCTCAGGTGCAGTGGGTGGTGTCGGGGTACACGCTCACGTTCGCGCTCGCCCTCGTCACCGCCGGGCGGCTCGGCGACGCCCTGGACCGGCGCCGTATCTTCCTGATGGCGTTGTGCGGCTTCGTCCTCTGCAGCGCGGCCTGTGGCGCCGCTCCGAACATCACGCTGCTGGTCGTGGCCCGTCTCGCCCAGGGTCTGGCGGCCGGTTTCATGGCGCCGCAGAACTCCGCGCTGATCCAGCAGATGTTCCGGGGCGCCGAACGCGGGCGCGCCTTCGGGTACTTCGGGGCGACCGTCGGCATCTCCTCGGCGTCAGGCCCGCTCATCGGCGGCATGATCCTCGCGCTCGCCGACGGCCCGCAGGGGTGGCGGTGGATCTTCTACGTCAACGTCCCCATCGGCGTCCTCGCCGTCCTGCTCGGGCGCCGGCTGCTGCCGCGCACCCGGCGCTCCGGGCGGGGGCATGTGGACGTGCCGGGGGTGCTGCTCCTGGGGCTCGGCGTCCTGGCCGTCATGTATCCGCTGGTCCAGGCGGAGGCGGGCGGGCTGGGCCGGCTGTGGTGGCTGTTCCTCGTCGGCGCCGTGATCCTCGTGGCCTTCGTCCGCTGGCAGTACCACCTCGTTGCCCATGAGACCCGGCCGCTGCTCGACCCACGGCTGTTCACCACCGTGCGCGGCTACGCCGTGGGCGCCGGTGTCGGCACGCTGTACTTCATCGGCTTCAGCGGGGTCTGGCTGGTCTTCGCCCTCTTCTACCAGGACGGCCGGCACTTCTCGCCGTTGGAGTCCGGGCTGGCCGTGACCCCGTTCGCGCTCGGTTCGGCGGGGGCCGCCGTGATCGCGGGGCGACTGGTGGACCGGTTCGGGCGGCTGCTGACCGTGTGCGGGCTGGCTGGGGTGATCTGCGGTCTCGGCGGAGCCGCGCTACTGCTGCGGTTCGCGCCCCTCGACATCGCTCCCTGGATCGCCGCCCCCGTGCTGTTCCTCGGCGGTATCGCCGGGGGTTTCGTGGTGTCGCCGAACATCACGATGACCCTGCGGGACGTGCCGGTGCACATGGCCGGAGCGGCCGGGGGCGCGCTGCAGACCGGGCAGCGGCTCGGTGCGGCGGTGGGTACGGCCGCCCTGCCCGGCCTCTTCTACCTGGTGCTCGGCAACGGCGGCGACTACCAGAACGCGCTGGTCGTGGCCCTCGGCACCGGCATCGTCGGCATGCTGGCCTCGCTCGCCCTGGCCATGTACGACTGGGTGCGCGACCGGCGTGCGCGGGCGGCGCACCGGAAGTGCCCGGAGGAGGTCGCGAACAGCCCGGTGCACTCCCGGCTGTACTGACCGTCCCGACCCTGTGAGCCGGTAGCGGGGCGGCCGGCGCCCCTCGTCCGTACCGCCCGGGTCAGACAACGGCGAGCCGGTCCACCAGGAGCTCGATCCTGCGTTCGGTGTCCTCGGGCGGGAGCCGTCGCGCCCTGGTCAGGGTGGCCAGTCCGTGCAGGGAGGCCCAGAACGTCTCGGTGAACAGGCCCGGGTGGACGCCGTCGCCCGCGACCTCGGCGAGGGTCTCCAGCAGGGCGGCGAAGGCGTCCTTGAGCTCGTCGGGAGTGTCCTCCTGGGCGAAGGCCAGGCCCCCGTCGAGGTGGAACAGGGCGTCGTAGACCGCCGGGTTGCGGTCGGCGAAGTCGAGGTAGGCGCGGGCGAGCGCGGCGACCCGCTCGCGCGTGCCCTCGACGGCGGACGTGGCGGCCCGTACCGCCACGGCCATCTCGGCGGCCCCCTGCCGGGCGACGGCGCCGATGATCTCGCGTTTGCCGCGGAAGTGGCTGTAGAGGACGGGCTGGCTGTACTCGATGCGCTCGGCGAGCCGGCGGGTGGTGACCGCGTCCCACCCCTGCTGCTCGGCGAGTTCACGGGCCGTCGCCACGATCAGGCGCTCGCGCTGCGCCCGCTCGCGTTCCTTGCGTTCCTTGACCGACATGACTCGGATCCTAGCACCGCTAGACATTCAAGCGGCAGCAGGTCTAGCGTTGACTCATCAGCTAGCAATGCTAGAAATGAGGAGAGGCCGTCATGCTCAGTGCGCTCGAAGTGGTCACCACCGTGGTCGTCGGGCTGATGGTGGGGGTGGAGTTCGCCGTCGCCTTCGTCATGAACCCGATCTTCAACGCCCTCCCGGAGGACAGCGGCCAGCTCGGCCGGGCCCATGGCGGCCGGATGCTCGGTGCCGTGATGCCGTTCTGGTACATCGGCTCGCTCGCGCTCACCGCGATCCTTGCGGCGGCCGAATGGCACGACGACGGCACCGCGCTCCTGGTCGTCGCCGGTGCGCTGCTCATCGTCAGCGTGGTCATGTCGATCGTGCTGCTCGTCCCGATCAACAACCGGGGCAAGACATGGACGCCGGAGAACCGGCCCGCGGACTGGAAGGAGCAGACGAACCGCTGGAACCGCTACCACTACGTCCGGGTCGCCGTCATCATCGCCGCCTTCACGCTGCTGGTCGCCGCCCTCGTCTGAGGCCGACGGCGGACAGCCCTGGTGCCCAACGGGCATCCGACGCCGAGCGGTTGCCCCCAGGCTTTCCACACCGCAAGGGTGGTGCTACCCCCTCCCCCGCCTGGGGGGCGACCGCCATTCCGGCACCGGAGAACGGCCCGGATACTCCTCTGCATGACCTATCCCACGGTGATTCCGGCAGACCCGACCACGCAACGGCAACAGGACGAACGACGCGACGGCAGCGACTTCTCCGAATTGTCACGCCGGATAACCGAGGCCGGACTTCTCCGGCGCCGCCCGGTGTATTACACGGTGCGTTTCGGCGCGGTGGCCGCCGCCCTCACCGGAAGCATCGCCGCCTTTTTCGCCCTGGGAGATTCGTGGAGCCAACTCCTGGTCGCCGTCGCCCTGGCCGTCGTCTTCGGGCAACTCGGACTGGCCGCCCACGATCTCGCCCACCGCCAGGTCTTCTCCCGCCGGCAGCCGAGCGAGGTGGGCGGCTTCCTCGTCGCCGACCTGCTGCTCGGCATGAGCTACGGGTGGTGGATGAACAAGCACACCCGGCACCACGCGAACCCGAACCACGAGGGCAAGGACCCCGACGTGGCACCGGACATCCTCGTCTGGTCACGCCGCCAGGCCGACAAGGCGCAGGGCCTGCCCCGTTTCGTCGGAAGGCATCAGGCCGTCCTCTTCTTTCCCCTGCTGACCCTGGAGGGGCTGAACCTGAGCTTCAGCAGCTTCCGGGCGCTGCGGACGCGGTCGGTGAAACGTCCCCTGCTCGAAGGGACGCTCCTGGTGGCTCATTTCGGGCTGTATTTCGGCGCCATTTTCTCCGTCCTCTCTCCCGCTAAGGCGCTGGCGTTCATCGCGGTCCACCAGGGTCTGTTCGGCATCTATCTCGGGTCGGTGTTCGCGCCCAACCACAAGGGCATGCCGATGATCGAGGAGGGGACCCGGCTGGACTTCCTGCGCCGGCAGGTCCTCACGTCACGCAACGTCCGCGGCGGCGCCCTCGTCGACGTCTTCATGGGCGGGCTCAACTACCAGATCGAGCACCACCTCTTCCCGAGCATGCCCACCCCGGCGCTCGGCCGTGCCCAGGTCATCACCGAGCGGTACTGCGCCGAGTTGGGCATCCCGTACCACCAGACCGGGCTGATCGCCTCGCATCGGGAGGCGCTGCGCCACCTGCGGAGCGTCGGGGAACCCCTGCGGTCCGCGCGGCGCTGACGCGAGGCTTTTCCGGTGAAGGACCGCTCATCCACGGGTGGGCGGCCCGACCCTCGTATCTCTCCCGCCACACAGGGTTTTCCCTATGTCCCCTGGCGTGGCGGGGAGTTGGTCGAGTAGCTTCCGGCGCACATCTGTCTCACAGGGGAGTGCGCATGCGCAAGGCGCTCAGATGGCTGCTGGCGCTCACGGTGCTCATAGGCACACTGAGTACGGCCGGGGCGGCCACCGCCGCCGGGCCGGAGTCCGGCACCGCTGACATCAAGGAGAGGCTGCTCTCGATCCCGGGCATGAGCCTGATCGAGGAGAAGCCGTACACCGGGTACCGCTTCTTCGTCCTCAACTACACCCAGCCCGTCGACCACCGCAGGCCCTCCAAGGGGACGTTCCAGCAGCGGATCACCGTGCTGCACAAGGACACCGCGCGGCCGACCGTGTTCTACACCGGCGGCTACAGCGTCTCGACGACGCCGCGTCGCGCGGAGCCGACCCAGATCGTCGACGGCAACCAGGTCTCCATGGAGTACCGCTTCTTCACGCCGTCCCGGCCCGAGCCGGCCGACTGGTCGAAGCTGGACATCTGGCAGGCCGCCAGCGACCAGCACCGCATCTTCACGGCGCTCAAGAAGGTCTACAGCAAGAACTGGATCTCCACGGGCGGTTCGAAGGGCGGCATGACCGCCACCTACTACGAGCGTTTCTACCCCAAGGACATGGACGGCGTCGTCGCCTACGTCGCCCCCAACGACGTGGTGAACAAGGAGGACTCGGCCTACGACCGCTTCTTCCTGAACGTCGGCACCAAGGAGTGCCGTGACCGGCTGAACGGCGTGCAGCGCGAGGCGCTGGTGCGCCGGGAGCCGCTGGAGAAGAAGTACGCCGCCTACGCCACCGAGAACGGCTACACCTTCGACACCGTCGGCAGCCTGGACCGGGCCTTCGAGGCCGTCGTCCTGGACTACGTGTGGGGCTTCTGGCAGTACAGCACCGTCGCCGACTGCGCGGACATCCCGGCGGACGCCAGGAACGCCACGGACGACGAGATCTGGAACTCCGTCGACACGATCTCCGGGTTCTCGTTCTACACGGACCAGGGCCTGAGCCCGTACACGCCGTACTACTACCAGGCCGGTACGCAGCTGGGCGCGCCGACCATCCACTTCCCGCACATCGAGAAGAAGTACGTCCGCTACGGCTACCAGCCGCCGCGCAACTTCGTGCCGCGCTCCATCGACATGAAGTTCCAGCCGAACGCCATGCGGGACGTCGACTCCTGGGTCCGCGACAACGCCCGGCACATGCTGTTCGTGTACGGACAGAACGACCCGTGGGGTGCCGAGCCGTTCCGCCTCGGCAAGGGCGCGCGTGACGCGTACGTGTTCACCGCTCCCGGCATGAACCACGGCGCGAACGTCGCCGGTCTGGTCGACAAGGAGAAGGCGCTGGCCACCGCCCGCATCCTCGACTGGGCGGACGTCACCCCGACCGCCGTGCAGGCCGACCCGGCGGCGGCGAAGCCGCTGGCGAAGTTCGACGCGAAGCTCGACAAGCGGGACGTCGAGCGGCAGCGGGCGCTGCGTCCGTAAGGCGCGAGCCGCCACAGGCGAGGGCCGTGGACCGTGGGCGCGAGAGCCCGCGGTCCACGGCCCTTCCGCGTCCGTGCCGTCACCGGGCGCGGGCCACCCAGACCGTGCGCTCGGTGCGGACCGCGAGATCGGTGCGGTGCAGCAGGCTGTTCGGGCCGTCGGTGTCCAGGAGTTCATCGAGTGCGGCGAGATCCTCGGGGACGAGTCCGGGGGCGGCGGCGCCGCGGAGGCGCCGCAGACCGCCGTGCGCGTAGCGGCCGACCGCCTCACCACCCCCTCCTTCGAAGGTGAGCGTGCGCTCGTCCTCGACGGTGAAGCCGGCGGCGGTCAGCATCGGCCCCCAGTCGGCACCCCGGTGCGGGAGGTGCTCGGCGTGGTGGCCGTCGATCGCGGCGTGGGCACGCTCCTCCAGCCCGGGCCGGTTCTCCGGGGCGTCGGCGGGCAGGAAGCGGGGGAATCCGGCGAGTTCGACGACGGCGAACAGACCGCCGGGGGCGAGCAGTTCACGGACGCGGCGCAGTACGCGGTCGGGGTGGGCCATGTGGTGCAGCGAGGCGGAGGCCCACACGAGGTCCGGTGTGCCGAGGTCGGGCCAGTCGTCGCCGTCGAGGTCGGCCTGCACGGTCCGTACCCGCCCGTCGACCCCACGGGCGCACGCCTTCTCGCGGAGCAGCCGGAGGTGCCCGGCCGAGGTGTCGACGGCGGTGACCTGTGCGTCGGGGAAGCGGTCGAGGAGGGCGAAGGTGCCGGCGCCGGTGCCGCATCCGAGATCCACGATCCGGCGCGGTTCGCTCCTTAGGGGCAGCCGGGCGGTGATGTCCGCCGTGTGCTCGGCGAACACCTCGGCGTCGAGGTCGAGGATCTCGGCTTGGTCGCTGTCGCTGTGCTGGTGAGGGTGAGCCATGGACACGACCGTAAAGTCGTCATGCGCTGACCGGAAGGCAGCTTGCCAGATATGCAAGAAGCCAGCCCCAGCCGCTGCTCGCCGCGCAAGGTCGCGCCCCGTGCCGGATGTCCGTCAGTCGGCATCCGAGGCGTCGGCGGCGGTGTCTCTCTGATGACCCCGGCGGGCGTCCCGGTCGAAGATGCCGAGGATCTCGCACGGTCCGCCCTCGGCGCCGATGGCGTGCGGCATCATCGTCGGGAACTCGGCGGCCTGGTTGGTCTCGACGCGGTAGCGCCGGTTGCCGAGCATGAGGACGGCCGTTCCGGAGAGGACCACGAGCCATTCGCGGCCGGGGTGCGCGCGCATCCGGGACGGGTTGTCCGGCGGGGGCTGGGTCATCCGCTGACGCATCACGCTCATTCCGGGATCACCTTTGACGGGCCAGCGCATGGAGCCGTGAGTGGCGTCGATCATCGGGCTGATGACGACGTCGTCGGCGGCGTTCTCCACGAGCTGGTCCAGGGTGGTGTCCAGGGCGCGGGCGAGGGTGACCAGCTGGTCCAGGGCGAGGCGGCGCTGACCGTTCTCGATACGGCTCAGTGAGGACTGGCTGAGGTTGGCGCGGGTGGCCAGTTCCTCCAGCGACCAGCCCTGGGCGACCCGCAGGGCGCGGATGCGTTTGCGTACGAGGCTGTCGAGCTGCCCGTCCTCTTGCGTCATGGGCAACAGCGTATGCCCCCTTCGCAATGCGGGTCGACCGGCGACAGTACGTGCACGAGGGGGTCGTGACCCTGCGCGGGCCGGTCCGCACACCGCGCTGGTCCCGATCGCCGTACGGCCGGCGCGGGCCGTCGAAGGGGTCGTGGACATCGACCCGCAGCTCACCGGTGCCCCGACTGCCGTCCGACGGTTCACCCGGTGGGCGCGAGCGCCGCCACCCGTGCGCCCAGCGAGGCGGAGAACTGGTCGGTCGCGTGGGCCAGGGCCTTCGCCGTGTCGGGGGCGACGACCACCGTGCCGTCCTCCCCCACGGTGATGTCCTTGTCGAGGGTGAACCAGCCCGGCACGATGTGCGCCGCGCCCATCGAGTTGAGCACCGGGCGCAGCGCGTAGTCGATGGCGAGCACATGGGCCGTGCTGCCGCCCGTGGCGAGCGGCAGCACCGTCTTGCCGGTGAGCGCGTACTGGGGCAGCAGGTCGAGCAGGGACTTCAGCAGGCCGGAGTAGGCGGCCTTGTAGACGGGGGTGCCGATGACGACACCGTCCGCCTGCTCGAAGAGCGCGGTGGCCTCGACGATGGCGGGGTGGTGGAAGTCGGCCGTGAGGAGGGGTTCGGCGGGCAGGGTGCGCACGTCCAGGGGGATGACGTCGTGGCCGTGGCCACGGAGGCGGTCGTCGAGGTGGCGGAGCAGCCGGCCGGTGCGGGAGGTGGCGGAGGGGCTGCCGGAGACGGAGAGGATGGTGGCCATGGGAAGACCTTCCGGGCTAGGGGGTCGTGCTCGACCAAGGGGAGTCGGGGAGAGGTGAGGGGGCTCCTCACCAGGCGCTGGTCTCCACGGTGACGAGGGGCACCAGGTCTTCCCGGAGCGTCTCCAGGAAGGTGACGACCTCGGCGGCGACCGAGCGGTGCTGGAGGTCGTTGAGGACGTCGTGATGGGCGCCGCGTACGACCGAGAGGCGGGCCCGGCCCAGCGACTTGGCGGTGCGGTGGAGTTCGTCGCGGTCGGCGAGCGGGTCGGCGTCGCCGGTGAGGATCAGGGTGGGGACGGCCAGGTCGGCGTCGAGGGCGGCGGTGAGCAGGGGCTCGGGCACGGTGTCGTTGAGGGCGCCCCGGCGGACCTGGGAGTCGTCGGTCAGGGTGCGCCGGTGGGCGGGGCACGAGGTGCGGACGTCGAGCTCGCCGTCCCAGGAGTCCACGTCGGTGGCTTCGGTGGCGGTACGGCCGGGGAGGCCGGCCAGGACGACCGCGTCCGCGTGCGGAGCGTCGGCCGGTGTGTTCCGTCCGAGGAGGGCGGCGACGAGGGCGGCGCCCGTGTCGCTGCCGACCACGACGACGGGACGCACGATTCCGTCGTCGGTGGCCGTGCCGTCGGCCGCCGCGCCGAGCTGGGCGGCGAGGCGGTCGAGGGTGCCCGTCAGGTCGTCGGCGTCGAGTTCCGGGGCGTCGAGGACACGGACGCGGTAGGCGTCGGCTGCGAGGCGGCGGCCGAAGCGGTCGTAGGTGGTCCGGGTCTCGCCGCGGCCCGGTACGACGAGGACGGTGCCGCGGGTGCGCAGGCCCTCGGGGGCGAAGTGGTCGGTGTACTCGGGCATGTCAGGCTCCTGTGGGGACGGGGCGCGGCGCGGGCTTCCAGCCCAGGGCGGGGGCCACTTCGGTCGCGATGAGTTCGAGGGCGCGCACGGCGGCGTCGTGGTCGGGGACGGCGGGGTTGAACTGCGTGATGAGGTCTGTCGCGACGGGCAGCACCCGCTCCTTGCCGAAGGCGGCGACGATCTCGTCCGGGTGGCCGTGGAAGGCGTGGAAGCGGCGCAGTGCTTCGTCGGCGTCCAGGCCGGCGGGGAAGGCGCCGTTCCCCGCCATGCGCAGGGCCGCTTGGTGGACGTCGTCGCGGATGTGGGCGAGCGCGGTGCGCCGGTCCTTGGCCGGGAAGACGAACCGGGACAGTCCGATGCGCGGGCGGCGCGGCCGGTCCCAGGCGTCCAGGTAGGCGTCCGCCCAGGGGCGTTGGACCTCGTCGGTGGGGGCGTCGTAGCCGTAGGCGGCCCGGTTGAGCAGCAGGTTGGAGCCGCCGGACGCGGCGTGGGCCGCTCCTTCGGCGCTGAAGACGCCCTGCCAGATCCGGTCGGTGAAGTCCCCGGGCGCCGGCTGGACACGGAAGTCGGGGGTGCGCACCTCCTCCCCGGCGAGCGCCCGGCGCAGCAGGTCCAGGCTCTCGGTGGTGAGTTCGCGTTTGCGGGTGACGTCGCGGCCGAACGCGGCGTACTCCGCGGGGCTGGCGCCGCTGCCCACGCCGAGTTCGACGCGGCCGCCGCTGAGGGTGTCGACGGTGGCGACGTCCTCGGCGAGGCGGACGGGGTCCTCCAGGGGCAGGACGGTGATGGCGGTGCCGAGCCGGATGCGGGTGGTCCGGGCGGCGGCGTGGGCGAGGAACGTCCACGGCGAGGAGAGTCCGCCTCCGCCGAGGGGGACGTGGTGCTGGGCGACCCAGCCGACGTCGAAGCCGAGTTCGTCGGCGACGACGAAGAGGTCCTGCGCGTTGCGGTAGGTGCGGGCCAGGTCGTCGCCGCGGCCCTGGACATGGGTGAGGAAGCCGAGTCGGAAGCGGGGCGTCGTCGCGTCGGTCATGGGTGACCGCCTCTCGTGGGAAGGTTCCTCACTCGGCTTCCCGTTCCCGGGTGTGGCGGTTGGCGGGGATCGGCAGGCCGAGGTTGCCGCGCAGGGTGTCGGCCTCGTACGCGGTGCGGAACAGGTCGCGCTTCTGCAGGAGCGGGACGACGCCGTCGACGAACAGCTCGAGTTCGTCGTTGGTGCGGAAGGCGAGGTTGATGCCGTCGAAGGTGCCGGCCTGGAACCACTGCTCGATGGTGTCGGCGACGGTCTGGGGCGAGCCGACGAACGGGGAGTTGCGGAACTCGTTGACGCTCTCGGCGACCTGGCGAAGCGTCAGCTTCTGTTCCCGCGCCCGCGCGATGATCTTCGCGGCGCCGGTCCGGCCGCCCTTCTGGGCGAGGTGGGCGACGTCCGGGAAGGGTGCGTCCAGGTCGTGCACGCTGAAGTCGTAGGCGCCGAAGGACCGGCCGAGCAGGGCGAGGTTGCGGTCGAAGTCGTTGTCCTCCTCGAAGATCTCCCGCTCGCGGCGGCGGGCGGCCTCGTCGGTGGCGGCGACGACCGGTCCGCCGTGGATGAAGATCTTGATGTGCTCGGGGTCGCGGCCGTAGGCGGCGGTGCGCCGCTTGATGTCGGTGTAGTACTCCTGGGCCTGTTCGAGGGTGCCGCCCGGCGCGTAGATGCCCTCGGCGACCTGGGCGGCGAGGTCGCGGCCCTCCTCGGAGACGCCGGCCTGGAAGATGACCGGCTGGCCCTGCGGGGAGCGGGAGAGGTTGAGCGGTCCGGCGACCTTGAAGTGCTCCCCCTCGTGGTCCAGCGCGTGCAGCCTGGACGGGTCGAGGAAGACGTTCCGCTCGACGTCGGCGGGGAACGCGTCGTCCTCGTAGGAGTCCCACAGGCCTCGGGCGACCTGCACGAACTCCAGGGCGCGGCCGTAGCGGGTGGCGTAGTCCAGGTGCTCGTCGAGGCCGAAGTTCTTCGACGTACCGGTGTCGAAGCTGGTGACCACGTTCCAGCCGGCGCGTCCGCCGCTGATGTGGTCGAGCGAGGCGAACCGGCGGGCCAGGTTGAACGGCGAGTTGTACGTCGAGCTGGCGGTGCCGACGAGGCCGATGTGCCGGGTGTGGGTGGCGACCGCCGACAGCAGGGTCAGCGGCTCCAGGCGGTTGAGGTAGTGGTGCGGGTAGGTGGCGTTGATGAACTGGCTGTCGACGATGAACAGGGCGTCGAACAGGGCGTGTTCGGCGGCCTGCGCCTGCTGGATGTAGTAGTTGATGTCGATGCTCGCGTTCTTCGCGACACGCGGGTCCTTCCACAGGCCGTGCTGGCCGGGGCCGCCGACGCCGTAGGGGTGCAGGGCGAGGTGGATCTTGCGGGACATGTGGGTTCCTGTCTGTGGTGGGGTCAGGCGTGCAGCAGGGCGCGCAGGGCTTCGCGTTCGGTCCGGTCGGCCGCCGCCGTGTGCAGGGTGGGCGCGGAGCTGACGAGCAGCCGGGTGTACAGGTGCTGCGGCGTGTTGATGACGTCCGCGGCGGGGCCGACCTCGACGGCCTCCCCGCGGTAGAGCACGGCGATCCGGTCGGCGACGCCGGCGACGGAGCCGAGGTCGTGGGAGATGAGGACGAGGGCGACGCCGTCGGCGCGCAGTTCCTTGAGGATGTCGAGGATCTGTACGCGGTTGGCGGAGTCGAGGGCGCTGGCCGGCTCGTCGAGGATGAGCAGGCGGGGTTCGGTGATCAGGGCGCGGGTGACGGCGACGCGCTGGCGCTGGCCGCCGGAGAGTTCGCCGGGCAGCCGGTCGAGCAGGTCCTCGGGCAGGCGGACCCGGTCCAGCAGGGCGCGGGCCCGGCGGGCGGCCTCGGGGCGGGCGACGCCCCGGACGAGGAGGGGTTCGGTCAGCGAGTCCTCGATGGTGAGGTCGGGGTCGAGGCTGCGCAGCGGGTCCTGGAAGACGTACTGGACGATGCCGCGGCGGCGCAGGGCGCGCCACTGGCGGGGGCGGTGGGCGCTGACGTCCTCGCCGTCGATGACGACGGACCCGGCGGAGGCTCGGACGAGTCCGAGGACCGTGCGGGCGAACGTGGACTTGCCCGAGCCGGTCTCGCCGATGATGCCGAGGGTCTCGCCGGCCGTCACGGTCAGGGTGAGTCCGTGCAGGGCGCGGCGCTTGCCGTAGTGGACGTCCAGGCCGGTGACGGACAGGACGGGTTGAGCGGTGGGGGCCTGGTGCGGCCGGTCGGCGCTCACGCCGCCTCCTCCTTCGGTGCCAGGAACTTGTCGAGGCCGTAGCTCTCGTGCTCGTCGATGAGGAGCCGGGTGTAGGGGTGCCGGGGGGAGTCGAGGACGGTGCGGGTGGGGCCCTGTTCGACGACCTCGCCCTGCCGCATGACGAGGACCTCGTCGCACAGCTGGGCGACGACGGCCAGGTCGTGGGAGACGACGACGAGGGCGAGGCCGGTGGATTCGCGCAGGTCGGCAAGGAGGTCGAGGATCTCGGCCTGCACGGTGACGTCGAGCGCTGTGGTGGCCTCGTCGGCGATGAGGATGCGGGGTCCTGCGGCGATGGCGGCGGCGATCAGGACGCGCTGGAGCATGCCGCCGGAGAGCTCGAACGGGTACTGGCTGTACACCAGTTCGGGGTCGCGCAGGTGCACGGCGGCAAGGAGTTCCAGGGCGCGCAACCGGGCCTCGCGCCGCTTGAGTCCGGTCTTGACCCGCAGGACCTCGGCGATCTGCGCGCCGACGCGCAGGGACGGGTTGAGGTAGGAGGCCGGGTCCTGGAAGACGGCGCTGATGGTGGAGCCGCGCAGCCGTGTCCACTGCTGCGGGTTGAGGGTGGCGATGTCGGTGCCGTCGATCTCGATGGAGCCGGCGGAGACCTCGAAGTGGGGCGGCAGGATGCCGAGGGTGGCCCGGCAGGTGAGGGTCTTGCCGCTGCCGGACTCCCCCACGATGCCGACCGTCTTTCCGGGGGTGAGGTCGAAGGTCACGCCGTGGACGATCTCCCGGTCGCCCGCCCGGTCGTGGATGTGCGCGTCGCGGACGGAGAGCACGGGCGGGACGGTGGGGCCGGTGGCGGCGGGCCGGGTCTCGGGGCGTGCGGCGTCCTGGGACAGGGTGGTCATCGGGCACCTCCGGTGGGAGCGGTGTCGGGCGTGCCGAGGCGGTGGGCATGGGCCTTGCGCCGGTTGAGCAGGGCGCGGCCGGCCTCTCCGGACACGTCGCGGATCGCGTCCGCGAGGAGGTTGCACGCCCAGACGGTGGCCATGATCAGGACGGCGGGGGCGAGCGGCGCCCACGGCCGGTAGGTGAGGTAGCCGAGGTCGGAGGCGAGCAGGCCGCCCCAGGTGGGTGCGGGGGGCTGCACGCCGATGCCGAGGAAGGTGAGGCTGGAGACGATGACGAAGCCGACGCCGACGGTCTGGGCGAGGGCGACCGCGATCGGCGGCAGGACCTTCGCCCACACGTGCCGGCGCACGATCCAGCCGATGGAGGCGCCGGAGATCAGCGCGGCCTCCACGTACGGGGAGCGGGCGACCGTCAGGGTGGCGGCGCGGGCGACGCGGTAGAAGAGCGGTGAGACGAGGGTGCCGGTGACGAGCATGGCCTGGGTGATGCCGTTGCCGAGCAGGGCGATCACGGCGACGGCGAACAGCAGGAACGGCAGGGCGACCAGGGTGTCGGTCAGCCGCAGGGTGAACCACTCGAAGGCGCGGCCGAGATGGACGGAGAGGATGCCGGGGATCGCGCCCACGGCCAGGGCCACCCCGGAGACCTCGAGGGAGCCGAGGACGCTGATCCGTGAGCCGTCGAGGAGCCGGCTGAAGACGTCCCGGCCGAGGTAGTCGGTGCCCAGCCAGTGCGTACCGGACGCGCCTGCGAGGGTGTTGTCGCTGGTGGCGAGCGGGTTCTGCGGTGCCAGCCACGGGCCGAGGATCGCGAGGAGGGCGATCACGGCGAGGACGGCGACGGCGATCCGGCCCGAGGTGAGGGAGAGTACGCGGCGCGCCATGGTTCACACCCCCCGCTGGGATGCCGGCGTCACACGGGCCAGCACCAGGTTGACGATCAGGTTGAAGACGACGACCAGGACGATGGAGACGACAAGGACGCCCTGCACGGCGGGCACGTCGCCGGCCTGTGCGGAGTCGTTGGCGAACCGGCCGAAGCCCTGGAGCCCGAAGATCCACTCGGTGACGACGGACGCGCCGACCAGGGCGGGGAACTTCAGGCCGAGCGTGGCGAGCGCCGGTCCGAGGCCGTTGCGCAGCACATGCCCGAAGAAGATCCGCCGGGGGCTCAGGCCCCGTACGACCGCGCCGGTCACGTAGTTCTCGCGGTAGGCGGCGACCAGGCCGCCGCGCAGTTGCCGGGCGACGTCGGCGATGACGTCGAAGCTCAGCGCGACGGCCGGCAGGGTGATGTGGGCGAGCCAGGGGCCGATGCCGGCCTCCGCGGGGACGTATCCGGCGGCCGGGAAGAGGTCGAGTCCGACGGCGAAGACGGCCACCAGCACGATCCCGACGACGAACGCGGGCATCACGGAGATGAGCGTGACGAAGCCGGTGATGGCCCGGTCGATCCAGGTGGTGCGCCGCAGCGCGGCCACCGTGCCCAGCAGGAAGCCGACGAGGACGCCGATGACCAGGGCGAACGTGGCGATGGAGAGGCTGACTCCGAGGCCGAGGCCGATGAGGGTGGAGATGTCGGCGCCGTTGGTCCAGCTCGCGCCGAGCTGCCCGTGCAGCACGCCGCCGAACCAGTCGGCGTACTGGACGAGGAAGGGCCGGTCGAGGCCCCACGCGGACTCGACCCGTGCGATGGCCTCGGGAGTCGCCTCCTCGCCCAGTTGGATCCGCGCCGGGCTGAGCCCGCTCAGTGAGCGCAGCGCGAACGTCACGAACGTCGCGACCACGAACACCGGTACGAAGATCATGGCCGACCGGGCGAGGGCGGCCAGGACGCAGCCCAGCGTGTGCCGGGTCCTGGCCACGGCGACCCCGCGACGGCGGGCGGACGGGACCGCCTGCGGTGTGGGCGTCGTCATGGGGTTGCCCCCTCTCTGTGGGTGGTGGATGGGCCGTCAGCTGCCGGAGATGGTCACGCCGGTCCAGGTGAGGTGCGCCGGGATCTTCGGCAGGCCGGAGATCGCCTTGCTCTTGGCGATGAGGTTGGGCTGGGAGTAGGTGAAGACGAGCGCCTTGCTCTTCAGTCCGGCCCGGGTGGCCGCCTGCAGGGTCTCGGCGTACTCCGGGGAGTCCAGCGGGGTCTGGCGCACCTTGGCGATGGCGTCCTCGAAACCGGCGGGCTGGTAGGGCGTGCTGAGGTTGAGCGGGCCGTTGGGGCCGAAGTGGGCGGTGAGGGTCTGGGCGGCGGAGTCGCGTCCGGTGGTGCCGTAGAGCGAGAAGGTCAGCTCCTTGGCGAAGAACGGGGTGGCCCAGTTCTTGTCGATCTTGATCTTGACGTCGATGCCGACCGCGGCGAGCTGCGACTGGACGATCTCCGCCTGCGGGTCCTCCGCGGGGATGACCAGGTTCAGCTTGATGTCGTGGGCCTTGTAGCCGGCCTGGGCCAGCAGCTTCTTGGACTTCTCCGGGTCGTAGGGGTAGGCGTTCTCCGACTGCGGGTCGTAGGCCACGTATCCCTTGGGGAAGGGCTGGTCGGTGGCCTCGCCGTACCCGAAGGTGAGCTTGTCGACGAACTCCTTGCGGTTGACCGCGTGGCGGACGGCGTCGACGACCTTGTCGTTGTCGAAAGGCGCCTTGTTGACGTTCAGGCTGAGGTTGGAGGCGTTGAAGCCGGGCTGGACGAAGACGTCGAGTCCGGCCTTCTTCGCGGCGGCCGCCTGACTGGGGTCGATGTCGGCGAAGTTGTAGACGCCGGTCTGCAGCCCGGAGACGACGGTGGAGGCGTCGGGGGCGGAGGTCAGTTCCACGGCGTCGATGTGGATGTTCTTCGCGTCCCAGTAGTCGGGGTTCTTCTTGAGCACCGCCTTGGTGCCCGGGACGAGCTGGGTGACGGTGAACGGCCCGGCACCTACGGGGGCTTGGTCGAGCTTCTCGGGTGAGGCGGCTGCCTTGGGGCTGGCGATCTGCAGGACGCGCGAGCCGAGCAGCTGCGGGATCTGGTAGTCGACCTGGGAGAGATGGACGACCGCGTCCAGGCCCTTGGCGTCGACGGACTCGATGGACGTCAGATCGCCGAACAGCGCCGAGTTCTTCTGCTCCTTGGCGCGTTCGATGGCGGCCTTGACGGCCTTGGCATCGACGGGTTCGCCGTCGCTGAACTTCAGGCCGGGCCGCAGCCGGAAGGTGACCTGGTCGCCCTTGTCGTTGTACTCCCAGCTCTCGGCGAGGTCGGGCACGGCCTTGCCGTTCTCGTCCGTACGGGTCAACGAGGCGTACACGAGCGCGAGTTCACGGAACTGGGCGCCGCTTCCCCCGACGACCGGGTCCCAGTGCGTCGGGAAGTAGGAGGAGGTCCACTTCAGTGTCGCGCCGCCTGCCGCGGCGGCGGAGCCGTCGCCGCAGGCGCTGAGCGCGGGGACGAGCACGGCGGTGAGGGCGGTGCCGAGGGCGGCGGCGCGCAGCCGGCGGGCGGGGGCGCCCCTTCTGGAGCGGCGGGGCAGGGGGTATCCGGACATGGCGTTCTTTCTCTGAGGACCCCGGGTCCGTGACGGCACGGCGGGAACGGGGGACGGCGGAGGTCGGCCCCTTCCGCGCACACCGAGTCCGCGCTCGTCGGCGGGCGGGCATGCCGACGAGAGCTCAGGTGCGGGAGACGGGCGCGGCCGGCCGGGGGCAGGAGGTGCCCACGACCGTGCTACGGGGTGAAGGCGCGAGGCCTGCGGGAGGGAGCCGGGAACCGGCCGCGGCTCAGCCGGAGGGCGAGCAGCGAGTGCGGCCGCGAGAAGGAGCGGCGGCGAGGGGACCGGGACGGCGAGCGGTCAGCGACAGAGAGCGCTACAGGTGCGCCGCAGGTCCACGTAGCGGCACACCACGCCGGGGTGCGTCGTGAGCATGGGCACCATCCTGACCGTACGGATGAGCGACTGTCAATGGACACCAAATGGTGTCTCATTCGGTGGACGAGGGACTGACTGCTGGTCAGAGGCTTGTCGGAGGGCTGGCGATGGCGAGGGCGGCGGCTACGGCTCCTCCGGGTGCAGCCACAGCGGGCCGTTCCCGGTCTCCACGCGGACCGCGCCGTGCGGCGGCCAGGGGCCGTGGGTGAGCAGGGCGCGCTCCGGGCCGGTGAGGCTGCGGTGGTGTTCCAGCGCCTGCTCCGCGGGGAGGGTCACCGGCGTCCGCGGGAGCCCGGGGCGCAGCTCGCCGACCGCGGCCGCGTAGGCGTCGTACGAGCGCCAGCCCGGCACCACGCGATACGCCCCCGCCGTCCGCAGGATCAGGGTCGGCAGGGCGTAACGGCGCCCGCCGTCCTCGGTCTCCTTGGCGGCCCCGGGATGCGGGGAACCACCCGGCACGGACAGCACTTCGGGCACGGGCCGCCGCGCCTCGGCCCGGTCGGCACGCACGCGTTCCCGTACGTCCGAGGAGGCGGCGTCGGCAGCGAGGCGCTCGGCGTCGAGGCCGGGCACGCCCCGCGCGGCGGTCAGCGCGAGCGCGAGCGTGTCGGCCGGTTCACCGTGCACGAACATCGTCTCGCGCAGCCGGCGCAGGACTCTGTCGGCCACTGTGCCGCCCTGGAGTTCGGCGGCCTTGGCCACCTGGGAGCAGGGCCACGAGGACGCGGCGACCCGGGTCAGCTGTGCGGCGCGCGGTGCCCCGGTGTGGGCGGTGATGTCCTCGACGTACCGCGCGTACCAGGCGGTTTCGGCGGCCGGGTCGGGGGCCGGGTCGTCGTCCTCGTCGAACAGGACGCAGTACACGCGCCGCCAGCGGACCCGGTCGGCCAGGGTGGTGCGCAGCAGTCGCAGGACCGGTTCGGCGCCCCAGGACCACGGGCACAACGGGTCGGTGTACTCGACGACTTCGATGGCGGGCGGGTGCTGCGCGGAGGTCACGCGGCGCCCTGGTGGGCCGGCGGCCGTTCCCGCGCTTCGGCGGCGAGGAGGGCGGCGACCGTCGTACCGCCGAGGAGCGCGGAGACGTCGGCCTCGATGTGCCGGTACACGCCGGGCAGACCGGCGGCGGCGCCGGGGTAGTCGAGGTCGCCCGGCACCGCGCCGCGCAAGGTGAGCAGCTCGCCGTCCACGGCGCGGGACACGTCCAGCAGGGTGATCTCGTCGGCGGGCCGGCCCAGCCAGTAGCCGCCCTCGCAGCCGCGCTGGCTGCGCACGAGTCCGGCTCTGCGCAGGTCGCCGACCACGGACTTCAGGAAGCGGAACGGGATGCCCTGGGAGGAGGCGATGGCTTCACAGGTGAGGGGGCGGGAGGGTTCGCACGCGAGCTCGAGAAGGGCGCGTGCGGCGTAGTCCGCCTTCGCGGAGATATGCATGCGCTCAATCATGCCTGAGACGGCCCGCGCGTGAAGGTTTCCCGTGATCTCTGCGGCAACATTGCGGGAACATTGCCGCAGGTGAACGGCAATGGACACCTGTTGACATCCTTTTCGCGGCCGCTCTAGCGTCGCCGCCATGAGTGAGCCGCTGACCACCCCCGGCGAGGGTTTCCACCCGCATCTGCACACCACCGACGCCTCCGCGACGGCACCGCTGCGGACCCGTCTGCACCACGTCCGCGCCGACGCCCTGGACGGCGACACCGCGCAGACCGGCGGCATGCGCAGGTTCGCGGCCGTCAGCGGCAGGACGGTGGGGTCGGAGAAGCTGTGGATGGGGCAGACCCATGTCGCCCCCGCCACGTCCTCCTCCGACCACCACCACGGCGAGTCGGAGACCGCCATCTACATCGTGAGCGGGCACCCGGAGTTCGTCTTCCTGGACGGCACGGGGGACGAGGCCGAGGAGGTACGGCTGCGCACCTCCCCCGGGGACTACATCTTCGTCCCGCCGTTCGTGCCGCACCGGGAGGAGAACCCGGACCCGTCCGAGGAGGCGGTCGTCGTCATCGCCCGCAGCACGCAGGAGGCGATCGTGGTCAACCTGGCGAAGCTGTACGCGCTTCCGGCCGACGGGTCCTGACCCGACCGCTCGTCCCTGCCGGTCAGCCGCGTACGTGCAGCCCGAAGCCGCTGCGGCCCGCGGACTCCAGCCCGTCCTTCAGATGCAGCGACGGCATCTCGTAGTCACCGGAGTTCTGCGGCCGGAACGGGATCGGCTCGGTCGACTCCAGCGTGAGGAGCCGCTGCCGCCACGCCTTGGCGATGTCCGGGTAGTCCGCCTCGATCAGCCGGTCGGCGCCGTACAGCACGAACGGGGGCAGTACCTCGATGCCCGGGTAGTACAGGATGCCGTGGTGGATCGGGAACAGCAGGTCCTCGATGGGGCCGTTGATCCCGCGTGCGGAGTAGTGCGACTCGTGGCCTCCCACGGTGACCGACAGCAGCGCCCTGCGGCCGGCGAGGGTGCCCTCGCCGTACCGGTCGCCGTACCGGATCTCGCTGTGCTCGCCGACGCCGTAGGCGAAGTTCCGGGTGAACACCCGGTCCACCCAGCCCTTGAGGATCGCGGGCATCGAGTACCACCACAGCGGGAACTGGAGGACGATCGTGTCCGCCCACAGCAGTTTCTCCTGCTCGGCGCGGACGTCCGGGGTGAGCGTCCCGGTGTCGAAGGCCCGCCCCGAGTCCCGGACGACGTCCAGCCGGCGCGAGCCGTCGGTGCCGTAGTCCGCGGCGTCCACGACCGCCTTCCAGTTCATCGCGTACAGGTCGCTCACCCGCACCTCGTGCCCGGCGCCCTCCAGCGTGGACACCGCGAGGTCCTTCAGCGAGCCGTTGAGCGACGTCGGCTCCGGGTGGGCGTGGACGATCAGCGTCTTCATGACAACTCCCTTGTGGATCGGTCGCCTTCGATCCTGGGCGCCACGACGGCCGCTGTTCAGGGACGCCTTGTCCAACGGACCGGACTTCCTGGTAACGGCAGGACCACCCTCACCCCGCCGGGACGGCCCACGCCGGAGCCATACTGAGGACATGGAGGATCTTGCGAGCTTCCTGCGGATCCGGCGTTCCCGCGTCGACCCGGCGACCGTCGGCATCCCCGTCGACAGCCGCCGCCGGGTCGAGGGGCTGCGCCGCGAAGAGGTGGCGCACTTGTCCGGGGTGAGCGTCGACTACTACGTACGGCTGGAACAGGGCCGCGCGACCCAGCCGTCCGAGCAGGTGCTGGACGCGCTGGCCCGCGTGCTCGGACTGGACGAGATCGAGCGGGGGCACCTCACCCGGCTCTCCTGCCAGCGCCGCCGGCGGGCGAAGGCGCCGGGCGGGCGGCTGCGCCCGGAGGTGCTGCGCGTCCTCGACCTGGTCACCGGCGCACCCGCGCTGATCATGAACCACCGCCTGGACGTGCTCGCCGGCAACCGCCTCGCCGGGCTGCTGTACGGCCGCCCGATGCCAGGCCTGAACACCGCCCGGCACATCTTCCTGGAGGAGGCCGAGCGCGGTCTCTACGCGGACTGGGAGAAGTGCACCGTCGACGTGGTCGGGCATCTGCGGCTGGCCGCCGGCGAGTATCCCGACGATCCGCGCCTGGCCTCGCTGATCGGTGAACTGGCCATGGGCAGCGAGCGGTTCCGCCGTCTGTGGGCCCGTGCGGACGTCCGCGCCCGCACCCACGGCCGCAAGGCGTACCGGCATCCGCTGGTCGGGCTGCTGGAACTGCACCAGGAGAACTTCGCCCTGCCGTCCGAGGCGGGCGCGGAGCTCGTGGTGCTGTCGGCGGCCCCCGGCAGCGCCGCCGAGGACGGGTTGCGGCTGCTGGCGGGGCTGGGTGCGGACGTGGCGCGGGGCGGGCGGGCGGAGCGGTGCGAGCGGGGGGAGGTACGGGGGCGGAGTGGGCGTTGAGGGCGGGGGCGCGGCCATGGAGCGGGGGCGGTGCCGGCCCCCGGGTCCGTGCGCCCCTCATCCCCTCGTCGGCCCCCCTCAGTCCTCGTCGGCCCCCTCAGTCCGCGTCGGTCGCCGCCGCCAGGATCCGGGCCAGCTCCACCGGCTGGGTGATCATGGGCCAGTGCCCGGAGTCGATGTCGGCGAACTCGACGTTCTTGGCCCGGGCCAGTTCCGGTACGTCCCCCGCCGCGATCCACTCCCGGGCCTCGGCGGGCGTGAACTCCGGGCAGACGACCAACACCGGTACGTCATAACGCCGTTCGTCCGTCAGCCGTACCACTCCCCTGGCCACCCCCTCCGGCACCGGGATCGCGGCGGCCGTGAACGCGCTGCGCGCCTGCTCGTCGAGGTCGGCGGCGTCCGGGCCTTCGAAGGGCTCCCAGCCGGGGAAGGGCATGACGCCGTCCCTCACCTCGAAGAAGTCGGCGTACGGCCGACCGTCCTCGGCCGGGAAGCCGCCGATCAGGACGGCCCCGGCCAGCTTGTCCGGCCGTCGGTCGGCGGTCAGCCAGGCCAGCGAGCAGGCCGCGGAGTGCCCCACCACCAGGACCGGGTCGGGCGCCGCGTCCACGGCCGCGAGCACGGTCTCCAGCTGGTCGTCGAGGGTGGCGGACGCGTCGCCGTCCCCCTGCCCCGGCAGCGTGAGCGGCACAGGGCGATGCCCGAGCCCCTCCAGCGCGGAGGCGACGCCGCCCCAGACGGATCCGTGCAGCCACAGGCCGCCGACGAGCAGGATGTCCATGATCGATTCCCCTTCTGCCGCTTGACGCACGTCACCGTAGAAGAAGATCCGGACGATCCACTACCGGAATGCGCGACGACCGCTCGGGCGGACCGACTAGCCTGCCCGGGTGCCGAACGATCTCAGCCCCACCGCGCGGGCCCTGCGCGCCCTGGAGATCCTCCAGCTCCGCCCGGGTACGACGGCGACCGAACTCGCCGAACGGCTGGGCGTGACGGAGCGCGCCGCCCGCCGTTACGTCGAGATCCTGCGCGAGGCAGGCATCGCCGTGACGTCGGCCCGGGGGCCGCACGGTGGCTACCGGCTGGGGCGCGGGACACGTCTGCCGCCGGTGCACTTCACGCAGGCCGAGGCGCTCGGGCTGGTGATGGCGGTGCTCAGCGGTCAGCCGGGCGCGGCCGACGCCGAGGATCTGGTCAGCGCCGCCCTGGGCAAGGTCGTCAAGGCTCTGCCGGAGGGTGTCGGCCGGGAGGCGGCTCTGCTGCGGGAGTACGCGTCGGCCGCACCGGACCCGTACGCGAGCCGCCCTGACCCGGCCATCACGAGCGAACTCGTGGGTGCCGTCGCGGCACGCCGGCGCGTGCGGATCGGGTACCGCAGCGAGGCCGGGAACGAGTGGGAGGGGGAGGTCGATCCGTGGTCCCTCGTCGTCCGCTACGGCCGCTGGTACCTGCTGTGCCACAGCCATCGCGCGGACGCGGTCCGCACTTACCGGGTCGACCGGGTCCGTACGGTCCAGGTGACCGCGCGGCGCTTCGAACCACCCGCGGGGCTCGATCCGGTGGCGGTCCTCGAGGAGAACCTGGGCCTCGGCTGGGAGTTCCCCACGCGCGTCGTCTTCGACCTTCCGCAGGACGAGGTGGCCCGCTGGGTCCGGCCGCCGATGGGCCGGCTGGAACCGCTCGGGGACGGCTGTGTGCTGGTGGGCAGCACCCGCAACCCGGCCATGTACGCGCAGGAGTGGCTGGCGACCCTGCCCGTCGCCTTCCGGGTCGAGGGCGGGGAGGAGTTGCGGACGGCGGTTGCCGCCCTCGCCGCGCGCTTCACGGCCGCCGTGGACGGCACCTGATGGACTGCACCGGCGCGTTGTCAGTGGGGCCCGGCACGATGGGGGGCATGGAACCTTCGAAGACCGTTCAGCTGCTCTGGGACCGTATGCAGGCGCGCGACTGGGCGGGCGTGGGCGCCCTGTTGGCGGACGACGTGACCGTGGACTGGCCGGTGAGCGGCGAACGCATCCGGGGCCGGGAGAACTACGTGCGCATCAACGCGGAGTACCCCGAGGGATGGTCGATCAGCGTGCTGCGCATAGTGGAGTCCGGGGACGAGGTGGTGTCGGAGGTGGAGGTGCCGCACGACTCGATGGGCATCCACCGTGTCGCGTCCTTCTGGCGGGTCCGGGACGGGCTGATCACCGAGGGCCGCGAGTACTGGACGGAGCTGGGAGCCGATCCCTCGCCCGAGTGGCGGGCGCCCTATGTCGAACGGCTTTGAGGGGCCGTTCCCGGCCAGGTCCAGCGGGGAGCGTCACCGGCTCAGGAAGCTCCGTATCCGGGGCCAGCTGTCCGCCTTGGCCTCGGCGTCGTCGGCCGGGGTGCCGCCCAGGGCCACCCACTGGTCCGTCGCCGGGTCGTGGACGTACCGGCCCGACGCCTGGTACGGCACGCCGACGCCGCCGTGACCGGCTCCCTCGTAGGTGAGGGCCCGGTGCCGGGCTCCGGAGGCGTTGGTCCGTCCGGCGATGCTCGCGGCGGCGTCGGCCGAGAGCCACAACCGGTCCTTGCCGCCCGCCACGGCCAGGACCGTGCCGCGCACCCGGTCCAGCGGGATGGGGTCGAGCCGCACGGGGCGGCCCGCCCGCGTCCAGCTCACGTGGTCCTCGGCCGATCCCGCAGCCGCGAACACGGTGCGGGTGCCGGGCGCGAGCGCCACCGCGTCCCGGATGAGTTCCGGGTGGTACTGGGCGAGCAGTTGGGCCGCCTCGCTGCCGCGCGACGCGCCCATAACGGCGAGCTTCTCCGACCCGTCACCGGAGCGGCTCCGCAGGAGTCGCGCGGCCCGGACGAAGTACTCCAGCTCGATGTCGCGCAGCTCCTTCGGCCTCCCCTTCCCCTCGCAGGCGAAGTAGCAGAGGGAGAGGGCAGGATGGCCGCGCGAGGCGAGCAGGGCCGCCTCCTGGTCGAAGCCGCGTCCGCCCTCCGACCCTCCGAACAGCAGGACGGGCGCCTTGCGGGCGGCTCCGGGCGCCGGCAGGAAGAGCAGCCCGTCGACCTGGTCGTCCGCGACGGTGAGCCGCTGGTGCCGTACTCCGTCGGCCATCCACCGCCGGGTCACCGTCCGGTGGGCGATCTCCCGGCCGCCGCCGCGCACCGAGAGCCGTACCTCGTACGACGGCCGCCGGGTGGGTGCGCCGGGGAAGAACCAGCTCTCGTCCGCCTCCCCCTTGTGCGGGCGCATCGACCAGAACAGGCCCATGCCGTCGGTCTCCTGGAACGTCCCGCTGTCGGGGCGGCGTCGCGAGAGGTCCACGACGCCGTCGCCGTCGGCCGTGTACCGGGCCCGGCCGGACCAGGCCAGCCCGTCGCGGTCGACGGCACGGGACGTCACCGTCACCCGCTCGTCGGGGTGCAGCCCGGTCACACGGAGGCGCACCGGTTCGTCGACGAACGCCATCGACTTGTCGACCTCGATACGGGCGCTCGCGCTCGCCTTCGGCGGCCCCTCCGCCGTACACGCCGCACCCGCCAGCACCGCCATCAACACGGCACCGAGCGCCGTGCGCACCCCCGTACGCCTCATGCCGACAGTCTCTCCCACAGGAACACGGGACATCAACGCCGGATTGGTCGTCCTGACAACTGTCAGGAGGGCATATCCGGTTCTCGCGCCTAGGGTCGGCGTAGACGTCGTGCGCCGGCCGGCGCCCGCGTCTTTTCTCGGACCGCTTTCTCGGGCCGTTTTTTCTGACCGTGGTCTCAACAGGGGGAACTGATGAGCCGCTCCATGGATCGAAGGACGTTGCTGAGGTCGGCCGGGTCCGCCGCGGTGGCCGGGTCGCTCGGCGCGCTGGGCGTCTCGGCGCTCGCCACGCCCGCGCACGCGGCACCACCCGGCACGATCAACACCGACCAGGTGTTCGTGACGACCAACCGCCTCACCCACGCCCCGAACCAAAGGGGAAGCATCACCATCGAGATCCGCTCGGGCTACTACGGCGGCTACCAGTACGGCTGGGGGCGGATCCAGGGGTCCGGCTGGGACCCGCGCGGCTGGGTCTGGCTCGACATCAGCACGGACGGCGGCCGGAGCTGGTCCTTCGCCGACGCCACCTACCTCTCTGACGGCACCGGTTACACCCACACGTCCGGGTGGCTCACGCAGGCCAACCCGAACTATGTGTTCCGGGCCAGCTACGACAGCAACCTGAACGCGGTGAACCCGTACGTCCGCAGCGGGGTCTGGTGACAGGTGCCGACCGAAGTCGGCACGAGACCTGGCCCGGGAGCAACCATGCCCCGGGCCAGGTCTCGTCGTGACGCCGGCCGTTCAGTCGGACGGCGTTACGGCATCATCTCGTACGTCCCCGACAGCGCCTCGACGCGCTGCCAGACGCGGTCGGAGCGGTCGCCGTCGACGACCGGGCGCCGGACCGCGCCGAGCGCCCACCGCTGCTGGTCCTCGGTCGCGGAGTCCTTGCCGTGCAGCTCGACGGCGTGCGCGGAGAAGTCCCGTACGAGCACGGCGAACAGCTCGTCGAGCACGTCCTCGTCGAGGCCCGACAGCGCGGCCTGCTCCAGGACCAGCTGCCCGTGGACGACCAGCGCGAAGAGCTGGCCGACGGCGAGGAGCAGGTCGAGGTCCCGGCTCTGCTGCTCGTCCGGGGCGGCCGTACGGACGAACTCGCAGAGCGCGTCGGCCTGTTCGCGGAAGCGGGTGACGTTGGGCAGCTGGGCGTAGGTGTCGAAGGCGGGCCGCCAGTCGTGGAAGCGGACCGAGCCGAGGCCGCGGGCCGGGCCCTGCCGGAACAGGAAGTCGTCGTCGGCCGCGTCGAGGCGGGTGGGGACGGGCTCGTACGCGACCGGGTCGAGGAGGTGGTTGCGCATGAACTTCAGGATGAGGGCCAGGTTGACGTGGACCGTGCCCTCCAGCTTGGGCAGCCCGCGGATCTCGACGGCGGCCTGCGCGAAGTAGTTGTCCTTCTCGAAGCCCTTCGCGGCGATGACGTCCCACATCAGGTCGATGACCTTCTCGCCCTCCGTGGTCACCTTCATCTTCGTCATCGGGTTGAAGAGGAGGTAGCGGCGGTCGTCGGGGCCGGCGGTGCGGAAGTAGTCGACGGCGCGGTCGCTGAACAGCTTCATGCCGACGAGCCGGACGTACGCGTCGGTCAGTTCGCGGCGCACGTGCGGGAACGCGGTGACGGGACGACCGTAGAGGATGCGGTTCTGCGCGTGGGTGACGGCCTCGTACATGGCGTGCTCGCAGATGCCGATGGAGGCGGTGCACAGGTTGAACTTACCGACGTTGACGGTGTTCAGGGCGGCGTCGAAGGCGGCCCGGCCGGTGTGCAGAACGTCCTCCGGGGCCACCGGGTAGTCCGCGAGGCGGAACTCGCTGACGTACTTCGAGGAGTCGACGACGTTCTTGACCAGGTGGTACGCCGGATGGCGGCTGTCGGCGGCGAAGAAGACGTAGCCGTCGGGGCCCTCGACGTCGGTGCGGCGGCCGAAGACGGAGACGAGTCCGGCGGCGTTGCCGTTGCCTATGTAGTACTTGGAGCCGGTGGCCCGGAAGCCGCCGGCGCCGTCGGGCTCCAGGAGCATGTCGGTGGAGTAGATGTCGGCGCCGTGCGTCTTCTCGGACAGGCCGAACGCGAACACCTCGCCCTGGGAGAGCAGTTCGGCGGCGCGGGCGCGGGCGGCGGCGTTGTCGCTCTGCCAGACGGGTCCGAGGCCGAGGATCGTGACCTGCCAGGCATACCAGTAGTCGAGGCCGTAGAAGCCGAGGATCTCGTTGAGCGCGGCGATCCGGGCGGTGTCCCAGCGCTTGTCGTCCTCACCGTCGCCCGCCGCGGACGCGGGGGTGAGGAAGGTCGCGAACAGGCCCTCCTTGGCGGCGAAGGCGAGGAAGTCGCCGAGCCAGGCGCGGGTGCGGTAGTCCTCGATGATCCGGCGCTTGCCGCGCTCCTCGAACCAGTCGACGGTGGCGCGCAGCAGCCTGCGCGTCTCGGGGTCGAAGTGCGCGGGGTCGTAGGTGCGCGGGTTGAAGAGCAGCGCGTCGGCCATGGAAGCCGCCTTTCGGCTGGGAGGGTGAGGGTGGGTGGGTCCGGGCGTCGTCGTGGCCCGGAAGGGCTCGCTGTTGCGTCAGCCGTCGGTGTCGTCGGTCCGGAAGCGGGCGAGCGTGGCGAGTACGTCGTCGAGCCAGGCGATCATCATCTGCTCGTAGGCGATGCCGCCGCGCAGTACGACGTGCTGGAGTTCCCGTTCGGCGTCGAGCGCGCCGTCCGGCGGGGGTGTCCCGAAGTCGCGGGTCTCTCCGGCGCGGTAGTGGGCGAGGCGGTCCGTGTGGGCCCGGCGATGCCGCTCGACCTCGTCGATGAGGGCGGCCGGGTCGGAGAAGGCGGCGCCGCGCACCTTGACCGCGAGGTCGTGGCGGACGCTCTCGGGTTCGGTCGGCTCGCCGAGCCAGCCGGAGAGCGCCTGGCGTCCGGGTGCGGCGACCGAGTACTCCTTCTTGTCCGGACGCCCGTACTGCGGGACGTCCCGGACGTCGACCCAGCCGTCGCTCTCCATGCGCTTGAGCACGCGGTAGATCTGCTGGTGGGTCGCGGTCCAGAAGTAGCCGATGGACCGTTCGAACCGGCGGGCCAGTTCGTAGCCGGAGCCCGGCTTCTCCAGCAGGGAGACGAGGATCGCGTGCTCGAGCGCCATGCCCCCGATCCTGCTATGCACCTCGTTGCATAGCAACGTGGGCGGGGTGAGACACCGGTCACGCGACACGTGTCGGCCAGGTCATGCCCGGCTTCCAGCGTTCCGACCGCCGGCTTTCCGGCTTTCCGGCTCCCCCGGGTGCGCGATCGTCCCCGATCGGCCGCTTCCGGCCGTCCGGACGGGCTGGTTACGGTGCCGCCATGGACGAGCTGACGCAGATCCTCCGCCACGCCGCCGAGCAGGCCGCCGCCTACCGCCGCTCGCTGTCCGAGCGGCCGGTGGCCCGGCCCGTGGACCACGCGGCTCTGCGCGCCGCGTTCTCCGCACCCCTCGACCGCCCGGGCGCCGACCCGCGCACGGTGATCGACGAGCTGGTGGCCGCCGCCGATCCGGGGCTGGTCGCGTCGGCGGGGCCGCGCTTCTTCGGGTTCGTCGTGGGCGGCGCCCTGCCCGCCGCCACCGCCGCCGACATCCTGACGGCCGGCTGGGACCAGAACGCCTTCAACGCGGTGCTCTCCCCCGCCGCGGTCGCCGCCGAGGAGGCGGCGGGAGCCCGGCTCAAGGAGCTGCTCGGCATCCCCGCGACGGCCTCCGTCGGCTTTGTCACGGGCGGCCAGGCGGCCAACACCGCCGGACTCGCGGCGGCCCGGCAGCACCTGTTCGCGGAGGCGGGGTGGGACGTCGGACGCAAGGGCCTGGGCGGAGCCCCGCGCCTGCGGGTGGTCGCGGGCGCGGAGCGGCACGCCACCGTCGACCGCTCCCTGCGGCTGCTCGGCCTGGGCACCGACTGTCTGCAGCCGGTGCGCGCCGACGAACGCGGGGCGCTCGACATCGAGGACCTGCGCCATGTCCTGGCCGCCGACCCGGACGCGCTGACGATCGTCTGCGCGCAGGCCGGGAACGTGAACACCGGAGCGTGCGACGACCTCCGCGCGGTCTGCGACCTCACGCACGCGCGCGGAGGCTGGGTGCATGTGGACGGGGCGTTCGGGCTGTGGGCGGCGGCGAGCCCGGCGACCCGGCATCTCGTGGACGGGGCCGAACTGGCCGACAGCTGGGCGTGCGACGGTCACAAGTGGCTCAACGTGCCCTACGACTGCGGGTACGCCTTCTGCTCCCGTCCCGCCGTCCACGCCGAGGCGCTGTCGTACAGCGCGTCCTATCTCACCCGGGCCGAGGCGACGCCGGCCGGGGGCGCGGACTACACGGCGGAGTCGTCACGCCGGGCGCGCGGGTTCGCGACCTGGGCGGCGCTGCGTGAACTCGGGCGGGACGGTGTCGCCGAGCTCGTGGACCGCTGCTGTGCGCTCGCCCGGCGCTTCGCCGACGGCCTGTCCACGGCGGGCTTCGACGTCGTCAACAAGGTGACGCTCAATCAAGTCCTCGTCGGCTTCGGGTCGGACGCCCGCACCGACGCCGTCGTCCAGGCGGTGCAGGAGGACGGCACCTGCTGGGTGGGCGCCACGACCTGGCGCGGACGGCGGCTGATGCGTATCTCGGTGTCCGGCCACGCCACGACCGAGGCGGACGTCGACCGCTCGGTCGCGGCGATGGTGCGACAGGCGCAGGGCCTCTGACGCAACCTCACATGAGCGGGAGCTGACGGAGGTTGGTCTTCGCCAGCTCGACGATCTCGTCCCCGCGGCCCGTGAGGATCGTGCGGGTGGCGAACAGAGTGAAGCCCTTCATCTGCTCGAAGGTGATGTTCGGCGGCAGGGACAGCTCCTGGCGGGCGGTCCGTGCGTCGACGAGCGCGGGCCCCTCGTGGGCGAACGCCTTCTGCAGGGTCTCCTCGAGCTGTTCGGCGCGGTCGACGCGGGCTCCGAAGATGCCGACGGCGCGGGCGATCGCCCCGAAGTCCAGATCCTCCAGCTCCGTGCCGTAGTTGACGATGCCGCCGGCTTTCATCTCCAGTTCCACGAAGGACAGGGCCTGGTTGTTGAAGACGATGACCTTCACCGGAAGGTCGAGGTGGCGCAGGGTGATCAGCTCGCCCAGGAGCATGCTCAGTCCGCCGTCCCCGCACAGCGCGACGGCCTGACGGCCCGGCCCCGACGCGCACTGGGCGCCGATGGCCTGGGGCAGGGCGTTCGCCATGCTGCCGTGGTTGAAGGAGCCGATCAGCCGGCGTCGGCCGTTCATCGTGAGGTAGCGCGCGGCCCAGACGGTGGGGGTGCCGACGTCGGCGGTGAAGACGGCGTCGGCGGAGGCATGCCGGTCGACGGCCGCCGCGACCTGCTGAGGGTGCATCACCGACGCGGACCGCTTGGCCTCGGTGAGGTCGTCCAGGCGGGAACGCACCGTGCGGTAGTGGCCAGTGAGTTTGTCGAGGAACTTGGTGTCGCCCTTGGCCCGGATCAGCGGCCGCAGGGCGGCGGCGGTGTCCTTGACCGTGCCGACCAGCGGCACCTTCACCCCGACCCGGCGTCCGATGTGCTCCCCGCGGATGTCGACCTGGACCACCGGGACGTCGGACGGCGGATAGAACGGGCGGTAGGGGAAGTCCGTGCCGAGCATGAGCAGGGCGTCGCAGTGCTCCATCGCGCGGTAGCCGGAGCTGTAGCCGATCAGCCCGGTCAGCCCCACGTCGTACGGGTTGTCGTACTCCAGGAACTCCTTGCCGCGCAGGGCGTGCACGATCGGCGACTTCAGTGCCCCGGCCAGGGCCATGACCTCGTCGTGCGCTCCCTGGCATCCGGCTCCGCCCAGGATCGTCACCCGCTCGGCGCGGTTGAGTACGTCGGCGGCCGCCTCCAGGGCGGCGGTGTCCGGGGTGATGTGCGAGGTCGTGGCCCGGACGGGGTGGGAGAACGCCGCGAGGTCGCCGCGGGCGAGCAGCATGTTGCCCGGGACGACGAGGACGGACACGCCCCGGCGTTCGAGGGCCGTGCGCATCGCGATCCGCAGCAGCCGCGGGACCTGCTCGGCCGTCGCGGCGAGTTCCGTGTACACGCTGCACTCGCGGAACAGTTCCTGCGGATGGGTCTCCTGGAAATACTCGCCGCCGATCTCCTCGGCCGGAATGTGGGCGGCGATCGCCAGCACCGGGACGCGACTTCGCTGAGCGTCGTAAAGGCCGTTGATGAAGTGCAGATTTCCGGGACCGCAACTGCCCGCCACCACGGCGAGTTCACCGGTGACCGCGGCCTCCCCGGCCGCCGCGAACGCCGCGCTCTCCTCATGGCGTACATGAGCCCAGCGAATGGTGCCGTTGCGGCGCAGCGCATCCGTGAATCCGTTGAGGGAGTCACCCGGAAGACCGTAGACGCGGCGGACTCCGGAGGCAGCGAGGGCCTCCACCACACAGTCGGCAACTGTCGTGCTCATCTGTCGGCACCTCACTGTTCCGGGACGAGTCGAGCCCCACGGTCAGAAGACTTCTGTGCGGCAGTCCGGCCGGGATCAGCCCAGCGGAAATACCTGAGTCACGTTGTAGGACATCGAGCCCCGGAATCCCATGCCCGAGCGGACCGGGCGGAGATCGGCGAGTTCCTCGCGTGGCGCCGGGTAGAACTCGATCTCGCTGCTGCCGATCCACACCTCGGCCAGTTGCTGATCGCCGTAGTCCATGCGCACGAGTTCGTGCACGGCCGGCTTGTCGTACTTGCCCACTTCGAGGGTCGGGAAGTGCCGAAGATTGATCGTGGCGCGGCTCAGCAGGGGCGACGGGTCATCCAGTGGCTTCTCCAGGGTGACCCGGGCCTGGGCGAGCGTCCGCTCGTCGCAGGAGACGCTGGCCCCGAACCGGGCGCCGGGCGCCGGCGTGGGGGACGCCTTTCCCGGTGAGGCGAAGACTCGCGTCTGATGCACCTGCCCGATCTTCTTCGGGAATCCCTGTACCAGTCCGCGTGCCAGGGCGTGGTGATTGTCGACGTAGATGTAGGGGCACCAGGAGACGGGCTGTCCGTCGTAGTGGGCGTCGACGAGGACGAAGAACTCGCGGTACTGGCTGTAGACCGGGTCGAGGTATTCGTCGTTCTCCCCGTTGAACTGCCAGTCGAAGAAATAGGCGACGACCCGGCCGGACGTCTCCGGATCTGGGGACAGACCTTCGGGAAGGGTGGCCTCCGCGGCCGCGGGATCGGTCCAGAATTCGACCCCCACCACGTCCCCGGCGTAATGCCAGGGAGGCGCCATCGCCCCGTTCGCCTCACCCTTGGGAGAAAGCGGCACAGTGTATCCCTTGAGCATGGAGACCTCCAGCCGGATACGGAGATGAGCAGGCATACGGCTGTACGTGCGCGAGCCTGATTTATCCCCCATGGGGGGGTGTACCGAACCAAAATAGCCTGGATGCCCAACCGTTGCCTGGGGAGCCGCCGCAGCCTTTCTCTCGGTACGGCAATTCGGTTTCCGTCCACCTGAACTGACGGCGTCGGTCGGCTCGTTGCGGGTTTGGTCAGGCAGCTGACGGAGTGAGGGCCGTGCGGTCGAACGGGCCGGGGTGCGCGGCGGCGTGGGTGACAGCCTCGTTGACAGCGTCGAGGGAGAAGGAGCGCAGGCGCTCGGGGGCGAGGTCGAGGGCGCCCGAGGCGAGGAGCCGTATGAGACCGACGTTGGCGGTGCGCGGTGCCATCCACTGCCCGCGCACGGTGATCGAGTTGCGCATGATCCATGGGTAGGGCAGCGCGAGGTCGTCGCCGCCGAGCATGCCGACGCCGCCCATCAGGACGACGCGCCCGTACTCCCGTACGGTCATGGCCGCCGCGCGGGTCGCGGAGCTGGGGGCACTCGGCGGGAGGAGGTCGATGACGAGATCGATCGGGCCGTCGGCTGCCGTGGACATGGCGGTGCGGTCGGTGGCCTCGTCCCCGGTCAGCGTCACGGGACGTACACGCGGCCCGAAGCGGTCGACGAGGAGGTCGAGGCGGCCTGATTGCGGCCCGGGATGACCACGCGGCCCGCCCCCATCGCGAGCCCCACCGCGACCGCGCTGCTGCCGAAGTTCCCGGTGGCGCCGCTGACGAGCAGCGTCTCGCCGGGCTGGAGTCCACCGGCGAGCAGGCCGCCGTAGGGCACGGCGTGCACTGCGAGCGCCGACCAGCGGGCCGGGTCGTCCCCCGCGACGGCGGGCAGCGGGAAGACGTTCTCCGTCGGGACGCGCATGAGCTCGGCGAAGGAGCCGTCGTGCAGATGCCGGGCGAGCGCGGCACCGCCCTCGCCGCGGGAGCTCCAGCCCTGGAGGGCGATGTCGGGGGTCAGGACGTCGTCCCGGGAGCGCACCGTCGGGTCGCACCAGACCAGGTCACCGACGCGCAGCCGGGTGGCGTCCGGACCGGTGTGCACGATCCGTCCCACGCCGCCGAGGCCGGGCACGACCGGCGGGACGAGGGGGTAGTTCCGTACGCCGGCGAAGACGTCGGCCGCGTACGGCAGCACGCACGTGCCCAGCACCTCGACCAGCACCTCCCCGCCCACCGGCTCGGGATCGGGTACCTCCCGCACCGTGAGCGGGGCACCGAACTCCGTCAGAACCGCTGCTCGCATGGCATTGACCTCCGCTTTCGTCGCTGCTCCCGTGATCGACGCTAGAAGGTGACGGGGCATGCGGGAAGCGACGGTCGGGCATGCCTGGTATGCGTATACGGCATGGACGTCTCCAGTACGGGCCTGCGGGTCCTGCAGCAGATCGCGGAGTCCGGCAGCTTCACCGCGGCGGCCACCCGGCTCGGCTACACGCAGTCGGCGGTGTCACGCCAGGCCGCCTCGCTGGAGCGCGAGGCCGGCGCCACCCTGTTCGAACGGCGCTCGGACGGCGTACGGCTCACCCCCGCCGGGCTGACCCTGTTGCGGCACGCCCGCACGATCCTGGACACCCTCACGGCGGCCGAGCGCGATCTCACGGGGACCGCCCCGCGCACCGAGGTCGTACGGCTCGGGGTCTTCCTCAGCGCGGGCTCGGTCGTCCTGCCGGTCATGCTGGGGCGGCTCGCCGCGTCCGATCCGCACCTCACCGTCACGACCGTCGAGGGCACCACGCCCGGCCTGACCCGGGCACTGCGCGCGGGCACCATCGATCTCGCCGTACTGACCTCGCGCCCGCCCCACCGGCCGCCGGACGACGAGTTGCCGCGGCTGCACACCGAGACCGTCGAGGACACCGAACTGGTCGTCGCGGTCCCGGCGACCGGGGTGTTCGCGGGCCGCACGTCGGTGCACGTGGACGAGCTGGTCGACGCCCCCTGGATCGCCGCCCCGTCGTCGCGGTCCGAGCCGTTGCTCGGCGTCTGGCCGGGCCTGCCCGGGCGCCCGCGCGTCGTCCACTCCACCCGCGACTGGCTGACCAAGCTGCAGCTCGTCGCGGGCGGCTTCGGCGTGACGACCGTGCCGGCCCGCCTCGCGCCGCTGCTGCCGCCCGGGGTGAGCCTGGTCCACGTCGACGGGGCGTCGCCCGAGGTCCGCCGGGTGCTGGTGGCCCGCCTGCCGGGCCACGCGACTCCGGCCGTCACGGCGGTCACGCGGGCGATCATGGCCGCCGTCTGACGCCTCACATGTCGTCGTGGGACGGTCGGTCACCCGTGCGCGGGACCCGCTGTCCGCCCTACGCCGGGTCCGCGCCGACCTGTCACCCGCCCTGACGTCCCGTTGAGGCCGGGGAGCCGATCCCCGAAAACGCTGGGCGAGAGCGGCCCTGTACGAAATCATGCGTGTCCGTGACCCATACGACACCCGAAAGCCCGTGGCCCGGCAACATCAGTGCCATCACCCTGTTCGTGGAGGACCTGGAGGCCACGAAGCGGTTCTACTGTGACGTGTTCCGTCTCCCCGTGACGTACGAGGACGACGAGTCGGCCGTCTTCAGCTTCGGGAACACCCTCATCAACCTGCTGCGGTCCACGGCGGCGCACGAGCTGATCCACCCGGAGCGCGTCGCCGCCCCGGACACCGGCTCCCGCGTTCAACTCACGTTGCCCGTGGCCGACGTCGACGCGATGTGCAAGGAACTGACCACCTGTGGTGTGACGTTGCTGAACGGCCCCACGGACCGGCCCTGGGGCATCCGCACCGCCAGCTTCAAGGATCCGGGCGGCCACATCTGGGAGATCGCCAAGTGACCGCCCCCGCGAAGACAGAGCTGCAGGTCCTGCTGTCCTTCCTGCACGCACAGCGCCGCCATGTCCTCGGCATTCTCGACGGACTGGAACCGGAGGCGCTGCGGCGGCCCGTGCTGCCGTCGGGGTGGAGCTGCCTGGGGCTCGTCCAGCATCTCTCGCTCGACGTCGAACGCTTCTGGTTCCGGGCCGTCCTCACTGGCGATCAGGCTGTCATCGACGCCCTGGACGAGGTCGAGGACGCCTGGCAGGTGGCCCCGGATGTCCCCCACACCGAGGTGCTGGACCGGTACCGGGCAGAGGCGGAGCTCTCCGACGCCGTCGTGGCCGCCGCGGACGCGGACGCCCCCTTGGCCTGGTGGCCCCACCACCTCTTCGGCGCCCCGCATCTGCACACCCTCCGGGACGTCCTGCTGCACGTCATCACCGAGACCGCGTGCCACGCCGGACACCTGGACGCAGCACGCGAACTCCTCGACGGCCGGCGATGGCTCGTCCTGACCTGAGAGGACGGCTCAGCCCAGGTCGTAGTCGAACCACCGCGCCCTCGGTCTGACTTCCACTGCCGGATGACGGGTGTCCCAGGACGCTGCCCCTCAGGGGGGTGCCCCCAGGCCGCCGCCCCTCAGGTCGCCGTAGGCCACCCGCGCAGCAGTTCCGCGATCCGTCCCGCCGTGCACGTCGGGTCGAGGAGCAGGTCCTTCAGGGCGACGGCGTGCTCGCGGGCCGGTTTGACCGTGATGCCGGCCGCCTCGAGGTACATGACGCCGGTCGCGGCGGCCACCGCCATGTTGGAGCGTTCCAGCCAACGGCAGCGGCCCAGCGTGTGCACCAGGGCCGCGGCCTTGGCGTACGGGCTGTCGTAGACGGGCTGTTCGAACAGCTCGGCCCGGTGGCGGGCGACCGCCGAGACGGGGACGCCGTAGTCGTCGGGCGCGGGGTCGTTCGCCCCGGCGATCTCGGTGACCTGCAGGATCCAGGGGACGTCGATGTGCAGGTCCATCAGGCGGCGCGCACTCCGCCGGCCGCCCGCGTCCGCTCGCCGTCCTCGGCCTCGTCGAAGATCGCCTGGTGCTCCGCGAGGAAGCGTCCGGCGGCCTCGACCGCGCGGGCGCGCAGCCCGCTGGCGTCGTCCTGCACCAGCCGGGCGAGATAGTCCCCCACGCTGAGGCCCAGGTCAGCGGCCCTCTTCTTCGCGAGCTCGGCGATGTCCTCGTCCACGCGCGCGCCCAGCTGTGTCTTCGCCATGCGGGCATGGTAACAGCTGTTACCAGGTCAATGGAAGGCCCGGAGTCACCCTTCCCGGCGGGCAGGACCGGCCCCCTCCGCCACCACCCCGGCGAGCAGATCCGACCTCGTCCGCCGTGATCGCCCACGCCCAAGGTGCACACCTTCCCCACCTCAACTCCCCCACCACACACCCCTCTTCACAGCCGACCGACAACCTGCGAAGACAAAACGGATTTCAACTTCCGGCTGTGTTCAACGCATTGACACGCTCATTACCCAGCGTTTACGTTCCGGCCATCTGAGAGCGCTCTCAAACTCTCGGACTCCCCTCCTGTGAAGACTTGAGGTGCCCCATGCGATCCCCACGCACCAGACCAGCGGCAGTCCTGTTGCTGGCCTCAGCCCTCGCAGCCTTCGGGCTCGGTCCGGCCGCCTCTCCGGCGGCCGCGGCCACCGTGCCCGTAGGTTCCGGCAGCTACTCCGACACCAGGCCGCCCGGCACATCGGGCCCCACCACCAACACAGGAACGCCCGTCACCCCCAAGGTGACCGCGGCCGCAAGGAACCGGCCGGTCCCCACCAACGACTGGTGGTCCTCCCTGGCCTTCCAGCGGTACGGCGACAACCCATGGTCGACCCCCATGTACGGCCACCCCCTTACCTACCAGGCCACCGCCAACGGACTGGACGTCGGCTACCCGACCTCCCCGGCGATCGTCGGCGACGGACGCCAGTACGAGTACGCCCACAAGCGCGACCTGACCATCGGGCTGTCCGGCCTCAACTCCCCCGACACCAAGGCCGACGGCTGGTCCGACTGGACGGTCACCCCCCTGTGGTCCGACGGCAGCCGCACCCTGCGGACCACCATCGGCCACGGCTCCCCGTTCGTATACGCCAAGGGCACCGGCGGCAACGCCCAGGTCACCACGGCCGGAGCGCCGACCGTCTTCGCCGACCAGGGCAACGTCCTCGGCATCACCGTCGGCGGACACCACTACGCCCTGTTCGCGCCGAGCGGCAGCGACTGGAACGTCTCCGGCTCCACTGTCACCGCGGGCCTCGGCGGCAAGGACTACTTCTCCGTCGCCGTCCTGCCGTCGACGGGCGCGCTGTCGACGTACGCGAAGTACGCGTTCAGCTTCGTCACCGACTCCAAGGCGACCTGGAGCTACAGCGGCGGCACCGTGCGGGCCTCGTACACGCTGACCACGGAGGCGCAGGAGGGCAGCGAGCGCGGCACGCTCCAGGCGCTCTACCGCCACCAGTGGCTGAACACCTCGGACGCCCTGACCTCGTACACGTACGTCTCGCCGCGCGGCACCATGAAGGTACGTGAGGCGGCCTCGTTCAGCACCAGCCAGAAGGCGTCGGCGGTCCTGCCCGCGCTGCCCAAGTCGGACGGGGTGGACACGGCGCGGCTGCGCGGCTACCTCAACGACGTCGTGAACGCCTCCGACCCGTTCTCCGGAGCGTCCGACACCTACTGGACCGGCAAGGCCCTCGGCCGGCTGGCCCAACTGGTGCCCGTCGCCGAGCAGATCGGCGAGACCGGCACCCGCGACCGACTGATCGGCCTGCTCAAGGGCAAGCTGCAGGAGTGGTTCACGGCCGGTGGCGCCAACGAGTTCAGCTACGACAAGGACTGGAAGACCCTCACCGGTTACCCCGCGTCCTACGGCAGCGACACCGAGCTGAACGACCACCACTTCCACTACGGGTACTACGTCTACGCGGCGGCGATCGTCGCCCAGTACGACCCGTCGTGGGCGGCGGACTCGGCATGGGGCGGCATGGTCAAGACCCTCGTCCGGGACACCGTCAACCCGAGCCGCACCGACAGCTCGTTCCCCTTCCTGCGCGGTTTCGACGTCTACGCCGGGCACAGCTGGGCCTCCGGTCACCAGGGCTTCGCGGCCGGCAACAACCAGGAGTCGTCCTCCGAGTCGACCAACCTCAGCGCGGCCCTGGTCCTGTGGGGTTCGGCGACCGGTGACACCTCGCTGCGCGACCTCGGCACCTTCCTGCTGACCACCGAGTCGGAGTCGATCGCGCAGTACTGGTTCGACGCGGACGAGCAGGTCTTCCCGTCCTCCTTCGGCCACGACACGGTCGGCATGGTGTGGGGCAGCGGCGGCGCCTACGCCACCTGGTGGACGGCCAACCCGGAGGAGATCCACGGCATCAACGTCCTTCCGGTGACGGGTGGTTCGCTCCACCTCGGCGGTGAGAAGGCCGCCATCCGCCGCAACATCGCGGAGATGGAACGGGAGAACGGCGGCCCCGCCGTCGAATGGCGCGACATCCTCTGGGAGTTCCAGTCCTTCGCCGACCCGGCCTCGGCCAAGTCCAAGTGGGACTCCGGCAACGGCGGTTACACCCCGGAACAGGGCGAGTCGAAGGCGCACACCTACCACTGGATCAACACCCTCGACACCATCGGCGCCCCGGACGCCTCCGTCACCGGTGACATCCCCGCCTCGGCCGTCTTCACCAAGGGCTCGACGCGCACCTATGTGGCCCACAACCACGGTTCGTCGGCCCGGACCGTCACCTTCTCGGACGGCAAGACGCTGTCGGTGCCGGCCCGTTCCACGGCCAGCGGCACCGGGTCCGGATCGCAGGACCCCGACCCCGATCCCGACCCGGAGCCGACGACGGGGAACACCTTCCAGCTGCGCGGCGGCGGTGTCCTCACGACCGCGACCGGCGGCACCGCGGGCAGCGACACCATCGCGTCCGCCGGTGGCACCAACCACGACGGCACGCCGTACCAGCCCCTCGTCTACGAGGCCCGGGGAGTGAACGGCACCCTCACCTCGGGCGCCGGCACCACCTTCAAGCTCCAGGTCGACGCCGGCACCTCGGTCGGTCTCGGCCAGCAGGCCCGGATCAGCTACGACCTGACCGGCGACGGCACCTTCGACCGGACGGAGACGTACAACTACTTCGCCACCGACCCGGTCACCGGGTGGGAGGAGTACAGCCAGGCCAGGGGCCTCAGGTCCAGCACGGGCACCCTGGGCAACCTCAAGAACGGCACGGTACGCCTGGAGGTGTGGAGCGCCATCGGCAACGGCAGCTCCAAGCTGCAGACCGGCACCGACAAGTCGGTGGTGGTGATCCCCTTCAGCTGACCCGACCGTTCGCGCGGCGGACGACGGAGCCCTTCCCGCGTCCGCCGCGCGGCCGTGTGCCACCCGCAAGGGTGAGGGTGCCCGCAAACAGCCCACTCCGGAGCGGCACCCTCCCGGGAATTGACCTGAACATGGGAAAACTGGGCCTCCGTCGCCTCTAGTGTGACGGCCAGCCGATCTCCAGCCGCCCCCCTCCAGGAGTTCCCGTGACGTCACCGAGCAGCCGGCGCGCCCGGCGCATACCCGTCGTGCTCCGCCGCAAGGCGCTCCTCGCCGCCATCCCCGTGACCGTCACGGCGTTGCTCGCCGGCGCGGGGCCCGCGGTGGCCCACGGCACGGGTTCGGCGGGCGTCGGTGACCCGTACTTCCCGCTGGCCGGCAACGGCGGTTACGAGGTGGGCCACTACGACCTGGCGCTGCGGTACGACACCGGCAGCCGGCGTCTGGAGGGCAGAGCCGTCCTCACGGCCCGCGCCACCCAGCGCCTCACCCGTTTCGACCTCGACCTCGAGGGCCTGAAGGTCGCCTCGGTCACCGTGGACCACGCGAAGGCCGACTTCCGCCGTTCCGGGCAGGAACTCGTCGTCACCCCGCGCCGCGCGCTGCGCCCCGGCCGGGCCTTCCGGGTCACCGTCGACTACCACGGCACCCCGAAGCCGGTCACCGACCCGGACGGCTCCGCAGACGGCTGGATCCCCACCGACGACGGCGCCTTCGTGGCCGGTGAGCCGCAGGGCGCGATGACCTGGTTCCCGGTGAACAACCACCCCACCGACAAGGCGACGTACGACTTCACCGTCACCGTGCCCAAGGGGCGCACAGCCGTGGCCAACGGCGTGCTGCTCGGGCAGCGCACCGCGCACGGGCGTACGACGTTCCGCTGGCGCGCGGCCGAGCCCATGGCCGCCTATCTGGCCACCGTCACCGTCGGCACGTTCAAGGTGGAGCGGTACACCACCCGCGACGGCGTCGAGGTCTACAACGCCGTCGACCCACGGGAGGCCCGGGCGGCGGCGCCGGTGCTGCGGAAGCTGCCCGAGGTGCTCGCCTGGGAGAGCGGGCTGTTCGGGCCGTACCCGTTCCGCGCGGCCGGCGCGATCGTCGACCACGCACCGGACGTCGGCTACGCCCTGGAGACCCAGACCCGGCCGCTGTACGACTCCGCGCCCGACGTGGCCACGCTCGTGCACGAGAGCGCGCACCAGTGGTTCGGCGACTCGGTGTCCCTGACCACCTGGAAGGACATCTGGCTCAACGAGGGCTTCGCCACGTACGCCGAGTGGCTGTACGACGAGCAGCACGGCGGCGACACCGCCCAGAAGTCCTTCGACACCCTGTACGCCCGCCCCGCGAGCGACGAACTGTGGGCGTTCCCGCCCGCGGACCCGGGCAGCGGCGCGAACATCTTCGGCACGCCGGTGTACGCGCGGGGCGCGATGACCCTGCACGAACTGAGGCGCACCGTCGGGGACAAGACGTTCCTCCGCATCCTGCGCGCCTGGGCGACCAAGCACCGTGACGGGCACGGCACGACCGCCCAGTTCGTGAAGCTGGCGGAGGCGACGTCGGGAAAGAGGCTGGACGGACTGTTCCGGACGTGGCTGTTCACGGAGGGCAAGCCCCGGCGCGCCTGAGAGCACGCCGGGCCCCTTCTACGGCCGCATCAGCTCCAGGTCCTGGCCCCAGGCGTCCAGCACCTCACCGTGCCCGGCCCGTCGCGCGGCGCTCTCGACGCGGGCGAACAGCTCACGCTGGACCGTCACTTCGCCGGTCTCCGTGACACGGCCGACGGTGTCGAGCAGGGTGCCGGTGTCCCACCCGGGGAGCGGGTGCCGGGCCAGTTCCCAGGCCAGGTACTTGTTGTAGGGGCGGGGACGGCGGTCGAGTGTGAAGAGCAGGTCGAGCAGGTGGCCGACGCTGTCGGCGGCGTCGAGGCGTGCGGCGAGGGTCTGCCCGTCCCGGTCGTTCTTGAGGGACCGGTAGATGGAGTTGACGTAGGCGTCGAGCCGGGTCGCGGCGTCGCGCGCCGCCTCGTCGGCGGTCAGGTGCGCCTTGGCGGCGAGGATGCGGGTGATCTCCCCGTCGAGGCTGTCGAGGACGACCCGGGCGCGCGCGAGGGCGTACCGCTCGAAGCCGGGCATCCCCGCCGCCCGGAAGTCCGTGAGGGAGACGACGACGAGGTCCAGTTCGGCACTGCGGTGCCCGGCGAAGCGGGTGAGGCCGGTGGGAGCGTCGTCGGCGAGGACCACGTACAGATCGTGGTCGGAGTGCCGGGTGGCCATGCCCTCGTGGGCCCGGGACCCCTTGAGGACGAGCCCGACGACGGCCGGGTCGGTGGCGGCGAGGGCGACGAACGCGTCGTAGGTGAGGGGCTGTTGCGTGGTCATGGTGGGGATCTCCGTGGGGTGATGACGGGTTGCCTTTCAGGGCCCCCGCATCGAGGGCGCCCGTGCCGTCCGCGGCTGCGCGGGGCCGCCGCCCGGAGAATCAACGCACGCCGGGACTGTACTGCCGGGCCCGCGCCCGAGGGGCGTTAATCGGTGGAGCCGCGTATCGCCCCGCTGATACGTTCGCGGTGGACCGGCCAAGTCGTCGTAGGAGGTGAGACCCGTGAACGCAGTTTCCCGTGGGTGCTCCCTCATCCCGTCACGGTCCGGCGGCTGACATTCGGTGTCGCCAGGAGCGCCTGAGTTCGAGGCTCTCCTGGAAGGGGACTCCGATGGATCCGAAGACCTACCCATCACATCCGGCCGAACAGGCAACGCTGGTCACGCGCGTCGCGTACGGGCAGTGGCACGCCCTGGAGGACGACCTGGTGGTCGGCCGGGGGCATGTGCAGCACCGGCCGGACGGACGTCTGTTCGTCAGCGTCGACGCCTGGCACGACACCGCCTTCGCGCAGCTCGCCGAGGCGATGACCGCCGCGCTTCCGGCGCCGCTGCACACCGTGGTCGACGAGGCCGACACCGAGCTGACGGCCCTTTGGCGGCGGGCCGGTTTCACCGTGCTGCGCCGCGAGGTGGAGTACGCCGTGCCCACCGACCCCGACGTCACGGGGCTGCGTGCGGCCGTACCGCCGCCGGGCGTGACCGTCGTGCCCGCCGGACAGGCGGACGAGGGGATGCTGCGCGAAGTGGACCGCGTCGTCCGGGCCGAGGTCGAGGCGACCGTGGGCTGGCGGTCGATGCCCGCCGAGGTGGTGCCCCGTACGGAGGGCGACACCATCGTCGACCCGGCGCTGTACGCGGTGGCCGCGACACCCGACGCCTATCTGGGGCTGATCCGGGTGGTGCGGGTGAAGCGGCCACGGATCGGGCTGCTCGCGGTGCGGACCGGTGAGCGGCGGCGCGGCGTCGGCCGGGCACTGCTCGCCCACGCGCTGGGTGTGCTCCACCGTGCCGGGACCGCCGAGGCGTGGGCCGAGGTCGACGAATCGAACGTGGTGGCGTCGGCGCTGTTCCGGGGCATCGGGGCGCGGCCGGTGGGCTGCACGCTGGAGCTCGTGCGATGACGCGGACCAGGAACGTCATCGAGGCCGAGGGCCGGGTCGTGGAGTGTCTGCGCAGCGCCATGTTCACCGTGGAGCTGGAGAACGGCCACCAGGTCCTCGCGCACATCAGCGGGAAGATCCGCAAGCACTACATCCGGATCATGCTGGGCGACCGGGTCCTGGTGGAGCTTCCGCCGTACGACCTGACGCGGGGGCGGATCGTGTTCCGGTACCGGAACTAGTGCTGTCGTCCGTGGGGCCCGGTCCTGAACCGGACCGGGCCCCTTGGGCGTGCGGGCCGTCAGGCCGGTTCGGGTTGGGGCTGCGGCTGCCGGGCCGGGACGATCCCCGTTTCCGCGTCCCAGAGCCTGGTCGTACGGACGTAGACGTAGACCACCGACGTCATCGCCAGGACCAGCAGCGGCCCCCAGACGCGCGGGTGCAGGGCCATCTCCATCGGGAGGTACCGGTAGCTCACCAGCAGGGCGCTGAAGACCACCGTGCCGTACGAGACCAGCACGACCGCCGGCCGGTCCCAGCCCCGCACCTGGGCACGCAGCGCCGCCTCGATCGTCAGCGCGAACACCACACCGGCGAGCAGGTCCACGCCGTAGTGGTAGCCGAAACCGAGGGTCGCGGTGAGGGTGGCGACCAGCCAGAACGTACCGGCGTAGCGCAGCGGGCGAGGGGCTCTGCGGGTGTGGATGAAGATCGCGATGCTCCACGCCGTGTGCAGGCTCGGCATGCAGTTGCGGGGGGTGAGCCCGTCGTACGGCATCGGGTGCGGGGTGCTCAGGGGCGGCGGGGTGTGGGGCCACAGGTTGAGCAGGGACCATTCCACGCCGCCCGTTCCGGACGCGCCGGGGCCGTAGGCGAAGACGGGGCCGACCACCGGGAAGATCATGTAGAAGGCCGGGCCCAGCAGGCCGATCACCAGGAACGTGCGGACCAGGTGGTGCCGTGGAAAGCGGCCTTCGACGGCCACGTTGCGCAGCTGGTAGAGGGCGACCACCACGGCGGCGACGGCGAGCTGGGCGTACACGATCTGGACGATGTTGGTGCCGATCGGGGCCGTGGCCTCGAGCATCCGTCCGGCCAGCCAGGACGGGTCGCCGAGGGCGCGGTCGGCGGTGGCCACGTACGGGTCGAGGACCGTCGGGCGGGTCTTGGCCGTGATGATGAGCCAGGTGTCACCGGTCTTGCGGCCCGCCATGAGCAGGAAGGCCAGTCCGACGCCCTTCAGCAGGAGGGTGCGTTCGGCGCCGGTGCGGCGGGTCACGGCGATGACCGCGAACGCCAGGATCACCCAGAGCGCGCCGCCGCCGAGGAAGTACTCGCTGGGAGGGTCGACGCCGATCATCCATCGCACCAGGGCGGAGACGACGTCGATGCCGAGCGCGGCGCCTGCCGCGAGGAGACGTTGCCGCCAGGTGAGCACCACCATCAGCAGCGCGAGACCGGCGTACAGGGGGCCCGGTTTGGGGGCGTATATGAGGTCCTTGACCTGACTGGTCATCGGTCCCGGGACGCCGATGTCGCGTGCGGCGATCTCCAGGGCGACCAGGAAGCCGAGGACCGCCACGCCTGCCGCGGTCCAGAACATCGCCCGTGGCCGGCGCCAGGGGGGCGGTCCTTCGGCCGTGTCCTTCTCGTTCGGGGAGATCCGCGACGATATGGATCTCACCGTTGTGCCCGATGTGTCATGGGCAGCCAAGCCACCTTTCGCGTCGCACGGCATGGTCTCCCTGGTGGGGGCGGCGGGGACCGTCGTCGGTGCGCACATGCTATCCGGGCGGCGGTGGGCGCTTTCCGCTGGTCACCGACAGCGCACCGGGCACGCGCCCGGGACATGACGGCGCCGCCGCCCGGCCCAGGGAAGGACCGGACGGCGGCGCGGCGATCAGGCGGTGGAACGGTGAGGGGATCAGGGGGTCAGGGTCCAGCGGGCGATGTGGCCGACGTCGATGTTCGCCCGGTCCTGTACGCGCAGCGCCCAGGTGCCGTTGAGCGGCTGGGCCGAGGCGTCGACGGTGAAGGTCTGGTCGACGTTGTCGGCGGAGCCGCCGCTGCGGTTGAGCAGCGGGTAGACGGTGCCGTTGGGGCCGACGAGGTCGACGACCAGGTCGCCGCGGTAGGTGTGGACGATGTTGACGTAGACCGAGGTGGTCGCGGAGGCGTTGCCCTCGCGGCCGCTGATGGTCACCGGGGACAGGACGGCCGCCCCGTTGTCGGGGATGTCCACCCGGGTGGCGTTGGAGTAGACGTAGGCGATCTGCCAGGTGAAGGTGTCCGAGGCCCTTGCGCCGGTGCTGTCGGTGACCGTGACGGTGACGTCGTTGGTGCCGAGGGTGGCCGGGGTGCCGCTGATCAGTCCGGTCGGGCTGATGCTCAGGCCCTCGGGCAGGCCCTCGGCCTCGTAGGTGAGGCTCGCCCCGGAGTTGGTGGTGTAGGCGTCGAGTTGGAGGCCGACCTCCTGGTTGACGCCGCTAATCTGGTCGGCGACCGGGGCGAGGTTGACGCCGAGCGCGATGCGGTTGCCGACGTTGATCCCGGCCCAGGCGTCGGCGACGGCGAGGTAGGTCGGGCTGTAGGCGCCGAACAGGTCCGCGGCGGCGGACAGGGTGGCGGTGCGGGCGCCGGCGTAGTTGGTCGTCGAGGTCATGTACGTCGTCAGCGCGCGGTACCAGATCGCGGCGGCGTTCTCGATGCCGATGCCGGTGACGGGCTGCCCGTCGTAGGTGGGGCTGTCGTAGTCGACGCCGTTGACGGTCTTCGGGCCGCTGCCCTCGGACAGCAGGTAGAAGAAGTGGTTGGCGGGGCCGGACGAGTAGTGGACGTCGATGCCGCCGAGCGTGGAGCTCCAGTTGTCCTTGGACGCGCCGTCCTTGGAGGGCTTGTCCATGTAGCGCAGCGGGGTGCCGTCGCCGTTGATGTCGATCTTCTCGCCGACGAAGTAGTCACCGGGGTCGGCGGGCAGGTCCTCGTGGAACTCGACGGCCGCGGCGAAGATGTCGGAGGTGGCCTCGTTGAGACCGCCGGACTCCCCGGAGTAGACGAGGCCCGCGGTGGCGGCCGTGACGCCGTGGCTCATCTCGTGCGCGGCCACGTCGAGGGCGGTCAGCGGGTGGGTGTTGCCCGAGCCGTCGCCGTACGTCATGCAGAAGCAGGAGTCCTGCCAGAAGGCGTTGACGTAGTTGTTGCCGTAGTGGGCGCGGCTGTAGGCGGCGACGCCGTCGTTGCGGATGCCGTTGCGGCCGTAGCTGTCCTTGAAGTAGTCCCAGGTCGCCGCGGCGCCGTACGCGACGTCCACGCCCGCGGTCTGGCGGTCGGACGGCTGGCCGTTGCCCCAGACATCGTTGTCGTCCGTGAAGAGGGTGCCGGTGCCCGAGGTGCCCTGGTTGAGGTCGTACGTCTTCTGGTTCGCGCGGTCGGGGTCGACGAGCTGGTACGTCGATCCGGACTGCGTGGTACCGATCTCGACGTCGCCGACGAACTGGCCCTTCCCGGAGCCGGTGTGCACCTTCTCCGCCGCAAGGAGCTGCTTGCCGGTGGCGGCGTCGGTGACGACCTGGAGTTCGCTGGGGGTGCCGTCCTTCTGGACGCCCTCGACGACGGTCTCCCAGGCGAGCACGGGCTTGCCGGCGCCGGCCCACACCACGAGCCGGGGCGCGCGCTCCGTCTCGGCGCCCTTGACCTTTGTCTTCTTCGACGCGGCGAGGGCCTTGCCGGCGGCGGCGGACTTGGCGATCTTCGGACTGAGGGTGTTCAGGGAGAGGGTCGCCTTGCTGGCCCTGGTCACGGTCGTACGGCCGCCCTTGTCGTGGACGACGAGGTCGCCGCCGAGGACGGGGAGTCCGGCGTACGTGCGCTCGTAGCGGGTGTGCGTGGTGCCGTCCGCGTCCTTGACGACGTCCTTGACGAGGAGCTTCTCCTTGCCGCCGAGGCCGATCCGCTGCGCGGTGCCGGCCGCCTCCGACTGGGCGCTCTTGATGAGGGCCGTGCGGCGGGCGGGGGTGAGGGCGTCCGGGGCGGCGCCCGCCCGGGGGGTGGCGGTGATCTTCGCGGGGCCCGGGTCGGCCGGTGCCGCCGCGGCCAGACCGGGAGCGGCCAGGGCCAGCAGGGCCCCGACTGCTGTGAGGGCTATACCGGTGGTGCGTCTGCGCCGGACGAGGGCGCGGTGTCGCAGTGACAAGGGGGGCTCCTTCGGGACGGTGGCCCGTGTGGGGGCCGTGGACGAGAGGACCGGCGGGGTGTGCCGGTCCGTAGCGCTGCACGGCATGCGGGTGGAAGGAGGTGGGGGGTGGCAAGACGTCCGTTCCGCGTGATGGTCACGTGGACGAACGGTGAACTCGAGCAGAAGGGTGACACCGGACCCTTGCGTTTGTCATGCGACCGCCAAAGTGACGGCTTGAATTGGCCTCGCAAGCCGGGTCAAATGGGCGCGGCGAGCGCGGGATTTCGGCCGCGCGGCCCCACACGGCCCCGCCATGTGCGCTGACCGGCGGAGACGGCAAGATGGGGCTCATGAAGTCTCTCACCGCGGCAGGCCTGCGCATCGTGGACGGGTGGGCCGAGCCCGAGGGGCTGATCCCGCCCGTCGTGACCAGCCAGGCCCCGAGTTGCCCTCCTGAGGAGGGGCGCGTCGAGGCCCTGCGGGACGTCCTCGAACCGGACCTGCGCGAGAAGGCCAACGCCGACTGGTACCGGCTGTCGGTCGAGGCCGGACTCTTCACCGAGACCGACCGCCGCTTCCTGCTCGCGCTCCAGCCCGAGGGGAAGTACCGCTCCCGGTGGTTCTGTGTCGAGTTGGGGAGCGAGTGGGACATCATGGGCGCCGGCGCCGCCGGCCTGCTCGGCAGCGCCCCGTGCCGCCCGGAGTTCCGCATGCTCTCGCTCGACGGCAACGTCCTGTGCTTCGCGACGACATGGGAGCACGACATCAGCACCTCCGTGCTGACGGCACCGCATCGATCGAAGGTCCTGCGGCGGTGGGCCGAGGCGGTGACGGACGGCACGATGGACGACCCGGACGAGCCACCGGTGAGCCTGGCGGCACGCCGGTGGCTGGACGTCACCGCGTGACCGGCAGGACAGCCCTTAGGTGCCCGTCACCCCGTCCAGCCGTTCGCGGAGCAGGTCCGCGTGGCCGTTGTGGCGGGCGTACTCCTCGATGAGGTGGACCAGGATCCAGCGCAGGGAGACGCCCGGGTCACCGACGTGACCGGCCTCCCGTTCGGAGAGGCGGCCGACGTCGTCGAGGGAGGCGTCGGCCGTCAGTTCACGACCCCGGGCGATCTGCGCCTGCCAGGCGGCCGTCGCCTCCTCCAGGCCACGGTCCGGGGCGAGGGTGAAGCCGTCGGTGTTGTCCTCGCCGAAGACGGGTGGCACGTCCAGGGACGCGAAGACGCGCTGGAACCAGTTGCGTTCCACTTCGGCCATGTGCTGCACCAGGCCGAGCAGCGTCATCCGCGAGGGCGGCACCGCGGGCCGCCGTAGCCGTTCGTCGTCGAGGCCCGCGCACTTCAGGGCGAGGGTCGCGCGGTGGAAGTCGAGCCACGCCTCCAGCATGGTGCGCTCGTCGGCGTGCGCGGGAGGGACGGGCCGGCCGTCCGGTGTCGTGGTCGTCGTCATCAGGCCACCGTGGCATCAACAGGTCTAGAGAGCAGGGGACTTCGCTCGCGACGAACGCACGGCGTGTCGTGGGCCGGGGTTGCCCGTGCCGGGCCGGGGAAAGGCTTTTCACGCTCGTTTCACCCGTCCCACGGGAAGGACAGGAACCAATGAGCCCTCTTCTCCCTCGCGTCTCAGCCCGCCTCACCTCTGCTCTCGCCTTCGCCCTGACGGCCTCGGTGCTCGCCGCCTCCGCCCCTACTGCGGCCGCCCCGAGCGAGGCGGGACCGCATCGGCCGTCCGCCTCGAAGGGGTGGTTCACCTCGTGGGCCAGCTCTCAACAGGGGCGCGCGGCAGAGGAGTTGAACGACCAGTCGGTGAGGATGATCAGCCATCTCAGTCAGGGCGGTGACTCCCTGCGCATACGGCTCCAGAACACGTTCGGCGAGACGCCGTTGACCGTGACCGCCGCGACCGTCGCGCACAGCGACGGCACCGGGGCGGCGACGGAGGGCGATCCGGTCCCCGTCACCTTCGCTGGGAGCGGCACGGTCGTCGTCCCGGCCGGCGGCGAGGTGTGGAGCGATCCGGCCCGGCTCCGCACGGCGGCCCAGGACGACGTCGCGGTGTCCGTCTCCTTGTCCGGCACCGTGACCGCCGGCATCCACAACAGCGCCTTCCGCGACAACTACCTGACCCCGCCCGGCTCCGGGGACCACACCGCCGACGCCTCGGGTGCCGCGTACACGCGGACGACCGGCTCGACGTATCTGGTCAGCGCCGTCGACGTGCACAACCCGCGGCTGCGCGGCACGCTCGTCGCGTACGGCAGTTCGGTGGTCGACGGCACCGGGTCGACCGACTGCGGTCCGGGCTGTCAGCGCCCCGGCGAGAACCTGCGGTGGACGGACTTCGTGGCGCGGCGCATCACCGAAGAGCTGCCCGCCGACCGGCAGTTCACCGTCGCCAACGCCGGGATCGGGGGTACCACCAGTGCCGCCACCTGCCCCCGCACCGACCCGTCGCTGCGCGGCCTGGACGCGATGTCCCGTCTGGAACGTGACGTCCTCGCCCTCCACGGGGTGACCGGGGTGCTCTACTACTACGGCACCAACGACCTCGCGGCCGGATGCGGTGCCGACCAGATCCTGGACAGCTACCGGGAGGTGTTCCGGCGGCTGCGGGCGGCCGGCATCAAGGTGTACGTCACGCCGATCACCCCGCGCCCCGGTTACACCGACCAGAACAACCGGGACCGGCACGCCGTCGGCACGTTCGTCTCGACCTGGAACACCTGCGCCGGCACCTGTGACGGCGTGCTGCCGTTCGACCAGGTGCTGAGGGACCCGGTGAAGCCGAACGGCATCAACCCGCCGTACGACACCGGGGACGGCGTGCACGCCAACATCGCCGGTCAGGAGGCCCTCGCGGACATCGTGTCGCTGCCGATGCTGGCGGCGTCCGCGTCCCGCTGAACCCGTCCGCATGGGTCGTCACTTCGGTGTCGCGGTTGCGACATGTCCCACCTGTGCCAGCGAAAACGAGTGACACGGTGATCACCACCGCCGGATTCTGTCCAGCGCGCGGACATCCCCACGCGCTGGACGGAAGGCACTGCACTCATGAGACGGATCCGCCTGGTGGCGGCGATATCGACAGGACTCGTCCTGGCGTCCGGCGCGGTGGCACCGGCCGCCGCCCCCTCCGATACGGCGTCCCCCTCCCGACAACCGGCCCCCAAGGCACCGTCGCACCCTGTGGGCACCGTTCGCCTCATCACCGGCGACCGGGTGACCGTGGGCACCGACGGCGAGGGGCGGCGCACCGCCTCGGTGACACCCGGACCCGGACGGCGTGGCGTCGTCTTCCGGACGTACGAGGAGGACGGGCGGCTGACCGTCATGCCGTCCGACGCCGGGAACCTGGTGGCGGCCGGGGTGGTGGACCGTGGCCTGTTCGACGTGGGCGCGCTGCTCGCGCAGGGCTACGACGAGGCGCACTCCGACGCGCTGCCCCTGATCGTCGCCGGGGCCGACGGTGCGGCGGCGTCCGCCGTGAAGCGGCTGACGGGCCTGGCCGAGGACGGCTCCCCGGTCCGCCGCCTGGACAGCATCGGCGCGCGTGCCGTGCGGGTCGCGGACGGCGACCTCGGCCGGTTCTGGAAGCAACTGACGCCGGATGCCGACGGGTTGAACTCCACGCGGACGGCGAGCACGCCACGCGTGTGGCTGGACGGCCGGGTGCGGGCCACTCTCGACCGCAGTGTGCCGCAGATCGGCGCGCCGGACGTGTGGAAGGCCGGCCAGCAGGGCGAGTCGGTGAAGGTGGCCGTGCTGGACACGGGTGCGGACCAGACGCATCCGGATCTCGCGGGCCGGATCTCCGAGGCCCGGAACTTCTCCGACAGTTCCGGGACCGGGGACGTCTTCGGGCACGGCACGCATGTCGCCTCGATCGTCGGCGGCAGCGGCGAAGCCTCCGTCAACGGCAAGGGTGGCAAGGGCGTCGCGCCGCGGGCCGACCTGATCGTCGGCAAGGTGCTCGGTGACGACGGCTTCGGGTCCGAGTCCCAGGTGATCGCCGGCATGGAGTGGGCGGCGGGCAGCGGTGCCAAGGTCGTCAACATGAGCCTCGGCTCGGACGTCCCGACCGACGGCACGGACCCGATGAGTCTGGCGCTGAACGAACTCACCGAACGTACCGGCGCGTTGTTCGTGGTCGCGGCCGGCAATGCGGGCGAGTTGGGCAGGGGCACGATCGGCTCCCCCGCCGCGGCGGACGCGGCGCTCACGGTCGGCGCGGTCGACCGTGAGGGCGGGCTCGCGCCGTTCTCCAGCCGTGGTCCCCGGGCCGGTGACGACGCCGTCAAGCCCGACCTGACGGCACCGGGTGTGGGCATCGTGGCGGCGCGCGCGGACGGCACGACCATGGGTGAGCCGGTCGACGCCCGTCATGTGGCGGCCTCCGGTACGTCCATGGCGACCCCGCATGTGGCGGGCGCGGCGGCGCTGCTCGCTCAGCGGCACCCGGACTGGAGCGCGGCCCAGCTGAAGGACGCGCTCGTCAGCACGGCCCGTACGGCGTCCGGTCAGGAGGTGACCGAGCAGGGCGGCGGCCTCGTCGACGTGGCCGCCGCCGCGCTGGGCCCGGTCACCGCGACCGGCACCATCGCCCTGGGCCCGCTGCGGACGGGCGGCGGCGAGCCGCGTACGGCACACCTGCGGTACACCAACACCTCGGGTACGGCCGTCACCCTGGCGCTCACCGCGCGCCTGGCCACCCCCGGAGGACGGACGCCCGGCGAGGGCGCGGTGAAGCTCGGCTCCTCCTCGGTGACCGTGCCCGCGGGCGCCACCGCCGACGTACCGCTGACGGTGGACCCGAACCGCGTGCAGCGGGGCGACTACTACGGCTATGTGACCGCGGCCTCGGCGGACGGGAAGGTCACCGTGCACACCACGGTCAGCCTCGCCGTCCAGGGGCCCACGCACTGGCTCACCGTCCGTACGATCGACCTCTCCGGCCGGCAGGTGGAGGCGCTGCCGAACATCTGGGGTCCGGACGGCTTCGTCGGCTACACCAGCACCGAACCCGCCGTCGCCGAGGTCGAGGAGGGCACGTACCAGCTCGACTACTCGACCCTGGACAACGCTTCCGACGGGCAGGAGCTGCGGCAGGTGGTGCTGCCCGAGGTGCAGGTCACCAAGGACATGACCGTCACGCTGGACGTGCGCAAGACGACCCTGGTCGACATCCGCACGCCCCGCCCGGCGGAGCAGCGCGGCATCCTCAGCTACCAGACGTACCGGAAGATCGACGGGCGCGCTCTGCTCGCGGGCACCATGTACTTCGACGTCGGCCGACGCCTGTACGTGAGCCCCACCAAGGCCGTCACCGACGGGACGTTCGAGTTCGCGTCCCGCTGGCAGTACGTCGCGCCGATGCTGCGGATGAAGGTGTCCGGCGGCAAGGGCGGCCCGGCGGCGCCGGACGCGTTCTACATGCCGTCCTCGCCGCTGTTCGACGACAAGGGCGTCAGCCTGACCGCCGTCGACGCGGGGGACTCCACCGCGCCCGACTTCTCGAAGGCCCGCGGCAAGCTGGCCGTCCTCAGCCATGAGGACTCGATCGACGAGCGGGCCCTGACCGAGCGGGCGGCCGCGGCCGGCGTGCGGGGCATCGTGTTCGTGCACTTCGCCGACGTCGCCTGGACCCGGTGGCACCCCGACGGCGACCGCTGGGGCGTGCCGACGATCCGGATCGGCAAGACGGAGGGAGCGGCCCTGCTGAAGCGGATCGGCAAGGGGACCACCACGGTCCGCCTCACCGGCACCGCCCGCAGCCCGTACCTGTACGACATCATGCAGGTGTCGTCGCAGCGCATCCCGGAAAACGTCGTGCACACGGTCTCCGAGCGCAACAGCGCGGTCGTGCGCAGCCGGTACGCCGAGAACGGCGGCCTGCCCTGGGCGAGCGAGCAGCGTTTCGGGCGCCGTCCGTACCAGGACACCGCCTGGCTGCAGTACACCCGCTATGTGCCGACCGGGTTCGACCGGACCGAGTACGTCAGCAGCGGCGACACCGAGTGGCAGCACCTGGTGCACCACGAGACGACGTACGACGTGGACACGCCGCTGCGCGCCGGTATGGCGGACGCCCCGCGGACGTACCAGGCGGGCGAGCACACGAACGACACCTGGCAGGCGTCCATAGTCCGGCCGTCCATCCCGCGGGGCACGACGACGCCGTCCGTGCGCAAGGGTGACGTGGTGAGCGTGCGGATACCGGAGTTCACCGACTCCCAGGCGGGCCACCGGTCACGGCTCGTCGAGGGCGGCGGGGGCGGCGGCATCGGTACGCGGGCCCCGCAGGGCGACGCGGCCGAGGCGGTCCTGTACCGCGACGGACGGCAGGTGGGGCGGGCCGACGGCGGCTTCGCCGACTTCGAGGTGCCGTCGGGCACGGCCGGCTACCGGCTGGACCTGACCACCTCGCGGAACTCGCCGGAGTGGGCGTACGCGACGGGCACCGAGACGTCGTGGACGTTCCGTTCGGGCACGGCGGACACGCAGGCCACGCTGCCGCTGCTCCAGCTCGACTACGACGTGCCGGTCGACGCGGACAACGCCCTCCGCCCGGGCCGTACGCACACCGTCGGCGTGTCGGTCCGCGCCCAGGACGGGCTCGCCGCGCCGCGCGGTGTGAGCGTCCAGGTCGAGGTCTCCTACGACGACGGCCGGACCTGGAGCCGGGCCGGGGTGAAGTCGCGGGGGCACAACGCCTTCGCGGCCACCGTCACCAAGCCGTCCCGGATCCACGGCGACGCCTTCGTGACACTCAGGGTGACGGCGCGTGACACGGCCGGAACCTCGGTCCGGCAGACCGTGAAGCGGGCCTACCTGCACCGCGGCTAGGCCGCATACGAGGGTGAGTGGGCGGGCAGGGCCGCCCACTCACCCTCACCGCCTGTCACATGCGTGGAGTACGGTGTCCGCCGTTCGGGTTGGCCGGAAGTCGCGGGGAGGACACCATGACGCTGGAGGCCGCAGGGGTGTCGGAGGCCGAGGAGAACGTCTACCGGTATCTGGTGACGGTCAGCCACGCCTCGGCGGCGGACGTCGCCGAGCGCACCGGGCTCGGCCCGGCCGAGACGGAGGCCGTGCTCGACGCGCTGACCCGCAAGGGCATGGCCAGCCACACCGACCTGCTGCCCCGCCAGTTCCGGGCCACTCCCCCGGACGTGGCGCTGATGCCGAGCCTGAAGCGGCACGCCGACGCCCTCGACCTCGCCCGCGTCGAGGCCACCAGTCTGCTGGAGGTGTACCGCGACACGATGCGCCGGCGGGACGCCAGCGAACTGATCGAGGTCATCACGGGCGCCGAGGCGCTGCGCCAGCATCTGCGCCAGATCCAGTGCGGCGCGCGGGACGAGATGCTCTGGTTCTGCAAGGCCCAGTACGTGGCGATGCCGTCGGGCAGCAACGACTCCGAGTTCGAGGCGCTGGGGCGCGGCGTGCGCTACCGGGTGCTGTACGAGAAGGCGTTCTTCGACGACGAGGGAGCCGTTGACAACGTTGTTGCGGGCGTGCGGGCCGGGGAGGTCGCCCGTGCGGTGCCGCATCTGCCGCTGCGGCTGGCGGTCGCCGACCGGGCCGTCGCGATCTGCCCGCTCGTGCCCGGCGGCCCGCAGGGGAACCCGGACGAACCGACCGCCGCGCTCGTCCGGGACAGCAATCTGCTCGCCGCGCTCATCGCCCTGTTCGAGCGGTACTGGGAGACCGCGGTGCCCCTGGACGTCGACGACTCGGGCGCGGTCGCCGGGACGGACGGCGTCGGCGGCCCGGACCCGCTGTCGGCGACGGACCGGCGCCTGCTCGCGCTGCTGGTGGCCGGGGTCGCCGACAAGGCGGTGGCGACCCAGCTGGGCCTGAGCCGGCGTACGGTGCAGCGGCACATCCAGCGCATGATGGAACTCGCGGGCGCGGCGACCCGGATGCAGCTGGCGTGGCAGGCCGCCCGCCGGGGCTGGCTGTAGGAGCCTCTACGGCACGTGGGGCGCGGCCGGTGTGCGCGGCGGCCGTTGCCCGAGCCACTGGTCGGCGCCCCAGGCGCGGAACCGCTCGACCTCGGTGAATCCGAGCTTCGCCGCGAGGCGCATCGAGCGCGCGTTGGCGGTCTGCGTGGCGAGCACCACCGGTTCGCCCGGGAGGCACGCGTCGACCCAGTCGAGCGCCGCCGCGCACGCCTCTGCCGCGTACCCGTGTCCCCATGCCCGCGGCAGGAACAGATAGCCGAGGTCGACCTTGCCCAGGGCCGCCTCGTTGCGGTGCTCCGTCACCCTCCTGACCAGGATCTGGCCGATCATCAGCCCGTCGCGCTCGACGACGAAACTGCCGGGCCACGGCTCGGGCACGGCCGGCACCTCGCGTTCTAGTTCGTCGCGCTGCCGGGGACCACCGAGGTAGGCGTGCACGTCCGGCGAAGCGAGCAGCTCGATGAAGGTCGCGCGGTCCCGGGCCTCGGGGGCGCGGAGCACGAGCCGCTCGGTCGTGATCGGCGCGGGCGGCCAGGTGACGGGTCCCAGTTCGGTCATGGCGGCAGGCTAGCCAAGCCGGGGAAGGCCCGTGCGACGTCCCGGCGACGGCCGGGTCCCACGGTGTCGGTCGCCGCCAACTGCCGCCGCACATACCGGAGATGGTTCAAAGACGTAAGATCGACTCGCGAACGTGTCCGTTCACCCCCACCGGCGCGATGGAGCTGCCATGACGACCGATTCCCAGCCGTCCGTCCAGATCGACACCAGCAGGGCCCACCCGGCCCGGGTCTACGACTGGCTGCTCGGCGGCAAGGACAACTACCCCGTGGACGAGGCGGTCGGTGAGCGGCTGCCGCCCGAGGCGCGTGACGGGGCGCGGCAGAACCGGGAGTTCATGCACCGGGCCGCCGCGTGGCTCGCCTCCCAGGGCACCGACCAGTTCCTGGACATAGGCACCGGCATCCCCACCGAGCCGAATCTCCACCAGGTCGTGCAGAAGGTCGTCCCGTCGGCGAAGGTCGTCTACGCCGACAACGACCCGATCGTCCTGCGGCACGCCGAGGCCCTGCTGATCAGCTCCCCCGAGGGCGCGACCGACTACATCCAGGCGGATGTGCGCGAGCCGGAGGCGATCGTCCGGCACGCCCGGCGCGTCCTGGACTTCGACCGGCCCATCGCGCTGTCGCTGATCGCCCTGATGCACTTCATCACCGACGAGCAGGACGCCCACGGGATCGTCCGCGCCCTGGTCGACACCCTGCCGTCGGGCAGCCATCTGATCCTGTCGCACGCCTCGTCCGACCTGTTCCCCGAGCTGTCGGACCAGGTCGTCGCCGAGTACGCGAAGGGCGGCATCCGGCTCGCGTTCCGGCCCCGCCCGGAGGTGGAGCGGTTCTTCGACGGGCTGGACCCCGTGGCGCCGGGTCTGGTGACGGCGACGGAGTGGGCCCCGTCCTCCCCCGCCGCCGAGGCCGAGCCGAGCGGCATCTACGCGGGCGTGGCGCGCGTGCGCTGAGGCGGTCGCCCCGGGGAGGGGTGGGGCAGGGGTGGCGGGACCACGACTCGGACGGCGACTTTGTCTCCGTCATGAGAAAAGTACCGAGATCTTGTGCGGAAGGGGTTCCGGGCGCGGACGAAGGCCGCTAACTTCCGGGAACTGAAGCGGTCATGAGGCCCCGCGGTACCCGTGGGGCCTGTGCTCGACGGCGCGACGGCGCGCGCCCGCAACCCCCCACCGGTGGTCGTCCGGCGTTCCTCCGGCGACCGCCGCCACCCCACCCTCTCCTGGAGGAGCCGTGCGCACGAGATCGCCCTTACCCAGACGTGTCCGCACCGCGCTGCCGGCCGTGGTGTGCGCCCTGGCCCTGGCCCTGCCGCTGGGCCCCGCGGCGGCGGCCCCCGGCGAGGCACCCGCCGCGCCCGGCGGACGTGCCGCCCCCGCCGCGGCGGCCGAGGACTTCCAGCAGGTCACCCTGGCCAAGGGGGTCGCCGAGATGGGCGAGCCCATGACGATGACGGTGCTGCCGGACCGCTCGGTCCTGCACACCTCGCGGGACGGCACACTGCGCCGCACCGACGCGGCCGGCACCACCACCGTGGCCGGCCGGCTCGAGGTCTACAGCCACGACGAGGAGGGCCTGCAAGGGGTCGCCGCCGACCCCGGGTTCGCGTCGAACCGGTTCGTCTACCTGTACTACGCGCCGAAGCTCGACACCCCGGCCGGGGACGCCCCGTCGAACGGCTCGGCCGCCGACTTCACCCCGTTCGACGGGGTCAACCGGCTCTCCCGGTTCGTGCTGAGGAGCGACAACACGCTCGACCTCGGCAGCGAGAAGAAGATCCTGGACGTGCCCGCCTCCCGCGGCCTGTGCTGCCATGTCGGCGGTGACATCGACTTCGACGCGGCGGGCAACCTGTATCTGTCCACCGGCGACGACTCCAACCCGTTCGCCTCCGACGGCTTCACGCCGATCGACGAGCGAGCCTCCCGCAACCCGGCGTACGACGCCCAGCGTTCCGCCGGCAACACCAACGACCTGCGCGGCAAGATCCTGCGGATCAAGGTCAACGCCGACGGCTCGTACGCGATCCCGTCCGGGAACCTGTTCGCGCCCGGCACCGCGAAGACGCGGCCCGAGATCTACGCGATGGGCTTCCGCAACCCGTTCCGGATGAGCGTCGACCGGGCCACCGGCACCGTCTACGTCGGCGACTACGGTCCCGACTCCGGCACCGCCAGCCCCTCCCGCGGCCCCGCCGGACAGGTCGAGTTCAACCGCGTCACCAAGGCCGGGAACTTCGGCTGGCCGTACTGCACCGGCAAGAACGACGCCTACGTGGACTACGACTTCGCGACCAGCACGTCCGGCGCCAGGTTCGACTGCGCCGCACCGAGGAACACCTCGCCACGCAACACCGGCCTCACCGACCTGCCGCCCGCGCAGCCCGCCTGGATCCCCTACGACGGCGGCTCCGTCCCGGAGTTCGGCAACGGCTCGGAGTCCCCGATGGGCGGCCCCGTCTACCGCTACGACGCCGCCTCCTCCTCGGACGTGAAGTTCCCGCAGGAGTACGACGGGGACTTCTTCGCCGGTGAGTTCGGCCGCCGCTGGATCAAGCGGATCGAGTCCGGCGGCGACGGAACCGTGCAGTCCATCAACGCCTTCCCCTGGGCCGGCACCCAGGTGATGGACATGGCCTTCGGCCCGGACGGCGCCCTGTACGTCCTCGACTACGGCACCGGCTACTTCAACGGCGACGAGAACTCCGCGCTGTACCGCATCGAGCATGTGACGGGCGGACGCGCCCCGTTGGCGCAGGCCAAGGCGAACGTCACCTCGGGCAAGGCCCCGCTGGCGGTGTCGTTCTCGTCGGCCGGCAGCAGCGACCCCGACGGCGACACGCTCAGCTACGCGTGGACGTTCGGCGACGGCGCCACCTCCACCGCCGCGAACCCGTCCCACACCTACACCGCCGAGGGCCAGTACACGGCCACGCTGAAGGTCACCGACCCCGGCGGCAAGTCGGCCACGGCGTCCGTGCAGATCACCGTCGGCAACACCGCCCCGACGGTCCGGATCGACACACCCGCCGACGGGCAGATCTACGACTTCGGCGCGGCCATCCCGTTCAAGGTGACGGTCACCGACCCGGAGGACGGCACGATCGACTGCTCCCGGGTGAAGGTCAACTTCATCGTCGGGCACGACAGTCACGGACATCCGCAGACCTCCGCCACCGGCTGCACGGGCACGCTGCAGACCCTCGCGGACGGCGAGCACGACCCCAACGCCAATATCTTCGGGGTCATCGACGCCGAGTACACCGACAAGGGCGCGGCCGGCCAGCCCGCGCTGACGACGCACGACCAGCGGGTCACCCAGCCCAGCCACCGCCAGGCCGAGCACTACGGCTCCTCCGCGGGCGTGCAGATCATCAGCAAGACCCCGGCGCACGGCGGCCGGACCGTCGGTGAGATCCACAACGGCGACTGGATCTCCTTCACGCCGTACGCTCTCGCCAACGCCCGGTCGTTCACCGCACGAGTCTCCTCGGCGGGCGCGGGCGGCACCATCGAGGTACGGGCCGGCTCCTCGACCGGCACGCTGCTCGGCACGGTCACCGTGCCCGTCACCGGCGGCTGGGAGACCTTCCAGGACGTCACGACGTCGCTGAGCAACCAGCCGGCCGGGTCCACCTCGCTCTTCCTCGTCTTCAAGGGCGGCGGCGGAGCGCTCTTCGACGTGGACGACTTCTCCTTCAGCACCGCCTCCGGAGGCGGCAGCCGCACCGGTGAGGTCAAGGGCGTGAACGGCAAGTGCCTGGACATCGACGCCGCGGGCACCGCCGACGGCACCAAGGTGCAGATCTGGACGTGCAACAGCACCGCCGCCCAGCGCTGGACCATCGGCACCGACAGCACCTTCCGGGCGCTCGGCAAGTGCCTCGACATCGACAACGCCGGCACCGCCGACGGCACGAAGATCCAGCTGTGGACCTGCAACGGCTCCGCCGCCCAGCAGTGGGCTCCGCAGGCCGACGGCACCGTACGCAATCCCAACTCCGGGAAGTGCCTGGACGCCTCGGGCGGCACGTGGAACGACGGAACCGCAGTCCATCTGTGGACCTGCCACACCGGACCCAACCAGAAATGGACCCTGCCGTAGAAGGGAGGCACCTCGTGATGCGCACTCTGTTCAAAGCGGCCACCGCGTTGTTCGCCGGCGCCGCGCTCTGCATGTCTCCCCAGGCCTCGGCGCTGCCGGGCGGGGCACCGGACGCGCCCGCGAAAGCGGCGGCGGCCGACACCGCCTACCGGATCCTGGTCTTCTCCAAGACGGCGGGCTTCCGTCACTCCTCGATCGACGAGGGCATCGCCGCACTGCGTGATCTGGGAGCGGCGAACAACTTCACCGTCACCGCCACCGAGGACGCGGGAGCCTTCACCACCGCCAACCTCAGCCAGTACCGCGCCGTCGTCTTCCTCTCCACCACGGGTGACGTGCTCGCCGGCTCCCAGCAGACGGCGCTCGAGCAGTACATGGGGGCGGGCGGCGGGTACGTCGGCGTCCATGCCGCCGCCGACACCGAGTACGACTGGCCGTTCTACGAGGGTCTGGCGGGCGCGCTCTTCCAGTCGCATCCCGCGATCCAGCCCGCCACCGTCAAGGTCGAGGACCGGTCGCACGACGCCACCGCCCATCTGGGCCGCACCTGGCAGCGCACCGACGAGTGGTACAACTACCGCACCAATCCACGAAGTTCGGCGCATGTGCTGGCCTCGCTGGACGAGTCCAGCTACTCCGGCGGCACCATGTCGGGCGACCATCCGATCGCCTGGTGCAAGGACTACGCCGGTGGCCGCGCCTTCTACACGGGCGGCGGCCACACGGAGGAGTCCTACGCGGACCCGGCCTTCCGCCGGCACCTCCTCGGCGGGGTCCGCTGGGCCGCCGGACTCACCCAGGCCGACTGCCGCCCCGAGACCGGCTACACGTCCCTGTTCGACGGCGGCGGTACGACCGGCTGGAAGCAGGCTGGGCCCGGTGGCTTCACCCTGGCCGACGGCACCCTCACCTCGCACGGCGGGCTGGGCCTGCTCTGGTACGACGCCAAGGAGTTCACCGGCGACTACTCGCTCAAGCTGGACTGGCGGATGAGCGGCGACGACAACTCCGGTGTCTTCGTGGGCTTCCCGGCGTCCGACGACCCGTGGTCGGCCGTGGACAACGGCTACGAGATCCAGATCGACGCCACCGACAGCGCCGACCGGACCACGGGCGCCGTGTACGGGTTCAAGTCGGCCGACCTGGCCGCCCGGGACGCGGCGCTCAACCCGCCGGGCAGCTGGAACACGTACGAGATCCGGGTCACCGGGGAGCGGCTGGAGCTGTTCCTGAACGGGCGGAAGATCAACGACTTCACGAACACCGATCCGGCGCGCAGTCTGCGGCAGGGGCACATCGGTCTGCAGAACCACGGTGACGGTGACGAGGTGGCCTTCCGCAACATCCGGATCAAGCAGGCCGGGAGCCCGTCCGGCCCGCGCACGGGTGAGGTGAAGGGGGTGAACGGCAAGTGCCTGGACGTCGACAACGCGGGCACCGCCGACGGCACCAAGGTGCAGATCTGGACGTGCAATTCCAGCGCCGCCCAGCGCTGGACCATCGGTGACGACAGCTCCTTCCGGGCGCTCGGCAAGTGCCTGGACGTCTCCGGCGCCGGCACCGCCGACGGTACGAGGATCCAGCTGTGGACCTGCAACGGCACGGGCGCCCAGCAGTGGACGCCCCAGGCCGACGGCACCGTCCGCAACCCCTTGTCCGGCAAGTGCCTCGACGCCTCGGGTGGCACCTGGAACGACGGAACCGCCGTCCATCTGTGGACCTGCCACACCGGACCGAACCAGAAGTGGACCCTGCCGTGACGGCAGGGCGGTGACAGCCGTCGGCCCCCACTCGGTCGGTGCGAGTGGGGGCCGACGGCCTCCCCGGGCCGCTACTCCCGGAGTCCGATCCCCCGTACCGGGCTGACGCGCAGCACCCGGCCGATGGGCAGCAGCACGGCGACCAGGGCCAGCGTGACCGTGCCCGCGACGATCGTGACCCAGCCGAGCAGGGGCACGTACGGGACGCGTTCGCCGGTGACGGCGTTGACGACCGAGGACAGGGTGACGACGGCGATGGCTCCGCCGATGGCGAGGGCGACCCCCAGCAGCCCCGCCTGCTCGGCGTGGATCATCCGCTTGATCTGGCCGCGGGTCACCCCGACCAGGCGGAGCAGGGACAGTTCCCTGGTGCGGGCCAGCGCGGCCATGATCAGGGTGTTGGCGGCGGCGAGGACCGCGTAGCCGACGAGGACGAGGATGAGCATCCGGTTGAGCCAGGCGCTGACGGCGAGGTCCGCCGCGAGGTCCGCCGTCAGCCGGTCCGTGCCGGTGACGGCGGCCCCCGGGTACTGGCGGGCGAGGGCGGCGAGGGCCGCGCTCACCTCGGCCGGGGAGGCGTCGGCGGCGGTGCGGACGAGGATGTGGTCGTCCAGGCCGGTCCGGGTGTGCCCGGCGAGCGTGGCCTTGCCGAGGGTGACGTCGCCGAAGCCGAAGCCGCGGTCGTAGACGGCGACGACCCGCAGGGTGACGGGGGTGCCGTCGCCGAGCCACAGGTGTGCCCGCTCGCCCACCTCCCAGCCGGCGGACCCGGCGAGTGCGGTGGACACGGCGACGGTGTCCTTGCCGCCGAGGGCTTCGAGGTTGCCGGAGCGCACGCCGAGGTCCATGGTCCGGTCGGCGCCCTTCGGGTCGATGCCCTGGGCGGGTGCCGTCGTCGGTTCCAGACCGCCCCGTACGACCACTGCCGTGCGGCGTACTCCGGTGGCGGCCTCGACTCCTGGGACGCGCCGGGCCTGTTCGGCCGCGGAGGCGGGCAGGCCCGTCCCGCTCACAAGGGCGTGCTGGGCGCGGGTGCCGTCGTGGGCCTGCGCCTCGGTCTGGCGCTGGAGGTTGTCCTGGAGGAACCACACGGTGCCGCCGAGGCCGATGGAGAGCACCAGCGCGGTCAGCACGGCCACCATGCCGCGGGCGCTCGCCCGCAGATTGGCGGCGGCGAGATAGCCGCTGTTCCCCCACACCGTGCGCAGGACCGGGGTGAGCAGACGCGCCGCGCCCTGGTTGATCCAGGGGGCGAGCAGGGCGATGGCGAGGACGAAGGTGTACAGCATGCCGATGGCGGCCCCGAGTGCCGTGTCACCGGCGGTGGCACCGGTGACCCCGATCAGGGACACGCCCGCCGCGAGGAACACCAGGCCGGACACGATCCGCGCCCGGCCGCCGAGGCCCTTGTCGACGGCGGCCTCGCCGAGCGCCTCCGTCGGCCTGATCCGTGTGGTGCGCAGGGCGGCGATCCACGCGGCGGTCAGCGCGACCAGGGCGACGGCGGCGGTGACCGCGAGTCCGGACAGCAGGCCGCCGCGTACGGTGAACGTCTCGGGGACGAAGTGCCGGTTCACGAGTTCGTCGCGGATCCAGCCCGTGGCGGCCAGGCCGGCGGGGACGCCGACGAGCGCGGCCAGTGCGCCGAGCAGGCTCACCTCGGCGAGGATCATCGCCCGGACCTGGCCGGGGGTCGCCGCGACGGCCCGCAACAGGGCGAGCTCGCGGCGGCGGTGACGGACCGACAGACCGACCGTGGAGGCCGCCACGAAGACGATGATGACCGCTGCGTAGCCGCCGAAGGCGCTGCCGGCCTGGACGGTCAGGTCCCGGGCGGCGGCCGCCTCGGGTTCCTCGGCCAGTCCGCGGTCGGCGCCGGTGTAGGTGGTGGCGCCCGCGCGGTCCGCGACACGGCGGACGGCCGTGACGACGGCCGCCGTGTCGGCGCCTGGTTCGGCGAGCACGCCGATCGCGTCGAACCGGCCGGGGCGCGGGTCGAGTCGGGCCGCCCGGGCGTCCGTGAAGAACAGCGCGCTGCCGCTCCCCGGGGCGGCGGGCGCCTCGACGATGCCGCTGACCCGTACCGCGAGGGTGCGGCCCCGCGTGACGATCTCGGTGCGGTCGCCGACGTGCAGCCGCGCCGCGTCCGCCAGCCGGGAGTCGACGGCGATGTCGGCGTGGGACCTCGGTGGCGCCCCGGCGACCAGCCGGTACGGGGCGAGCGGGGTGCTCGACCAGCCGTGCCCGGTGACCCGGGTGCCGGGCGCGGCGGCTGCGGTGACCGGTATCCACCGCTCGCCCACCGCCTTCGACACGCCCGGCAGGCCGGCGATCCGGGGCACGAGGGACTCGGGGACGCTGCCGCGTTCCGGCAGGGACAGGGTCGTGGACTCCTTCTCCCCCAGCGTGGTGTGGGTGACGGTCAGGTCCCGGTCGGCGACGACGGCGACGGTCCGGGCGTAACGCTGCGGAGTGCCGTGGTACCGCAGTCCCGACTCCACGAGCAGGGCACAGGTCATCAGGACGGCGATGCCCGCGGCGAGCGCGACAAACGTGGCGACGAACCCGCCCTTGCGGAAGCGCAGCATCTGCGCGGCCAGGGACAGCACGGCTCAGCCCTCCCCGTGCACGGCGTACGACGGGCGCCCCAGGTGGGCCAGTTGCTCGGCGATGCGGGCGGCTCCGGGCTGCGGCATGTCCCGTACGACGCGGCCGTCGGCGAGGACGACGACGCGGCCGGCGTAGGACGCGGCGACCGGGTCGTGGGTCACCATGATCACGGTCTGGCCGGCGTCGTCGACGACGGCGCGCAGCAGCGTGAGCACCTCCGCGGCGGTCTGGGTGTCCAGGGCGCCGGTCGGCTCGTCGCAGAAGATCACCTCGGGGCGGGAGACGAGCGCGCGGGCGATCGCGACCCGCTGCTGCTGCCCGCCGGACAGTTCGGAGGGCCGGTGGCTCAACCGGGCGCCCAGGCCGACCCGTTCGACGACTTCCGCGACCCAACGCGGGTCGGGGGCGCTGCGTGCGAGCCGGGACGGCAGCATGATGTTCTGCTCCACGGTCAGCGCGGGCACCAGGTTGAACGCCTGGAAGACGAAGCCGACGCGGGCGCGGCGCAGCACGGTCAGGTCCTTCTCCGACAGCGACGCCAGGTCGGTCTCGCCGATCCGTACACGGCCTGAGGTGGGCCGGTCGAGTCCGGCGGCGCAGTGCAGCAGGGTGCTCTTGCCGGAGCCGGACGGCCCCATGACGGCGGTGAAGGTGCCGCGGCGGAAGTCGATGTCGACGCCGGCGAGGGCCACGACGGGCTGCTCGCCGTCGTATGTCCTGGTGACGCCTTCCAGCGTGACGGCACGAGTGGCCGGGGACGACGGGTGCATGCGAAGTACCTTTCGGAACGGGTGAGTTGGGGGCCGGTTCAGACGGTGAGGCCGGGCTGCCGCTTCGGCAGGCCCAGGCGGCCGCGGGTGGCGGCGAGCGCGATGACCGCTCCGGCGAGCGAGGCCAGGAAGAAGGCGTGGGTCACGTCGGCGTGGGACATCCCGGGGAACAGGTCCTCACCGGCGATCGAGAAGTAGTTGTTGACCCCGCAGTGCAGCAGCATGACCAGCGGCATGCTCTCGCCGGACCGGTTGAACACCCAGGTCATCACGAAGCTGAACAGGGCGGCCGTCGCCACGAATTCGACCGGCTCCGTCCAGGTGATGTCCGGGCCGCCGCCCCAGTCGGTGAGGAACAGCGGCAGATGCCAGCCGCCCCACAGGACACCGACGATGAGGGTGGCGACGAGGGGGCCGTGGCGGCGCTGCATACGCGGCATCGCGAACTCCCGCCAGCCCGGCTCCTCCGCGAGGCCGGTGGTGATCAGCTGGGCGATCAGGCCCGGCAGGAACGCGAGGAGGACGGTGGCGGACGGCCGCGCGGGGCCGTCACCGGAGAGCACCACGGAGGCCAGGGTGAGCGCGAGCGGGACCGACACGAGGACGGCGAGATACCAGCGCCAGCTGACCTTGAAGCGGGTCATGCGGGCCCGCCAGGTGCGCAGGCCGGCGCGTCCCTCCGTGAGGGCGATGATGAGCAGCGCCGAACCGATGGGGCCGAGATAGGCGCCGGGCAGGACCCCGGTGAGCTGGGAGGCGCCGGCGCCGCCGGGGAAGGTGAAGTGCCAGACGCCCAGGCCGTTCCCGGAGAGCACATACGGCAGCCAGGCCACCCAGCTCAGTCCGTAGGCCAGAGCGAAGAACCAGGTCAGCGGCCGGCGGCGGACGCTGCCGCGCAACGTGCGGTCGGCCGGTGGTGTGCTGGTCCGTGCGGGGGTGTCGGTACTCACTGGGGATCCTCTCGGCGGTCGCTGACGACGTGTCCTCAGCACACCACCGGGAGCCCGGCCGATCATTGCCGCGCACACCCCGAGTGGGGGTACAGCAGGCTGTACCCCGGGGCGGTTCCGTCACCGTCGGCGGGCGTCCTCCAGATAGTGCAGGACGGCCGCGACCCGCCGGTCCAGCTGGTCCGTCGGGGCCAGGTCGAGCTTGGCGAAGATGCTGCGGATGTGCTTGTGGACGGCCCCGTCGGTGACGACGAGCCGCTCCGCGATGGCGCTGTTGCCCAGGCCCTCGGCCATCAGGCCGAGCACGTCCTTCTCGCGGGGGCTGAGGCGTTCCAGGCGGGTGTCCCGGCGGGACCGGGTGAAGAGCTGGGCGACGACCTCGGGGTCGATGGCGGTGCCGCCGTCGGCGACCCTGTGCAGCGCGTCGAGGAACTCCTCGACCCGGCCGACGCGTTCCTTCAGCAGATAGCCGAGACCGCCGACACCGCCCGTGAGCAGTTCGGTGGCGAAGCTCTGCTCGACGTAGGCGGACAGGACGAGCACGGTGAGGGAGGGGTGGCGGCGCCGGGCCTCGACGGCGGCGCGGATGCCTTCGTCGGTGTGGGTGGGCGGCATACGGACGTCGAGGATGGCGACGTCCGGTGTGTGGCGGTCGACGGCGTCCAGGGCCTCGTCGGGGGTGCCGGCCGTGGCGACCACGTCGAGGGACTCGGCGCGCAGCAGCAGGGCCAGCCCTTCGCGCAGGAGGGGGTCGTCCTCGGCGATCACGATCCGCATGGCAGGTCCACTTCCAGGGTTGTCGGGCCGCCCGGCGGGCTCGCCAGGCGGAACGTACCGTCGTGGGCGGCGACGCGCCGCCGGATGCCGGCGAGTCCGGAGCCGGTGCCGGGCCCGCCGTCACCGGACTCGGACGGGGCCGTGGCGCCGCCGTGCCCGTCGTCCTCGACGGTCAGCAGGAGCCGTCCGCCGGTCAGCCGGGCGGTGACGGTGGCCCGGCTCGCACCGCTGTGCTTGGCGATGTTCGTGAGGGCCTCGGCGACGACGAAGTACGCGGTCGACTCCACGGATGCGGCGCAGCGCCGGGGTACGTCCACGTCGACGCGGCACGGTACGGCGCACTCGGCGGCGAGCCCGGTGAGCGCCCCGGCCAGGCCCCGGTGGGACAGGACGGGCGGCAGGATGCTGCGGGAGACGGCCCGCAGGTCGGCGAGTGCCTGCTCGGCGGCGGACTGGGCGCGCTCCAGGAGTTCCTGGGCGCCGGCCGGGTCGCGGGCCACCATCCGGCGGGCGGCGCCGAGCAGCACGGTCACGGACACGATCCGGTTCTGTGTGCCGTCGTGCAGGGCGCGTTCGATACGGCGGAGTTCGGCGGCGTGGGCGTCCAGGGCGGCGGCACGGGTGGCGGTCAGTTCGGCGACACGCAGGGAGAGGTCGGTCTCCGGGCCCGCCGCGAGCAGGCGCCGCCCCGGATGGGCCTGGGCGCGTGCCATGGCCGGGCCGAGGCCCAGGATGATGGCGATCCAGCCGACGCCGAGGAGCGCGACGGCGACGGCGTCCGCCCATGAGGTCGACGAGCCGATGCCGATCGACGTGGCCGTCACATCCGCGGGGACGAACCGCCAGTACAGCGGGAACGTCAGATCCCGTACGGCGAGGATCGGCAGCAAGAAGCCGAGGAGCCCCAGCGGCAGGCCAACGACGACATGCCGGGCGAGCCAGCGCAGTTCGCGCCGGGTGGTGGGGTCGCGCAGGGCGGCGCGCGGGCTGTCCGTCGGCGGCTCGGGTGCCACCACCTCGGGCCCGAAGCGGGCGAGCCGCGCGCGTTCCGCACCGGCCAGCCGATGCAGGGCGCGCAGCGCGGCCGGCGCGGCGAGCAGCCCCACGGCGAGGGGGACGGTGAGGGCGCAGACGACCAGCAGGATCAGGACGAGCAGCGCGAGGAAGGCCGTACGAAGTCCGGAGACCAGCTGCCTGATCGCGCCCAGCGCGTCCCGCACGACTCCCCCGACGTACCCCCGCCGGCCTGTGCCCGGGTGTTCGTCGCCGTTCGACATGCCCACTCCTTCCGTCGAGCGCGGCGCGAACGACCCTATAAGAGGAGGTGAGCCGCCATGACCCCGCTCGGCGGCAGGTAGAGCCTGCTGTACCCCGGGGCCGGGTGCCTGCGGGATCGAAGGGGTGGGCGGTGATCCGTAGCGTCGGACCCGCAGCGTCCCGTCCCCAGGAGGAGCCATGTCCCGTCCCGAATCGCCCGCCCGTGTCGACCTCGCCCGTGCCCTTCTGTGGCCGGCGCTCGTGGTCAGCGTGCTGGGCAACGCCGTGGCGTCCATCGCCGGTGCCGACACGGCCGTGAACCTGGCCTTCGGGGCGTTCACCGCGGTGACGGCGGCGACGCTGGCGGTCCGGCGGTGGCGCGAGCACGGGTGACCGGCAGGTCTGGCGTGCAACTTCGGTGCGCACGCGGCCCATTGACGTCCCTCGCCCCCGCCGTTACGTTCCGAGAGCGCTCTCTCATCCGTCCTCCGGTTCCCCAGGCCGACGCTCGTGGCGGTGGCCGCAAGGAGAGGGGCACCGCCCTGGCAGGGAGGCCCCATGACTCCCGTACGAACGCTCCTCCGGTCCCCGTGGGCCGCGCTGTGCGCGCTGGCGCTCCTCGTGGGACTCGCCCCGCAGGCGGCCTCCGCCCCGGCACCGAAGGCGGCCGTCTGCAACAAGTTCTGCGACGCCCGCGACCCCGCCCTCTCCCCCGGCGACCGTACGCCGGTGACGGCCTCCCTGTTCGGGCGGTCGATCGTCCTGCACTTCGACGACGCCGACGCCATGGGCTGGGCCTCCCTCGACAACGGCAGCCCCGGTGACGAGGTGTGGCTCGACCGCTCCTTCGACGGCGGACGCTCCTGGAGCGCCGGGAGCAGGCTCGGCGCCACGACCGTGCCCGCCGATCGCCGGGGCTGGCGCACGCTGATGTACAACGTGGACGACTGGGCCGGCCACGGCGTCGGCGCGCTGCGCGCCTGCGGCAGGGCCGGCGACCGGACCGAGATCGCCTGCACGCCGTGGGCGCGCACCACCTGGAACGCCGGTGACCGGCGGACGGCGGCGGCCACCGGGCTGATGACCTTCTACTCGTACGCGACCGGCCTGTTCGCCACGACCGGCTGGTGGAACTCGGCGAACGCCCTGACCGCGGTCATCGACAACATCCGCGTGTCAGGGATGGGGAGTTACCGGTACGCGATCTCCCGCACCTACGACCTGAACGTGAGCGCGCAGGGCGGGCAGTTCCGCAACGACTACATCGACGACACCGGCTGGTGGGGGCTGGCCTGGATCGCCGCGTACGACCTGACCGGGGACGCCCGCTATCTCGCCACGGCCCGCGCGGACGCCGAGCACATGGCGGCGTACTGGGACGGCACCTGCGGCGGCGGCGTGTGGTGGAGCACGGCCCGGACGTACAAGAACGCCATCGCCAACTCCCTGTACATCCACCTCAACGCGGCCCTGCACAACAGGATCGCCGGCGACACGACGTACCGGGACCGCGCCCGGGCGGGCTGGGCCTGGTTCCAGGGCACCGGGATGATCAACTCCTCGCAGCTGGTGAACGACGGTGTCGACCTGGCCACCTGCCGGAACAACGGGCAGCCCGTCTGGTCCTACAACCAGGGCGTCCTGCTCGGCGCCCTCACCGAGTTGCACCGCGCCACCGGGGACGGCGCCCTGCTGACCAGGGCCCGGCAGATCGCCGACGCCGCGACGACCGCCCCCTCCCTCCACACCGCCGACGGCATCCTGCGCGACCCCTGCGAGGGCGGTGACTGCGGTGCCGACGGGCCGTCGTTCAAGGGCGCACATGTGCGCGGGCTGCGCAAGCTGGACGCGGCGCTGCCGGACCACCCGTACACGGCGTATCTGCGCCGCCAGGCCGACCGCGCCCACGCCGGCGACCGCACCCCGCTCGACCACTACGGGCTGCGCTGGTCGGGCCCTGTCGACACGGTGGACGCGGCACGTCAGCAGAGCGCGCTGGATCTGCTGAACGCGGCGCCCTAGCAGTCGTGTTGGCGGCGGCGCAGGGTGCGCCATGCCGCCACCGTCAGGGAGACGGTGAACAGGGCCGCGGTCACGAGGATCCAGCGGACGAGGAAGACGTCACCGGGCAGCCGCGTGGCCGGCTCGTAGCGGGCCACGCCGCCGCTGATCAGCGGGAACCACACCAGGAGCAGCAGGGCGGACGCGGTGGCGGGCAGCCGTACGTGGTTCAGCAGGTAGGGGGCGCGCGAGCCGAACAGTGCGCGCAGGCCCGCGTCGATCGCCGAGTACAGGGGGACGAGGACCAGGTCGTGCACCAGGGCCGCGCCGACCACCCAGTACACGACCGTGATCCACTCGTCGGCGTCCAGCAGCCGCAGGCCCGCGTAGCAGACCAGGACGAGGGAGGCGGCGGTGAGCAGCAGGTGCCCGGGGCCCGCCCCGTACCAGCGGCGCCACCACAGTCCCGCGCTCCACGAACTCGGTGCGGGGTTCGGCGTGCTCGTCATGCCACCCTCCCGAACGACAGCCGGGCGACCCACTTGGTGTTGAGGACACCGGGGCCGGCCGGGACGATGACGCGCGCCGGGTAGCCGTGGTCGGGCGACAGGTCGGCGCCGTTGACCTGGAGGGCGAGGAGGGAGTCGGCGTCGCGCACCTGGTTGTGGCGCAGGGCCGCCCGGCGGAAGGAGCCGTGCAGTTGCAGGGACTCGACCAGGACGTCCGGCGCGTCGTCCGGCTCGTATCCGACCAGCGCGGCCAGGTCCCGCAGCCGTACGCCGCGCCAGTGCTGGTTCTCCGTCGACCAGCCCTCGACACAGGCGATGGGCAGGGCGGCGGTGTGCTGGGGCATGGCCAGCAAGTCGGTGCGGGAGAGGCGTACTTGGCCTCGGGGGCCGGTGACCACGAGCCGCCACGCCTCCCCCGTCTGCCGGTCGGTGACACCGGCGAGGGCGGCCGGTTTGTTGATCTGGAAGCCGTTGGGTCCGTCGGCGGGGTCGCCGCCGCCGTGCGGGGCGAACAGCGCGGTGCGGTGCAGCGGCCCGCCGATGCTCTGGCCTGCCGTGGTGAGGAGCAGCAGCATCGAGCCGCCACCGACGAGTGCGGCCAGCCCGCGCCGCGAGAGGGTCGGCGGCGCGGGGTCGGGAGCGGCCAGGTCGTCGGATGCCGTGGTGTCGGATGCCGTGCGGACCGGCGGGCGGGCGGTGGTGGTGCGGATGTACGCGAGCGGGCCGCCGTGCTGTCGGAGGGTGCGTACGGTCCCCGGGATCCGCAGCGCGGCGTGGGCGGCGAAGGCGGACATGAAGACCCAGGCGCCGTAGAAGTGCAGGCGGTAGAAGGAGCCGGGGAAGACGTAGTCGAGCTGGACGTTGAGGACGCCGGTGAGGAAGGTGAACAGGCCGCCGCCCACCAGGAACAGCAGGGAGAGGCGGTCCAGTGCCTGGGACACGGACCGTACGGGCGGCAGGGCGAAGAACCGGGGGATGACCGACCACAGCTTGGCGAGCAGCACCGGGATCAGCGCCACGCCCACGGTGACGTGGACGCCCTGGGTGACCCGGTACAGCCAGTACGGACGGGTCGGCCATGCGAAGAGGTAGAAGCCGAGCAGGCCCTTGTCCGGCGTCTTGTCGTTCAGCGGCGACAGGTCGGGGTTGTAGGCGGCGTACGACAGCAGCCCCGTCACGAACAGCAGCGGCACCCCGGCCAGCAGCACGGCACCGAGCAGGGACGTCAGCCAGGTCCCGCGCAGAGGGCTGCGCCAGAAACGCGGCGACACGGGCAGACGGTCCACCAGCGCACGTAGGTCGCGTCGGTCGGTCATGGGGGCGGGCCTCGGCTCTCGGCTGGGCGGCGATGCTGACTGTCCCGGACAGTAGGGCGCCGACGACCAAGGAAGTCTTTTGCCGAGGTGACGAAAGTCTGACGGCGGCCTTTTCGGGCGCGAGTGGCCGACGGCCGCCGTCTGCTCAATAGTGTGAGGAACGGGTCCTTCGCACGGGACGACGTGTCACCGTTCCAGGGAGACGAGCTGTGAGTTCTCTTTCACCCGGGTTCCACGGACGCGGCCGCCCCGCGTCCCTCAGCGAACGCCTGCCGCCCGGCCAGTACCCGACGGAGTCCTTCCCCGTCCTGTCCGCCGGCCCCACCCCCAGGGTGCCCACCGAGACCTGGACGTTCACGGTCACCACCGAGACCGGCCAGGAACACGGCTGGACGTGGGACGAGATGACGGCCCTCCCGCAGGAGGAGTCCGTGCACGACATCCACTGCGTCACCCGCTGGTCGAAATTCGACACCCGATGGCGCGGGGTCAGCCTCGACACCCTGCTCGCCGACGTCGACACGGCCGCCGAGTACGCCGTGGCCCACAGCTACGGCGGCTACACCACCAACCTGCCCCTCGAGGACCTCCTCGACGGCAAGGCATGGCTCGTGCACACGTACGACGACTATCCCCTCTCCCCCGAGCACGGCGGTCCCGCCCGCCTCCTCGTGCCGCACCTGTACTTCTGGAAGTCCGCGAAGTGGGTGCGCGGCCTGCGGCTGACGCAGGACGACGAGCCGGGGTTCTGGGAGACCGCCGGGTACCACAACTACGGCGACCCCTGGCGGGAGCAGCGGCACTGGGGGGACTGACCATGCCGATCCCCTGGCGTTCCGCCCGGCTCGTGAAGCGCGAGGACCAGACGGCCTCCGCCCGCACCCTCGTCCTGGAGGCTCCGGGCTGGCCCGGGCACCTGGCCGGACAGCACGTCGACGTACGGCTCACCGCCGACGACGGCTACCAGGCGACCCGCAGCTACTCGCTGGCCGCGCCCGCCGACGGCGACCGTCTCGAACTGGGTGTGCAGTCCACGGCCGGAGGCGAGGTCTCGCCCTACCTCGTGCACGACCTGCCGATCGGGTCGGCCGTGGAGGTGCGCGGTCCGCTGGGGCACTGGTTCGTGTGGCGGGCCGAGCAGAGCGAGCCGGTGCTGCTGGTGGCGGGCGGCTCCGGGGTCGTCCCGCTGATGGCGATGATCCGCGCCCGTCGCCAGGCGGCCTCCGGGGGCCCGTTCCAGCTGGTGTACTCCGTGCGCGGCGAGCCCGACCTCTGGTACCGCGACGAACTGCGCGCCGGCGGCCCCGACCTGGACGTCCGCGTCCTGTACACGCGGCAGGCCCCGCCGGGCAGCACGCGGGCCGCCGGCCGGCTCACCGCGGCCGACCTGGAACCGGCGGTCGGTCGGCTCACGCCTGCCGGGACCGTCTACGTCTGCGGGCCCACCGCCTTCGTCGAGACGGCCGCCGATCTGCTGACGTCCTCGGGGCAGGACCCCGCCCGCATCCGCACCGAACGGTTCGGGTGAGCCCCGTTTCCCCACGACTCCCGGAGGTCATCGATGGCCCAGGTCTCCCCGCACCACGACTCCCCGCACCTCGACGGCAACAGCCTCGCCGGGCCGCTGTCGGACCTCTTCGCCGTCGACGTCACCCAGGCCTGGTGGCGCTGTCCGGGCTGCGGCTCCACCGGCCCGCTGGCCGAGCTGCACGTGTACGGCCCCGAGCCCGGTCTGACCGCGCGCTGCGCGCACTGCTCCCAGGTGGCGCTGCGCCTGGTCCGGCACGAGGAGCACACCTGGCTCACGCTGGGCGGCGCGGAGGGCGCGTTCCGGTTCCGGACCGCCCGGTAGGGGGCTCCTCAGACGGCGTTCTCGCGCCTACGGGCGGCCACGGTGGGTCCGTGTCCTCGTCGGCCCCACGGTAGAGGGGCCCGGCCGGGGCGTTGACCCCGGCCGGCGGCACCGGTCCCTCCCCTACGCGGCGGCGGGGAAGTCCGTCGCGGGGGCGGAGTCCGCAGTGGCGTCCAGGTTGGCCTGGAGGGCCTGGACCTTCGCGGTGGCGTAGGCGTGCGAGTCCGAGCCGAGCACCTGACGCAGCGGTCCCGCACCGGTCCGCACGCGGTCGATGATCGCGGCGGCCCCCTTGACCGGGTCGCCGAGCTGGCTGCCCTGGAGCTTGAGGTGGGACTCGACCATCTCGCGCAGAGCCGGGTAGTGCTCGGTGGTGGCGGTGGGCAGGGCGAGGGAGTCCTGGGTGAGGAAGTCGGTGCGGAAGTAGCCCGGTTCGACGATGGTCACGTCGATCCCGAAGTCGGCCGCCTCGGTGGCGAGCGCCTCGCTCAGGCCCTCCAGCGCGAACTTGCCGGCGCAGTAGAGCGCCCAGCCGGGCACGGCGGTCAGACCGAGGACCGAGGACACGTTCACGATGTGGCCGGAGCGCTGCTCGCGCAGGACGGGCAGCGCGGCGCGCAGTACGTTCCAGACGCCGACGACCTGTACGTCGAGCATGTCGCGGACGTCCTGGCCGCTGGTCTCCTCGACCGCGCCGAGGAAGCCGTAGCCGGCGTTGTTGACGACGACGTCCAGGCCGCCGAAGTGGTCGGTGGTCCGGCGCACCGCCTGCTTCACCTGCTCCTCGTCCCGCAGGTCGACGGTCAGCGGGAGCAGACGCGTGGTGTCGACGTCGTCGCCGAGCGCGGCGAGCAGACGCTCGGACGACCGGGTGGTCGCGGCGACGCCGTCACCGCGCTCGAGGAGCTGCCGGACCAGTTCCAGTCCCAGGCCGCGGGAGGTGCCGGTGACGAACCAGGTGGCGGGTCGGTCGGTCGGGAAAGCCATGATCGTCCTCCTGTGGAGCGGGCCGCTCCGGGGCGGTTCCCCGGTGTTCGGCATGACTCCAGACTGGAACCGCGGAGGTGGCCGTGGGGGCGCATATCCCGCCCTGCGCGACCGAGGACGCCGCAACCTAGGACGCGTGGACCCAGTCCGGGACGGCCGGTTTCGGCGACACTGGTGGCGTGGCCAAGACGAACAAGGAACTCGCCGACTTCCTGCGGCGGGCCCGCGGTCAGGGTGATCCCGCCCGGGCCGGGCTCCCCGCCGATGGACGGGTGCGCCGGGTGCCGGGGCTGCGCCGCGAGGAGGTCGCCTTCCTGGCCGGTGTGTCCACCGACTACTACACGCGCCTCGAACAGGGCCGGCCCATCACGCCCTCCCCGGCGGTGGTGGAGGCCCTGGGCCGGGCTCTCGGCCTCGACGCCACCGGGCGCGCCCACCTCCACGACCTGATCGGCGGCGGCGCGGCACCCGGGCGGCGGCCCCGGCCGGTCCAGCGGGTGCGTCCGGGGCTCTACCAGCTGCTGGACTCCCTCGACGGCGAGCCGGCGCTGGTCCTGGGCCGCCGCACCGACATCCTGGCCGCCAACCGCATGGCCAAGGCGCTGTTCAGCGACTTCGACCAACGGCCGCCCAGGGAGCGCAACTACGCGCGCTGGATGTTCCTGGACGACGACGCCCGCTCCCTGTTCGTGGACTGGGAGGACCAGGCGCGGGCCGCGGTGGAGAGCCTGCGGTTCGAGGTCGGGCGGGCCCCCGACGACCCGGCGACGCTCGCGCTCGTCGAGGATCTGCGAGCCCGCAGCCGGGCGTTCGACGAGTGGTGGGAGCAGCACCGCGTCCACCAGCGCACCCACGGCTCCAAACGGCTCCGCCACCCCCTCGTCGGCGAGCTCACCGTCGACTACGAGACGCTGGCGCTGCCCGGCGACCCGGACACCACCCTGTTCGTGTACACGGCCGAGGCCGGGTCGGCGTCGAAACGGGCCCTGGATCTGCTGGCCAGCTGGACCCTCCCGGACGTGCCGGGCACGCGTGCGGACCACGCGCCGGAGTCCTGACCCGCCCGGGGCCGCCGCGAAATCGGTTGGCGGCGGCCGGGCCCGTGCCTACCGTTCGCCGTGATGGAGATGTCGTTCCGGAAGCTGCCGGAGAACCAGCACGAGATCGTCCTCCGCGACCGCAAGGGGCCGGACGTCCGGCTGCCCGCGCAGCCCGTGGGCCCGACCATGCCGCACGACCTGGTGCACGCCGTCGTGGAGACCGCCCTCGGCATCGAGGACGGCTTCTGGGGCGCCACAGCGCGCGGGGCCACCTTCCAGGGGTTCCTCCTCGTCACTGCCGGCCGGCACCGGCGCTCGGGCCTGAAGGTGCTGCGCCGGGACGGCGACGCGGTGCTGGCCGCCGAGCTGCGGGTGAACTGGGCGTACCGGGTCTGGCGCGGCCTGCCCACGGAGGGCCGCGGGGCCGGTCCCGCGCTGCTCACCGCATACGAGCCGGCCAGGACCGGGCCACGCCTAGACACCGCCGCGGCCCGCTGGGCGGCGGTCCCGGAGGGCGGGGCACTGGTCCGGCGCTGGGGCACGGACTGCTAGCCCGGCGCGCTGCGTACCCTTGCGGCATGCGGATGCGCCCCACTCTCGTCTGGACGCCGGCCGAGGACTGGCCGGCCGGCACCACGGACCTCGCTCCGGTCGTCGACGCGCTGGACACGGGCGGGGTACTGGTGCTCAGCGGGGCGGGGATCTCCACCGAGTCCGGTATCCCCGACTACCGGGGCGAGGGCGGCAGTCTGAGCCGGCACACCCCGATGACGTACCAGGAGTTCACGTCCAGCGCCCAGGCCCGCCGCCGTTACTGGGCGCGCAGCCACCTGGGCTGGCGGACCTTCGGGCGGGCCCACCCCAACGCCGGGCACCGGGCCGTGGCCGCGTTCGGACGGCACGGCCTGCTCACGGGTGTGATCACGCAGAACGTGGACGGTCTGCACCAGGCCGCGGGCAGCACGGACGCCGTGGAGCTGCACGGCGGCCTGACGCGGGTGGTCTGCCTGTCCTGCGGGACCTTCAGTCCGCGCGCCGAGCTGGCCGCCCGGCTCGAGGAAGCCAACGCGGGCTTCGACCCGGTGGCCGCCGCGATCAACCCGGACGGTGACGCCGACCTCACCGACGAGCAGGTCAGGGACTTCCAGGTGCTGCCCTGCACACGCTGCGGGGGCATCCTCAAGCCGGACGTCGTGTTCTTCGGCGAGAACGTCCCCCCGGCCCGCGTCGAGCGCTGCCGCACGCTGGTCGCCGAGGCGACGTCGCTGCTGGTCCTGGGCTCCTCGCTGACGGTGATGTCCGGGCTGCGGTTCGTGCGGCAGGCCGCCGAGGCGGGCAAGCCGGTCCTGATCGTCAACCGCGACCCCACCCGGGGCGACCGCCACGCCGTCGCCCGGGTCGCCCTCCCCCTGGGCCCGGCCCTCACGTCGGTCGCCGCCCGCCTGGACATCCGGGTCGACTGATCCGCCTCTACGGACGGCTCCGCCGGGCCAGTTCCTCGGCGTAGTTGTGCGCGGCGGCACTGCCCTGCCGCCCGGGCGACAGCTTCACGATCGCCTTGTCCTTCTCCGGGTTGCCGCTCAGGTAGGCCTCGGTGAGGACGTACGGCAGCCCGTCCACGCTGAAGCGGATGCTGCCGTCGGGGTAGGCGCTGACGCGGATCCGCCGACCGTCGGGCAGCTCGATGGGCTCGGCCACGAAGTGGGCTTTCAGGGGCAGTTCCGCCATGTGAGGCTCCTTACCGGCTCGGTGGGAGCCGAGGCTAGCGTCCGGCACGACGCCCTGTGCCCAGGTTCCGCGCGACCGGCCCCGGAACGCCCCCTACCTGCATGGAAAGGCACATGCGGGGCAGACGGAGTCTCTGACCCGGGGAGGATGTGTATGACGATCACGGAGCAGTCCGCCGAGACCGAGGCCGCCGAGGCCACCTGCTGCGGACGGCATGACAGCCCGCCCGCCACGTCGGACGACGAGACGCCGCGCGAGCGCGTCAACCGGCGCTGGAACGAGGTCCTGCAGGAGACGCGGGTCGCCCAGACCGGTGTGCAGATCCTCTTCGGCTTTCTGCTCAGCGTGGCCTTCACCCCGCTGTTCCGGGAGCTGGAGACGCTGGACAAGGGCATCTACGTCACGACGGTGGTGCTGGGCGCGTCGGCCACCGGATCGCTCATAGCGCCCGTGTCGATCCACCGCTTCCTGTCCGGGCAGCGCATGAAGGACGAACTCGTGGAGGCGGCCGGCCGGCTGATGATGTTCGGCATGGTCCTGCTGGCGCTGACCATCGGCTGCACGCTTCTGCTGATCCTCCGCTTCGTCGTGCCGGGCGTCCTGGCCGAGGTGCTCGTCGGCGGCGTCATGCTGTGGTTCGGCCTGTGCTGGTACCTCCTGCCGCTGCGCCTGCGCCGCCGGGCCGAGCGCCGCGCCCGCACACAGGACGCGTAGGGCCGCCTCTGACCCGGTGGCCATAGCGATCGACCCGGTGGCCATGGCGATCACGGCCCCTCGTCGTCCGACACACCCCCCGACGACTCCCGCACCACCAGCTCCGTAGGCAGCATCAACTGCTGTCGTTCCGCGCCCGGTTCGGTGATCTCGGCGAGGATGCGGACCATCGCGCTGCCGAGTTCCTCCACGGGCTGACGGACCGTCGTCAGCGGCGGGTTGGTCCAGCGGGCGTGCGGGGAGTCCTCGAAGCCGACGACCGCCACGTCCTCCGGCACCTTCCGCTTCTGGCGCCGCAGCTCCTCCAGCGCGCCGATCGCCATGAGGTCGGAGGCGGCGAAGACGGCGTCGAGGTCGGGGGCTCGTTCAAGAAGCGAACGCATCGCCCTGGAACCGCTCTCCCAGCTGAAGTCGCCCACCTCGACGAGGTCCTGGCGGGCGGGCACACCTGCCTCGTCGTGCGCCGTCTGCCAGCCCTCGAGGCGGCTGCGGCCGACGTCCATGTCGAGCGGACCGGCGATCGCGGCCACCCGTTTCCGGCCACTTCCCAGGAGGTGGCGGACCGCCTGGATCGCTCCCCCGGTGTTGTCCGCGTGGACATAGCTCAGCGCCTCGTCGGCGTCGCGGCGGCCGGCGAGGACCGTGGGCAGGCCCATCTCCTCCAGCATGGCGGGCAGCGGGTCGTCGGAGTGCACGGAGACCAGCAGGACGCCGTCGACGCGGCGGGTGGCCACGGACTCGGTGAGCTGCTCCCGTTCGGCCTGGTCGCGGACGAGCATCAGCTGGAGCTGGGTGCGGCTGTCGGCGAGAGCCTGGCTGACGCCTCTGATCAGGGCGGCGAAGAAGGGCTCCGAGCCGAGGCGGCTCGCGGACTCGGGGATGACGAGGGCCACCGCGTCGGTCCGGCTGGTGACCAGACCGCGGGCGACCGAGTTCGGCACGTAGTTGAGCTCCTTGATCGCCGCGAGGACTCTGGAGCGCGCCTCGGCGCTGACCAGTTCCGAGCCGTTCACGACGCGGGACACCGTCGTACGGCCCACACCGGCGCGGGCCGCGACCGTCTTGATCGTCGGACGGCGGTTCCCAGCCATGCGCTCCCCTCCCTGCATCCGCGGCAGCTCCCTCCGCGTAGGTGACCAGCGCCAATTCTGGCAGACGGCACCGTCGGAGAGGTGGCCCGTCCCGGGACGAAAAATGAACGCGAATCGTGCGGAACGACGGTTCTTCGCGTTCAAGTCATTGACAGATGCGCTCGCTCCGGAGAGTCTGCCATCCATCGTTGGGAACGTGCCCACCCGAGATTGGGCACGTTCCCACCCCACTCGCCGGAGCCGCTGCGGTCATCGTTTTCGTGTCGGGGACACGTCTGCGCAGGCCGTTGGGAGGAGAACCATGAGCAGTCTCGGATCGTTGCGCGGAAAGAGGCTGGCGGCAGCAGCTGCGGCCGTCAGCGCGCTGGCCCTCGTCGCTGGTTGCAGCAGCGGCGACGACTCGGTCACGGGCGGCGGCAAGAAGGACGGCAAGGTCACCATCACCATGGGCCTGTTCGGGGTCATGGGCCTGAAGGAGACCGGCCTGCTGGAGCAGTACGAGAAGGAGAACCCGAACGTCACGATCAAGGCGGAGATCGCCGGTGACGAGCAGACCTACTACACCGCGCTGCAGACCAGGCTCGCCGGCGGCAAGGGCCTGAAGGACATCCAGGGCATCGAGATCGGCCGGGCCAAGGAGATCACCGAGACCCAGGCCGACAAGTTCGCGGACTTCTCCGACGTCTCCGGCACCGACCACTTCCTGCCGTGGAAGGAGTCCCAGATCAGCACCAAGGACGGCAAGGTGCTGGGCCTGGGCACCGACATCGGCCCCATGGCCGTCTGTTACCGCAAGGACTACTTCGAGCAGGCCGGCCTGCCCACCGACCGCGAGGAGGTCGGCAAGCTCTGGGAGGGCGACTGGAGCAAGTACGTCGAGGTCGGCCGCACCTTCAAGAAGGACTTCAAGGGCGACAAGGTCGCCTACATGGACTCCTCCAGCGGTCTGTTCAACGCGATGGTCTACGGCTACCCGGAGCAGTACTACAACGAGAAGGGCGACCTGATCTACGACTCGAACCCGGTCGTGAAGGACGCCTGGAAGCTCGCCGCCGACGCCGGTGAGGGCGGGCTGACGGCCAAGCTCCGTCAGTTCCAGCCGGGTTGGGACCCCGGTCTGGCCAACGGCACGTTCGCGACGGCCGTGTGCCCCGCGTGGATGCTCAGCCACATCAGTGAGAAGGCCGGCGACGCCAACAAGGGCAAGTGGGACGTCGCACGGGCCCCGAAGGGCGCCAACTGGGGCGGTTCCTTCCTCGGTGTGATCGAGCAGAGCCCGGTGAAGGAGGAGGCCAAGAAGCTCGTCGCGTGGCTGACCGCGCCCGAGCAGCAGGCCCACATCTTCAAGGAGATAGGCAACATCCCCTCCTCGAAGACGGCCCTGGACAACCCCGACGTGAAGAACGCCAAGTCGGAGTACTTCGACAACGCGCCGATCGGCGAGATCTTCGGCGCCGCCGCCCAGGAGATCCCGGACAAGCAGGTCCTCGGCCGCAAGGACGGCACGATCAAGGACACCTTCTCCCAGGGCCTGGCCCTGATCGAGCAGGGCACCAAGCGTGACGAGGCGTGGGAGACCACCACGGAGCGCATCGAGAAGGCCGTCGGCTGACCCGATGCCCACCGCGGCCGCCCGGGCCCGCGCGCGTGATCGCGGGCGGGCCCGGGGCCGGCCGTCCCCACCCCCACTCAGGAAGGAAGTCCGGTGGCCACCTCCACCACCAAGGCCCTGGCCGGCGAGGAGCCGCCGGCCCCGCCCGGCACCGAGGGCGACGCGTCCGCCCGGCGGCGCGGCTCCCTGCTGCACCGGCTCGACGTCAAGGGCGCGCCGTACGCGTTCGTCGCACCGTTCTTCGTGGTCTTCGCCGCGTTCAGCTTCTACCCGCTCATCTACACGTCGTGGATCTCGCTGCACCATGTGGAGCTGGCCACGCTCGATGTACGGGAGTGGGTGGGCCTCGACAACTACACCGAGCTGTGGCAGGACGAGCGCTTCTGGAACGCGCTGACGAACACCATCACGATCGGTGTCATCTCGACCGTGCCGCAGCTGCTGATGGCGCTCGGTCTGGCGCATCTGCTCAACTACCGGATGCGCGCCTCGCTGTTCTTCCGGGTCGCGTCGCTCGTGCCGTACGCCACGTCGGTCGCCGCCGCCGCGCTCGTCTTCACGATGATCTACGAGCGTGACTTCGGCATGATCAACTGGGCGCTCGGCTCGATCGGTATCGACCCGCTGGACTGGGAGGCCGAGAAGTGGCCGTCCCAGGTCGCGATCTCCACCATCGTCATCTGGCGCTGGACCGGGTACAACGCGCTGCTCTACCTGGCCGCGATGCAGGCCATCCCGGCCGAGCGCTACGAGGCGGCGTCGATCGACGGTGCCTCCCGCTGGAAGCAGTTCACCAACGTCACCGTGCCCGGGATCCGTTCCACGATCGTCTTCACCATCGTGCTGTCGACGATCGGCGCCACGCAGCTCTTCGGTGAGCCGCTGATCTTCGGTCAGGGACCGAACGGTGTCACCGGCGGCGCGGACAACCAGTACCAGACGCTGGGTCTGCTGCTGTACGAGGAGGGCTGGAAGAACTACCAGATGGGCCGCTCGGCGACCGTCGCCTGGGCGATGTTCCTGCTGCTCGTCCTCGCCTTCGCCGTACAGCGCCTGATCAAGCGCCTGCGGGCCCGTTCGTCCTGACCTGGAGCCGACATGACCACTCAAAGCCTCCCGGTCCGGACGGACGCCCCGGCCCGGACCCCCGAACCGACGACCGGCCGCGGTGGCCGCCGGCGCCTGCTGCGGATGCGCGCCGGACGCCAGCACCACGCGGGACCGCTCGCCTATGTCCTGCTCGCCGTCATGGCGATCCTGTCGATCTTCCCGCTGTACTGGACGATGGTGGCGGCGTCGACGGACAACACCCGGGTCAGCCAGACCCCGCCGCCGTTCCTGCCCGGCCCCAACCTGTTCAGCAACCTCGCCCGTGCCTGGGATGAGGCGGCGATGGGCAAGGCGATGGTCAACAGCCTGATCGTGGCCGGGGTGATCGCCCTGTCCACGGTGCTGTTCGCGACGCTCGCCGGATTCGCCTTCGCCAAGCTGCGGTTCAAGGGGCGCAACATCCTGCTGATGCTGGTGATCGGCACGATGATGGTGCCGCCCCAGCTCGGTGTCGTCCCGCTGTTCATGATGATGTCCGAGCTCGGCTGGTCGCAGCAGCTGCCCGCCGTCATCTTCCCGACGCTGGTCAGCGCGGTCGGCGTGTTCTTCATGCGCCAGTACCTGTCGGAGGCGCTGCCGGACGAGCTGGTCGAGGCCGGACGCGTGGACGGGGCGCACTCGTTGCGCATCTTCTGGAGCATCGTGCTCCCGGTGGCGCGGCCCGCCATGGCCGTCCTGTTCATGATCACGTTCGTGCACGCCTGGAACGACTTCTTCTGGCCGTTCGTGGTGCTCGACATGACCAACCCGACGGTTCCGGTCGCCCTCACCCAGCTCAGTGCCGGCTATGTCCGCGACCAGTCGCTGATCATGGCGGGCGCGCTGCTCGGCACGCTTCCGCTGCTGGCGATGTTCATCGTCTTCGGACGGCAGATCGTCAGCGGCATCATGGCCGGCGCCGTCAAGGGCTGACCCCGCACACCGGCCCGGCCGCACCTCGCCGGGTCCGCTCAATCCGTGTCGGCCCTTCGCCCCACGCGAACGGCCCCACTTCTGAAAGGACTTCCGTGGTCACCGCCGCACAGCAGAGCGGGTCCGCCATCGACGGCACCCGCACCTTCCCCAAGAACTTCCTCTGGGGCTCCGCGACCGCCTCGTACCAGATCGAGGGGGCGGCCGCCGAGGACGGGCGCACGCCGTCGATCTGGGACACCTACGCCAGGACGCCGGGACGGGTCCGCAACGGCGACACCGGTGACATCGCCACCGACCACTACCACCGCTGGCGCGAGGACGTCGCGCTCATGGCCGAACTCGGCCTGGGCGCCTACCGGTTCTCGCTCGCCTGGCCCCGTATTCAGCCCACCGGGCGCGGCCCGGCCGTGCAGAAGGGCCTGGACTTCTACCGGCGCCTGACGGACGAGCTCCTTGAGAAGGGCATCCAGCCCGTCGCCACCCTCTACCACTGGGATCTGCCGCAGGAGCTGGAGGACGCCGGCGGCTGGCCGGAGCGCGCCACCGCCGAGCGGTTCGCCGAGTACGCGGCGATCGCCGCCGACGCCCTCGGTGACCGGGTGAAGACCTGGACCACGCTCAACGAGCCCTGGTGCAGCGCCTTCCTGGGCTACGGCTCCGGTGTGCACGCGCCGGGCCGGACCGACCCGGTGGCCGCGCTGCGCGCCGCGCACCACCTCAACCTGGCGCACGGTCTGGCCGTGCAGGCGGTGCGCGACCGGACGCCGGCCGGCACGCAGTGCTCGGTCACGCTCAACATCCACCACGTCCGCCCGCTGACGACGCGGGAGGCCGACGTCGACGCGGCCCGCCGGATCGACGCCCTCGCCAACCGGGTCTTCACCGGCCCGATGCTGCAGGGCGCCTACCCGGAGGACCTGTTCAAGGACACGGCGTCGCTGACGGACTGGTCGTTCGTGGCCGACGGGGACCTGGAGCGGATCCACCAGCCGCTGGACTTCCTCGGCGTCAACTACTACACGCCCACGCTGGTCTCCGAGACCGACGGCAGCGGTACGCACAACTCCGACGGGCACGGCAACAGCCCGCACAGCCCGTGGCCGGCCGCCGACAAGGTCTCCTTCCACCAGCCGCCGGGCACCACGACCGCCATGGGCTGGGCCGTCGACGCGACCGGTCTGTACGACCTGCTGCGTCGGCTGTCGCAGGACTTCCCGCGCCTGCCGCTGGTCATCACCGAGAACGGCGCGGCGTTCGACGACTACGCCGACCCTGAGGGGCGCGTCAACGACCCGGCGCGGATCGCGTACGTCCGCGACCACCTGGCCGCCGTGCACCGGGCCATCGCGGACGGCTCCGATGTGCGGGGCTACTTCCTGTGGTCCCTGCTGGACAACTTCGAGTGGGCCCACGGCTACAGCAAGCGCTTCGGCGCGGTGTACGTGGACTACCCGACCGGCACGCGCATCCCGAAGGCCAGCGCCCGCTGGTACGCCGAGGTGGCCCGCACGGGCGTGCTGCCCGGCGCCTGACCGGAATCCCGGGGCGGCTGCTCCCCCGGCCGCCCCACGGGCCGCCCCCGCGCCGAGGAGGGGACGGGGGCGAGCCCCCTCCGGGCGGGCCGCGCACACGCGCGGCCCGCCCGGCTTTCGCGTCCGCGGAGCCCGCGCGAGGACCCGGTCCGGTGTGCCGTCAGCTCTGCCGCGGTGGTGCCGTGCTCTGGCGTATCACCAGGTGGGTGGCGAGTTCGATGCGCTGGGCGCCGGTGCCGGGGTCGTCGGGGCGCACGAGCATACGGGCGGCCTCCTCGGCCATGGTGCGCAGCGGCTGGTGGACGGTGGTGAGCGGCGGGCTCGACCACTGGGCGAGCGGCACGTCGTCGTAGCCGACCACGGACAGGTCCTCGGGTACGCGCAGGCCTTTGACGCGGGCCGCCTCCAGGACGCCGAGCGCCTGGAGGTCGCTGCCCGCGAAGATGGCCGTGGGGCGGTCGGGGCCGTCCAGCAGGGACATGGCGTGTTCGTAGCCGCCCTGGACGTGGAAGTCGCCGAAGCGCGTCAGCCGGGGGTCGCACTCCAGGCCGGCCATCGACATCGCCGAGCGGTAGCCGTCGAGCCGGGCCAGTGAGCACAGCATGTCCTCGGGTCCGGTGACGATGGCGATACGCCGGTGCCCGAGGTCCGTGAGGTGGCGGGTGGCGGCGAGACCGCCCGCCCAGTTCGCGGAGCCGACCGAGGGCACGTCCGGGTCCGGGTCGCCCGCCGGGTCGACGATGACGAAGGGGATCGCCGCCGCCCTGAGCCGCCGTTTGACGTCCTCGCGCAGGGTCGAGAAGACCAGCACCACGCCCATCGGACGGCGTTGCAGCACACCGGGCAGCCAGTCGGGGCCGGGGGTGTGCCGGGTGCCGCTCTCGGTGAGCGCGACGGTCGCCCGGTTCTCCCGGGCGACGTTCTCCACCCCCCTGATCAGCTCCATCGCCCAGACGCTCTCCAGTTCGTGGAAGACAAGCTCGATGAGCGGGGAGCGCGACCCTGCCTGGGCGCGCCGCCGGTAGCCGTGGACCTCGAGCAGGTGCTCCACCTTGGCGCGGGTCGCGCGGGAGACGTCCGTCCGTCCGTTCAGGACCTTCGAAACTGTCGGCATGGAGACACCGGCTTCTTTCGCTACCGCCGCCAATGTGACTCTGCCGCTCACCTCTTCGTCTTCGTGCATGAACGCAGGATAGGCCACCGCCGATCGGTAACGGTTCGGTCGAGTAGCGACACGACCGTTGACCGGATGTGGGCTCTGACCTACTGTCCCACCGCATGGACTTTCGGCGATGAGGCCGAAACTTTCGAAAGGCGAACGATGAAGACACGTGCGCGCTTGCCCAGACTGGTCGCCTGCGGTGCGACGCTCACCCTCGCGCTGACGCTCTCGGCCTGTGGGGACGGCGACGGGGGCTCGGGGTCCGACGGCAAGATCCATGTCCTGGTCTACGGGGACGCCACCAACAAGGTGGAGAAGCAGCTCGTCGAGAAGTTCAACAAGACCTCCGACGTCAAGGTCGTCCTCGACACCATCCCCGGTGCGGACTACCAGAAGAAGCTGCAGACGATCATCAACACCCCGCAGGCCCCGGACGTCTTCTTCAACTGGGGCGGCGGCAGCATCAAGCCGTTCGTCAAGGCCGGCCTCCTGATGCCGCTCGACGACTTCATCGAGAAGAACCCGGACCTGGAGAACAAGTTCCTGCCGTCCGTGTTCAACAACGCGGTGGTGGACGGCAAGCCGTACGGCGTCCCGATGCGCGGAACCCAGCCCGTCCTGCTCTTCCACAACAAGAAGGTGCTCGACGAGGCGGGCGTGAAGCCGCCGAAGACCTGGGACGAGCTCCTCGACGCCGTCAGCGCGCTGAAGGCCAAGGGCGTCACCCCGATCGCGCTCGGCGGCGGCGACATCTGGCCGACCCAGATGTGGTTCCAGTACCTCTACGACCGCGTGGCCGGCCCGGAGCTGTTCGCGAAGGCCATCGGCGGCGACAAGAGCGCCTGGGAGAGCCCGGACAGCAAGAAGGCGCTGAACATGATCAGGGAACTGGTCGACGCCGGGGCCTTCGGCAAGAACTACGACTCGGTCAAGTACACCAACGCCGGCTCCGTCCAGCTGGTCGCCTCCGGCAAGGCCGGCTTCGAGCTGATGGGCTCCTGGTACTACTCCCAGCAGCTCACCGACCACCCGGACTTCGCCGGGAAGAGCCTCGGCTACACCGCCTTCCCGACCGTCTCCGGCGGCAAGGGCGACCCGAAGAACGTGGCCGGCAACACCAACAACTACTACTCGGTCATGAAGAAGACCAAGCACCCCGAGGCCGTCGCCGAGTTCCTGAAGCTCATGTACTCCGACGACTTCGTCAAGGCGCAGCTGGACATCGGCAACCTGCCGACGACCACCAACACCAAGGACTTCCTCGACCAGGCCGCCGACCCGAAGTACTCCCGCTTCCAGTACGACCTGGTCGCCGACGCCCCGTCGTTCCAGCTGTCGTGGGACCAGGCGTACCCGCAGAAGGCCAGCTCGGACATGCACAAGGCCATCCAGCAGTTCTTCAACGGACAGCTCGACACGGACGGCTTCATCAAGGCCATGCAGGCTCTCCCGACCGACTGACGAACGGCTCATGACCACACAGATCACGAGCGCCCGGCCCGCC
>NZ_JAGPYD010000004.1:0-440503 GCF_018070255.1 Streptomyces sp. RK62 | reverse complement strand
ATAGTGTTTCGGTGGTCATAGCGTGAGGGAAACGCCCGGTTACATTCCGAACCCGGAAGCTAAGCCTTACAGCGCCGATGGTACTGCAGGGGGGACCCTGTGGGAGAGTAGGACACCGCCGAACAATCTTTGGGAAAGGGCTCACACCTTACGGTGTGGGCCCTTTCTGCATTTCCGGTCAGTATGCTCGGGCATATGCGCTATGACCTCGTCATCTTCGACAACGACGGTGTGCTCGTCGACAGTGAGCCCATATCCAACCGGCACCTCGCTGCGTATCTGACGGAGCTCGGGCATCCGACCTCGTACGAGGACTCCATTCGGGACTACATGGGGTCGGCGATGCACCGGGTGCACGACTTGGTCCTCGAGCGGACGGGGCAGCGGCTTCCGGCCGACTTCGACGACGTCTTCCATGCGCGTGTGTTCGCCGCGTTCGAGCGGGAGTTGAAGCCCGTGGCCGGCGCTGTCGACGTCCTGGAGGCGCTCACGGCACGCGGTGTGCCGTACTGCGTGGCCTCGTCGGGGAGTTATGAGCGGATCCGGGTGGGGCATCGGACGACGGGCCTGGACCGGTGGTTCGACGACGCGCGGATCTTCAGCTCGCAGGACGTGGGGCGGGGGAAGCCCGCACCGGACCTGTTCCTCCATGCCGCCCGGCAGATGGGGGTCGCGCCCGAGCGGTGTGTCGTCGTCGAGGATAGCCCGCTGGGTGTGCGGGCGGCGCTGGCCGCGGGGATGGACGTCGTCGGGTTCACCGCGATGACGCCGGCCGAGCGACTGTCCGGGGCCACCGAACTCTTCTCCGACATGGGCGAGTTGATCGGGCTGCTGGACTGACATTTGTCATGCCGAGGGCCGGACGATCGTTTCTACCGGCGGCCCCCGCCCGGCCGCGAAGCTTATGGGCATGACGACGAACACGGGGACGACCGAGGGAAGCACGACCGAGGCAAGCTCGACCACCAGCGGGCCGAACAGGCTGCTGCGCAACTTTCTGCCGCTGATCATCGATGTGGCGCTGCCCCTCGGGGCGTACTACCTGCTGAAGAACGGCCTCGGGATGAGCACCCTGATGGCGCTCGCGCTCAGCAGTGTCGTGCCGGCCGTGCGGACCGGGTGGGGTGTGTGGCGGGCGCGCGAGGTCAACGGGATGGCCGCGCTGATCCTCCTGGTGAACGTCGTCTCGCTGCTGTTGAGCTTCGTGGCGGGTGATCCTCGGCTGATGATGGCCAAGGACAGCGCCATCAGCAGTGTGATCGGGATCGGCGTCATCGTCTCGGTGGTGCTGGGCAGGCCGATGATGACGGCCGGGATGAAGCCCTGGGTGGTCAGGGGCGACCAGGCGCGGGAGGCGGCCTGGGCGCGGCTGCACGGGGGTTCGGCGCGGTTCCGGCGGGCGGAGCGGATGTTCTCGCTGGTGTGGGGTGTCGTCCTGCTCGCGGAGTGCGTCGTACGGGTCGTGGGGGTGTACTCGCTGCCGGTGGACACCATGGTGTGGCTCGGCAACGTGATCATGATCGTGGCGATGGTGCTCGGGTTCCTCGTCGGTGGGGCGCTGGGGGCGGGGCCGATGGCGGCGATGGTCGCCGCCGAGGCGAAGGCGTGGGCCGAGCGGGACGCGCGTCAGGGTGAGCCCGTGGTGAGCGGTCCGTCCACCGCGCCCCTGATCGCCGCCGGTTGAAGCTGAGCGGAATTCATCTTTGGCTGGATCTACCCACGAGTACCCCGGGGCCCTACGCTCGCCGCCATGACTGATGTGCTGCGGCGCGGCAGGGCCTCGCTGGCGTTCGGTTTCTTCGCCCAGGGCGTGGCCTTCGCCCTGCTGGTGACGCGGATCCCGGCCATCCAGGACCGGTACGGGGTGTCTGACGCGCTGCTGCCGGCCTTTCTCGCCGCCGTACCCATCCTCGCGGGCGTCGGCAGCGTCACGACCGAGTGGCTGGTGCGGCGCATACGTCCCAGCCGGTTGCTGCGCTGGTCGCAGCCCGTGGTGCTGCTTGCGCTGCTCGGCGTGGGGGCCGGGGACAGCATGGTCGAACTGGCCGTCTCGCTCGCGGCGTTCGGGCTGGCGGTGGGTGCGCTGGACGCCACGATGAACATGCTCGGGGTGAGCCTGCAGCGGGCGTACGGGCGGAGCATCATGCTCAGCTTCCACGCGGCGTACAGCCTGGGCGGGATCATCGGGGCCTCGCTGGCGTGGGCGGGGGCGCACTGGGATCTGCCGCTGGCGGTGTCGTATCTGCCGGTTGTCGTGGTGCTGTTGCCGGCGGCGCTGGTGGGGAGCCGGTGGTACCTCGATGCCAAGGCGACGGACGCGCCCGAGGCGCGGGACGCGGGGGAGGGCGGGCAGGCCGTCGCGTTCAAGCTGTTGCTGCCGCTCTGCCTCGTGATGACCTTCGCTTACATCGGTGACTCCACCGTCTCCAACTGGAGTGCGAAGTACCTCCAGGACGTGTTGGGCAGTTCCGAGCAGCTGGCGACCGTGCCGTACAACGTGTACATGGTGACCACGCTGCTGGGGCGGGCCATCGGGGACTTCGGGGTGCGGCGGCTCGGGGCGGTGGCCGTGGTGCGGCTGGGGGCGCTGGTGGCGGCCGTCGGGTTCGCGGTGGTGGCGGTGGCGCCGGGCGCGTGGGTCGGGATGCTGGGGTTCACGCTGCTGGGGTTGGGGTTGTGTGTGCTGGTGCCGCAGACGTTCGCGGCGGCCGGGAGGCTGTTCCCGGGGGCGTCGGACGCGGCCGTCGCGCGGCTGAACGTCTTCAACTACGTCGGCTTCCTGATCGGTTCCCCGCTCGTGGGGGCGCTGGGCGACGCGTGGAGCTATCGCGGGGCGATGCTGGTGCCGATGGTGTTGGTGCTGGTGACGCTCGTGTACGCCCCTTCGTTCGCCGCGCGGCCGGACCGATACGGTGGCGGGCATGAGCGGCCGCGCACAGCTGATGTGGGACCAGGCAGTAACGGGCTATGACTTCGGCCGGGACCATCCGATGGACCCGGTGCGGCTCGGCCTGACCAGGAAACTCGTGGAGGCCTTCGAGCTGGACCGGCACATGGACGTCGTCGCGGCCCAGCCGGCCGGTGACTCGACGCTGCGGCTGGTCCACCGCGAGGACTACATCGCGGCCGTGAAGGCGGCCTCGGCGGACCCGCGGGCGGCCGACCAGTCGTACGGTCTCGGCACGCTGGACGATCCGGCGTTCGCCGGGATGCACGAGGTGTCGGCGCTGATCGCCGGGCAGTCGGTGGGGGCGGCGGAGGCCGTGTGGCGGGGGAGCGCGCTGCACGCCGTGAACTTCGCGGGCGGGCTGCACCACGCGATGCCGGCGGGCGCGTCCGGGTTCTGCATCTACAACGACGCCGCGCTGGCGATCGCCCGGCTGCTGGAGCTGGGTGCCGAGCGGGTCGCGTACGTGGACGTCGACGTGCATCACGGGGACGGGGTGCAGGCGGCGTTCTGGGAGGACCCGCGGGTGCTGACGATCTCGCTGCACGAGCATCCCGCGACGCTGTTCCCGCAGACCGGGTGGCCGCAGGAGACCGGCGCCGCCGAGGGGTCCGCGGTGAACGTGGCGCTGCCGGCGGGCACCGGGGACGAGGGCTGGCTGCGCGCCTTCCACGCCGTGGTGCCGGAGCTGCTCGCCGACTTCCGGCCGCAGGTGCTGGTGACACAGCACGGTGCCGACACGCACTTCGAGGATCCGCTGGCGCATCTCGCGGTGTCGCTGGACGCGCAGCGGGCCGTGCAGGTGTCCTGTCACGATCTGGCGCACGAGTACGCCGACGGCCGGTGGATCGCGCTGGGCGGGGGCGGGTACGCCGTGGTCGAGGTGGTGCCGCGGTCGTGGACGCATCTGGTGGCGATCGCGGCGGGGCGGCCGATCGAGCCTACGACGCCGATCCCGGAGAGCTGGCGGCAGGAAGTGTACGCACGGACGCGGCAGTTGGGGCCGGCCCGGATGACCGACGGGCGGTGGCCGGCGTCCTGGGCGGACTGGGAGGACGGGTACGACCCGGCGGACCGGCTGGACCAGGCGGTGCTGGCGACGCGCAAGGCGGTGTTCCCGCTGCGGGGGCTGCTCGCCTGAGGGCCCGTCTCCCTTGGCTCTCGCCGGCCCGACGGTTTTCGTTAGCCCGACCGTGCGGTCTTCGCCCGGTTCGGGAGTCCGCCGGGGGTCCGGTCCGCCAGGATCGCTGGGGTGCTGGGTACCGCGGCGCTGCGCGCTCATCTCCTGGCCGCGGGGCTGGCCGGGACCGTGGCCACCTCCCGTGAGGCGAGCCTCAGGAGTTACCGGCTGTTCGCCGCCCGGGATCCCCGGGTGCTCCTCGGGCTGGATCCCGTGGGGGTCTGGGGGCAGCGGGAGCTGCTGGCCCTGATGGCGGAGAAGTGTGGGGTTTCGGCCGATCCGCGTCAGGTCTCGGGCCTCGATGTGATCGATCCGGAACGGACTCTGACCGCTCTGGACGCGTTCTCCGACCGGATCGCGAGGGTCGCGCAGCGTGGCGCACCGGTGCTGCTCGGCACCGGCCACCCCCACCGGCTGCTCGGGTTCTACGGCGCCCTGGCAGACGCGCTCTCGGCGGCGGGGTGTGCCGTCCTCACCCCCGCGCATGGTCGCCGTGTCGACATAACGACCCGGTTCGGTCTACGTACGTACAACCTCGCCTACGTACGGGGAGTCGCGCTGGTGCGGGCGCCGGACGCGTCCCGCTCCGGTTGTGAGCCCGGCGCACACACGCACTCCCCCCTCCCGGTTCGTATCGCGCTGGCGGCCGCGGCCGAGGCCGGCGGGCCGCTGCCGGAGCTGGTGATCGGGGATCACGGCTGGGTCTGCGGGGCAGGTCAGCTGGGGTTCGAGGCCATCGGGCCGGCCGATACCAATGACCCCGCGCTCTTCGTGGGGGAGGCGGAGGGGTCCGTGTCCGTCGCCGTTCCACTTGATGACGCCGTGCGGTCTGATTACTACCGGCCGCTTACCCGCTACGTACTCAATCGAGCGTGTCTGTCACAGTAGGTCGCCGATGGCTGCACCTCTTCCCCACTCGCATCATGCGCACCTACATTGGGGAGTGAGCACGCAACGACGAAGAGTCACCGGAAGGGGAAGCCGGTGGCCGTCGAGTGCGGAAGGTTCAGGTGTGTCATGGCTGCAGCTGGCGAGAGGCCTCTGAACGAGGTTCAGTTCCTTACCGTGGCGGAGGTCGCCTCGGTGATGCGAGTGTCGAAGATGACCGTGTACCGGCTGGTGCACAGCGGTCATCTGCCCGCGATCCGGGTGGGACGGTCGTTCCGTGTCCCGGAGCAAGCGGTTCACGAGTACCTTCGCGAGAGTTACGTGGGGGTGGAAACCGCCTGACGGCAGTGGGCCGGGGGGTGCCCGGGACCGCCGGTGACCCCCCTCGCCCCCTCGATTACGACCTCAGCGCTCGGGCGGGTAGGCTAGCCCCTCGTAGGTCGTGTGGGCCCATGGCGCCCAAACACCGAGTGATGAGAAGTGAGCGAGGGTAGTCGTGGGCTCTGTTATCAAGAAGCGGCGCAAGCGGATGGCCAAGAAGAAGCACCGCAAGCTGCTCAAGCGCACGCGCGTTCAGCGTCGCAACAAGAAGTAGGCGACGCCGCGAGAAGCGGCGTGTCTGTGGCCCCCCACCGCATCGGTGGGGGGCCACAGGTGTATGACGGGGGAAATCCCGTCACGTCACGCATCGGGTGGTCATCACAGCGCAACACCGACCCGCTAAGTTGGCGGCACACGGGGAACTCGGCTGGGGTACGAGGGCTGGAAGGAAGGCGCTGATCTTGGGCAAGGTCGTGCTCGTCACCGGAGTGGCCCGTCAACTCGGGGGCCGCTTCGTACGCCGGATCCAGCGGGACCCCCAGGTGGACCGGGTGATCGCCGTGGACGCCGTCCCGCCGGAGCACCACCTGGGCGGCGCGGACTTCGTGCAGGCCGACATCCGCCAGCCCACCATCGCGCGGGTGCTCGCGGAGAGCGGCGCCGACACCGTCGTGCACATGGACGTGACGGGGACCGCGCTGGCCAGCGGCAGCCGGACCTCGGTCAAGGAGACCAACGTCATCGGCACGATGCAGCTGCTCGGCGCCTGCCAGAAGTCCCCCCTGGTGAAGCGGCTGGTGGTGAAGTCCAGTACGAACGTGTACGGGTCGGCGCCCCGCGACCCGGCGGTCTTCACCGAGACCACCCCGCCCAAGTCCCTGCCCAGCGGCGGCTTCGCCAAGGACACCGTCGAGGTCGAGGGCTATGTGCGCGGGTTCGCCCGGCGGCGGCCCGACGTCGCCGTGTGCGTGCTGCGGTTCGCGAACATCCTCGGCCCCACCGCGGACACCCCGCTCGCCTCGTACTTCTCGCTGCCCGTGCTGCCGACGGTCCTCGGGTACGACCCGCGACTTCAGTTCGCGCACGAGGACGACGTCATCGAGGTGCTGCGCATCGCCTCCCACGAGCCGCGCCGGGGCACCCTCAACAGCGGCACGTTCAACGTCGCCGGGGACGGCGTCCTGCTGCTCTCGCAGTGCGCGCGGCGCCTGGGGCGGCCCACGGTGCCGCTGCTGCTGCCCGCCGTGACGTGGGCGGGCACCCTGGTGCGTACGCTGGGCATGTCGGACTTCTCGCCGGAGCAGATCCGGTTGCTCACCCACGGCCGGGTGGTGTCCACGGACCAGATGCGCGAGACCCTCGGTTTCCAGCCGAAGTACACGACGGCCGAGACGTTCGCGGACTTCGCGAGCAGCCGCGGTCCCGGGCTGCTGCCGCCCGAGGCCCTCGCGGGGGCCGTCGACCGGATCGCCGCACTGCCCGTCCTGGACGGCGGTCACCCCCCGACGCAGAGCGCCAACTGAGGAGCGCATCAACGATGGCGGACGCCAAGGTCATTCCGTTCGACGACGACCGGTCCCGCGGAGGCGCCGTTCAGCGGCCGCCGCGGCGCCGGGGCGCGGCGAGCCGGCGCAAGAACGGTGAAGGCGGGCCGGTCGGCGAGGTCCAGCCCCTGCCGGGACGGTCCCTCGCGCAGGATGATGTTCCTGTGACCCCTGAGGAAGAGCCGGCCCCGCAGCCCCCCCACGACGGCGGTCTGGAGCGGCGCATTGCGAGCGGCCTGGCCTTCCTGCGCCGGCGCCTCACCGGCGAGTACGAGGTCGACGACTTCGGGTACGACGAGGAGCTGACCGACCAGGTCCTGATGTCCCTGCTGCGGCCGGTGTACGAGAAGTACTTCCGGGTCGATGTGAAGGGCGTGGAGAACATCCCGGCGGAGGGCGGCGCGCTGATCGTCGCCAACCACTCCGGGACGCTGCCGCTGGACGGCCTGATGATGCAGGTCGCCGTGCACGACCATCATCCGGCGGGCCGTCATCTGCGGCTGCTCGCCGCCGATCTGGTGTTCATGCTGCCGGTGGTCAACGAGCTGGCCCGCAAGCTCGGGCACACGCTGGCCTGCGCGGAGGACGCCGACCGGCTGCTCGGGCAGGGCGAGTTGGTCGGTGTGATGCCGGAGGGCTTCAAGGGCATCGGCAAGCCCTTCGGGGAGCGGTACAAGCTGCAGCGGTTCGGGCGGGGCGGTTTCGTGTCCACGGCGCTGCGCCGCCGCACCCCGATCATCCCGTGCTCGATCGTCGGGGCCGAGGAGATCTACCCGATGATCGGCAACGCGAAGACGCTGGCCCGGGTGCTGGGCATCCCGTACTTCCCTCTGACGCCGACCTTCCCGTGGCTGGGTCCGCTGGGCGCGATCCCGCTGCCGACGAAGTGGACGATCCAGTTCGGCGAGCCGATCCACACCGACGGCTATCCACCGGAGGCGGCCGAGGACCCGATGCTGATGTTCAACCTGACCGACCAGGTCCGGGAGCAGATCCAGCACACGCTCTACAAGCTGCTGGTGCAGCGCCGGTCGGTCTTCTTCTGACGGACGCACACGACTGCACACGACGATGGGGCACCCCCGGTGGAAGGGGTGCCCCATCGTCGTACGGGCGGCTTTCGGGGCTGCTAGCCGGCGTCCTCGCCCTCGATGCCCAGGCCGGGCAGGAGGCCCGGGAGCAGCGGCGGAAGCGTGACCGCCGGGCCGTCGGCCGGGGTGGACGCCGACGGGGAGGCGCCGGAGCCGCCGGTGGCCTTGGGCGGGTCGAGCAGCCCGCCCGTGTTCCCGCCGAGCAGGCCCTCGCCCTCGCTGCCGGAGCCCTCGGCGGACTTGCTGGGACTGCTGGTGCGGTGGCCCTCGGAGGAGCCGCTGCCGTCGGCGCTGGGCCGGGCCGACTTGTCGGCGCCCGAGGTGCCGGTGGAGGACGAGCCGGAGCCGCCGCGCCCCTTGCCGTCGCCGCTGTCCTGCGGGGGCGGCGGGAGCAGGGACTGGAGCGGGGCGACCTCTTCGTCTATGGCGTCGAAGACGGACGACACACGCTCGCTGACGTCCCCGAGCTGGAGCGGGAGCCGCTCGCGCATGCTGCCCCAGGTGGCGCGGTGGGAGCGGGAGAACGCGGAGAGGGCCTGGATGGGGCCCAGGGAGTCCGGGTCGCGCTCATAGGCCTCGCGCAGCAGCCGGTGGCCCTCCGAGGCGTCGTGCTGCATACCGGACAGGGCGCGGCGGATCTCGGCGAGCGACTCGTGGTCGTACTGCCCGCCGCGGCCGCGCTCCATCAGCCTGCGGGCCTCGGCCAGCCGGGTGGAGGCCTGGTCGAGGTAGACGCGCCCGCGTTCGTCCTCGCCGTCGGCCAGGACGTTGAGCTTGAAGTCCTCGATGCCGCGCTTGAGGCCGTAGAGGGAGTCGCCGGGGAGGGCGTCGCCGCTGGCGGCGGCCACACCGCCGAAGGCGCCGGCGGCGACTCCGACGCTGAGCCCGCCGGCGGTGAGCCCCTTGGCGAGCCGGGAGCGGGGGCGGAGCCTGCTCATCGGGGTCGCCCGGTGGGCGCCGCGCGCCCGGTCGGACCGCTGTCCGGGCAGGGCGGGGCCCGCCTCGCCCGCCGCGGTGCCCTCCTGGAGCATGGCCTCCATCGCGGCCACGAGCTGGGCTCGCTGCACGACCTTGACCTCGGGGTCGAGCACGGGCTTGGGCAGATCGCCCAGCTCCGCGGTCAGGGCCAACAGGCGTCCGTGCCCGGTCTGTTCCGCAGCAGCCGGTGGCGGGGCCCCGGGCTGCTCGGCCTGCTCGGCCGCCGTGCCCCGGTCGGTCAGCTCCTCCAGGGCCTGGGCGAAGGCGCTCGCCCGCCGGTGCGCCGATACGTTCGCGATCACTGGCGGCACCTCCTCTCGTCATGACGGTCGACTCCCCAGGGGGTCCTGAGGGTTGCACTCCCTGATCGGTTCCACACGATCGGGTGATCGAAGTGGGTCAGGGAGTGACCACAGGGAGCCTGCATCCCGCACAACGAGTGGCGCGGCACTTGGGTTACGGACGGAGGATGAACGGGCCGCGAAGTCAACGGAGTTTCACCGTGGGTGAGTTGTAGGTTGCGGAGAGTACCGGTGTGGTACGGGGGACGCGCTCAGCGCGCGTCGTCCGGGAGCAGCCGGGCGAGGGTGCGGACGGCCCGGTACTGGAGGGTCTTGATGGCGCCCTCGTTCTTGCCCATGACGCGGGCGGTCTCCGCGACGGAGAGGCCCTGGAGGAAACGGAGGGTGACGCACTCCTGCTGCTGCGGGTTGAGCCGGCGGACGGCCTCCAGCAGGGCCGCGTTGGAGAGCGATTCGAGGACGGAGTCCTCGGGGGAGCGCTCGACCTCGTTGGCGTCGAGCATCTCGCCGGTGGTCACCTCCAGCCGGAAGCGGCTGGACTTGAAGTGGTCGGCGACGAGGTTGCGGGCGATGGTGACGAGCCAGGCGCCGAAGTCCCGGCCCTGCCAGGTGAAGGTGCCGATGCGGCGCAGGGCGCGCAGGAAGGTCTCACTGGTGAGGTCCTCGGCGGTGGCCTTCCCTCCGACGCGGTAGTAGATGTAGCGGTACACGGTGTCGCTGTACTGGTCGTAGAGCCGGCCGAACGCGTCGGCCTCACCGGCCTGCGCGCGTTCCACCAGGTCCATCATGCGCGCGCTGTCGCTGTCCGCCGCGGGGCGGCGGGCGGTGGTCGCGCCGGTCTGGCGCCCCCGTCTGCCGACGGTGGCGCTCCCCTCGGCGAGCGCGTAGCACGGGCCTACGGGTGCGGCGGTTACGGCGAGGGCGGGGACGGCGTACGCGGTGGGGACGAGACCGCGCAACAGGTCGAGGACCGTCGCGCGGAGCGTAGCCAGGCCCGAGGCGTCAACCCCGACGTGTGGGTACACGGGACTCCCAGAGGCAGAGCTTCCATCACGTGCAGTACGGGACCGTTCACCCGTCGTAGCGACGGAGGGGTACCGGAATGCGTCTGAGGAGAATAACGCTTCGTGCAGGCACCGCTACGCCCAGTTGCACAAATCGCCGATTGCGTCTCTTCCGTAACCGATTGACGCTCGATCCGGTGCCACAGAGTGACCGTTTGTTGATCGAGTGCGTTCGGGTTCGGGCAGACAACGGGACGGGATGTGGCCGTGTGCAGCCAACGTGACTGGACACGGCGGTGCCTGGGTAGAGAGTCGGATCGGCCCGCGGGCCGGGCGTGCCTACCGGCGGCGGCGGTGCATCGCGATCGCGGCCGCCGTGCCGCCGGCCACCGCGCCGACGCCCGCCGCGGCGGGGATGCCGACCTTGGCCGCCTTGCGGCCGGTGCGGTAGTCCCGCAGCCGCCAGTCGAGCTTGCGGGCGTGCTTGCGCAGCTTGGCGTCGGGGTTGATCGCGTAGGGGTGCCCGACCAGGGAGAGCATCGGGATGTCGTTGTGCGAGTCGCTGTACGCGGCGCAGCGGGTCAGGTCCAGGCCCTCCGCGAGGGCCAGGGCGCGCACGGCCTCCGCCTTCGCCGGGCCGTGCAGCGGCTCGCCGACGAGCTTGCCGGTGTAGACGCCGTCCACGGACTCGGCGACGGTGCCCAGGGCGCCGGTCAGGCCGAGGCGGCGGGCGATCACCGTGGCGATCTCCACCGGTGCCGCCGTGACGAGCCACACCTTCTGGCCGGCGTCCAGGTGGGCCTGGGCGAGGGCGCGGGTGCCGGGCCAGATGCGCTCGGCCATGTACTCGTCGTAGATCTCCTCGCCGATCGACTGGAGTTCGGCGACGCGGTGGCCCTTGACGATCGACAGCGCCGAGTCGCGGGCCTCCTGCATGTGCTCGGGGTCCTCGACGCCGGCCAGCCGGAACCACGCCTGCTGCCAGGCGAACCGGGCGAGCTCGCGGGTCTCGAAGAACTTGCGCTTGTACAGGCCCCGGCCGAAGTGGAACAGGGCGGCGCCCTGCATCACCGTGTTGTCCAGGTCGAAGAAGGCGGCGGCGCGGTCGTCGCCGAGCACCGGGAACTCCGGCTCGGCGGCCGAGACGTCCGTGACTTCCTGCGAGGACTTGCGGGCGGCCTCCGCCGAGGCCTCGCCAGCCAACACGCTCCGCGCCGTGGCGGGGCGCCTACGGGGAGTGAGCCATCCAAGAGCGGCCATGCCCGTGAGCATAGCCATTCTGTTCGGAGCGGCTGGAGCCGAGAGGTTCAAAAGCTGTGAACTCTCCGCGACCGCGCAGTTAAACGGCATGGTCGGCCATCGGCGGCGCGGCGCGGGACAATGGCCGACATGAGTCCGCTCTTCCGTCGTACTCCGGCCAAGCCTCCGCAGGACCGGCTCGTGACCCTCATCGGGAAACCCGACTGCCATCTGTGTGATGACGCACAGAGTGTGGTGGAGCGGGTGTGCGCCGAGACGGGGGTGCCGTGGGTGTGGAAGGACATCACCCAGGACCCCCAACTCCACGACCAGTACTGGGAACAGATCCCCGTGGTCCTCGTCGACGGGGACCAGCACACGTTCTGGCGTGTGAACGAGGATCGCCTCCGCAAAGCACTGACCGAGTAGTCCAAAGTTCTCCGGAAACGGCTTAGGATCGACGGCGAAGTGGTCTCGGGGGCGGGGATCGTTGAGGAGAGTGTGCGGTTTTGCCCCCAGGAGCAGAGGAACGGTGGTGCGTATGCGCCGGTTCCACACCAGTGCGCCGGGCGTGCGTGAGCCCGGTCACGTTGGGCGGGCAAATCGGACACCATCTTTGTGCACGCGTTCACAAAGACATAGCCTCTATTCGACGGGGCGGTCATGTAGGGACGTGTGACCGCCTACAGCCCCGCTCTACCCGCAGGAGCACCGTGGCAACTGGCCGAACTCACCGACCGGCGACCCGCAGCCGAGGGATTCCCGAGGCCACCGTCGCCCGGCTTCCGCTGTACCTCCGAGCCCTGACCGCACTGTCGGAGCGCTCGGTCCCCACGGTCTCCTCCGAGGAGCTCGCGGCGGCGGCGGGGGTCAACTCCGCGAAGCTGCGCAAGGACTTCTCCTACCTCGGCTCCTACGGGACCAGGGGTGTCGGCTACGACGTCGAGTATCTCGTGTACCAGATCTCCCGCGAACTGGGGCTCACCCAGGACTGGCCGGTAGTGATCGTCGGTATCGGTAACCTCGGCGCCGCCCTCGCCAACTACGGCGGCTTCGCCTCCCGTGGCTTCCGGGTCGCCGCGCTGATCGACGCCGACCCGGCCATGGCCGGCAAGCCCGTCGCCGGGATCCCGGTGCAGCACTCCGACGACCTGGAGCGGATCATCCAGGACAACGGCGTGTCGATCGGTGTCATCGCCACCCCCGCCGGTGCCGCCCAGGCGGTCTGCGACCGGCTCGTGGCCGCCGGTGTCACCTCCATCCTGAACTTCGCGCCGACCGTGCTGTCCGTGCCCGACGGCGTCGACGTGCGCAAGGTCGACCTCTCCATCGAGCTGCAGATCCTCGCCTTCCACGAGCAGCGCAAGGCCGGCGAGGAGGCCGCCGCCGGCGGTGCCCAGGCCACCGCCGCCCGCAGCGAGTCCGCCGACCAGGGGCCCGACGGGGACGTACCCGCCGTGATGCCGGCATGAGTCTGCTCGTCGTCGGGCTGAGCCACCGCAGCGCCCCCGTCAGCGTCCTGGAGCGCGCCGCCCTGAGCGCGGACGCCCAGGTCAAGCTGGTGCAGGACACGGTCGCCGCCGAGCCGGCCACCGAGGCCGCGGTGCTCGCCACGTGCAACCGCATCGAGCTGTACGCCGACGTGGACAAGTTCCACGCCGGTGTCGCCGAGCTGTCCACGCTGCTCGCCCAGCACAGCGGGGTCGGCCTCGAGGAGCTCACGCCGTACCTGTACGTCCACTACGAGGACCGGGCCGTCCACCACCTCTTCTCGGTGGCCTGCGGACTGGACTCCATGGTCGTCGGCGAGGGCCAGATCCTCGGCCAGATCAAGGACTCCCTCGCCAAGGCGCAGGAGCTGCACAGCGCCGGACGGCTGCTGAACGACCTGTTCCAGCAGGCCCTGCGGGTCGGCAAGCGCGCCCACTCCGAGACCGGCATCGACCGCGCCGGGCAGTCCCTGGTCACCTTCGGCCTGGAGCAGCTCGCCGAGGGCGCGGAGGTCACCGACTGGGCCCGCGGCAAGAAGGCCCTGGTCATCGGTGCCGGCTCGATGTCCTCGCTGGCCGCGGCCACCCTCGCGCGGGCCGGCGTCGGCGAGATCGTCGTCGCCAACCGCACCCGGGAGCGCGCCGAGCGCCTCGCCGAGATCCTCACCGACGGCACCCACGTGCCGGCCCGCGCGGTACCGATGGACGCGGTGCCGCTCGAGCTGACACGTGCCGACGTCGTCGTGTCCTGTACCGGGGCCACCGGTCTCGTCCTCACCGCCGAGGACGTCGTCGGCGGTGTCGAGGGCCGTACGGGCCGGCCGGTCGCCTTCCACGGCAGCGGACGTACGGCGCCCGCGCCCCGGACCGAGGCCGACGGCACCCCGCAGACCCCGCTGCCGCCCTCCGGGGTCGGCACCGACGAGAACTGCCCGCTGGACCTCGCCGCCGTGCAGGGAGGTTTCTCCGTGCACGGCGAGGCCGCCGTCGCCGGTATGGACGCGGCCACCCTCGAACAGCACGCGGCCTGGGCGGCCGGCGGCGCCGTCGACCGCCGGGAGGCGGCCCGCCGCAGCCCCGAGGCCGACGCCGAGCTGATCACCGCGCTCGCCGCGACCGCGGCCACCGTCGGCCGGATCCCCGAGCGCCGCAGGCCCGAGCCGGCCGCGGAGACGCCCCGCCGGACGCCGGTCCTCGCGCTCCTCGACCTCGCCATGCCGCGTGACATCGACGCCGCCGTGCACCGGCTCACCGGGGTGCGGCTGGTGGACATCGAGTCGCTGGCGGAGGCCTCGGCCGACGCCCCCATGGCGGCCGACGTCGACCAGGTCCGCCGGATCGTCTCCGACGAGGTCACCGCCTTCGGGGCGGCGCAGCGGGCCGCGCACATCACGCCGACCGTCGTCGCCCTGCGCACGATGGCCGCCGATGTCGTGGCCGGTGAGATCGCCCGTCTGGAGGGCCGGCTGCCCGGCCTGGACGACAAGCACCGCAGCGAGATCACGCAGACCGTGCGGCGCGTGGTCGACAAGCTGCTGCACGCCCCGACCGTACGGGTCAAGCAGCTCGCGGCCGAACCCGGCGGGGCCGGGTACGCCGACGCCCTGCGGACCCTGTTCGACCTCGATCAGGAGACGGTGGCCTCCGTCTCCCGGGCCGAGGACAGCACCGAGAAGAACCGAGGCCCACGATGACTCAGCAGCCACTACGGCTCGGCACCCGCCGCAGCAGGCTCGCCATGGCCCAGTCCGGGCAGGTCGCGGACACCGTGAGCCAGGTGACCGGACGCCCCGTCGAACTCGTCGAGATCACCACGTACGGTGACGTCTCCCGCGAGGCCCTGTCGCAGATCGGCGGCACGGGTGTGTTCGTCACCGCGCTGCGTGACGCCCTGCTGCGCGGGGAGGTCGACTTCGCGGTGCACTCCCTGAAGGACCTGCCGACCGCGCAGCCCGAGGAGCTGGTCCTGGCGGCCGTGCCGGAGCGCGAGGACCCGCGCGACGTGCTCGTCGCCCGGCACCACCTCAAGCTCACCGACCTGCCGCGCGGGGCGCGCATCGGCACGGGCTCGGCCCGCCGGGCCGCCCAGCTGAACGCGTACGCGCGCGCCCACGGCCTGGACATCGAGACGGTCCCGATCCGCGGCAACGTCGACACCCGGATCCGGTACGTCCACGACGGCGAGCTGGACGCGGTCGTCCTGGCCGCGGCCGGCCTGAGCCGCATCGGCCGCCTCGACGAGGTGACCGACTTCCTGTCGGTCGACACGGTTTTGCCCGCCCCCGGCCAGGGGGCCCTGGCGATCGAGTGCACCGCGGGCAACGCGGACCTCATCGCCGCGCTCGGCGAGCTCGACGACCCCTTCACCCGGGTCGCCGTCACCGCCGAGCGGTCCCTGCTCGCCGCCCTGGAGGCCGGCTGCTCCGCCCCTGTGGGCGCGCTGGCCGACCTTCCCCCGCTCACGGCTCCGCTGGAGCGAGGGGGCCCCCAGGCCGAACGGCAGATTGTCAAGGAAATGCGCCTGCGCGGCGTCGTCGGAACCCCCGACGGCACGCGGACGGTGCAGCTGTCCACCACCGGTCCCGTGCCCGAGACGCACGACCAGGCGCTTGCGCTCGGTCGCGGACTCGCCGCCGAGATGCTTGCCCAGGGCGCGGCCGGTCTGATGGGGGAGCGAGCACAGTGAGCCCCACCACCCTTACCACCGGCCTCGATCACGGGCACGTCACCTTCCTGGGTGCCGGACCCGGGGATCCGGGACTGCTGACTCTGCGCGCCGTCGAGGCGCTGGCGCACGCGGACGTCCTGGTCGCCGAGCACGATGTGCTCGACGTCGTACGTCAGCACGCCAGGCAGGGCGTCGCCGAAGTGCACACGGACACGGGCCCCGACGGGGACACCGTCCCGGGCACAGGCACGCCCCAGCTGGCCGTAGTTGACGGCGCGTCAACGACCGCTGCGCTACCCGCGGTGCGGGATGCCGCACATCTTGTCATGGAGGCCGCGCGGGGCGGCAGGCGGGTGGTGCGTGCGGTGTCCGGGGACCCCGGGCTCGACACGTACGCCGCCGACGAGATGCTGGCCTGCGCCGCGGCCGGTGTGCCGTTCGAGGTGGTGCCCGGTGTCGCCGCGGCCGTCGGCGTGCCCGCGTACGCCGGTGTGCCGCTGCGCGACGCCCAGGGCACGGACGTGCGGTTCGTCGACGCGCGCACCGCGTCCGACCGGTGCTGGACCGAGGTGGGCGCGTCGGACGGGACCGTCGTCGTGTCGACGACCCTCGACAGCGTGGGCGCCGCGGCCGGCGAGCTGGTGTCGGCCGGGCGCAAGCCCGACACCCCGATGACGGTGACCGTCGCCGGCACCACCACCCGGCAGCGGACGTGGACGGCGACCCTAGGGACGATCGCCCAGACGCTGAAGCAGGCCAAGGTGCTGCCCTCGCCCGAGGGCGGCCGGCCGGTGATAGCCGTGGTCGGTGAGCGTTCCGCCGCCGCCCAGCGCGACCAGTTGTCCTGGTTCGAGTCCAAGCCGCTGTTCGGCTGGCGGGTGCTCGTACCGCGGACGAAGGAGCAGGCGGCCTCGCTCTCCGACCAGCTGCGCTCCTACGGGGCCGTGCCGCACGAGGTGCCGACGATCGCCGTCGAGCCGCCGCGCACGCCCCAGCAGATGGAACGGGCCGTCAAGGGCCTCGTCACCGGCCGCTACGAGTGGATCGCGTTCACCTCGGTCAACGCGGTCAAGGCGGTACGGGAGAAGTTCGAGGAGTACGGCCTCGACGCCCGGGCGTTCGCCGGGATCAAGGTGGCCGCGGTCGGCGAGCAGACCGCCAAGGCGCTCATCGCCTTCGGCGTGAAGCCGGACCTGGTGCCGAGCGGCGAGCAGTCGGCCGCCGGGCTGCTGGAGGACTGGCCGCCCTACGACCCGGTCTTCGACCCGATCGACCGTGTCTTCCTGCCCCGTGCCGACATCGCCACGGAGACCCTCGTCGCCGGGCTGATCGAGCTGGGCTGGGAGGTCGACGACGTCACGGCCTACCGGACCGTACGGGCCTCGCCGCCGCCGGCGGAGACCCGCGAGGCGATCAAGGGCGGCGGCTTCGACGCCGTGCTCTTCACGTCCTCGTCGACGGTGCGGAACCTGGTCGGCATCGCGGGCAAGCCGCACAACGTGACGGTGATCGCCTGTATCGGCCCCGCCACGGCCAAGACCGCCGAGGAGCACGGCCTGCGGGTGGACGTGATGGCCCCCGAGCCGTCCGTGCACAAGCTGGCGGAGGCCCTGGCGGACTTCGGCGCCCGGCGCCGTGCGGCCGCGCTCGACGCGGGCGACCCGGTCACCCGCCCGAGCGAGCGGCGCCCTGGGGCGCGGAGACGCCGGTCGACGACCTGACCGTGAGAGACGGCCCGCACCTGTTCGACCGGGTGCGGGCCGTTCGCGTTTCCGGCGTCAGCGCGGGGTGGCGGTGGCGTAGGGCAGGAAGGCCGTCCAGGTGGTGGGGGTCAGGGTGAGACGGGGGCCGTCGGGGTTCTTGGAGTCGCGGACGAGTATGCGGTCGGGGGTGGGGGCGACTTCGACGCAGTCGGGGCCGTCAGGTGTGCTGTAGCTACTCTTCATCCACTCCGGGGCTGAGGCGTCTTCCCGTGCAGGCTTGCGGATCATGTCTCTCCCAGCACTCTCTCGATGAACGCGAGCGACTCCTGGGGGGTCAGCGCCTGGGCCCGGATGGTCCCGTAACGGATGTCCAGAACCTGGACCTCCCTGGGGTCGGTGATCACGCGGCTGACGAGCTGGACTTCGTTGTGACCCACTGTGCTGCCGTCTCGTAGCCGCAGCAGCCTGAACGACCCCGCCAGCCCGGCGTTGTCCTCGCGGTCCAGGGGCAGGACTTGCACGTCGACGTTCCTCAACTGCCCCACTTCCAGCAAGCGTTCGAGCTGCCTTCGCATGACCATCCTGCCACCGATGGGTCGGCGGAGTGTCGCCTCGCACTGGACGAAGGTGAACAGGCGCAGCGGCGCCTCCTGCGTCAGGATCTCCTGACGGGCCAGGCGAGCCGCCACGTGTTGCTCGAACTCCTCCTCCCTGAAGAGAGGGCGACGAGTGCTGACCGACGCCCGGATGTACTCCTCGGTCTGCAACAGGCCCTGGATGACGGAGTTGTTGTAGGCGCCCAGCTCGACCGCCTCCGCCTCCAGCCTCTTCAGGTCCCGGACCTTCTTCGGGTACCGGACCTCCGTCAGGTCCCGCTTCATCGCGGCGATCTTCCCGCTCGCGCCCAGGGCCCGGTCCGCCGCGTCCAGGTACTCCGGCCGGGGAATGCGCCGGCCGCGCTCCACCGCGCCGACCAGGTCCTCGCCGTACCCGATGGCCTCCGCGAGCTCCGCCTGCGTGAGCCCCGCCGCCTCCCGCCACACCTTCAACTGCCGTGCGACCGTGCGCATCACGGCCCCGGCCTCCTCGTCGTCCAGCCCCGTCTCCCAGCCACTCATGCCATCACCCCTTCCCCGGACCAACTCGGTGCCGGTGCGCGGGGTCACCCCGACGGCCCGGACAGAAGCCGGACAAATTTTTACTCGCACCGGAGCCTGGAAACACGTCGTGCGGCGATGCGCGGAACGGGGCTGCGGGCGGTAAAAGACCAAAGAACCCAGGGAAAAAACCAACCAACCAAACCAAACCCGGCATCCGTCACTCGGGCGGGTGAATGTGGTCGGTCCGGCTGGTGCAGCGGCCCTTGGAGCGTGCAGGCTCAGCCCGAGGCGGTCGAGGCATATGCGCCGGACGAACGCCCTCATCACTCCACACATGCATCGGCCCCCGCCGGGACGGCAATCCCAAGGCGAGGGCCTGACCAACGAGGAAGAAGTGAGCTTCCCCATGGCTGAGATGAAGCCTAACGCTGCCGTGCGCCCGAAGCAGGAGCTTCGGCGGAGCACCACCCACTCCGGTGTCACCCACGTACGCGCGTACCAGTCCGGGCAGTACGTCGTCGTCGGCAATCACCTCGCCCAGCACCGTCAGCTCTCGCTGACCGCGATCGGACTCGCGACCCATATCTTCTCGGTGCCCGAGGGCACGCCGGTCGACATCCGCAGTCTCACCGAGCGCTTCCCCGAGGGGCGGGACCGGATCGCTTCCGCCCTGCGTGAGTTGGAGGAGCACGGCTACCTGCGCAGGGTCCGCGAACACACGGAGTCCGGTCGCCTGGTCACCCGCACGTACGCTCACCACGCCCCGGTGACCGCGGCGGCCGTCACGCCCCTGCGCGTGGCGGAGCGCCCTCAGGTCCGTCGCCGTGCCGTCGAGCGTCAGCCGGAGGCACAACGGGACGTGCAGGCCGCTCCCGAGGAGGGCGACCAAGCTCCTCCCCGGCAGACGCCCCAGGCCGAAGCGTCACCCCCGGAGCCGAAGGGGCCGCGTGACCCCCGGCACGACAGAGCTGCCGCCCTGCTGGCGGGTCTGCGCCGCGCGGACGACCGCCTGATCCTCTCGCGCCGGGATGTCGACCGGCTGACGCCCGCCGTCACCGCGTGGCTCGACAACGGGGTCTCGGCCGTCATGATCCAGCACGTGCTGACCGACAACCTCCCGATCGAATTGAGGAACCCGGCGAGGCTGATCGGCTACCGGCTCGACGCCCTGCTGCCGGTGGCACTGCCGCCCCGTCCCGTGCCCTCGCCGACGCCCGCGGACGGAAGGAGGGACCGCCCCCTTCCGCTGCAGACCTGCGACGGCTGCGAACGGGCCTTCCGCGCCGCCCATCCCGGTCGCTGCCGGGACTGCCGGTCCGTCGACGTGCCCGCACCACCGCAGGTGGCGTGAGACGGGTCAGCCGCAGAGTGCCTCGATGTCCTCGGCGAAGGTCGGGAACTCGGCGCGGGCCTCGGCCACGACGACCTGGGCCGGGCGGCGGGGTGTCGTGGCGTGGCGTTCGGCGAGGGCGGTGAGGGCCGCGTCGGGGCGTGGCTCCGCGACCCCGAACTGCACGGCCTCCATGGGGCCGTAGCCGTCGGCCAGCATCCACAGGAAGTCGGACAGGTTCGCGGCGACCACGCCGACCTCGCCCTCCGAGCCCATGAAGACCACGGGCTGCTCGGCGAGGGGGCGGCCCGGGCGTACCAGCCAGAGGGCCGCGAGGCCGCCCGTGCCGTCCTGGCCGAACACCCGGTAGGCGTCGCCGTCGAGTTCCGCGTTCCCCGTCCACTGGCGCAGCCAGCCGGTGGTCTCCTCGGCCGGTTCGAAGGCGTCGTAGGGCTCGAAGTCGATGCCCTCGCCGTCGGCGTAGTCGATCTCCGTGCGCGCCAGCTCGGCGAGGGGCGGGGGCAGGGTGCGGTCGTCCTGGGTCGTCTCGTCCACCCCGGCAATCTAGGCGCCGGCACTGACAACGGGGTCCTGTGGGCCGACTGCGCGTCGGCAAAGGCACGGCTGGGGCGGGCGTAGCGTAGGGGTATGACGACGTACGGATCCTTCCCCGGTACTCGGCCGCGGCGTCTGCGGACCACCCCCACCATGCGGCGCATGGTCGCCGAGACCCGGCTGCACCCCGCCGACCTCATCCTCCCGGCCTTCGTGCGGGAGGGCGTCAGTGAGCCGGTGCCGATCGAGGCCATGCCGGGGGTCGTCCAGCACACGCGGGACAGCCTGAAGAAGGCCGCCGCGGAGGCCGTGGCGGCCGGTGTCTCCGGGATCATGCTGTTCGGCGTGCCGGAGGAGAGCAAGAAGGACGCCGTCGGCACCGCGGGCACCGACCCGGACGGCATCCTCCAGGTCGCCCTGCGGGACGTGCGGGCCGAGGTCGGCGACGACCTGCTCGTCATGTCCGACCTGTGCCTGGACGAGACCACCGACCACGGGCACTGCGGGGTCCTCGACGAGCACGGGCGCGTCGACAACGACGCCACCCTGGAGCGGTACGCCGAGATGGCGCAGGTCCAGGCCGACGCCGGCGCCCATGTCGTGGGCCCCAGCGGGATGATGGACGGGCAGATCGGCGTCATCCGCGACGCGCTCGACCAGATCGGGCGTGAGGACGTCGCGATCCTCGCCTACACCGTCAAGTACGCCTCCGCGTTCTACGGCCCCTTCCGGGAGGCCGTCGGCTCGTCCCTCAAGGGCGACCGCAAGACCTACCAGCAGGACCCGGCGAACGTCCGGGACGCCCTGCGGGAGTTGGCGCTCGACCTGGAGGAGGGCGCCGACATGGTGATGGTCAAGCCGGCCGGGCCCTACCTCGACATCCTGGCGCGGGTCGCCGACGAGGCGAACGTGCCGGTGGCCGCCTACCAGATCTCCGGCGAGTACTCGATGATCGAGGCCGCCGCCGAGAAGGGCTGGATCGACCGCGACCGGGCCATCCTGGAGTCGCTGACCGGCATCCGGCGCGCGGGCGCGCGGAACATCCTCACCTACTGGGCGACGGAGGTCGCACAGAAGCTGGGCCGTCAGTAACGGAGTCGTGCGGCGGCGGCCCGTTGTCGGCCGCCGCCTTCGACGGGCCCTCGTCGCGCAGGCCCTTGCCGTCCTCGCACGCGGTGAGCGCGAGGGCGGCGACCGCCACCAGCGAGGCGGCGATCAGCCGGGCGCGGAAGCGTGGGGGGTGTGCGGACATCGGCGGCCCTCCGTGAGTAGGGGCTGGGATCGTGCCCACACTGCTCGATCGGAGCGGGCGGTCGCTACCCCGTACGGGAAACCTGGGACGCCTGAGGTCGTCGCAGGGCTCTGACCTGCGGGGATGTGGCGGGCCGGGACGCGATCGTGGGACGGCGGGACGGCGGCGTCCATATCGCGGAAGGCTCGTTGTAGAGGGCATATGGATCACCGGGCTGCCCGGCCGACCCGACCGCCCCGCCCGTCGCCTCGGGAACAGTCGGGGTAGACGGCGAGCTCTCTCGACGACCCTCAGCCCGGGGGGCCGGGGGTCAGTCCCACCAGAAGTGCCAGGCCGGCCGGCCCAGCACCCGGGTCTCGGCGTAGGCGCGGACGCTCGGGTCGCCGCTCTGCAGGATGTTGTCCGGGCAGAACGCGAAGTGCTCGGCGGCCACGGCCTCCGCCTCGGCCAGGGTGAGCGGCGGGGCCGCGACCGAGACCAGCAGCTGGTCGAAGCCGAGCGCCACCACGCGTATGCCGAAGCGGTCCTCCCAGGAGCGGAGCACCGCGCACAGCCGCGCGGTGTCGCCCTCGTGGTTCACCGGGCCCGACCAGCCGATCGCCGCCGGAACGTCCGCGCTGCGGCGGGCCGGGACGAGGGCCAGACGGGGGTCCTCCAGCAGGCCGCCGCTCTCCACCAGATCGTCCACGATCCCCATGGCCACCGCGTCCGGGTCGTCCGGCGCGTCCGGGTCGGGGTCGGCGGCCGCGGTGGCGTCGGTCAGGCCGGGCCACTCCCGGCCGGTCTCCCCGGCCGCGTACTCCTCCCAGAGGTCGGCCAGCACCTCGTCCGCGTCATGGTCCCCCGGGTACGACATCGCGTCGGGCGCCAGCTCCCAGTGCTGCGGGCCGCCCTGCCCGCCGCCCGCGTCGACGACGACCGGCAGCAGCCCGGCGGAGCGCCGGGCCGGCGACAGCGCGGCCCAGTCGCCGGGCGCGGCCTGCGCGTCCGCCAGCCACAGCAACGGCTCGTGCCACGGGCCCTGGTGGGTGGTGTCGACGAGCCGCCCGGACGGGAGTCGGAGACCGAGCGCGGCACCGGTGGGGTCGCCCGTGAGCTTCGGCAGCGGGTTGGGAAGAGTCGCCATGCCGGTGACTGTAGGGGGCCCCACTGACAATGCCCTGGGTGCCGGGGCTCAGCGTGCGACGCGGCTGTCGAAGCACTCCTCGCCGCCGCCCGCCGCCGGGTCGAAGCAGGCCCGGACGACGCTGCCCGGGCCGGCCGCGGTCATCGGCGTGTAGACGTACGAGTCCGCGTCGACGCCGTCCTCGATCCGCACGCTGCGCACCCGCCCGTCCGCCGCCCCGCGGTGCCGGGCCGCCGACATCTCCAGCCGGTCCCCGATCCGCGTCCCCCACATCCGCGCCCAACTCGTCCCGCACTCATGGCTGTAGCGCAGCTCCAGCCAGGCGCCCGTCGCCGTCCGGTACGCGGCGAGGGTCTGCGGAGAGGCCGCACACTTCATGTGCATCGGGCTCTTGCCCTCGCACACCACGCCCTGGCAGCGCGGCCCGGTCGTGGACGGCGCCGGCGCGGCCCCCGGCCCACCGTCCCGGCCCGGCAGCAGCAGGGCCACCGCGGCGACGGCCCCGAGGATCACGGCGGACACCGCCGCGAGCACGGCCGCGAGGGTCGCCCGGCGGTGTGCGGAGTTCTGCTCCAGCGGGGTCCGCTGCTCGGCGGGCGCGGGCGCGGGTTCCGGTGGTGGGGCGGGCTCAACTCGGCCGCTCCCCTCCGACTCGGCGATCTCCCACAGCGCCAGGCAGCGCCCCTCCGGTTCCCCGGCGAGACGGCACAGCTCCCGTACCGCCTCGCGCGGTGGCAGCGTCCGGCCGTTGAGGTAGCGGTCCCAAGAGGACTTGCTGAACGTGGTCTTGGCGGCGAGACCGGCCAGGCTCAGCCCGGTGCGGTCCTTGAACTCCCGTAGCGCGGACGCCAGCCGGGCCCGTTCCGGCGACGGGGACGGCGATGGTGACGGCGCCGTCATCCCCGGAGCGCCTTCCAGGTGTGCGGACCGACGATGCCGTCCACCACGAGACCGTCCCGCCGCTGAAGGGCCTCGACCGCTCGCCGCGTCACCGGACCGAAGATCCCGTCGACGGCGCCCGGCGCGAGCCCGGCCCGGCGCAGCAGGCACTGGGCCTCGGCGACGTCCGGCCCCGCGTGGCCCTGGGCCAGAATGGCGTCCCGGGTACGGCTGAGGCCCGCGTACCAGCGGCCGTCGAAGCGTTCGAGGCGGCAGGTGTAGAGCGGTGCCGTGGGCGAGGCGGACGCCGACGACGGCACGTCGGTCGCCACGAGTGTCGCGGGCGGCCCGTCCTGCTCGCGTCCGCTCAGCCGTACGGCGAGGAGCACGGTCGTGGAGAGCGCCAGCACGAGCGCCACGGCCCCCGCGATCAGGGCGACCCGCGCCGAACGGCCGGGCGGGGGCGGGCCCTCGGGGGCGTCCTGCGCCACGGGCGGTTCCGGTGGACCGGCGCGTCCCCTGCGCCACGCCTCCGCCGCCACCTCGTGCAGCGCGAGCAGCCGCGTCGGATCCTCGCCCACCGCCGCCGCCAGCGCCGCGACGGCCTCCCGGGGCGGCAGCGAACGGCCCCCCAGATACCGCTCCCAGGACTTCTGGCTGTACCCCGTCCGCGCCGCCAGCTGCCGCAGACTCAGCCCGCTGTGGTCCTTCAGCCGGCGCGTACACACCACGAACCGGCGTACCCGCGGATCCAGTTCCGCGGGCAGCGCTGCCCAACGCGACATGTTCCCCCCATTCGCGTTCACGGTGTGGGCCCGCGGTCCGTGGTCAGTGGCCCCCGGCGCCCCCGCCGCATTGTGCATCAGCGACCACGGTCCGCAACGGAATCCGGTTCCGGCAGCCGTGGAGATTCGGCCACCGCCCGGCCGCGGGCGTCCCGCCGTGACGTCCCGCGGGACCGCGTTCGCGCAGGTCGGCGGGTGGGACGTCCCACGGCGACGTCACTTCGGCGGAGACCGTGGCACCCGGTCCCGGGCAGCCCCCAGGCTCGTATCGCCAGCCAGGCGGCACCCGCCGCCGGCCGACCGAGATCGAGAGGGACACGTATGCGACCGAATGTCTGGACCAGGACCCTCGTCAGCGTCACCGCCGTCGTCGGCCTCGCCGCCGGCAGCCTCGCGACCGCCGGGACGAGCTTCGCTGCGCCGGACACCCAGCCGGCGGTGAGCTCCGACGTGAGCGTCCTCGCGGTGAACAACCTCGGACTGACCTCGGCCGAGGCGAAGAAGGTCCAGAGCTGGCTCAAGGAGTACTGGGGCTACACGGGGGCGATCGACGGGCAGCTCGGCACCAACAGCTGGAAGGCGTTCCAGCGCTGCCTCAAGGAGTACTGGGGCTACACCGGCTCGATCGACGGCGTCGTCGGGCCGAACACCATCAAGGCGCTGCAGCGTCTGCTCAGGAACTACGGCTACACCGGCGCCATCGACGGGATCGCCGGGTCCGGGACCAAGGCGGCGTTCAAGCGGTTCGCCAACGCCTGACGGCAGCCCGGCACTTCACGGACGCGGCCCGTCCTCTTCCGTATCGGAGAGGACGGGCCGCGTGCCCGCGTGTGCGGGCGAGGTCAGAGGCGCTCGGGCGTCCGGATGCCCAGCAGGGCCATGCCCCGGTGCAGGGTGCGGGCCGTCAGGTCGCACAGGAACAGGCGGTTCTCCACCTGCTCCGACGTCTCGGCCTTCAGGACCGGGCACTTGTCGTAGAACGTCGTGTACAGCGACGCCAGTTGGTACAGGTACGCGGCCACCTTGTGCGGGGCGTACTCCGCCGCCGCCTCGAAGACCGTGTCGCCGAACGCGTCCAGGTGCAGGCCCAGCGCCCGCTCCGCCGGGTGCAGCTCCAGCTCGGGGTGCGCGGCGGGCCGGACGTCACCGGCCTTGCGCAGGATCGACTGGATCCGGGCGTAGGCGTACTGGAGGTAGACGGACGTGTCGCCGTTCAGCGAGACCATCTGGTCCAGGTCGAACTTGTAGTCCCGGTTGGGGGACGTGGACAGGTCGGCGTACTTCACCGCGCCGATGCCCACCTGCGCGGCCCGCTCCTGGATCTCGTCCTCGGTGAGGTCCTGGGCCTTCTCCCGGACGACCTCGGCGGCCCGCTGCACCGCCTCGTCCAGCAGGTCCTCGAGCCGTACGGTCTCGCCCTCACGCGTCTTGAACGGCTTGCCGTCCGCGCCGAGCACGGTGCCGTAGCCCATGTTGTGCGCGGTGACGTCGTCGCCCAGCCAGCCCGCCCGGCGGGCGGTCTCGAAGACCATCTTGAAGTGGAGCGACTGACGCACGTCGACGACGTACAGCAGCGTGGTCGCGTGCAGGTCCTGGACGCGGTTGCGGATCGCCGTCAGGTCGGAGGCCGCGTAGCCGAAGCCGCCGTCCGCCTTCTGCACGATCAGCGGGACCGGCTGGTCGTCCTTGCCCCGGATGTCGTCGAAGAACACGACGAGCGCGCCCTCGGAGCGGACCGCGACGCCCATCTCCTCCAGGAGGCGGGCCGTCTCCGGCATACCCTCGTTGTACGCGGACTCGCCGACGATCTCGTCGTCGCGGATCTCCATGTCCAGCTTCTCGAAGACCGAGTAGAAGTAGACCTTCGACTCGTCCACGAACTGCTGCCACAGCTCCAGGGTCTCCTTGTCGCCGGACTGCAGGGCGACGACCCGCTTGCGCGCCCGCTCCTTGAAGTCGTCGTCGGCGTCGAAGAGCGCCCGCGAGGCCTTGTAGACGCGGTTCAGGTTCGACATGGCCTCCTGGCCGTCGACCTCCGACGGCGGCGCCAGCTCGCCCGGGTGCTCCATCAGGTACTGGATGAGCATGCCGAACTGCGTGCCCCAGTCGCCGATGTGGTGCCGGCCGATCGTCTTCTCGCCGGTGAAGTCGAGCATGCCGCGCAGGGCGTCGCCGATCACCGCGGAACGCAGATGGCCGACGTGCATCTCCTTGGCCACGTTCGGCTGGGCGTAGTCGATGACCGTGACGCCGGGCTCGGCCTTGGGCGCCACACCGAGCCGGTCGCCGTCGGCGTACCGCGCGGCCAGGTTCTCGGTGATGGCGCGGTCCGCGAGCGTGATGTTGAGGAAGCCGGGGCCGGAGACCTCGACGTCCTTGATCACGTCACCGGTGGTGAGGCCCGCGACGACCTGGGTGGCCAGCTCTCTCGGGTTCGACCTGGCCTTCTTGGCGAGCGCGAGGATGCCGTTCGCCTGGTAGTCCGCCCGGTCGCTGCGTCGGAGCAGCGGGTCGACGTCGGTCGCCTCCGGCAGGGTGGCCGAGAGGGCGGACGTGAGCTGCTGCTCGACAGAAGCGCTGAGGGGCGTGACCGAGGCCATGGGATGGGGTGCCGTTCTCCTCGTCGGACGGATAGACCCAGCCAGTATCCCATGCGTGGTAAAGCCGTTTTCTCGAGCACGATGCCGTCTGGGAGAATGACGTGTCGGCCGTGGACCGTGCGGCTGTTCTGGAGAAAGAAGGACGTGCCGATCGTGGCTCAGAGCACCGAGACCACCGACTGGGTCTCCCGTTTCGCGGATGAGGTCATCGAGGAGTCGGAGCGTCGGGCCCCGGGCAAACCGGTCGTCGTCGCGTCCGGCCTCTCCCCCTCGGGACCCATCCACCTGGGCAACCTGCGCGAGGTCATGACCCCGCACCTGGTCGCCGACGAGATCCGCCGCCGCGGGTACCAGGTGCGCCATCTGATCTCCTGGGACGACTACGACCGCTACCGCAAGGTGCCGGCCGGCGTCCCCGGCGTGGACGACTCGTGGGCCGCGCACATCGGCAAGCCGCTGACGTCCGTGCCCGCCCCGAAGGGCTCCCCGCACCCGAACTGGGCGGAGCACTTCAAGGCGGCGATGGTCGAGTCGCTCGCCGAGCTGGGCGTGGAGTTCGACGGCATCAGCCAGACGGCGCAGTACACCTCGGGCGTCTACCGCGAGCAGATCCTGCACGCCATGAAGCACCGCGGTGACATCGACGCGATCCTCGCCCAGTACCGCACCAAGAAGGCACCGGCGAAGAAGCAGCAGAAGCCCCTCGACGAGGCCGAGCTGGAGGCCGCCGAGGGCTCCGGCGCCGCCGCCGAGGACGACGGCAGCTCCGGCTCCGCCGGGTACTTCCCGTACAAGCCGTACTGCGGCAACTGCGAGAAGGACCTGACCACCGTCACCTCGTACGACGACGACACCACCGAGCTGTCGTACACGTGCGACGAGTGCGGCTTCGCGGAGACCGTGCGGCTCGAGGAGTTCAACCGCGGCAAGCTGGTCTGGAAGGTCGACTGGCCGATGCGCTGGGCCTACGAGGGCGTGATCTTCGAGCCGAGCGGTGTCGACCACTCCTCGCCGGGCTCGTCGTTCCAGGTCGGCGGGCAGATCGTCGGCATCTTCGGCGGCAAGCAGCCCATCGGCCCCATGTACGCGTTCGTCGGCATCTCCGGCATGGCCAAGATGTCGTCGTCCAAGGGCGGGGTGCCCACCCCGGCCGACGCGCTGAAGATCATGGAGCCGCAGCTGCTGCGCTGGCTGTACGCCCGCCGCCGGCCCAACCAGTCCTTCAAGATCGCCTTCGACCAGGAGATCCAGCGGCTCTACGACGAGTGGGACAAGCTCGACGCCAAGGTCGCCGACGGCACCGCGCTGCCCGCCGACGTGGCCGCGCACTCCCGTGCCGTGGGCACCGCCGCCGGTGAGCTGCCGCGCACACCGCGCCCGCTGCCGTACCGGACGCTCGCGTCCGTCGCGGACGTCACCGCCGGGCACCAGGACCAGGCGCTGCGCATCCTCTCCGAGCTCGACCCGGAGAACCCGCTGTCCGACCTGGACGAGGCCCGCCCGCGCTACGACAAGGCCGAGGCCTGGATCAACACGCACGTGCCCGCCGACCAGCGGACCATCGTGCGCGAGGAGCCCGACGCCGAGCTGCTGAAGTCCCTCGACGAGGCGTCCCGGCAGTCGCTGCGGCTGCTGCTCGACGGGCTCGCCGAGCACTGGTCGCTCGACGGTCTGACCCACCTCGTGTACGGCGTGCCCAAGGTGCAGGCCGGCTTCTCCGCGGACGCCACGCCCAAGGAGCTGCCGCCGGAGATCAAGACGGCCCAGCGGTCGTTCTTCGCCCTGCTCTACCACCTGCTGGTGGGCCGGGACACCGGGCCGCGGCTGCCCACGCTGCTGCTGGCGGTGGGTCAGGAGCGGGTGCGGCACCTGCTCGGCGCCTGACCGGACCTACGGAAGAGGGGCCCTCGATCCCGAGGGCCCCTCTTTTGACGTCCTTGCGCGGTCAGGCGATGTGCTCGTCCGTCAGCTCCGCGTTGAGCCGGTTGGAGAACCGGTTCATCATGCGCTTGACCTCGGCCTCGTCCAGGCTCACGCCGTACGTGGCCTCGACGTCGGCGATGAAGCCGCGCGGCGTCGGCGCGCCGTTCCCGCCCTTGATCGACTCACGGAAGACCTGGTAGTAGTCCTCCTCCGACGGCTCCCGGGCCGGTGTGCCGCCGCCCTCGCCGAGCTGCCGGGTCCGGGCCGACGTCACCGGGATCGGGAACGTGCCGGTGTCCTCGGGGGAGGGCTCCTGAAGCGGGGGCTCCTCCTCGTACTGGTCCCGGTACTGGTCGGCCTGCTGCTGCTCCGCGTACCAGTCCTCCAGGTGGCCCTGGGGGTCGTACTGGGCGTCGTAGCCGCCGTGGTACTCGACCTGCCGGGGGGTGTTGAACCAGTCCTGCACGTACTCCGGCTCGGCCTCGGGCTCCGGCGGGCCCGCCGGGCGCGGGTACCGCTCGTCCACGGGGCCCGCCTGCCGGGGGATCGGGACGGCCACCGCGGCACGGCCGGAACCGGCGCCGTCCAGGGCCGCCGGGCCCGCCGGCGCGGACACCGCGTCCCGGGTCTGCTGCGGCGCCGGGGGCAGCAGCGCGGGCTCGATGCCCGCCGCCGCGAGGCCCGCCGGGGCGGTGTCCGCCAGCGGGACGCCGTAGCGCGCAAGACGCAGCGGCATCAGCGACTCCACCGGGGCCCTGCGGCGCCAGGCCCGGCCGAAGCGCGAGCGCAGCCGCGCCTGGTAGACCAGCCGCTCCTGCTCCAGCTTGATGACCTGCTCGTAGGAGCGCAGCTCCCACAGCTTCATCCGGCGCCACAGCAGGAAGGTCGGCAGGGGCGAGAGCAGCCACCGGGTGAGGCGGACGCCCTCCATGTGCTTGTCGGCGGTGATGTCGGCTATTCGGCCGATCGCGTGCCGCGCCGCCTCGACCGACACCACGAACAGGATCGGGATGACGCCGTGCATGCCGACGCCCAGCGGGTCCGGCCAGGCCGCCGCGCCGTTGAAGGCGATCGTGGCGGCCGTCAGCAGCCAGGCCGTCTGGCGCAGCAGCGGGAAGGGGATGCGGATCCACGTCAGCAGCAGATCCAGGGCCAGCAGGACGCAGATGCCCGCGTCGATGCCGATCGGGAACACATAGCTGAAGTTCCCGAAGCCCTTCTGGATGGCCAGTTCGCGGACGGCCGCGTACGAACCGGCGAAGCCGATACCGGCGATGATCACGGCGCCGAAGACGACCACGCCGATGAGAACGCGGTGCATCCGAGTCAGCTGCGGTGGCCCGGCCACTCGTACTCCCCTCCCCATGGCTGTTGTTGCGCGCAACAGAGTGGCACATCCGGAAGGCGCCCGTGCCCCCGGACCGGCACGAGCCCGGTCCCCCAGGGGAACCGGGCCCGGTCAACCTCCCCCGCTGAGCTGCGTGTTGTGACGCAGCGGTGGGCGGGGTGTGACAGTCAGCTCTTCTTGGACGCTGACGGGGAAGGGGAGCGCGACGCGTCCTTCGACGGCTCGGCCGAGGGAGACTTCGACGCCGGCTTCGAAGGGGCGCTGCTCGGCGTGCCCGCGTCGCCGCCCGCGCCGTTGGCCTTCGCGACCGCCGCGACGGCCTCCTTGAGCGCCTTCTGCGCCAGCTTGTTCAGCTTGTCGCCGTCCGGGGTCTTCTCGCCGGCCAGGCCGGCGCCGTTGTAGTCGACGGTGACCACGACGTTCTCGGTGCGTGCCACGACCGTCTCCTGCTTGAAGGACCCCTCCTTCTTCTTCAGGTCGTAGCGCACGGCCGTCGCCTCGTCGCCGACTCCCTGCACGGGCTGCGACTTCGTGTTCTTCGCGCCGGTCACCGAGCGGGCGTCCTGCGCCTGCGTGCGGTAGTACTCCTGCGCCAGCTTGTCGCCGGCGCCGCGCGCGGCGTCCGACTCGAAGCGCAGCAGGGAGACGTTGAGCCAGCGGAACTGCGAGCCCTTCACACCGTTGTTGTCGAGGCTGCTCCAGGAGCAGGAGCCGCGCGTCGAGGTGTCGTCGGACGAGCCCTTCTTGCCGGACTTCGCCTTCGGCACCAGGTCGTCCAGCGTCTTCTCCGACAGCACCTTGCACGCCTCGGGAAGCGACTTGTACACGGCGGCCTGCACGGTCGGCGAGGCGCTCGCGGACTTCGACGCCGAGGTCGTCGCCCCGCCGTCGTCGCCACCCTTGGGCGCCTTGTCGCCGGAACCGGAGTCCGACGAGCAGCCCGCGGCGATCAGCATCACGGGGACGGCGGCGGCGCAGACAAGGGCCCGGCGCAGACCCCTCGCCCGCTGCTCGCGCTGGTCACGCCGGTCAATCTGATCTCGCATCGCTGCTCGCTGCATGGTTCCTTCACTCATGACTGCCACTCGGAGTTTCTGCGGTCGGATCGGGTCCGAGGGGCCACGGTACGCGGTGAAGAAGCTGTGTGGTCTCGTTTCGATTACGTCGCGGCGAGGGGTGAAGGGGTGCGCGGGAGGCGCTAGTCACCCAGTGCGTCGGCCAGTTGCGCCGCCAGTTTCTGGGCCCTGTCCTGCATTTCCTCGCTGTCGGGCACCGCGCCGACGGTCATCGGCTGCTCCTCGTACTCGACGGTCACGATCACGTTGGACGTGCGGAACGCCACAGTCACCTTGCGCTGCTGGGCGGTCGATCCGGACGTGTTGAGCGCGTCGTCGAGGAACGCCTCGTCCCCGAGGTCCTCCAGGACGCGCGGCTGGAGTTCGGGCGGGGTGCCGCCGGACGCCGAGGTCGAGGGGGACGAGGACCCGGAGGGCGTCGAGGAGGGGGAGCCGGACGGCGAGGCCGAGGAGGAACCGGTCACATCGGGGCTCGGCGTGACGGTGCTCACCGGCTCGGGCAGGTCGGCGGCGTCCCGCTGCTTCGCGAACAGCCGCTCCGCCTCGCTGTCGTCGCTGGTCGCGGTGTCGTAGGCCACCACGCGCTCGAAGTTGACGAAGAGGTGGTCGGTGGCCTCGGCGGACTCGACCTTCCAGCGGCAGCCGACCTTGCGGTCCGTGTCGAAGGTGAGGGTCGGGGTGCCCTCGTACGCCTTCTCGCGGCGCTTCTGGTCCGTCATCTCCCTGATGCCGGGCAGCAGCTCGTCGAGGGTCTCCTCGCCGACCGTGCCGCAGGGCTCGGGCAGATTCCGGTACCGGCCGGGCTCGGCGACGGCGCTGGCCGTGCCGGAGTCGCCGGGGTTGGAGTCGTCGGTGGCGCCGCCCTCGCCGGACCCGCCGGTGCAGCCGGCCAGCAGCACCGCGAGGAGCGCGGCGACGCCGGATACGTACGCCTTCCGCTGCACGGTCAGGCTCCTCTCGACGGTGCGGTGTGGCCGGTGTGTTCGCCGGTCCCTCAGTGTCCGCGCTGGTTAATCGCTTGCCGCGTGGGGGCGCCCCCTGCAGACAATGTGTATCGCACGCATCGCTGTGAACGCCGGTCCGCTGTCCTTTTTCGCCGACCTTGGCGCCAGTTTTGCTATTTCAGACTTGTATGTGTTTTCCGGGGGATTGGGGAAGAGATGTCGTACGTAGAGATGCCGGGTGCGAAGGTTCCCATCCGGATGTGGACCGACCCGGCGACGGTCGAGGAGTCCGCGCTCCAGCAGCTGCGGAACGTCGCGACCCTGCCGTGGATCAAGGGCCTCGCCGTGATGCCGGACGTGCACTACGGCAAGGGCGCGACGGTCGGGTCCGTCATCGCGATGCACGGGGCCGTGTGCCCCGCCGCGGTGGGCGTGGACATCGGCTGCGGGATGTCGGCGGTCAAGACGTCCCTCACGGCGAACGACCTGCCGGGGGACCTGTCGCGGCTGCGGTCGAAGATCGAGCAGGCCATCCCGGTGGGCCGGGGCATGCACGACAGCCCCGTCGACCCGGCGCGGCTGCACGGCTTCGGCACGGCCGGGTGGGACGCCTTCTGGGGCCGTTTCGGCGGGATCGCGGACGCGGTGAAGTTCCGTGAGGAGCGGGCCACCAAGCAGATGGGCACGCTCGGGTCGGGCAACCACTTCATCGAGCTGTGCACCGACACCGAGGGAGCCGTGTGGCTGATGCTGCACTCCGGCTCGCGGAACATCGGCAAGGAACTCGCCGAGTTCCACATCGGCGTCGCCCAGAAGCTCCCGCACAACCAGGGCCTGGTCGACCGCGACCTAGCCGTCTTCATCGCGGACACCCCGCAGATGGCGGCGTACCGCAACGACCTGTTCTGGGCGCAGGAGTACGCCAAGTACAACCGCACGATCATGATGGCCCTGTTCAAGGACGTCGTCCGCAAGGAGTTCAAGAAGGCCAAGCCGGTCTTCGAGCCCGAGATCAGCGCCCACCACAACTATGTGGCCGAGGAGCGCTACGACGGCATGGACCTGCTCGTGACCCGCAAGGGCGCGATCCGGGCCGGCTCCGGCGACTACGGCATCATCCCCGGCTCCATGGGGACGGGCTCGTACATCGTGAAGGGCCTCGGGAACCCGCTGTCCTTCAACTCCGCCTCGCACGGGGCCGGTCGGCGCATGAGCCGTACGGCCGCGAAGAAGCGGTTCTCGACGAAGGACCTGGAGGAGCAGACACGGGGCGTGGAGTGCCGGAAGGACTCCGGTGTCGTGGACGAGATCCCGGGCGCCTACAAGCCCATCGAGCAGGTCATCGACCAGCAGCGGGACCTGGTGCAGGTCGTCGCGAAGCTGAAGCAGGTCGTCTGCGTCAAGGGCTGACCGATCCGCCGCGCACCCGGGCTGCTTCGGCGCGTGGGTCACCGCCTACTTGGGCGCGTGGGTCACCGCGTAGATCATGACGAACGCCACGATGTGGATGCCGAAGAGGAAGTAGGCGAGCCACCACCACATCTGGCGTTCGTTGTGCGGGTCCCTGCCCGCGGGGCTCACCGGGCCTCCCTGTGCACCTTGGTGTTGGACGCCTGGGCCCGGGGGCGGACGACCAGCAGGTCGATGTTCACGTGGCTCGGGCGGGTGACCGCCCAGGTGATCGTGTCGGCGACGTCCTCGGCGGTCAGCGGCTCGGCCACGCCCTCGTAGACCTTCGCGGCCTTCTCGGCGTCGCCGCCGAAGCGGGTCAGCGCGAACTCCTCGGTCCGCACCATGCCGGGGGCCACCTCGATCACCCGCACCGGCCTGCCGACGATCTCCAGGCGCAGGGTCTCCGCCAGGACGTGCGCGCCGTGCTTGGCCGCGACGTACCCGGCGCCGCCCTCGTAGGTGGAGTGGCCGGCGGTGGAGGAGACGACCACCACGGTGCCGTCGCCGCTCGCCTCCAGCCTGGGCAGCAGCGCCTGCGTGAGGTTCAGGGTGCCGATGACGTTCGTCTCGTACATCGTGCGCCAGTCGTCCGGGTCGCCGGTGGCCACCGGGTCGGCGCCGAGGGCTCCGCCCGCGTTGTTGACGAGGACGCCGACCGTGCGGAACGCGGTCGCGAACTCGTCCACGGCCGCGCGGTCCGTGACGTCCAGCTGGTAGGCGGTGGCGGAGTGGCCGGCCGCGGTGATCTCCTCGGCCAGCGCCTCGATGCGGTCCTTGCGGCGGGCGGTGAGGACCACGCGGTAGCCGGCGGCGGCCAGTTGTCGTGCCGTGGCGGCTCCGATTCCGCTGCTCGCACCGGTGACGACGGCGATGCGGGAGGCGGCGGACGGTGCGGCGCTCGGCATGGGTGCTCCTGGTGCGGGGTCGGGTTCACGGGCTGCACGGCCAGGATAGGCGGGCCGTGCGGTGGGACAATGGGATCGGTGATCCTCAGGGCAGGAGGTGGATCATGGGACAGGCACGTGAGGCCATGGACCGGCTGACCGCGGCGATCACCACCGCGGACTCCGCCGCCATCGCCGAGGTCTACGCGAAGGACGCGGTCGCCGTGACACCGGACGGCGGGGAGCTGCACGGCCGTGACGACATCACCGCCTACTGGCGGCAGATGAGCCAGGCGGTACCCGACGGCACCTACGAGTCCGTGCACGCCTACGAGGTCGGTGACACCGCGATCGACGAGGGCGTCTTCCACGGCCACAACACCGGGCCCATCCAGCTGGCGACGGGCGAGACGCTGCCCGCGACCCAGAAGGAGATCAGGATCCGCGGCGTGGACTTCGCCAAGGTCGACGACGAAGGGCGGATCGTCGACTACCGGCTCTACTTCGACGAGATGGAGTTCCTGGGGCAGCTGGGGCTGCTGCCGGACGAGCCGTCCTGAGCCCCCTCGGTGCCGCGGATCAGTTGCCCCGCGGCACGTACATGATGATCGCCATGCCGGCGAGGCAGACCAGCGCGCCCGTGACGTCCCACCGGTCCGGGCGGTAGCCGTCCGCGACCATCCCCCAGGCCAGCGATCCGGCCACGAAGACTCCGCCGTAGGCGGCGAGGATGCGGCCGAAGTTCGCGTCGGGCTGGAGCGTGGCGACGAAGCCGTAGGCGCCGAGGGCCAGTACGCCCGCGCCGATCCACAGCAGGCCGCGGTTTTCGCGCACGCCCTGCCAGACCAGCCAGGCGCCGCCGATCTCGAACAGGGCGGCGACGACGAAGAGGGCGGCGGAACGCAGGATGAGCATGGCCCTCAGCCTGGCATGCCGCTGAGACGCTACGGGGTCTCGGGACCCTCTGCGTCGTAGCGCTCACGGGCCCGGTGCACCTCGTCGAAGTGGGTCTCGGCCCAGTGCTTCACGGCCGTCAGCAGCTGGGCGAGGTTCTGCCCCAGCGCGGTCAGCTCGTAGTCGACGCGCACCGGGACGGACGGGGTGACGGTGCGGGTGAGCAGGCCGTCGCGTTCGAGTGAGCGCAGGGTCTGGGTGAGCATCTTGGGGCTGACGCCGGCGATCTTGCGGCCCAGGTCGCTGTAGCGCAGCGGGCCGGGGGCGAGGGCGGAGACGACGAGGCTGACCCACTTGTCGCTGATGCGGTCCAGGAGCTGGTTGGTGGGACAGCTCTTGAGGAAGGCGTCGTACTCGACGCGGGCCTGCTCGCGCCGCTGGGCCGCCGTCCGGGTCGCCATGACTCACCTCCGGGATATGTACGCACTCTCAGGTAACTACTTACTGCTGGATAGTAACTCTTCTTAGGGTTGTGAGCGCGGGGCGGGAGAACGTCCCCGTGGACGCTGACGAATCTGAGGAGAACGCTGTGCGTGCTGTCGTGGTGGACTCGTTCGGTGGGCCGGAGGTCGTGGAGGTCGTGGAGACCGCGGTACCGGAGCCCGGTGCGAGGGAGATACGGATCAAGGTGGCGGCGGCCGCGCTGAACCCGGTGGACGCGGGGGTGCGCTCCGGAGTCTTCGGAGGCGCGGGGAAGCGGATCGGACTGGGCTGGGATGTCGCCGGCACGGTGGACGCGGTGGGCGTCGCCACCTCGTGGAGTGTGGGCGACGCGGTGGTCGCGCTCGACTACGGGATGGTCAAACCCCTGGGCACCCACGCCGAGTACGTGGTGGTGGACGCGACCGCCGCCGCGACGGCGCCGGTGACCGTGGACGTGGCGCACGCGGCGGCACTGCCGCTGAACGCGCTGACCGCCGCCCAGGCGCTGGACCGGCTGGAACTCGCCCCGGGACGGTCGCTGCTGGTGACGGGGGCCGCGGGGGCGGTCGGCGGGTACGCCGTCCAGCTCGCCGCGCTTCGGGGCATCGCCGTCACGGCACTGGCCCGCGAGACGGATGAGGAGTTCGTACGGTCGCTGGGGGCGGCCGGTTTCACGGCCGCCGACCCCGGGGCCAGGAACTTCGACGCCGTGCTGGACGCCGCCGTCCTGGGCGAACCGGCGCTGGAGTGGGTGCGGGACGGGGGCGCCTACCTCGGCGTCATCCCGCACACGGAGCCCGCGCCGGTGTGCGGGGTGCGGACCGGGGCGGTCGAGGTGAGCGCCGACGGCGCGCGGCTGGCCGAGCTGGTCCGGCTGGTGGACGAAGGCGCGCTGACCCTCCGGGTGGCCGAGACCTACGCCCTGGACGACACGGCGAAGGCGCACGCCCGGCTGGACGAGGGCGGCGTCCGCGGCCGGCTCGTGCTCGTTCCGTAGTCCTGGTGGTCCGCGGCCGGCTCGTGCTGGTCCCGTGGCACTACCGGCTGTCGGCGCGGGCGTAGGCGGTGGGTGACACGCCGATCGTCGAGGTGAAGTCGCGGACCAGGTGGGCCTGGTCGGCGTAGCCGAGTTCCTGGGCGAGGGTGGCCCAGTCGACGTCGGTGCCGGCGCGTTCGAGGGCGTCGTGGATGCGGTACCGCAGGATGCACCACTTGGGGCTGACGCCCACGTACGCGGAGAAGAGGCGTTGCAGGCCTCGCACCGACAGCCCCTCGTCCCGCGCGAGGCCGGCGACGCGGCGGATCGTGCGGTCGGCGCGGATCCGGGCGACCAGGTCGACGGCGAGGTCGGCCTGGGGGTCCGCGGCGTGGGGGAGGGCGAGGAGGAAGGCGTCGAGGGCGGCCACCCGGGCGTCGTCGCCGGCCGGACTCACGATCGTGCGGGCGGTGTCGCCGGTGGCGGCGGGGAAGACCTCCGTGGCGGCGAGGGCGCGGCCCGTCCAGTGGGACACCGGCGCGTCGGGGGCGTGGGGGCGGAAGCCGCCGGGCCGGAACTTCACCCCGCAGACCCGGCCCCGGCCGGTGAGCTTGCGGGTGTAGAGGCCGAGCGCGACGCCGGTGAGCTCCGCGTAGGGGCCGCCCTCGTCCTCGTCCCACTGGAACGTCAGATTGACGGACGGGTGCGGGACGATGTGGGAGGCGTACGGCTCGGGCAGGTCCCAGTCGATCAGCCAGTACCACTCGACGTACCGGCGCAGCGGCTCGGCGGGCGCGTGACGCCGGAACCGGACGCGGCGGAGCAGCCCGGACGGGTCGACGATCCCGCGGGTGTCCTGGCGGGGTGCCTCCATGGCCGGATCGTACGTCGCGTTCGTCGTCGCATTCGCCTTCGCGTTCGTTGTCGCGCTTTGTTGTCGCGTTTGTTCAAGAGGGGCCGCCCTCGGTGTCCCTACGGTCGGGGGCATGGACGCATTCAAGGTGGAGACGTACGGCATCGGCGAGCTGCTGGACCGGGCGTGCGAGCGGGCGGTGCCGGTGGTGCGGGGTGTGCAGGACGGGGCGCTGGGCGCGCGGACGCCGTGTGCCGAGTACGACGTGAAGGCGCTGGTCAACCATCTCTTCCAGGTGGTGGTGCAGTTCCAGCGGCTGGCCGTGCGGGAGGGGGCCGACTTCGGGGAGACCCCGGATCTGGTCGGCTCGGATCCCGCGTGGCGGGAGCGGCTCGCGGAGGAGGCCCGCCGGGCGGTGGCGGCGTGGTCGGCGCCGGGGGTGGAGGACGGGACGACGGGGGCGATGGGGATGCCCGCGCGGCTGGTCGGCGCGATGGTGCTGCTGGACCTCACCGTGCATGTGTGGGATCTGGCGCGGGCGACGGGCCAGGAGTTCCCGGGGTGCGACGAGGCGGTCCTGGCGGAGCTGGCGGGGGCGGTGGAGACGCTGGAGCCGACGGCACGGGCGATGGGGGCGTTCGGGGAGCCCGTGCCGGCGCCCGAGGGGGCGACCGCGTTCGAGCGGCTGCTCGCGCGGACGGGCCGGGATCCGCGGTGGGATCGGCGCTGAGATCCGCGCCGGATCCGCGCTGGGATCCGCGCTGGGAATAGCCCACGGGGGGTCACCGTTCTCCGGGTATAGTTGAACCATAAACAACCTGGAGGGTGAGCGACCATGCAGTTCGGGATCTTCAGCGTCGGCGACGTCACGCCGGACCCCACGACCGGCCGCACGCCGACCGAGCGCGACCGCATCAAGGCCATGGTCGCCATCGCCCTGAAGGCGGAGGAGGTCGGCCTGGACGTCTTCGCGACCGGCGAGCACCACAACCCGCCGTTCGTGCCGTCCTCGCCGACCACCATGCTCGGCTACATCGCGGCCCGCACCGAGCGGCTCGTCCTGTCGACCTCGACCACGCTCATCACCACGAACGACCCGGTGAAGATCGCCGAGGACTTCGCGATGCTCCAGCACCTGGCCGACGGCCGGATGGACCTCATGATGGGCCGCGGCAACACCGGCCCGGTCTACCCCTGGTTCGGCAAGGACATCCGCCAGGGCATCAACCTCGCCATCGAGAACTACGCCCTGCTGCACCGCCTGTGGCGCGAGGACGTCGTGAACTGGGAGGGCAAGTTCCGCACCCCGCTGCAGGGCTTCACCTCCACGCCCCGGCCGCTCGACGGCGTACCGCCGTTCGTCTGGCACGGCTCCATCCGCTCGCCGGAGATCGCCGAGCAGGCCGCGTACTACGGCGACGGCTTCTTCCACAACAACATCTTCTGGCCCGCCGACCACACCAAGCGGATGGTCGAGCTGTACCGCACCCGGTACGCGCACTACGGGCACGGCACCCCCGAGCAGGCGATCGTCGGCCTCGGCGGGCAGGTGTTCATGCGGAAGAACTCCCAGGACGCCGTCCGCGAGTTCCGCCCGTACTTCGACAACGCGCCGGTGTACGGCCACGGGCCCTCGCTGGAGGACTTCACCGAGCAGACGCCGCTGACCGTCGGCTCCCCGCAGCAGGTGATCGAGAAGACGCTCGCCTTCCGCGACTACGCCGGCGACTACCAGCGCCAGCTGTTCCTGATGGACCACGCCGGGCTGCCGCTGAAGACCGTCCTGGAGCAGCTCGACCTGCTCGGCGAGGAGGTCGTCCCGGTGCTGCGCAAGGAGTTCGCCGCCCGGCGCCCGGCCGGGGTGCCGGACGCCCCCACCCACGCCTCGCTGCTGGCCCGCCGGGACGCCGAGGAGGTGACCGTCGCATGAGGCTCGTCGTCGTGTCCGCGGGACTGAGCGTCCCCTCCTCCACCCGGCTGCTCGCCGACCGGCTGGCCGCCGCGACCGGCCGCCAGGCGGACGTGGACGTCGAGGTCGTCGAGCTGCGCGAACTCGCGGTCGAGATCGCGCAGAACCTGACCAACGGCTTCCCCGGGCGCCGGCTGGCCGCCGCGATCGACGCGGTGACCTCGGCGGACGGCCTGATCGTCGTCACGCCGGTGTTCTCCGCGTCGTACAGCGGGCTGTTCAAGTCGTTCTTCGACGTCATCGACAAGGACGCGCTCACCGGGATGCCGGTGCTGATCGCCGCGACCGGCGGCACCGCCCGGCACTCCCTCGTCCTGGACCACGCGCTGCGCCCGCTCTTCGCCCACCTGCGGGCCGTCGTCGTCCCGACCGGCGTGTACGCCGCCTCCGAGGACTGGGGCGCCGAGGGCCTGGACGGACGGATCGAACGGGCGGCCGGTGAGCTGGCCGCGCTGATGCGGGGGCTGTCGGCGACGCGGCGGCCCGCGCCGGACGCCTTCACGGTGGTGCCGTTCGCCGAACAGCTGGCGGCGATGACGGAAGGGTCCGCCAACTGACGGCGACGGTGAGATCACAGAGGGAAGGGCGAGCGTGAGATCCCAGTAAGAAGGGTGAGCGTATGCGGCCCCTCACAGCCCGACCGCCCGGGGCCTTGGCACTATGAAGGCGTGGCCCACACTGTGCTCCTCGCCGAAGACGACCGCGCCATCCGCAACGCGCTGGAGCGTGCCCTGACCCTGGAGGGCTACCGGGTCACCGCGGTCGCCGACGGTGTCGAGGCGCTCGCCCAGGCCCACCGCACCCCTCCGGACGTGCTCGTCCTCGACGTGATGATGCCCGGCATCGACGGCCTCCAGGTCTGCCGGGTGCTGCGCGCCGAGGGCGACAACACCCCGATCCTCATGCTCACGGCGCTCGTGGAGACCCAGGACCGCATCGCCGGACTGGACGCGGGCGCCGACGACTACGTCGTCAAGCCGTTCGACGTCGAGGAGGTCTTCGCCCGGCTGCGCGCCCTGCTGCGCCGCACCGGCGACACCAACGGCGCCCCGGCCTCCGCCGACGCGCCCCGGCAGACCCCCGCCGGCGCCTCCGGGCGGCTCATCGAGGCCGCCGGGCTGCGGATGGACCCGCAGGCGCGGCGCGCCTGGCGCGGCGAACGCGAGCTGGAGCTGACCCGCACCGAGTTCGAGCTGCTGGAACTGCTCGTACGCAACGCCGGGATCGTCCTCGACCACGCCACCATCTACGACAAGATCTGGGGCTACGACTTCGGCCCCGGCTCCAAGAACCTCGCCGTCTACGTCGGCTATCTGCGCCGCAAGCTCGACGCGCCCGGCGCCCCGCAGCTCATCCACACGGTGCGCGGCGTGGGCTATGTGCTGCGGGAGGACTGAGTGGCCGGCCGTGTCCGCCGCCGGCTCGCCCGGCTGCTGACCGGACCCCGGCGCACCGGACTGCTCTCGCTGCGCGGCACCTTCGCGGTGTCCTTCGCCGCCGTCACCGCCGTCGTCACCCTGCTGGTCGGCCTGCTCTCCTACACCGCGGCGGCCCGTCTGGTGCGGGTGGACCAGGAGAGCGTGTTCGACGAGGTCGTGCAGGACCTGCGGGGCGAGGTGCGGCAGCGGCCGATGACGCCGGACGACTTCTCCTCCTCCGCGCCCGGCCACGACCTGGTCCGGCCCGCCCGCACCGATGTGCAGGTGCTGGGGCCCGACGGGGCGGTCGTCGACCCCGGCAGCCCCGGGCTGCCGGTCGAGGCCGCCGACCGGCGGGTCGCGGCCGAGCGGACCGCCGGGCGGATGATCCAGCACCGGGACGTCGACGTCGGCGACGACGTCTACCGCGTCGCCACCGTCGCGCTCGGCGGCGGCCGGGGCGCCGTGCAGATCGCCCAGGAGTTCAGCGACACCGAGGACCTGCTGCGGGCGCTCCAGCAGCGGACGCTGCTGCTGATGTCGGCCATCGTCGTCCTCGCCGGGCTGTTCGGCTGGTGGCTGGCCCGGCGCATCACCCGGCGGCTCGTCGTCCTCACCGCCGCGGCCGAGGACGTCGCCCGCACGCGCCGGCTCGGCATCGAGGTCCCGGTCACCGGCTACGACGAGGTCGGCCGGCTGGGCCGCGCCTTCGACCGCATGCTGGGCCGGCTCGCGCAGTCGGAGGAGGACCAGCGGCGGCTCGTGCAGGACGCGGGGCACGAGCTGCGGACCCCGCTCACCTCCCTGCGCACCAACATCTCCCTGCTGCGCCGCATCGACGAACTGCCGCCCGGCGCCCGCGAGGAGCTGGTCACCGATCTGGGCCAGGAGGCCCGCGAACTCACCGACCTGGTCAACGAGCTGGTCGACCTCGCCGCCGGGCAGTCCGACACCGAGCCCGCCCAGCGGGTGGACCTCGCCGAGATCGCCGAGGACGTGGCCGTGCTCGCCCGGCGGCGCACCGGCCGGCGGATCGTGGTCCGCGCCTGCGGCGACACCAGCCTCACCGGGCGACCGGGGATGCTCCAGCGGGCCCTGACCAACCTCGTGGAGAACGCCGCGAAGTTCGACCGCGACGGCACCGCGCCCATCGAGATCGGCGTCGCCGGGCCCGCCCGCCCCGGCACGGTCCGCGTCGAGGTCCTCGACCGCGGCCCCGGCATCGCCGACGACGACCTGCTCCGCGTCTTCGACCGCTTCTACCGCGCCCCCGACGCACGGTCCCTGCCGGGCTCGGGCCTGGGCCTGTCGATCGTCCGCGAGGTGGCCCTCGCCCACGGCGGCGCCCCGTTCGCGTTCCACCGAGAGGGCGGCGGCACGGCGATCGGCTTCACGGCGGGGCGCCCGGGGGAGACGGGGGCGGTCCGGTAGAGGGCGTGACGCGTCACGCGGACGGCTCCCGCGGGGCACCCGTACGGCACAGGAAAAGGGCGAGGTCCGAAGACCTCGCCCCGCCGTGTCAGCACCCGCTCAGGGCCACACCAGGCAGTACGGCTGGTGCCCCGCCTCGTGCAGGCGGTGCGAGAAGTCCTGCCACTCGTGGAACGATTGGTGACGGGAGGGCGCTGACCTGGGGTTTCGCAGGGAAATGTGCGTTGACCTGAGAAAACTCCTCTCGGTAGTTCTCACGGATCAACGCCGTTTCCCAGGCTCATGTGCCCTGGATGTGCCCTCGCGGCCTCTCACCAGAGGGCGCCTTGCTCGGCTGACGGACGGGTAGTGGGCGGCGTCGCCGCCAGGCTCACTCGCGTCTTGGCGTTGATGGCACGAGGTTCCGTCGTCACGGCGCCCGCCTCACGCAGCTGCCGGACGGTCTCGATCACTTGGGCGGGTCGGTAGACGGTTTCCAAGAGGGCGTATCGCTTGAGCTCGGGGATGGTTCGCCCGCCAGGCGTTTCGGAGATGAAATCGTGCAGGATCCGGCGCAGCGGAGCCGTATCCGGTTCGAATACGAGATCAAGCATCTGCTGTTGGGTGTCCCTGGGGTCGCGGTAGCGGACGCCATACGAAGGGTCCACCTTCCACATGGCGTCCTTCATCTTCTCCAGCCCCAGTTCGTGCTGGGTGCCGAAGATCAGGTAGAGCATCCTGCCGCCCTCGTCGACCATCTCGAAGTACAGCGTGTGCGTGAAGCCTGCCTCGCGCAGCGTGTTCCGGTACTGCTCGCGCAGGAATGTGAACTTGCCTGAGGGAGACTGCTGGAAGACGCCTTGCCACTCCTGGCTGCCGAAGGCTTCGTCGCCGAGCTGGCGGTGGCCGTCGTGCTTCTCGGCGAACCGGGTGAGGAAGCTGGGCTCGAAGGTCACCATCACTTCAGTGCTGGGATGGCGCCCCAGCTCCTGGAGGAGCGAGAAGGGGATGTCGGGTCCGCCGAAGCTGTCCAGTAGGACAAAGAGAGGCTTCCCCAATGCGCCGATGCCCCGCAGCTTCTGCAGGAGGGCCGGGTGGAAATCTCCGTGACGTATGTCGACCGCTATTCGTTTGGTGATGTCGCCCGTTTGCTTGGAGCGGACGAGCTCCATCTGGCGCTGTAACTCCTTGACGCGCCGGGCGTCCTCCTCCATGAGGATCACGCGCATACGTTTCGGGAACCTCTGCAGTGCCTCGGCGAAGACTTCGTAAGCGATGACCGGGGAGCCGGGCTCGCCCTGCTTGTAGACGCCGGCACCCGCGAAGCCTTCGGCGTAACTGATCACGTCGAGCCGTGACAACAGAATCGGCGCCCAGGCTTCCAAGTACCGCTTCAATAAGTCGTGTTTGGCCGCCGTGTGCGGATCGCGTTCCCACACGGCATCCTTCGGTACGGCCACGATCGCTCCCCCTACTCCCGTCGGCCCCGCTGGGGAGAGGGTCACACACCGTTGCCATATGCCACCAGAGTGCGTACGGCGTCTGCTGGACTTTGGCCGTTAATTGGCTGTGACAGGCAGTCGGGGCGGCATCTCGTCCCAGGTCGCTCCGTCGAGTTCGCGGCCCCCTGACTTCGGGCTGCGACCACCCCATTGCTTGAAGAAGAATGGCACTCCGGCGTCGTTGCAGACGTCGCGGATGTCCACCAGCCACTCCTCCTTCACGGGCCGATGGTGGGGCCCGGACTCCCCGCCGGCAATAACCCAGCCGATGCCTTCCAGCTGTAGACCGGTCAGCGGACCGAGCAGAGGCTCACAGGACAGGAAGCGCACGGCAGCGGGAACTTGGCGAAGGTCGTCGACACGATCCAGGTGCTCTGCATCTTCGACGGACACCCCCATCCACAGGTTGGAGGGCCAGTCGAGGTCGCCGGCCACTCGTCGCAGCCTGCGGGCTCTTTTGGTCAGTAGCTGATACGTGTGCTGGGGGGTCTCGGCAATCACCTGGAAGACTTGCCGGACGAAGCCCAAGGGGACCTTGGCGTGGAAGAGGTCGCTCATGGAATTGACGAACACCATCCGTGGGGCCTTCCACTGACGGGGAATGGCCAGTGCGTCAGGGTGAGGAGTGAGGCCGAAGCCCGGGCCTGATGTCCTGGGATCCCCGTCAGTCCGGTACTTGGCAACGCCCATGGCCTTGAGGCGCCTGGATAACGTCAAGGCGTAGCAGTTGTCACACCCTGGGGAGATCCGGTCGCATCCTGTGGTGGGATTCCAGGTCGCCTCGGTCCACTCGATTGTGCTGCGATCGCCCATGGGTCCCCTCCCGTAGCGGGTGGGCCGCTGGTCATCAGCGCTTTCCCACCCGGCGATTCGACTGCGCTGCCTAACGAGCGACGTGCCGAACTGACACGCGATCGCCCCCATACTTCACGTCGAACAGGTGTTCTGTGAAGGGGGTGTTGGGATCGGAAGCCGATGGGTGCGTTCGTCTGAAGGGAAGTTCGGCCTGCGGCTGTGTGCACTACCGGGATCGGCGGTGGATTGCTGAGAGAGGGCGCGGTATGGCGGCCACCTGCCCGGCCGTCCCGATGGCCAGCCGTCGATAGAAGCCGTCCGCCGTTGGTCATCGGCTCATTGCTGAACACCCGCACAGCCCGGCGGCTGTCCAAGGCCTCATGGAGCGCGTGCCGAGCAGTGAACTCGCGCTCTCAGCTTGGGAAGCGACGGCGCTTGCAAATGAGGCACGGCTCCGGACCTGCGCGCATGCTGTCGCGATGGCGCAACTACGCGGCTCGGTCGCGCCGATGTTGACCACGCTTGTCCGGTTGTACGGGCACGGATTGGACCTGCTTCGCGCCAGTTGCGTCGTTCGGCGGCTCGTCCTACCCGCGAGTGACGCATCCGCAGCGGGCCCAGCGGCATGCGCGGGGTGATGTCGAGTGGCACTCGGCCGCAACACAACGCGGCGGTTGGTTGTACGAAGCGCAGGCCACGCCTCCACAGCTCGCCACGGGAGCTGCCGTTTCCGCCGCGTGGCATGCCATCCTCGAATAGAATCCAAGGGCTGCTGACGGTCCTTCAGAACGGGGGGTTGATGGCCGGTGTCGACGCTGCCCTGCAGGAGATCGCGCGTCTGTGTAAGGAGGTCAAGCCGGAGGAAGCCCAAGCCCTAGCAGTCGCCCTGATCGAAGGGCTTTACACCGGAGAGTTGGAGGCTCGAGAGACACAACTGCGGAAAGCGTTCGAAGGCGCATTCCTCCGGAAGCGCAAGATCGCATTGCTGGCTCTTCTCGACGAGAGGTTGCACGGCCCCGCGCCTGCCCCTGACCCAGCGCCCCAGGCACCCACACAGGCTGAGGACGACTGGCTGGAAGAATTCCGCGCTGCGCTGCAGGATTTGAGCGATCGGCACATTTTTCAGTGGTCCACCTACTATCGGGACCGGCTCGCCGAGGACTTCAACTACTTCCTGGACCGCATGACGGACCCGGAAGACGTGAGGACGCTACTTCCGAAGATCTCTTCGGCGCTGTCCAGCCACGCTGAGGAGATCTTCCAAAGAGGCTTCAACTATCAGATGACACAGGGTGAGTCGGAGCCGTACGCCCTGATGAAGTCGCTCAACGGACTGCAGCGGTTCTTCGACCTTCCCATCGAGTTCTACTCCACTCGCCTGCCTGGCGCGGCCGACCTGGAATCCGCCCGCCAGCTCCGTGCGCTGAACTCTTGCATGCTGTCCGCCATCATCATGGGGTACGCGCAGGTGACCTTCGGGGACCGCACAGGCCGCGAGGTCCTGCAGGAGAACGCGCGAGCCTGGTTGCACACGCTCCCTTTCCTCGTCACAGATGACATGTTCCTGGTGCAGAGACGGATCGGTCCCAGTCACCTCACCGATGGACTTCTGCGCAGCGTCCTGCCCACTGTCTCTGCCTTCGACAGGCTGGGCAACAACCGGCAGCACGTCCCACTGCCAGCCCTTTCCCAGTACTCGGTGGCGGAGCACCGGCTCGACATCTCGCTCCGCCCGTCCGCCCGGTCGCCGTACCAGCAGATGATCGAGGTGCAGTGCTATCTCGACGACGGCTACGTCGATCGGCGCGACCTGGAGGAGGCCCACCGGCGAGGAGTCGCCGCTGTAGTGGCGCCTCTACCGCCCGACCTGCGCGCCTTCATCGAGCAGGACGGGAGTCTGAGCAGGACGGTTGTCTCCGTCCCGCGGGGGGTTGACGTCGATTCCATCCCCGCTACCCGGGACCATGTGCTCCGGCTCTTGGTGGCTCGCTCCTACCGGCAAGGCACCACATCGGTGCGCAGTCAGCCGCTGCTGTACAACTTCGCCCGTGACTTCCCGCTGGAGGAACCGGGCAAGCTGCGGTACTACCGCGTACACCGGCACAGCGTGCACGACTTGCTCCGAACCTTCGAGAGTCGTAACGGCGTACGGCTCTGGTGCAGTGTCCGGCGCAGCGGCAAGACCACCGCGGGCTTCGATCTGGCATCGACGACTGGCGAGGCGGCCGTGGTCAGCCAGACCTGTTCCTCCACTGGGGAACTCGCCAACGACGGGGTCTGCTACGACCGTGTCTGTGCCGCCCTGGACGAGGGTCGCCGCATCCCCAACACATTCTTCGCCGACCTTGTCAATCACTGCGCGAACGGGGAACCGGCCGACCGAGGCCGCACGGTGTTCGTCCTCGACGAGTACGAGACGCTCTTCGGGGACCTTCACGCAGCCCTGCAGAGTGACTTCGGTATCAGGTACACCGTGGTTCAACCCCTACTCAACCAGATGGTCCGGTTCGCCAGGGAGAACCTCCTGGTGTTCCTCGGACAGCAGCCCGACGCTCACTTCATCCTGATGGAACAGAACCAGCTCAGTCCCTTCGTACGACAGGACCCTTTCCCGCTGTTCGAGCACAGAGCCGGCGCGGAGGAGAGCGAATTCGCCCAGTTCACGCAGAAGGTGTTGGGCCCTCAGGTGTCACCTGATGCGTCCTTCATCGATGCCATCCACTCGGAGACGGCCGGGCATCCGTTCCTGACCGTGAACCTGCTGCGTGACTTCGTCGCCTTCCTGATCGAACAGGAACGGCGGCAGGCCGACCTGGACGTCACATCGGAGGACGCCACGCTGTTCTCCGAGAGCCGGCTCCGCCCGAGCCACATCAGCCGAAGCCGCCAATACGAGTTCTTCCGACAGGCGGCTTCCCAGGCCATGGGAGCGCGGAACGGCCGGGACACTGTATGGCTCCGCGCTGTCTACTCCTGTCTGAGCGCGATCATGCGCACGTCACCGGAGAGCATGCGATGCAGCATGGAGGACTTCGAGGACATCGTCGAGCGGCTCGGCCCGGACACCGTCATAAGCGCCGACCGCCTTTTGTCCAGCGCCACGGAGAGCAATTTTCTCGACAGCGACGGCGAATGGGTGTGGCCCAAGATCCGTCTGCTCGGTCGTATCGCGGCGATCTCGCAAGGAGACGTGTACGCATGAACCCGTTCGACCAGGAGAACGTAGCCAACAGAACGGATCCGGGAGCCTTCGCTGACGAGCAGATCGCGCCCGCCCGCCTCGCCTCCGCGATCAGAGACAGGCTTGCTGCGTCGGCCAGTGAGCTGAATGGGTTCTGGTTCCAGGTCCGGGGAAATCGGACCGACTATGCACGGGAACTACAGGAACACCTCAACGGCAACGCCGTTGTGGTTCTGGTCGTACGCGGAGCCCCCTTCGACAACGTCAACGCCGTACTCGACGATTTCGTAGTACTCCTTGAGGAAAACCAGGAAGCGTGTGAGAAACACCTGGCCGGCGGTGCCGCAACGGACCGGCGCGCGGTGGTATTGCTGGCTCGCAACACACTGCAACTGCCTCAGATCTCCTCCCCGGTGAGGCTCCCGGCTTGGTTCCCGCGCCTCGGCGGCAGGACACCCTCGGTCATTATCGAGGACCTTACCTGGCGCGCGGAAACCCCGCTCAACACGGCCGAGGCCGCCATCGACGAACTGTGCCAGCTGCTCTTCGAACTGGAAGGGGTGCTGCTCGATCGCCTTCATTCGGTATGTGAGCAGAAGAAGGCGGAGACAGCCAGCTTCTGGGACCAGGTACGGAGGGAGGGCGAGGGGCCATCCTTCGATGACTTCCTCGACGATGTACGACGGACCCGGCGCGAGGTGCGCAACCCATCCTCATACCGGCCCAGCGTGAAGGCAGGAAGTTCCCTGGTGGCCAGGATCTGGGGCAAGACCCAGGCCACGCCACCCGACGGCCTGGGTCGGCTCGGAAAGGCTCTCGCGCGGGCACTGGCGCTTCCGGACTCGGCGGATACGTCCTGGCACCGCAGTATCGTCGCCGTACTCTTCCGACCGTCCTACCGCCCGCCTTCAGATCAGCAAGCCTTCGCCACCAGCCTCCTGGTCACGATCGGGGCCACGTGTCAGATGATCACCGCGGCGGCACACGCCGACGCGTACCCGAGCTATCCGGTGCCATTGATCCGGTCGATGTCCTTCGACCTCCGCCAGGGACTGGCAGGCGCGAGGAGAGCTCTTATCGCTTTGGACCGATACACCGGCTGACCAAGGCCACTCCGCGATCCTGCAACCCGTTCGCACACTGCGACAGGCAGCTGGGCGGTTTCGGCGGCTAACCGTGCAGCCACTGGGAGGTCACTAAGCTGGCTGTCCTTCCGTGTTGAGTGGAGGGCTCGTTGTGGGGGAGGACGCCGGCTGACCGCGCCGGTGCTGCAATGTACTGCTGATGTAGGCGCGGGCCGTGTCCGGCTGTGTGCAAGGGGGTGCAAGCGATGGACAGTGGACAAGAGCAGCTCGGGGAGCGCGTACTGGCGCAGGCTGCCGCGATCTTCTCTGCTCGTTCGGACTTCGGCGCGACGGAGCTGCTCCGCGCGGTTGAGAGGTTGGACTTCGAGCAGACCGAGGACAGGTACACGACGGCCACCAACTGGCACGACTACTTCTGGGCTGCCGTCTTCTACATCGACGCGGCGGACTTCCCCAGCTTCGATGACGAGGTCTTGGACCATTTGTTGCCAACGATCGCTGAGGTGGCCAGTCAGAACGGCAGACCAGCCATCGACCGGATCCTGGTCAAACCGGCTCTTCCCACCCCGGATGTGAACTGGCGGCAAGCGCTGGAGGGAGGGCAGGTGCATGCGCTCCTTCAACCGCAAGATATACGTGGGGCCGAGGGGCAACGGGCTCGAATCACTGAGGTCACGCGAATGCGTATCTTCGACACACTTCGACTGCAGAACGTCGAATGGTCCGGAAGGCTGGAAGAAGCAGAGTTCCTCAAGCGCATCTTCGATCTGGATGCTTTGGAAAGCTACGACTCCCGATTCACGACGGCCGAAGGTGACATCTACCAGCATCGCTTCAACAATGATGATTGGGAATCGGACTGGGTCTTCACCGACGCGCGGTTCGGACTGAGCCGCGGCCCGGACGTAGTCCTTCTGCGTTTCCTCTCCGAAATGCTGCACCCCGTTGTGCGGACTGATGCGGAAGAGCTACGCGAGTTGCTGGAACTGCTCAATACCCTGCTGGCCCGGGACGGTTACACGCTTGTCCCCGTCGGCTCCATCAGCGGCCATCCCATTTATGGCGGGCGCCGCATTCCAGTGCAGGCACGTCCCATGCTCCCGGCCCCCGCACAGATGACGCCCAACCGCGCATCCGCGGCCAAGGGCGATGCTTTGAGTAGCCCGTACGATCTGGTGCGCGCTCAAGCACGCGGCGACCGAAAAGACTATCGCCTTGATCGACTACCCATGGAGGAAGGCGGACAAGCACAGGTCTTCCGGGCCATGCACAAGCCGACCGAGGCCGAAGTCGCCTTCAAGCGCCGGAGTTCGGAACGGGAAACACCCGCCGCGCGGATGCGACGAGAGATCGAGATTTCCCAACTGCTTGGTCGGCATCCCCACTACATGCCCATCCTCGACTCCAACCCAGAAGACGGGTGGCTCGTCATGCCGATGGCACGGGCGACCGCGGAGGACCGACGCGACGACCTCAAGGACCCTACACAGCTACGCGTCCTGGTCGAGGCGCTGATGGACGTGCTGGAACTCGCTCACACTCACGACTGGCTCCACCGCGACGTCAAACCCTCTAACATCCTGCTGCTGGACAGCAGATGGACCCTTGCCGACTGGGGGATTGTCCGGCGGCCGAGGGGCCAGACCACGAAGGCCGGGCGTACCCGCTTCGAGATCGGCACGGAGGGCTTCGCGGCACCTGAACTTTTCATTGCTGCGCACGAAGCCACGCCGTCCGCGGACATCTACGGCATTGGGCGCGTCATTGCGTGGGCATTGACAGGCCAGTATCCGCAGATGAACGTGCCGCTCCTGCCTGCCCCAGGCCCCTGGAGAAACGTCACTCGGGTTGCTACTTACCCTGACCCTAAGCGGAGGCCGCAGAGCGTCCAGGACCTTCGCGAGCTGATCAACCGCGAGCTCACTGAGCCGGCGGAACCGCCGACCGAACAAGCGAAGCGGCTGTGGGAACGGACGCGCGCTGGTGATCCGGCAGCAGTTACTTCCTTGCTCGATTTGATCGCGGACCATCCTGAAGACTATGAGTTGTACCTCCATACGCTGATTGAGCTCTCGGCTGAACAGGTAGGCCCGTGGCTCTCTCGCAACCCTCAAGGAAGCGAACGCCTTCTCAAGGCCATGGCCGACCACGCCGACGGCCGAGGTGCACGACGCGTCCAGTTCAGCGAAGCTGCCCGAGCTGTCGTATGGCTTCACACCATCGCGAATTTCGCCGCAGCAAAGGACGACTGGGACCTTCTAGATGAGGCTGCGCGCACGATGTGCATCTGGGACGCTGCATGGGACCAATGGAACGCCCAAGATCGGATCGCGCCGTGGTTGCGCTCCCTGTCGGGACAGGCAGCCCAGCTTGTGGCAGCGATTCTGCGTGATGACCCACGCTCTGCGAGGCACTTTTCCGGCTTGGCGCAAGACGGGACTGTGGATCTGTGGATCCGCCAGGCGATTCGTGGGGCCGTAGAGACGCAGCAGCCATAGGGAAGCAGATCCGTAGCACGCGGTAGGTAGGACGGCGACCGGCGGTCGCGCGAGGCGTCGCCTTCCGTGATCTCAGGAGGCCCAGCCAGTATCCGGGCGGCGCTAACGACAGTCCGGACTCTGGCTGAGCGATTACGGCAGCGGCTGAGACTACGGTTTCCGCATGGACCTATCGAGACTCATTGAATTGACGAGCGGCGATGATCCACGTGCACGTGTGGACGGCCTGCTGCGTGTCTACGAGGAGGCGACTGGCGAACATCTTCGGCAACCTCTGTTGCGTGAGGAGGCTGATCGTGTTCGCTTGTGGATGATGCATTCAGACCTGCCGTGGGTGGTTTACCGAAGGCTCGCAGTGGGAGCGAACGTGCATGCAAGCCTCGCGAGTAAGGCGGGGTTTGTGCAGCAGGCTGCTTGTGGAGTGTGTGACCTGCTGCCGTTGGATGGCCTGATTGCCAGGCCGAGCTTCTTCCCGATCTCGGTTCCGCCGTTCACGAAGCAGAATGCCGCGAAGCGGAAGGAGATCCATAAACGAGTGGTTAGAGAGATGGAGAAGGCAGCAGATAGACGCGAAGATCCTCGAACATGGGACGGGCTGCCAATCTGTGCCACGGTGGTTGCCGTGCAGGACCAAAACCGGAAGACTATCGATGCCGATAATGCGGCAAAGGCCATTCTGGACACTCTTCAGGGAACCGTGATTGTCAACGACGCTGCTATTCAACATGTGTCCGCGTATCGCATGAAGGCGCCGGAGACCAAGGGTTACTACCTCATCGGCCTGCGCCCCGTGTATCCGCTGGAAAATGACGTGGTGGACTTGGTAGCCAGGGCGAAGGATGTCAGCCCGCTTATGAGGCTTCAGGAAGAGGAGTAACAACGGATTCTCAACCGGTGTAAATAACAAGTGAGCTTCATGGTCCACCTATCCACCACGGAGACAACCGGCCTGCCAAGATGACTGGTTACCTGAGCGTGCCGGTACCGCTACTTGTGCTTGCCATGGCGCACAACGGATCGCAGGCACGGTCCACTGTCGACGGCCCGTGCCCCCAGGTGAAGTGGATCCTGCACTTGCGTTCGGTCGGAGCCACGGGCGAACAGTCGACCTGCAGCTGGGGCCGCCTGCCCAGCCGCTTTCCTACGGGCAAGTCGAAGTCGGTGGGCTTGGTAATGACTGTCCGCGCCAGACGCGGGGTCAGGCCGTGAGGTCGTACGACGTCTGGGCATCCAGCCACGCGTCCACCTCCCGCCAGCGGTAGAGCAGGTGACGGCCGACCGTGTGGACGCTGGGGCCGGTGCCCCGGTACTTCCACTGGTAGAGGGTCTTCACCGGTACCCCGAGGTACGCGGCCACGTCGGCGGGAGTGGCGAGCTGGTCACGCTCGGCGCCGGCAAGGTGCGGGGAGTGGTTCGGCAATGAGGTCTCCATATTCAGGGTTTTGGATGGCAAGCGTGGACAACACCGCCACACCACCTGGGATGCTTCCAGAGTGAATTCTGAAACTCCCGGCTACTTCCCTCTGCGTCGCCAGGGAAGACCAAAACAGTAAGGGCGGATCCCCGGTTGCCGAAATCGCTCCCACGGAAGCTGAAATTTTCTGCAGATAAGCAACCGGCTGACGTGCCGGAATTCGGTACCTTAGCAGCTCAGGCGTAGCGTCCAGCAGTGAGAAGTGGCGTGGCCAGTCCAGCGGACACTGCATCCGATAGTCGCCCAAATCGCCCACTTTTTTGATTCGGCGGGAAGGCTGCACAACCTCCCCGCCGAAACGGCTCGTGATGTGCCGGAATCCGACGAGACGAACACCACACGGTCCGCAACCACATCGTCGAGCACCTCGGCCGGCGCGAGCTGCGGTCCCTCAACCCCCTCGGTCATTCAGGGTTGGATTCGCACACTCCAGGACGCCGAACTGGAGGTGTAGGCGATCGAGGGCATCTTCGACATCCTCTCCAGCATCCTCAGCATGGCCGTCGAGGACGGGCTGCTGCCAAAGAACCCCTGCAAGGCGAAGTCGGTCAAGCTGCCGACGGCGACCAAGATGGAGATCATCCCCTGGTCGTTGGAACGCGTGCGTGCCGTAATAGCCGGACTCCCGAAGCGCTTCCAGGTCGGCGGCAAGCTTGCCTTCGGCTGCGGCCTCCGCCAGGGCGAGGTGTTCGGCTTCGCTGTCGAGGACATCGACTTCAAGGGTGGTTGGATCCACATCAACCGCCAGGTGCGGTTGGTCGGTACGAAGCAGGTCTTCGCCCTGCCTAAGGGCAACAAGATCCGGTCAGTGTCCCTGCCGGTTCAGCTCGCAGCTGCCCTCAAGGCCCGCATGAAGGAGTTCCCTCCGGTCGGGGTCACTTTGCCCTGGACCAAACCGGAGACGTTCCGCCTGCTCTTCGTCGACAAGAAGAAGCGGGCCTACAGACGCAGCGTTTTCAACATGGGTGATTGGAAGCGCGCCCTGGCTGCCGCCGGAGTGATCCGACCTCGCGAGCGCGGCGCGCGCTACCTCCAGGCGGCCCCCGAGGACGGCATGCACGCCCGCCGGCACGCCTACGCTTCCGTACTCCTGGACGCGGGGGAGAGCATCAAGGCGCTCTCGGAGTACCTCGGGCACTCGGACCCCGGCTTCACGCTACGGACGTACACGCACCTGCTGCCGTCCAGCGAGACCCGCACCCGCAAGGCGATCGACGACGCCTTCACGGAAACGGAAGCCGAGGCGGAAGCGGAAGACGACGGCGGCCCGCCCGCAACCCAGGGCACATCAGCACCCCCAGCGAAACCAATGTGCCCTCAATGTGCCCTGGCCGCCTGACGGCCCCACCCCGGCACCAAAAAGGGCGAGGCCCGAAGACCCCGCCCGAATCCCACGAAACCCCAGGTCAGGGCCACACAAGGCAATAAGGCTGATGCCCCGCCTCATGCAACCGATGGCTGAAGTCCTGCCACTCGTGGAGCAGCTGGTAGACGTTGAACGCGTCGCGGGGGCCGCCGCGGTCCGGGACCGTGGACCAGATGAAGGCCGCCGCGCCCACCGCCTCCTCGCCTATGCCGCGCAACGGGTCGACGACCGTCATCGGCAGCTTCACCACGGCGTAGTCGGGGTGGAGGACGACCAGCTCCAGGGGCGGCACCTTGTGCAGGGGCACGCCTTCGATGCCCGTCAGCACCATGGCCGCCATCGTCTCCGGCTTGATCTTGGTGAACATGCCGTTCATGCCGAGCTCGTCGCCGCCGAGTTCCTCGGGGCGCATCGAGATCGGGACGCGGGCCGCGGTCGCGCCGTCCGGAGCGCCGAAGTACTTGTACGTCACCCCCACCCGACCACCATTCCTGCTCCCCGCCCTCAGACGGTCGACCCGGCTGTCGATCCGCCGGTCGAACGGCTCGTGCTCACTCGGTACACCCGTCGCATCTGGCATACCTGGTACAACGTGTCCCTGGCGTACTTCGTTCGAATCCTCCGCGTCGCGTCGGTGCCTTCCCCGCCGGGCACGTCGAGGACCCAGGTCGTCGGTCCCCTCGCCCAGTCCGCCACCGCGATGCATATCTCCACCCGACTGCTGTTCTAGGACGCGTGGCGCCCGCCGCGCAACCCGATCATCGTGTCAGTGACCTCCCCCACGGCCGCCCGCCGAAACGTGCGGCGAAACACCTCTGCGCGAGATGTCCCCGGTCCCCGATCACCACGGCCCGCATGAGCTGTGTGTATCACGCCCAGTCTCGCAGATCACCCGTCCGTGACGCCGGGGTACGCGGGGACGGAAGGGGCGAAGGGGGCCGTCCGCACGCCGGTGGCGGCTCGCTGCCGTCGCCGGGCCCTGGCCTACCCTGAGGAGGTCACAGGCAACCGGAGCCCCGGATGATCACCGAAGGTCGGAAAAGGTCGGAGTAGTCGCAGGTCATGAGCGAAGCGCCCTCTTCAGGAACGCCCTATCCATACGATGCGCCCGCCTCGCAGGCGCTGTTCGACCGTGCGGCCGCCGTGACGCCCGGTGGTGTGAACTCCCCGGTGCGCGCCTTCCGCGCGGTGGGCGGTACGCCCCGGTTCATGGTGTCCGGCAGCGGCCCGTACCTGACCGACGCCGACGGACGCGAGTACGTCGACCTCGTCTGCTCCTGGGGGCCGATGATCCTCGGGCACTCCCACCCCGAGGTCATCGCCGCCGTGCAGGAGGCCGTCGCCCGCGGCACCTCCTTCGGTACGCCCGGTGAGGGCGAGGTCGCGCTCGCCGAGGAGATGGTCGACCGGATCGGGCCCCTGGAGCAGGTACGCCTGGTCTCCAGCGGCACCGAGGCCACCATGTCGGCGATCCGTCTCGCCCGCGGGTTCACCCGGCGCACCAAGGTCATCAAGTTCGCCGGCTGCTACCACGGGCACGTCGACTCGCTGCTCGCCGCCGCCGGATCGGGCGTCGCCACCTTCGCCCTGCCCGACACCCCGGGCGTCACCGGCGCCCAGGCCGGCGACACGATCGTCCTGCCGTACAACGACCTGGAGTCGGTGCACGAGGCGTTCCACCGCTACCCCGGCGAGATCGCCTGCGTCATCACCGAGGCGTCCCCCGGCAACATGGGCGTCGTCCCGCCCCGCCCCGGCTTCAACCAGGGCCTGAAGGACGCCTGCGGCAAGAACGGCGCCCTGTACATCTCCGACGAGGTCATGACCGGCTTCCGCACCAGCCGCGCCGGCTGGTACGGCGTGGACGGGGTCGAGCCCGACCTGATGACCTTCGGCAAGGTCATGGGCGGCGGTTTCCCGGCCGCCGCGTTCGGCGGCCGGGCCGACGTGATGGCGCACCTCGCCCCCGCCGGGCCCGTCTACCAGGCCGGCACGCTGTCCGGGAACCCGGTCGCGACGGCCGCCGGTCTCGCCCAGCTGCGCCTCCTCGACCAGGCCGCGTACGACACGATCGACCAGGTGTCGGCGACCGTCCAGGGGCTCGTCACCGAGGCGCTCACCAAGGAGGGCGTGGCGCACCGGCTGCAGAACGCCTCCAACATGTTCTCCGTCTTCTTCACCGACCGTGAGGTCCGCACCTACGAGGACGCCAAGCGCCAGGAGTCGTTCCGCTTCACCGCGTTCTTCCACTCGATGCTGGCGCAGGGCGTCTATCTGCCGCCGTCGTCGTTCGAGTCCTGGTTCGTGTCCACGGCCCACGACGAGCGGGCCCTCCAGCGGATCGCCGACGCCCTCCCGGCGGCGGCCCGAGCGGCGGCGGAGGCCACGGCGGAATGAGCGACACGCCCCGCGACACCTCCCGCGACACCTCCAGTGACGACACGCCCACCCCCGAGCCCTCCGAGAAGCCGATGACCGACAGCAGCGACATCACCGTCGTCCACCTCATGCGGCACGGCGAGGTGGACAACCCGGACGGCGTCCTCTACGGCCGCCTGGCGGGCTACCACCTGTCCGAGCTCGGCCGGCAGATGGCCGACCGGGTCGCCGAGCACCTGGCCGACCGGGACATCACCTACGTCTGCGCCTCCCCGCTGGAGCGGGCGCAGGAGACGGCCACCCCGATCGCCAAGGCGCACGGGCTCGACCTCGCGACCGACGCCCGGCTCATCGAGGCCGAGAACGTCTTCCAGGGCAAGACGTTCGGCGTCGGGGACGGCGCGCTGAAGCGGCCGGCGAACTGGAAGCACCTGTTCAACCCGTTCAAGCCGTCCTGGGGCGAGCCGTACGCCGAGCAGGTCGTGCGGATGATGGGCGCCCTCGACGCCGCCAAGGACGCCGCGCGCGGCCACGAGGCGGTGCTGGTGAGCCATCAGCTGCCGATCTGGATCGTGCGCTGCGCAGTCGAGAAGCGGCGGCTGTGGCACGACCCGCGCAAGCGGCAGTGCACGCTCGCGTCGCTGACGTCCTTCACCTACCAGGGCGACCGGATCGTCTCCGTCGGCTACTCCGAGCCGGCGATCGACCTCGTCCCCGAACATCTGCGGGCCGGTGCCAGGCCGGTCCAGGGGCAGAGCAAGGGCTTCGGCGCCTGACCCCCCGTGGCTGATACACGCGGGTGACATTGCTCGCGAATCCTCCACAGGGCGACGGGAACCACCCCGTTCGTCGTGACCTCTGACTGGGTGACCACCTCAGCAGCACGACGGACGGGGCAGCCATGCGCGACATCAGCCGACGGGGAGCCATCGGGCTCGGGGCCGGAGCGGCCGCCGCCCTCTCACTCGCGGGATGCGGCGCGTCCACGTCGTCCGGCGGACCCAAGGACCGCAAGGATCCCGGCGGTTCCGGCGGCGACCGGGACAACCGGCACGGTTCGCAGGCCGGCCGCGCCCGTCCGATCGGCGACGGCTCCACCTCGTACACCGGCAAGCAGCCCCATCAGCCGGACGCGCCGCGCCCGCTGGAGCCGGGCGAGGAGCCGCCGCAGTTCGTCGTCTTCTCCTGGGACGGGGCCGGCGAGGTCGGCAACGGTCTCTTCCCGCGCTTCCTCGACCTCGCCAAGGAGCACGAGGCGCACATGACCTTCTTCCTCTCGGGGCTCTATCTGCTCCCCGAGTCGAAGAAGCGGCTCTACGAACCGCCGAACAACCCGCGCGGCGCCTCCGACATCGGCTACCTCACCGACGACCACATCAAGCAGACGCTGAAGAACGTCCGGCGCGCCTGGCTCGACGGGCACGAGATAGGCACCCACTTCAACGGGCACTTCTGCGCGGGCAACGGCACCGTCGGCAACTGGACGCCGCAGCAGTGGCGCAGCGAGGTCGACCAGGCCAAGTCCTTCGTCAAGGAGTGGCGCACCAACTCCGGCTGGACCGATCTGCCCTCCCTGCCGTTCGACTACGACAAGGAGCTCGTCGGCGGCCGTACGCCCTGTCTGCTCGGGCAGGACAATCTGCTGCCCACCGCCCGTGAGCTGGGCTGGCGCTACGACGCCTCCTCGCCCGGCGGCCGTCAGATGTGGCCGGTGAAGAAGCAGGGGCTCTGGGATCTGCCGCTGCAGCAGATACCTTTCCCCGGCCGTTCGTTCGAGGTCCTGTCGATGGACTACAACATCCTCGCCAACCAGTCGGTCAACTCCACGAACGCGCCCAGCCACAACCACCCGGCCTGGCGCACCCAGGCGACACAGGCGTACATCCAGGGATTCAAGCGGGCATACGAGACGAACCGCGCCCCCTTCTTCATAGGCAACCACTTCGAGCAGTGGAACGGCGGCATCTACATGGACGCCGTCGAGGAGGCGCTGAAGCACATGGCGCGCGAGAAGGAGAAGGGCGGCGACATACGGCTCGTCTCCTTCCGGCAGTTCGTGGACTGGCTGGACGTCCAGAAGCCGGACATTCTCGACAAGTTGCGCACGCTGGACGTCGGGCAGAAGCCCGCAGGCGGCTGGAGCGCCTTCACCAAGGGTGGCGGCGAGGGCGGCTCGGGGACCCCGTCCGGCACCTCTGCCGAGGGGTCCGGAAACGCTGCCTGATATGCGGTTTTACGCCCGAGAGGGGGGTGCGCAAGATCCCCCGTACGGGCATGCGAAACTTTTCACATGAGTGCCGTCCGTCGCGCCCGTAGCCGTATCGCCCCGCTCGCCGCCAGTGCCGCCGTTGCCGCGCTGGTCCTGTCCGCGTGCAGTTCGGGCGGCACCTCGGGCGGTGGCGGGGACACCAACTTCGTCGCCGGCGGCAACGGCGTCGACACCGTCAAGCGGGGCGAGCGCGCCGAGGCGCCGGAGTTGTCCGGCGCCACCATCGACGGCAAGCAGCTCACCACCGCCGACTACAAGGGCAAGGTCCTCGTGGTCAACGTCTGGGGCTCCTGGTGCCCGCCCTGCCGGGCCGAGGCGAAGAACTTCCAGACCGTCTACACGGACCTCAAGGACCAGGGCGTCCAGTTCGTCGGCATCAACACCCGGGACACCAGCACCACCCCGGCGAAGGCCTTCGAGAAGGAGTTCGGGGTCACCTACCCGAGCCTGTACGACCCCACCGGGAAGCAGATGCTCCGCTTCGGCAAGGGCACGCTCAACCCGCAGGCCATCCCCTCCACGCTCGTCATCGACCGGGACGGCAACATCGCGGCCCGGGCGCTGACGCCCCTCGGCGAGGACACCCTGCGGGACATGATCGAGCCCGTCCTCGCGGAGAAGTGACGTGAGCGCCCTCACCACGCTCGCCGCCGAACCGAACCAGACGGTGATGAGCGGCGCCCTGCTGATCGCGCTGCCCGTCGCCCTGCTCGGCGGCCTCGTCTCCTTCTTCTCGCCCTGCGTCCTGCCCCTGGTCCCCGGCTATCTCTCCTATGTCACCGGGGTCACCGGCACCGACCTCGCCGAGGCCCGGCGCGGCCGCATGGTCGCCGGCGCCTCCCTGTTCGTGCTCGGCTTCACCGCCGTGTTCGTCTCCGGCGGGGCGCTCTTCGGGTACTTCGGCGACAACCTCCAGGCGCACAAGGACATCCTGTCGAAGGTGCTCGGCGTCCTCATGATCGCCATGGGCGTCTTCTTCATGGGCCTGATGCCCTGGATGACCCAGCGTGAGTTCCGCTTCCACAAGCGGCCCGTGACCGGGCTGGTCGGCGCGCCCTTCCTCGGCGCCCTCTTCGGCATCGGCTGGACGCCCTGCCTCGGCCCCACCCTCACCTCCGTGATCGCGCTGTCGTACAACGAGGCGAGCGCGGGCCGCGGCGCCCTGCTCACCGTCGCCTACTGCCTCGGCCTCGGCGTCCCCTTCGTCCTGGCTGCCGTAGCCTTCCGCAAGGCGCTCGGTGCCTTCGCCTGGGTCAAGCAGCACTACGTCTGGGTCATGCGGATCGGCGGCACGATGATGATCGTGACCGGTGTCCTGCTGCTGACCGGCGCCTGGGACCGCATCGTCCAGGAGATGCAGGTCTGGTCCAACGGCTTCACTGTGGGGATCTGATCGATGAGCGACACGACCGACAAGGCCGCCCCGGCCGTCCCCGAGGGCCAGGAGCAGGACCAGGACCTCGGCGCCGCCGGCTCCCAGCTCTCCACCGCCCCCGCCGAGGACGCCCCGAACCTGCCGTCGCTCGGCGTGATCGGCTGGGCCCGCTGGTTCTGGCGGCAGCTCACCTCGATGCGGGTGGCGCTGCTGCTGCTCCTGCTGCTGTCGCTCGGCGCGATTCCCGGCTCGCTCATCCCGCAGACCGGCATCGACGAGACGAAGGTCGCGGAGTTCCGCCGTACGCACGAGACGCTCGCGCCGATCTACGACAAGCTCGGCCTCTTCCACGTCTACAGCTCGGTGTGGTTCTCGGCGATCTACATTTTGCTCTTCGTCTCCCTCATCGGCTGCATCGTCCCGCGCACCTGGCAGTTCGTCGGACAGCTGCGCGGACGGCCGCCGGGCGCGCCCAGGCGGCTCACCCGGCTGCCCGCCTACACCACCTGGCGCACCGAGGCCGCACCCGAGGAGGTCCGCGAGGCCGCGCTCGCCCTGCTGACGAAGCGCCGCTTCCGCGCCCACCGCGCCGGTGACGCCGTCGCCGCCGAGAAGGGCTATCTGCGCGAGGTCGGCAACCTCGCCTTCCACATCGCGCTGATCGTGATGCTGGTGGCGTTCGCCTGGGGCCAGCTGTTCAAGTCCGAGGGGAACAAGCTGGTCGTCGAGGGCGACGGCTTCTCCAACACGCTCACCCAGTACGACGACTTCAAGTCCGGCAGCCTCTTCTCCCAGGACGACCTGGACCCGTTCAGCTTCAGCCTGAAGGAGTTCAAGGGCACCTACGAGGCGACCGGACCCAACCGCGGCACCCCGCGCACCTACGAGGCCGACCTCACCTACAGCGCGGGCGCCGACGGCAAGGAGAAGAAGACGACCGTCAAGGTCAACGAGCCGCTGGAGATCGGCGGCTCCAAGGTCTATCTCGTCAGCCACGGCTACGCCCCCGTCATCACCGTCCGCGACGGCAAGGGCAACGAGGTCTTCCACGACGCGGTCCCCCTCCTCCCGCTCGACGGCAACGTCACCTCCACCGGCGCGATCAAGGTGATGGACGGCTACCGCGACGCCGAGGGCGAGCGCGAGCAGCTCGGCTTCCAGGCCTTCCTGCTGCCCACCTACGTCCCCGGCAACGAACTCGCCTCGCAGTTCCCCGCGCTGCTCAGCCCGGTCATGAACGTCGAGGCCTACCACGGTGATCTCGGTGTCGACTCGGGCCTCCCGCAGAGCGTGTACCAGCTGGACAAGAAGAACCTGAAGGGCTTCAAGGACGGCAAGGGCGCGCAGCTGAGGAAGAACCTGCGGCCCGGCGAGACCCTGACCCTTCCGAACGGCGCCGGCTCGATCACCTTCGAGAAGGAGATCAAGGAGTGGGCCGGCTTCCAGGTCGCCCGCCAGCCCGGCAGCGGCTGGGCGCTCGCCGGCGCCCTGGCGGCGATCTTCGGTCTGGCCGGCTCCCTGTTCATCCAGCGTCGCCGGGTCTGGGTGCGGGCCACCACCGGGGACGACGGTCTCACCGTCGTCGAGATGGCCGGCCTGGGCCGCAGCGAGTCCGCGAAGGTGCCCGAGGAGCTGGGCGAGCTCGCCGGGATCCTCTACGACCGGGCCCCCGGGGCAGCCGCCCCCGAGGACACCGACGACGCCTCCTCCGATACCCCCGACCCCCAAGCCGTACCTGCCGAAGGGGCTGAGAAGTGACTCTCGCCGCCGCAACCGATCTGGCCGCCGCCACCAACGAGAACCTGGCCAGTATCAGCAACACGCTGATCTACTCGTCGATGGCCGTCTACACCCTGGCCTTCTTCGCGTACATCGCCGAATGGCTCCTCGGCAGCCGCAGCAAGGTCGGCCGCACCGCCGCCGCGCTCACCCCGGCCAAGGCCGCCCAGGCGCCCGCCGTCACCGTGACCAAGGGCGGCTCCACGGCCGTACTGGAGCGGCCGAAGGTCGTCGTACGGGCCGCGGCCGGACAGCGCGACGTGCCGGACGGGCCCGGCGCGCACGGCGGGGACGAGCAGGGCGACCTCTACGGGCGTATCGCCATCTCGCTCACCGTCCTCGCCTTCCTCGTCGAGTTCGGCGGAGTGGTCACGCGGGCCCTGTCGGTGCAGCGGGCGCCGTGGGGCAACATGTACGAGTTCAACATCACCTTCTCCACCGTCGCCGTCGGCGTGTACCTGGGGCTGCTGGCGCTGAAGAAGAACGTGCGATGGCTCGGGCTGTTCCTGATCACCACGGTCCTCCTCGATCTCGGCCTCGCCGTCACTGTCTTGTACACCGCCAGTGACCAGTTGGTTCCCGCCCTTCACTCGTACTGGCTGTACATCCACGTCTCCACGGCGATCTTCTGCGGCGCGGTGTTCTACGTCGGCGCGGTCTCCACGCTGCTGTACCTGTTCAAGGACGGGTACGAGACCAAGCTCGCGAACGGCGGCACCCCCGGCCGCTTCGCGAACTCCGTCCTGGACCGGCTGCCGTCCTCGGCGTCCCTGGACAAGTTCTCGTACCGCGTGAACGCGGCCGTCTTCCCGCTGTGGACGTTCACGATCATCGCGGGCGCGATCTGGGCGGGCGACGCCTGGGGCCGCTACTGGGGCTGGGACCCGAAGGAGACCTGGTCCTTCATCACCTGGGTCGCCTACGCCTGCTATCTGCACGCCCGCGCCACCGCCGGCTGGAAGGGCCGCAAGGCCGCCTACCTGGCTCTGATCGCCTTCGGCTGCTGGCTCTTCAACTACTACGGCGTCAACATCTTCGTCTCCGGCAAGCACTCCTACGCCGGCGTCTGAGCCGACGCGGGCCCGCGCCGCCCAGGGGTGCGGGCCGGGTCCGGCGGGGTCAGGCTGGTGTCATGACCGGTTCGATAGAACAGGGCACCAGCCAGACCCACGGGAACACGCACATCCTGCACTTCCTGGTGCGGCTGCCCCGTCCGATGGCCGCCGTCTGGCCCTATCTGGCGACGGCCGACGGCCTCGCGTCCTGGTGCACCCCGGTCGACTCGCTCGAACCCCGGCTCGGCGGCACCGTCGGCCTGGGCGAGCTGGGCAGCGGGCGGATCACCGCCTGGGACGTGGACCGGGTCGCCGAGTACACGGGCGACCGGGGCCGCGTCCGCTTCCACCTGGAACGCGACGGCGAGGACGGGGCCGCGCTGCGTTTCACCCACGAGTTCCAGGGCGAGGCCGAGACGGAGCAGCGCTGGCGCTCCCGCTTCGAGAAGCTGATCGCACGCCTGAAACACGCCTAGCCGTCCGTCCGGCGTCTCACTCCCCGATGTCCTCGTTCCACAGGTCGGGATGACGGGCGACGAAGTCACGCATCAGTGCCACGCACTCGGGATCGTCGAGCAGCAGGATCTCCACGCCGTGCTCGGCCAGCCACTCGTGTCCGCCCGAGAACGTGATCGCCTCGCCGATCACCACCCGCCCGATGCCGAACTGCCGGACCAGCCCCGAGCAGTACCAGCACGGCGAGAGCGTCGTCACCATCGTCGTGCCCCGGTACGACCGCTGCCGGCCCGCCGCCCGGAACGCGGCCGTCTCCGCGTGCAGCGAGGGGTCGCCGTCCTGCACCCGCCGGTTGTTGCCCTGCCCGAGCAGCGTCCCGTCCGCCCCGTACAGGGCGGCCCCGATGGGGATGCCGCCCTCGGCGAGGCCGGCCCGCGCCTGCGCGAGCGCGGTCCCGAGCCACCGCCGTGCCAGTCCCTGATCCATCCCCACACTGTCCTGTGCCCGGGCCCACCCGGCAACGGCACGAAAATCCCGCGCCCCCGCGCCCGGCCCGCGGCTACGCTCACGTCCGTTCCCGCGGAGAGGAGCGGCAGCCGTGCGCCCCCTGCTCTACCTCGACGTCGACGGCCCGCTGAACCCGTACGCCGCCAAGCCCCACCGCCGGCCGGACGGCTACACGACGCACCGGATGAAGCCCGAGAGCTGGGTCGCCCGGCACCGCTACACGCCGCCCCACCGGGTGAAGCCCCTGCGGGTGTGGCTGCACCCCGGGCACGGGCCCCGGCTGCGGGAGCTGGCCGAGCGGTACGAGCTGGTGTGGGCGACCACCTGGGGCGCCGAGGCGAACACCTTCATAGCGCCCGTCCTCGGGCTGCGGGAGGCGGACTTCGTGGCTCTGGGTGTCTTCGCCGGAGGGTGACCAGGTAATTCGGTGGCGTGGGCCCGGGCGGCGGTATTGGGTGGCGGGGCCCGGGTCGTCGTACGGACGCCGGGGGTGAGGAGTGTTCGTGGGGCGGATGGGGCGGGGCTGGCGGGTGGCCGAACTGCGGCAGCGGGGCGGGGTGCTGGCGGCCTTCGTGGCCGCGTGCTGCGAGGACGAGAAGCGGGCGCGCGCGGCGCGGAGGCTGGGCGCGCGGCTGGCCGGGTTCGCACCGGCCGACCGGACGGCCGCCGAGGAGGCCGTGGCGACGCTGGAGCGGTGGGCCGACGACCTAGCCGACCACCCGTACCGTCCCGTAGAGCCCCGGCCCGACGAGGCCGACCGGCAGACGCGCGACCACTACAAGGACATCCAGCAGGAGCGGCTGACGGTCGCGGCCCGGGACTGGAGGAAGGGGGCGCGGCTCTCCCTCGACGTGTACCTCTCGCAGCTGAGCCGAGCACGCGGGCTCGATCCGCGGGTCCTGGAGGACGCGTACTACCTCTACGGGCGCGGCACGATGGCCCTGGACCTCGGCGACCGGGCCACCGCGGTACGCGAGGCGGGCCGGCTGCGGAAGCTGCGGGACGCCTACGCCTGGTAGCGCGTCCCGCCCCGGTCAGGGCTCGTCGCGGCGGGTGCCGTCCTCGTCCTCGTCCGGGGACTTCTTGTCCTCGCCCAGCGACTTCAGGAAGTCCGGGTTGTCGTCGGGCGCCACCCACTGCCGGCGTCCGCGGTCCCGCACGCCCGACCAGCCCTCGGCGGCCGGGCGGCGCTTCTTGCCCGCCAGCAGCCACGAGATCGAGCCGACCAGCGGGAAGACGAGCACGAGGATCGCCCACAGCGGCTTGGGCATGTGGCGGATGTCCTCCTCCTTCGTGCTGATGCAGTCGATGAACGCGTACACGCTCAGCGCCAGTGGCACGAGGAACATCAGCACCCGGAGCATGGGCCCTCTCCAGTGGAACGGTCGTCGGGCCGGGGGCACGGCCCCCGGGTTCCAGGCCAGGGTAGCCGCTCGGGGATACTTGACCCCATGGCTTACGACGATCTTCGATCCCTGCTCCGCGCCCTGGAGCGGGAAGGCGACCTCAAGCGCGTGAAGGCGGAGGTCGATCCGTACCTGGAGGTCGGGGAGATCGTCGACCGGGTGCAGAAGTCCGGCGGCCCCGCCCTGCTCTTCGAGAACGTGAAGGGCTCCGACATGCCCCTCGCGATGAACGTCTTCGGCACGGACCGGCGCCTGCTGAAGGCCCTGGGGCTGAAGTCGTACGCCGACATCTCGGACAAGATCGGCGGGCTGCTCAAGCCCGAGCTGCCGCACGGGTTCGTCGGGGTCCGCGAGGCCTTCGGCAAGCTCGGCGCGATGACCCACGTCCCGCCGAAGAAGGTCAAGGACGGCCCCGTCCAGGAGGTCGTGCTCACCGGCGACGACGTCGACCTGGACCGGCTGCCCGCGCTCTTCACCTGGCCCAAGGACGGCGGCTCCTTCTTCAACCTGGGCCTGACGCACACCAAGGACCCCGAGACGGGCGTCCGCAACCTCGGTCTGTACCGCCTCCAGCGCCACGACAAGCGCACCATCGGCATGCACTGGCAGATCCACAAGGACAGCCGCAACCACTACCAGGTGGCGGCCCGCAGGGGCGAGCGGCTGCCCGTCGCGATCGCCTTCGGCTGCCCGCCCGCCGTCAGCTACGCCTCCACCGCCCCGCTGCCCGGCGACATCGACGAGTACCTGTTCGCCGGGTTCCTCGCGGGCAAGCGGATCGAGATGGTCGACTGCAAGACCGTTCCGCTCCAGGTCCCCGCGCAGGCCGAGGTCGTGATCGAGGGCTGGCTGGAGCCCGGCGAGATGCTCCCGGAGGGCCCCTTCGGCGACCACACCGGCTTCTACACGCCGCAGGAGCCGTTCCCGGCGCTCACCATCGACTGCGTCACCATGCGCAAGCGCCCGCTGCTCCAGTCCATCGTGGTGGGCCGGCCGCCCACCGAGGACGGGCCGCTGGGCCGGGCGACGGAACGCTTCTTCCTGCCCCTGCTGAAGATCATCGTGCCGGACATCGTGGACTACCACCTGCCCGAGGCCGGAGGCTTCCACAACTGCGCGATCGTCTCGATCGACAAGAAGTACCCCAAGCACGCGCAGAAGGTCATGCACGCGGTCTGGGGCGCCCACATGATGTCCCTGACCAAGCTGATCGTGGTCGTCGACTCCGACTGCGACGTCCACGATCTGCACGAGGTCGCCTGGCGGGCCCTCGGCAACACCGACTACGCCCGGGACCTCACGGTCGTCGAAGGCCCCGTCGACCATCTCGACCACGCCTCCTACCAGCAGTTCTGGGGCGGCAAGGCCGGCATCGACGCCACCCGCAAGTGGCCCGAGGAGGGCTACACCCGCGACGGCGGCTGGCCGGACATGGTGGAGTCCGACCCGGAGACGGCGGCGAAGGTCGACCGCCGCTGGAAGGAGTACGGCCTGTGAGCAGCGCCTCCGCCGCGATCCCGCAGCCCGGACGGACCAAGGCGTTCCTGCGCCTGGTCATGATCGAGCACTCGGTGTTCGCGCTGCCCTTCGCCTACATCGCCGCGCTCACCGCGATGTTCGAGTGGGACCGGAACATCCACTGGGGCCGGCTGCTCCTGGTGACGATCTGCATGGTCGGGCTGCGCACCTTCGCGATGGCCGTGAACCGGATCATCGACCGCGAGATCGACGCCCGCAATCCGCGCACCGCGCACCGTGAACTGGTCACGGGTGCGATGTCGGTGCGGCACGCGTGGACCGGCGCCCTGATCGCCCTCGTCGTCTTCCTGGGCTCGGCCGCGCTGCTGAACCCGCTGTGCCTGGCGCTCGCCCCCATCGCGGTCGTGCCGATGGTGGTCTACCCCTACGGCAAGCGGTTCACGAACTTCCCGCAGGCCATCCTGGGTCTCGCCCAGGCGATGGGCCCGGTCGGCGGCTGGCTGGCCATCACCGGCACCTGGTCGTGGGACGCGGTGATCCTGGGTCTCGCCGTCGGCGTCTGGATCGGCGGCTTCGACCTCATCTACGCCTGCCAGGACGTGGAGACCGACCGGGAGATCGGCGTCCGCTCGGTCCCGGCGCGCTTCGGCATCCCGGCGGCCATCTGGGGCGCCCGCGTCTGCCACACCGTCACCACCGCCCTCTTCGTCTGGTACGGGGTCGCGACCGGCGCCGGCGTCTTCTTCTGGCTGGGTGTGCTGATCGTGGCCGCTGCCTTCGTCTACGAGCACACCATCGTGCGCCCGCACGACCTGTCCCGGCTGAACCGGGCGTTCTTCAGCGTCAACGGGTTCATCGGGATCGCGCTCTTCGTGTGCGCGCTGCTGGATCTGCTCGTGCGCGGACTGACCGTCTGACCCGGCGGGGTCAGACCGGCAGCTCACGGGGGCCGGTGTCCCGGCGGCGCAGCACGAACGCCGCCACCACACCGGCCACCAGCCCCACCAGATGCCCCTGCCAGCTGACGCCGGACTGGGTCGGGGCGAGCCCCGCCAGCATGGAGCCGCCCCAGACGGCGGCCACCAGGACACCGACCAGCACACCGAGCGGGCGGCGCTCCACGAAGCCCGTGACCAGCAGGAAGCCGAACAGGCCGAAGATCAGGCCGGAGGCGCCCGCCGTATTGCTGCCGGACGGCGATATCAGCCACACGCCCAGCCCGTCGGCGACCACGACCAGCGCGCACACCGCGAGGAACCGGCGTATGCCGCCGAGCGCGGCGAGGAAGCCCAGGACCAGCAACGGCACGGTGTTCGCCGCGACATGGGCGAAGCCGAAGTGCGTGAACGCCGCCGGGACGACGTCCACCAGCTCGGACGGGGTGCGCGGGACGATCCCGAAGCCGTCCAGCGCGTGACCGCTCACCACGTCGGCGAGCTCCAGCAGCCACAGCAGCGCCACCCAGCCCAGCATCAGCTTGGCCGCGGTCAGTGCGCGCTCCCCGCGCGACCCCGCGCGCAGCGCGTCCCGCACATCCGACATGGCGATCCCACCGTCCGACTCGTCCCCGAACGAGAACGCCTGGGCCCCCTTGGTCGGTTCCCACCCCGTGCCGCCGGATAGGCTCGGTGTCGTGAACCCAGCCAAGCCAGGAGAGACAGCCCGAACGCCTTGGATCGTAGGGGTGTCCGGCGCTTCCGGCACCCCATACGCCGCCGCGGTGCTGCGCGCGCTCCTCGACGCCGGGGAGAGCGTCGACCTGGTGGTCAGCCGGGCCTCGCGGCTCACCCTGCTCGACGAGACCGGGATCTCCTTCCGGGACGCCCACTGGCGCGACGACCTGCGCGAATGGCTCGCACGTGGCGCCGACGGCAAGCCCGGCACCTTCGAGACGGACCTCACGGACGTGCGGTACTGGCCGGCCGGGGACCTGGCGGCGGGACCGTCCTCCGGGTCGTACGCCACCAAGGGCATGCTCATCGTGCCCGCCTCGACGGCCTGTGTGGCCGGGGTCGCGCTCGGGCTCTCCAAGGACCTGCTCCAGCGGGCCGCGAGCGTCACCTTGAAGGAGGGCCGCCGGCTCGTCGTCGCCGTTCGGGAGACCCCTTTGAACGGGCAGACGCTGCGGCATCTCGTCACCCTGGACGACGCGGGCGCCATCGTCGTGCCCGCCTCGCCCGCCTTCTACGCGGGGGCCACGCACATCCAGGACCTGGTGGACTTCGTGGCCGGACGCGTCCTGGACGCGGCGGGGGTCCGGCACCGGCTCTACCGCCGGTGGAAGGGCGAACTCGGCGGGGGCGCCCGCCCCGCCTGAGCGGCCCGCCCCGCATCACGCGCCGGCGGCCGTGCTCATCACTTCGGGCAGCAGCAGACCAGCAAGCACGTCAGACCTCTTCAGCGGAAGGCTTCGAATCGCATGGACGCGGTGGACAGGCAGCTCATCCAGGCCCTGAGGGAGAACGGCCGGGCCTCCTACGCGGAGCTGGGGCGCCTCGTCGGGCTGTCGGGACCCAGCGTCACCGACCGCATCAACCGGCTGGAGGCGGCCGGTGTCATCACGGGTTACCGCGCCACCGTCGACGCCGCCTCGCTCGGCCTCGGCGTCACCGCCCTGATCGGCATCTCGCTGACGGACGCCACCGACCACGAGGACGTGGCGGGGCGGCTCAAGGACCTCTCCGAGATCGAGGACTGCTGGTTCATCGCCGGCGACGACTCGTACATGCTCAAGGTGCGGGCGACCGACGTGGACGGCCTGGAGAAGATCATCCGACGGCTCAGCGGGATCGAGGGCGTCTCCCGGACCCGTACCACCATCGTGCTCTCCACGAAGTGGGAGAACAGGGTCGGAGAGCTGCCCGAAGAGGTCTGAGGGCACAGGCGTAACGTGGGGGCGAGCTTCGTGGAAAGGTGTTGGCATGGACGTCGGGCTCAAGCGCGAGCTGGAGGAGAAGGTCCGCTCCGGTGAGCGGCTGTCCCGCGAGGACGGCATCGCGCTGTACGAGTCGGACGACCTGGCGTGGCTCGGCGGCCTCGCCCACGAGGTGCGCACCCGCAAGAACGGCGACGTCGTGCACTTCAACGTCAACCGGCACCTGAACATGACGAACGTGTGCACGGCCTCCTGCGCGTACTGCTCCTTCCAGCGCAAGCCGGGGGAGAAGGACGCGTACACGATGCGCATCGAGGAGGCGGTGAAGCTCGCCAAGGAGATGGAGTCGGAGAACCTGACCGAGCTCCACATCGTCAACGGGCTGCACCCCAACCTGCCGTGGCGCTACTACCCGCGCTCGCTGCGGGAGCTGAAGGCCGCGCTGCCGGACGTGTCGCTGAAGGCGTTCACGGCCACGGAGATCCACCACTTCGAGACCATCTCGGGGCTGTCCGCCTCCGAGATCCTCGACGAGCTGATCGACGCCGGTCTGGAGTCGCTGACCGGCGGTGGCGCCGAGATCTTCGACTGGGAGGTCCGCCGGCACATCGTGGACCACCGCACCCACTGGGAGGACTGGTCCCGGATCCACCGCCTGGCGCACGAGAAGGGCCTGAAGACCCCGTGCACCATGCTGTACGGGCACATCGAGGAGCCCCGCCACCGCGTCGACCATGTTCTGCGGCTGCGCGAACTGCAGGACGAGACCGGCGGGTTCCAGGTCTTCATCCCGCTGCGCTACCAGCACGACTTCGTGGACATGAAGGACGGCAAGGTCCGCAACCGCCTCCAGGCGCGGACGACGATGGCGACCGGCGCGGAGGCCCTGAAGACCTTCGCTGTCTCCCGGCTGCTGTTCGACAACGTCCCGCATGTGAAGGTCTTCTGGGTCATGCACGGCGTGCAGACCGCCCAGCTGGCCCTCCAGCACGGCGCGGACGACATGGACGGCTCGGTCGTCGAGTACAAGATCACGCACGACGCGGACAGCTTCGGCACACCGAACAAGCTGACCCGCGACGATCTGCTGGACCTGATCCGGGACGCCGGCTTCCGCCCGGTCGAGCGCAACACGCGCTACGAGATCATCCGCGAGTTCGACGGCCCGGACCCGCTGCGCCGGGAGTCGCCGCAGCCGATGAGGATCTGACCGGTCGCCCGGCGGGCGCGGGTCCGCGGGGGCTGTGCGCGCAGTTCCCCGCGCCCCTGAGGGGTAGCAGTTCCCCGCGCCCCTGAAGGGGTACTCGCCGCCGTATGGCGGTGAAGGCGCCCGAGGACGGCTATACGGCGGAGCCCTTCGTCCCCGAGCGGGGCGGGCTGCCCGCCCTGCGGCGGGCGGCCGCCGGATGCCGGGGCTGTCCGCTGCATCGCGACGCCACCCAGACGGTCTTCGGCGCCGGTGACGCCGACGCGCGCGTGATGCTCGTCGGTGAGCAGCCCGGCGACCAGGAGGACCGGCAGGGCAGGCCCTTCGTCGGCCCCGCCGGGAAGCTCCTCGACCGGGCGCTCGCCGAGGCCGGGATCGACCCGGGCGAGGCGTATGTCACCAACGCGGTCAAGCACTTCAAGTTCACCCGCGCCGAGCCGGGCAAGCGCCGTATCCACAAGGCGCCGACGCTGCGGGAGATGACGGCGTGCGGGCCGTGGCTGGCCGCCGAACTGGCCGTCGTGGAGCCGGAGCTGATCGTGCTGCTGGGCGCGAGCGCCGGGAAGGCGCTGCTCGGCTCGTCGTTCCGGGTCACGCAGGTGCGCGGGACCGTGCTGGAGGAGGAGATCCACGGGCGCAGGGAACGGCTGGTGCCCACCGTCCACCCGTCGTCCGTGCTGCGCGCGGACGATCGGGAGTCGGCCTACGCCGGGCTCCTTTCCGATCTGAAAGTGGCGGCGCGCCTGCTGGCGTAAGGGTTACGATGCTCGGGTGTCCCTTACTTTCACCCTGGATCCCGCCGTCACGGCCGAACTGCGCGACGGCATCCTCGACCTGTGGACCGACGTCTCCAACGCGGGCGGCTCCGTCGGGTTCGTGCCGCCGGTGACGACCGAGGCGGTGCGGCCGGAGCTGGTCAAGCACCTGGTCGCGATGGCGGAGGGCCGTACCCGGCTGCTCGTCGGGCACGACGAGGACGGCCGGATCGCCGCGGCCGCCTTCCTCACCCACAACACGCACCGGCTGATGACGCACTGGCTGTGGCTCTACACCGTGATGGTGCACCCCCGCCACCAGGGCAAGGGTTACGGCCGCGACCTGCTCGCCGCCGCCGAGGACGCCGCCCGCGGCCTCGACGGCATCGAGGCGATCCGGCTCACCTGCCGGGGCGGCCTCGGCCTGGAGCGGTTCTACGGCTCCTGCGGCTACAAGGAGGTCGGCCGCGTCCCCGGCGCGATCCGCGTCGCGCCCGGCGACGACCGCGACGACATCATCATGCTGCTGCCGCTCGGCTGAGGGCCCCCTGCAAGATCGGGACCCGGACGTGCTTCACTGGACGATGCCCTTTGGGAATGTTCGTACCGTTGACGGAAGAGTGGATTGAGATGCTCCGCTACACGCTGATGCGCCTCGGGGTCTTCGTGGGCTGCTTCGTGGTCGTCTGGGGCCTCGTCTACACCGGCATCGTCCCGCGCGGCTTCGGCGCCTCCAACGGCATCTGGATGATCCTGCTCGCCCTGCTGCTCTCGGCGCCGATCAGCTTCGTCGTCCTGCGCAAGGAACGCGACCGCGCCTCCGCCGGGATCGTGCAGCGGGTCGACCGGATGAAGTCGAACCTGGAGGCCAGCCGCAGCCAGGAGGACGACGTCGACGACGCCGCCCGGGCGCAGGGCTGAGCAATGCCCTCGCGGCCCTGAGCGCGTCATGACCGCCACGGACACCGGCCTCCCGTTACCGCGCACCGCGCGGTGGCGGGAGGCCGCGGTCGTGGCGGCGGCGTGCGTGCTGTGTCTGCTCGGCGGCACGATCCGGGTCGACGACACGCTCACCGCGCCGCCCGCCGCCGCCTACCTCGTCGCCCTGGCGTCCTGCGCGGTGCTGCCGGTGCGGCGCCGGGCGCCCCTCGCCGCGCTGGCGGGCACCACCGCCGTGGGCGTGCTGGTGCAGCCCCTGGGGTTGCTGCTCACCCCGCCCATCGTGGCCCCCGCCCTGATCGCCGCCTACGCCTGGGTGCTCACCGCCCCCACGGAACGGCGCGCGGCGGGCGCCGTCTCCCTCGCCGGCGCCGCGCTGCTGCTCGCCACCGCGCCCCTCACCGGGGAGCTGTCGTGGAAGGACGCCGGCAGGATGGGGGTGGTCGGGGCGTCCCCGCTGGTGGCCGGGGTCGTCGCGCAGGCGGTGCGTCACCGGCGGGCGTATCTCGCGGCCGTGGAGGAGCGGGCGGCGCGCGCCGAGGAGAGCCGGGAGGCCGAGGCGCGCCGCCGGGTGGCCGAGGAACGGGTGCGGATCGCACGGGAGTTGCACGACCTCGTCGCCCACCAGATCACCCTGGCCAACGCGCAGGCCCAGGTCGCCGCCCAGTTCTTCGACACCCGCCCGGACCAGTCGCGCACCAGCCTGCGGGACGTCGTCGCGACCACCGGTCAGGCCCTCGACGAACTGCGCGCCACGGTCGGCCTGCTGCGCCAGACCGGCGACACCGCCGAGCCCGCCGAACCGGCCCCCGGCCTGGACCGACTCCCGGAGCTGCTCGACACCTTCCGCCGGGCCGGTCTGGAGGTGGCCGTGCGTCAGGAGGGCAAGGCACGCCCGCTGCCGCCCGGCGTGGACCTCACCGCGTACCGCATCGTGCAGGAGGCGCTGACCAACGTGACGAAGCACGCCCGCACCGGCAGGGCCCGGATCGCCCTCACCTGGCACCGCGACCGCGTGACGGTCACCGTCGCCGACGACGGACCGGGCGGGGGCGGGGCGCCGGAACGGCCGCCCGGGTACGGCCTGATCGGGATGCGGGAGCGGGCCACGGCGGTCGGGGGTGATCTCTCGGCGGGGCGGCGTCCCGAGGGTGGCTTCCTCGTCACCGCCCGGCTTCCGGTTCCGCGCGGCTCCGGTGACGACGGGGGTGCCGCATGACGTACCGGGTGCTGCTCGCCGACGACCAGGCGCTGCTGCGCGGTGCCTTCCGGATGCTGCTGGAGAGCGCCGGTGACATCACCGTGGCCGGCGAGGCCGGTGACGGGCGGGAGGCGGTGCGGCTCGCCCGTGAACTGCGCCCGGACGTCGTCGTCATGGACATCCGGATGCCCGAGGTGGACGGCCTCGCCGCCACGGCGGAGATCTGCGCCGACCCGGATCTGCGCGACACCCGCGTCCTGATCCTCACCACCTACGAGACCGACGAGCACGTGGCCCGGGCGCTGCGCGCGGGCGCCGGCGGGTTCATCGGCAAGGGCATCGGCGCGGAGGAACTCGCGGACGCCGTACGGACGATCGCCGCGGGGGACACCCTGCTGTCCCCCGCGGCGACACGCTCCCTGGTCGCCCGGTTCCTGGCCACCCCGGACGACCCGCCGGCGGGCGAGTCGGAGCGGCTGGCCCTGCTCACCCCGCGCGAGCGCGAGATGGTCGCCCTGGTCGCGACCGGCCTGTCCAACCAGGAGATCGCCGAGCGGATGTTCCTCAGCCCCTTCACCGTGCGCGCCCATGTGCAGCGGGCCATGACCAAGCTGGAAGCGCGCGACCGGGCCCAGCTCGTCGTCGTCGCCTACCGGACGGGCCTGGCCCGGGTCACGCCCTAAGGGCTGTCCCGTGATTCCCGGCGGGCGCGCGACGACAGCTGATCCACCGGGAATTACGGGACAGCCCTTAGTCGGGCAGTGCGAGCGCCGAGTAGGCGGGGCGGGCCGGGGGTGGGGGCAGAGTGGCGAGGCTCCGCAGTCTCGTGTCGCGCCGCTCCAGGGCCTCCGCTGTTGTGGGGAAGAGGGTCGCCCCGCCGTCCTCGGCCAGCGCCTGGTTGGCGGTGACGTACGGGCGTGTGACCCGCTCGTAGGCGGCGAAGGCCGTGGCGGGGTCCCGGTGTGCGGCCAGGGCACGGGCCAGCGTGTAGGCGCCGGCGAGGGCCAGGCTGGTGCCCTGACCGGTGAGGAACGAAGGCGCGTACGCGGCGTCCCCGACCAGGGCGACACGTCCCCGGGACCAGCGGGGCATCCGGATCTGCCCGGCCGTGTCGGCGAACAGGTCGTCCGCGTCGCGCAGGGCGTCCAGCATCCGGGGGACCTCCCAGCCCGCGTCCGCGAAGACCTCGGCGAGCGCGTCCCGGTGGACCGGGGTGCCGGGTGGTGTGGGCCGGTGGAAGGTGAGGAAGGCGTGCAGGTCCTCCTCGGCGCCCCCGGCCGCGTACAGCGCCGCCGCCCGGCCGGGGACGTTCCACATCGCCAACTCGTGGGAGAGGCCGAGGGTGTTCGGCATGGTGTAGATGCCGAAGCAGTGGCCCAGGTAGTGGTGGAACCGCTCCTCGGCGCCGAACACGGCTCCCCGGGTCGCCGAGTGGACGCCGTCGGCACCGACCACCAGGCCGAACGTACGCCGGTGTCCGCCGCGGAACGTGACGTCCACCCCGTGCGCGGAGTCGTCGAGGGCGTCGGCGCGGTCGCCGAACAGGAACTCCACGTCGTCGCGGACCCCCGCGTACAGGGCGGCGGTCAGGTCCCCGCGCCGCACCTCGACGTGGTCGGCGCCGGTGCCGCCCGCCACGGCCCGCGCGGGGACCGAGGCGACCTCGCCGCCGTCGGCCCGCAGGAACGTGGCGCGCCGCATGTCGACCCGGGCCTCCCGCAGCCGGGGCAGGAGGCCTGTCCGGCGGGCCACCTCCACCGCCGTACCGCGCAGGTCGACCGGGTAGCCGCCGTCGCGGGGGCCGTCCGCCTTCTCGACGACCGTGACCGCGTGCCCGGCGCGGTGCAGCCAGTGGGCCAGGGCGAGGCTGGCGACACCGGCTCCGGAGATCAGGACGGTGGGCCGCGCGGTCACGAGCGGGCTCCCTTCCGGGTGAGACGGACGACGATCAGGGACAGGGCGGCGGTCAGTCCGGCGACCGCGAACCCGGTCGCGAAGGCCGACTCGGACGGCGCCCCGGACACCGGGTCGGCACCGGCGCCGAGCAGCGCGGCGGCGAGCTGGGCGCCGACGGCCACCCCGATCACCCGGGTCACCACGAGCAGGCTCGTCGCGATACCGGTGTCCCGGGCCGGGACGGCGGTGACGGTCCCGGACAGCAGCGCGGTGGTGGCGGCGCCCGCCGCGACCGCGGTCAGCACCTTCGCCAGGACGAGCTGCCAGGACTCGGAGTGCCGGAAGGCCAGGGCGATCATCGTGGCGGCGGTGACGACCGTGCCCGCGACGACCACGGCACGAGGCCCGAACCGCCGTGCCGCGACCCCGCCGACCGCGTCGCTCGCCGCACCGGCCAGCGCGCCGGGCAGCAGGAACAGACCGATGGCGGTGGTGCCCGCCGCGAACCCGTAGCCGTCGCCGGGCACCGCGAACAGCTGCGGCACCAGGAACGCCACCATGCCGAACGCGGTCGTCACGACCAGGGTGAGCAGGACGGCCTGGACCATCGCGGGCCGGGCCAGCAGCCGCAGGTCGACCATCGGCGCGGCCACCCGGCGTTCGACGGCCACCCAGCCGGCCGCGAGCCCGGCCACGCCCACCGCGACGGCCCCGGCAGCGAGCGGCGGCAGACTTCCGTCGGCCACGGTCACGAGCCCGACCATGAACGCGAGCAGGGTGCCGGTCAGCAGCAGCACACCGGGCCAGTCGATCCGGCCGTCCGACGCGGCCGGCGGATCGTCCGGCACGGTCCGGGCGACGACGTACGCCGCCGCGGCGACCACGATCGTCGGCAGCGCGAACATCCAGTGCCAGGACAGGTGTTCGGCGATCGGTCCGGCGACCAGCGTGCCGACCGTGCCGCCGCCCGTGAAGAGCGCGACGACGACGCCGACGGCCGCCTGCGACCGGTGCGCCGGGAGGTGGGTGCGGACCAGGATGAAGGAGAGGGGCAGCGCGCCCACCATGGCGCCCTGCAGCAGCTGGCCGAGCAGCAGCACCGGCAGGCCGGGCGCCAGCGCGGCGAGCAGCCCGCCCGCCGACACCAGCGCCATCAGCCGGAGAAGCACCCGCTTGCCGCCGTAGCGGTCGCCGAGCTTGCCCGCGACGGGCGTGAGGACGGCGCCGGTCACCAGTAACGTGTTGGCGACCAGGGCCCCTTGGGACGGGGTGACGCCCAACTCCCGCTGGAGCAGCGGCAGCGCGGGCTCCACCACGGACTGCAGGGTGCCGAGGGCGAGCGCGAGGACGCCGAGCGCGCCGATCGGCAGTCTGCCGAGGCGCACCGGGGCGGGCGGGTCAAGGACGGTCGTGGTCATGGGAGTCCTGTTCACAGTCGGGAGACGCGCGGTTCTCGCGCACCTCCCACGCTCCCGCCGGGCGCTTCGGCGGGCATCGTCCGCCGTGCCCGTCGTCGTCTGGTGCGTGCGGACCAAGTGGCCTCGCCCGTAGTGCAGGTGCACCAGACGGGCGATGCCGCCACTACCGTCCGGTAACGCCCCGGTACACCCCCCTTACGCTGGTCCGGACCCATGGTGTGGGATGGCTTGACTCACGCCGGAGATCACGCCGGAGATCACCGCGGGGATCACGACGGAGATTCACGCCGGGCCCGCACACGCGCCCGGCACAGCAACGCAAAGGGGGAACTGTGGCACGAGGGCGCGCGAAGGCGAGCGCACGACGCGTGGCCGAGGCGGTCGCCTCGGGCACCGATCCACGCAGGGCCGCGCAGGAGGAACTGCGCCGCCAGGCGGGCGGCCGGGGAGCCGGGCAGGACGGCGGCGGCGAGTACGAGGCGCAGGGCTGGAACATCGACCCGGCCGACTTCCCGGCCGCCCGGGAGCAGGGCGGCTCGACCGCGACCGTCATGCGGCAGAAGACGGTGCCGCTGGACGAGGCCGGAGAGGCGCTCGGCCGCAGCGAGCAGGAGCGCGAGGGCGGCGAGGTGGTGCACTCCATCTGCCCGATGGTGCTGCCGAAGGGCCGCTCGTTCCTCTCCATGCTGCCGGTGCTGAGCCTGCTCGTCGTGGGGGCCGTGGGCGCCTCGATCGTGGGGGCCGCCGGGGCCGACGTGCTCACCAACCCCCTGTTCGGCGTGCACTACTGGATCATCTCGCTCGCGGCGGTCGCCTTCGTGTGGTGGCGGCAGGGCATGGTGATGGTGCCGGACGGCTCGCAGGCGCTGATCACCCGGTTCGGCAAGCTGGAGAAGGTCGTCGGACCGGGCCGGGTCGTGCTGCTGAGCCCCTGGAAGCGGGTGTCGTACATCGTCAACACCACCCGTGAGTACCCGTTCAACGCGCCGGTGCGCGAGGCCCCGACCCGGGGCGGGGTGAAGGCGTCCATCGACCTGTTCATCCAGTTCCGGATCAGCGACCCCACCGAGTTCGTGTACACCCTCGGCGCGGTGCGCGGCTTCGAGGAGAAGCTGAGCAACGCCGTCAGCGAGACGATCCGCAGCCTCATCTACGAGCAGGAGGCCGCCGGCATCTACGACATGGTCGGCGAGGACACCGGCCGGCTCCTGGAGCAGCTCAACCAGCAGTTCCGTCCGGCCGTCGAGCTGACCAACGCCAACATCACCCACGCCGAGCCGTCCGACCAGCGCTACCGCATGGACCTCGCGGCACCCGAGATGGTCCGGATGGCCAAGGAGGCGTACACCCACGAGTACGCGCTCCAGCTGCGCAAGGAGCAGGACGAGGGCGACCTGAGCCGGGAGCTCGCCTCCAGCCAGGAGACGCTCTCCGCGATCCAGGCCGACATCGCCCAGTACCAGGCGCAGATGGACACGGCCGTGGAACGCGAGACCAACCGCGCCGAGGCCCTGGCCCGCCAGCGCTACGTCCAGGCCGAGTCGGAGGCGAAGGCCAACGCGGCCCTCCTGGAGGCGCAGGCCCTCGACATCCGCGCGGTGACCGCGGCGGAGGCCCCGGAGATCCTGGAGTACCGCTACCAGCAGCAGGTCCTGGACACCCTGGAGGAGGTCGCCGACCATCTGCCCCGGCTGGTGCGCATCGGCGGCACCGCCGACGGCGCCGGCATCGACTTCCTGGAGCTGGCCCGCGAACTGATCGGTGAACGCGGCACCGAGCTGTTCAGCGACGCCGACATGGCCGCCGTCCGCTCCCGGCTCGGCGAGGTGTCGGCACGGATCGCCGCCCGCGAGGAGGAGATCGGCGCGCTGCTGGCCGCCGACCGGCCCACCGTGGTCGAGGTGCCCGACGTACCAGGACCGGCCGAAGCGACCGACGACACCGAGCTCTCCGAGGAGGCCGCCCAGTGAGCACCGTACGAACCCACCGCCGGTCGGTCATCTCCGAGGCAGTCGCGCCCTGGACCGACATCGCCCGGCTGCTGCGCGGCGGCGAGGCCGACACCCTGATCCCGGTCATCATCCCCCGGCACCGCCGCCGGGTGTGGTGGATGCTGCCGCTGTGGCTCGGCGTCTACGCCCTGCTCATGGGCGTGACGCTGTCCCTGGCCGGTGCCGACGCCGAGTCGGCCGCCGGGGACCTCGCCTACGGCACCCTGGCCGGCCTGTCCTACGCAGGCGGCGCCGTGCTGGTGCTGATCGGCGTCCTGTGGTGGTGGCGCTCCTCCATCGTCGAGATCGAGCAGGGCACCAACGGCGTCCTGACCCGCTACGGCGCCGTCGTGCGCACCCTCGACGCCGGCCGGCACTACCTGTGGCACCCCTGGTCCCGGGTCGACTTCGTCGTCGACACCGCCACCGAGATCCCCTACTCGGCGCCGGTGATGGCCTGCCCGACGCAGGAGAACGTGCCGCTGCGCTCCATCGAGTTCTTCCTGAAGTTCCGCATCACCGACGCCGTGCTGTTCGTCCGCACGATCGGCGCGGGCAACTTCGACCTGGTGCTCTCCAGCGCCGTGCAGGACGCCATCCGCCAGCGCGCCCGCAAGATGCGCACCGAGCGGGCGTACGACCTGCGCGGCTCGGACGTGGCCGACATGCAGGAGCTGCTCAACCGCCAGCTCTCCGGCTACGGCGTGCGCATCACCGGCTGCAACATCCCGGACGTGCAGCTGCCGACGCAGTACCAGCAGCACCTGGCCACCCGGGAGCGGGTCGCCAAGGAGCGCACGGCCTACGAGCAGGAGTGGGGCCTGATCCGCAAGCGCCGGATCGACCAGCTCGGCATGGACATCGAGCGGGCCAAGAAGGTGCGCGACGCCCGGATCGTCGAGGTCAGGGCCGCGCTGAACCGGGCCCGTGAGGAGGTCGCCCAGCTGCTGGAGGAGCAGGAGACCAACGCCCAGCGGGTGCGGTTCGAGATCGAGACGCGGGGTCGCAGCGGTCTGATCGCCGCCGAGAACGAGGCCCGCGCCCAGCGCGCCCTCGCCAAGGCGTACCGCGACAACCGGGCCGTGCTCCAGTACGAACTGGCGCGGCGCCGCCTCGAGGTGGGCGCGAAGCTCGCCGGGCGGGCCCCGCAGCCGGTGGTGGTGCGCACCGACGGTTCGAGTGCCGACAGTTCGGCGCTGTCGACGTTGCTCACCGCGCAGCTGCTGCCGCGGCTGACGGCGCTGCCGGCCGCCGACGCCCAGCCGTGGGCGGACCGGGTGGCGCGGCTCGCCGAGGAGCGGACCGGCGACGAGTAGGGCCGCCGGTTGGCGACGGGCCGGGCGGGATCTCCCTCCCGGCCCGTACGCTGAGCGCCATGGGTGCCGTGAAGACCAAACGGATGCCACGGGCCGTCCGTGAGCAGCAGATGCTGGACGCCGCCGTGCGGACCTTCGGCCGGCGCGGGTACATGGCCGCGTCGATGGACGAGGTCGCCGAACTCGCGGGCGTCTCGAAGCCGTTGGTGTACCTCTATCTGAACTCCAAGGAAGACCTCTTCACCGCCTGCATCCGGCGGGAGTCCGCCGCGCTCGTCGCGGCCATCCGGTCCGGCATCCGGCCCGAGCTGCCCGCCGACCGGCAGCTGTGGGACGGGCTGCGGGCGTTCTTCACCCACACCTCGCACTACCCGGACGCCTGGTCCGTGCTGCATCTGCAGGCCCGCACCCACGGCGAGCCGTTCGCCTCCGAGGTCGCCGCGATGCGCGCGGACATCGTCGAGTTCGTCACCCAGCTGATCGTGGTCGCGGCCCGTGAGGTGCACCGCGACCCCGACCTCCCCGAGAGCGAGGTCGCCGGGGTCGCCGAGGCCCTGGTGGGGGCCGCCGAGTCGCTGGCCGACTGGGCCAACACCACCCCGGGCGTGAGCGCGCGCCAGGCGGCGGCCACGCTGATGAACTTCGCGTGGGCCGGGCTCGGCGACCTCATGGAGGGCCGGCGCTGGACCCCACCGGACCCCGCTCAGGAGGCGGCCGGGTAGACCTCCCCGGCCAGGTGGAGGCGGCCGTCGCCGCGCAGCTCGAACCGCCCGTCCCCGGCGGCGTACGTCACCGTCGCGGGCAGCAGCACCGGCGCCCGGAAGCCGGCCCGCACCCGCACCGCGTCCGGGGTGCCGTGCGCGGCCAGACAGCGGGCCACCGTCCACATGCCGTGCGCGATGGCGCGCGGGAAGCCGAACAGGCGGGCGGTGAGCGGGTGCAGGTGGATGGGGTTGCGGTCCCCGGAGGCGGCGCCGTAGCGGCGTCCGACGTCCCCGGGGACCTCCCACTCGGCGACCGTGGGCAGCGGCTTCGGCTCCTCGGAGGGTGCCGAGGGTGCCGTGCCGTCGGTGCGGTGGCGGGCCAGATAGCGGCTGGACGACTCCCACACGAGACGGTCCTCCGACCGCACCTCGGTGACCACGACCGCCTCGGTGCCCCGGCGGTGCGGCTCCAGCCGGTCGACGAGCACCGCGACCTCGTACGTGCCCGACGCGGGCAGCGCGGTGTGCCGGGTGAGCTCGATGGAGGTGTGGACGAGCCCGAGCAGGGGCAGCGGGAACTCCCGCGCGCTCATCAGCCGCATGGCCAGCGGGAAGCCGAGCAGATGCGGATAGGTGACGGGCAGCGTGCCGCCGCCCGCCGGGAAGCCGCACACCCGCTCGTACGCCGCGAGGCGCGCCGGATCGACGCGGACGCCGGGCAGCACGAGCCGGGTCCGGGGGAACTCCGCGTCCGGGCGCGGCCGTTTGAACGGGGAGAGCGCGGCGCCCCGGGCGAGCAGTGCGGGCAGCCGGGGCGCACCGGTCAGGACGGTCGTCATCACGCCCCCAGCAGGCTCTGGCCGCACACCCGGACGACCTGGCCGTTGACGGCGCCCGACGCCGGGTGCGCGAGCCAGGCGGTCGTCTCGGCGACATCGGCCGGAAGGCCGCCCTGCGCGAGGGAGTTCATCCGCCGCCCGGCCTCCCGGATGAACAGCGGGACCGCCGCGGTCATCATCGTCTCGATGAAGCCCGGCGCGACCGCGTTCACGGTCACCCCGTGTCCGTCGAGCGCGCGCGGCGCGAGGGCGCGGACGAGCCCCGCGATCCCGGCCTTGCTCGCGCCGTAGTTGGTCTGCCCGGCGTTCCCCGCCAGCCCGGCGATGGACGCCGTCGCCACGATCCGCCCGCCGGTGCGCAGGGCGCCGGCCGCGAGGAGGGCGTCCGTGGTGCGCAGCACGCTCGCCAGGTTGACGTCCAGGACCGCGTTCCAGCGCTCCGCGGGCATGTTGACCAGGCGCCGGTCGCGGGTGATCCCGGCGTTGTGGACGAGGACGTCCAGCCCGTCCGGCAGCGCCGCCGCGATCCGCTCACCGGCGTCGGGCGCGGTGATGTCGAGGGCGAGGGAGGTGCCGCCGAGCCGGTCCGCCACCCGCCGGGCGTCGTCCTCGGCCTGCGGCACGTCGAGGACGACGACCCGGGCGCCGTCCCTGGCCAGAGTCTCGGCGACCGCCTCGCCGATGCCCCGGGCGGCGCCGGTGACCAGGGCGGTGCGCCCGGCGAGCGGGTGGGCGGGGTCGTCGGGCGGGGTGACCTCCCGCGCGCCGACCTCGACGACCTGGCCGCTGACGTAGGCCGACTTGGGGGAGAGGAGGAAGCCGAGGGTGGACGCGGCGGCGCGGGCGTCGGTGAGCCGGACCAGGTTGACCGTCCTGCCCCGGCCGATCTCCTTGCCGAGGGAGCGGGTGAAGCCCTCCAGGGCCTGCTGGGCGGCGGCCTGGTGGTGGTCGGCGGGGTCGAGGGGCGCGCCGAGGACGACGATCCGGCCGCTCTCCACTACGGACCGTACGACGGGGTGCAGGGCCGTGTGCACCTCGGCCAGCGTCCCGACGTCCCGGACGCCGGTGGCGTCGAGCACGACGGCGGCCGGGTGCTCGACGGGGGCGGTGGTGAGGCCGAGGTCCGCCGCCGCGAGGTCGAGGTCGGACTTCCCGGCCGTCAGCAGCAGCCGTTCGCCGTCGAGTTCGGGCCGCTCGGGCGACCAGCGGTGCAGCGGGGCGGGCCGGGGAAGGCCCAGGCGGCGGGTGAGGAACCGGCCGGGGGCGGTCCCCGTGAAGCTCAGATAGCGGTCGGCCATGCGGGACTCCCAGTGCGCTCCGGAACTGACTCGAGAGTAAGGTTACCGGAGGTAAGTCATCGTGGACGTGAGGAGTGAGGCATATGAGCGCCCTGTTGGCCCCGGCGGTCCGGCGCGTCGCGATCATCGGCGGCACCCGTGTCCCGTTCGCCCGCTCCGACGGCCCCTACGCCACCGCCTCCAACCAGGACATGCTCACCGCCGCCCTCGACGGCCTGGTCGAACGGTACGGCCTCGAAGGGCCCGGAGCCGTCGGCGAGTTCGTCGCCGGGGCCGTCCTCAAGCACAGCCGCGACTTCAACCTCGCCCGCGAGACCGTCCTCGGCTCACGGCTCGACCCGCGCACCCCCGCCTACGACATCCAGCAGGCCTGCGGCACCGGCCTCCAGGCCGTCGTCGCCGCCGCCAACAAGATCGCGCTCGGGCAGACCGAGGCGGCCGTCGCGGGCGGCGCCGACACGGCGAGCGACGCGCCCCTCGGCGTCAACGACGACCTGCGCAAGGTGCTGCTGGAGGCGCGCCGCGCCAAGTCCATCGGCGCCCGCCTCAAGGCGCTCGCCAAGGTGCGCCCCGGCCACCTCGTCCCCGACATCCCGCGCAACGCCGAGCCCCGCACCGGCCTGTCCATGGGGGAGCACGCCGCCGTGACCGCCCGCGCCTGGGGCATCACCCGCGAGGCCCAGGACGAGCTGGCGGCGACGAGCCACCAGCGGCTGGCCGCCGCCTACGACCGCGGCTTCTTCCAGGACCTCGTCGTCCCCTTCCGGGGGCTCGACCGCGACCAGAACCTCCGCCCCGGCTCCACCCCGGAGAAACTCGCCGCGCTGGAGCCGGTGTTCGGCCTGGACGGGCCCGCCCCCACCATGACGGCGGGCAACTCGACACCGCTGACCGACGGGGCCGCCGTCGTGCTGCTGGCGAGCGAGGAGTGGGCGGCCGCCCGGGGCCTGGAGCCGCTGGCCCACCTCACCGCCTACGAGACCGCCGCCGTGGACTTCCCGCACGGCGATGTGGCGGACGGCGAGAACGGGCTGCTGATGGCACCCGCGTACGCCGTCCCGCGCATGCTGGAGCGGACCGGTCTCGGCCTCGGCGACTTCGACCTCCTCGAGGTGCACGAGGCCTTCGCCTCCCAGGTGCTGGCCACCCTCGCCGCCTGGGAGAAGCGGGGCCTGGACCCCGTCGACCGGGCCCGGCTGAACGTCGCCGGGTCCTCCCTGGCCACCGGCCACCCCTTCGCCGCCACCGGCGCGCGGATCGTGGCGACACTGGCCGCGCTGCTGGCCGAACGCGGCGGTCCCGGCCGGGGTCTGATCTCGGTGTGCGCCGCGGGCGGTCAGGGGGTGACCGCGATCGTGGAGCGAAGCTGAGGACTTCTCACATAACCCGCGAGGTTGCACATACCCGTCCCCGGACCGCCGCCGAACCCGCACAAGGTCCCCACGCCCGCGCCGTACGATCGCGTGCCTAACCAGCGGTAAGCCGTTTCCGCAGGCCTCGGCAGGTGAACACCACGGTGCGCGAGGCACGTACCTCATGCAGCAAGCGATGTCCCGCTGCACGCCCGCAGGAGCCGCCCGTGTCCACCCCGCTTCCCTCCTTCGCCCCCTCGGCCGCCTACGACGACGCCCCGGGCCCGACCCTGGTGCGACCGGAGACCCGGCGGCTGAACGGCGCCGTACGGGAGGCGCACGTACCGCCGTTCGCCCCGCCCGTGACCCATGGCTCGCTGGCCGACCTGCCCTTCGACAACGCCGACGCGGTGCCGGACGCGGTGGTCCTCAGCCGCCGGGACGCCGACGGTAACTGGACGGACGTGACCGCGGCGGAATTCGCCGGCCAGGTGCAGGCGGTCGCCAAGGGGCTCATCGGCGAGGGGCTGATGCCCGGCGACCGGATCGCCGTCATGGCCCGCACCCGCTACGAGTGGACCCTCCTCGACTTCGCCGCCTGGGCCGCCGGACTGGTGGTCGTCCCCATCTACCCCACCTCCTCTGTCTTCCAGACCCGCTGGATCCTCCAGGACTCCGGCGCCGTCGCCCTCATCACCGAGACCGTCGCCCAGGCGAACGCCCTCGGCCCCGAACTGGACCGCGTCCCCGATCTGCGCAGCCTGTGGGTGATGGACAAGGGGCACGTCGACCGGCTGGCGGAGGCCGGGGAGGAGCTGTCCGACGGGGAGGTGGCCGTCCGGCGGGGCATGCTCGTGCCCGACACCCTGGCCACCCTGATCTACACCTCGGGCACCACCGGCCGGCCCAAGGGCTGTGCGCTGACCCACGGCAACTTCTTCGCCGAGGTCGACAACGCCGTCGAACTGCTCTACCCGATCTTCAAGGCGCGGACCAGCGAAGAGGCGTCGGTGCTGCTCTTCCTGCCGATGTCCCACGTGTTCGGGCGGATGGTCGAGGTGGCCTGTGTGCGCGCCCGGGTCCGGCTGGGCCACGCGCCGAGCCTGAAGGCCGAGGACCTGCTGCCGGACCTCGCCGCCTTCCGGCCGACCTGTCTGCTGACCATCCCGTACATGCTGGAGAAGGTCTACAACTCCGCCCGCGCCAAGGCGGAGGCGGGCGGCCGGGCGTCCACCTTCGACCGGGCCGCCGGGGTCGCCGAGCGCTACGGCGAGGCCATGGAGGCCCGCCAGTCCGGCACGGGCCCCGGCCCTGGGACCGCGCTCAAGGCGGCCCGCGCGATGTACGACCCGCTCGTCTACCGGCGCCTGCGCAACGCGATGGGCGGCAGGGTCAAGTACGCGATCTGCGGCGGCTCCCCGCTGGGCCGCCGGCTCGCCGCCTTCTACGCGGGCGCCGGCATCGAGGTCTACGAGGGCTACGGCCTCACCGAGACGACCGGCGCGGCCACCGTGACGCCGCCCCTCAAGCCCCGCCTCGGCACGGTCGGCTGGCCGCTGCCCGGCACCCGGGTCCGGATCGCGGCGGACGGCGAGATCCTGCTCTCCGGCGAGCATGTGCTGCGCGGTTACTGGGACCCGGCGGCCGGCGGTGTGGTCCCCGCGGCCGCCGACGGCTGGCTGGCCACCGGTGACATCGGCGCCCTCGACGACGAGGGCTATCTGACGATCACCGGCCGCAAGAAGGAACTCCTCATCACCGCGGGCGGCAAGAGCGTCGCCCCGGCCCCGCTGGAGAACTGGCTGCGCTCCCACCCGCTGATCTCGCAGTGCCTGGTCGTCGGCGACCGCCGCCCGTACGTCGCCGCGCTGATCACCCTCGACATGGACGGCGTCACCCACTGGCGCCGGATGAACGGCCGGCACCCCGTCCCCGCCGAACTCCTTGTGGACGACCCGGAGCTGCGGGACATCCTCGGACGCGCCGTGGACGAGGCGAACAAGCTGGTGTCCCGGCCCGAGTCGATCCGCCGCTTCGCCGTCCTGCCGGTGGACTTCACCGAGCTGGACGGCCACCTCACGCCGTCGATGAAGCTCCGCAGGGACGCGGTCATGCGGGACTTCGCGGCCGACGTGGAGGCCCTGTACGCCGGCTGACCCCACCCACACCGGACCCCCGTACCGCGTGCGGAGACCGCCCGGTCACCGCGCGACCCGACCTGCCCCGCCCCGCCGTGACCACGGCCGTCCGGATCCCCACACCACCCGCTCGGAAGGCAGCAGTGAACGCTCGCACCCCCCACCGCCCCGTCATACGCCGTGCCCGCACGGCCGTCGCCGCGGCCGCCGCGGCACTGTCCCTCACCGCCTGCGGTGCCGTCGGCGGCATCGCGGGCGGCGACGGCTCCCAGGAGCCCGGCAAGGGCGACGACCTCACCGTCGGACTGCTCCTGCCCGACAAGACCACCGCGCGGTTCGAACGGTTCGACCACCCGCTGATCAAGAAGGAGGTCGCCCTCCTCACCCACGGCAGGGGCAAGGTCGCCTACGCCAACGCCGAGTCCAGCACCCGGCGTCAGAGCCGCCAGTTCCAGAAGCTGATCGCGGACCGGGTCGACGTGATCCTGGTGGACGCCGTGGACTCCAGAGCCATCGCGCCCGACGTACGCCGGGCCAAGGAGGCGGGCATCCCGGTGATCGCCTACGACCGGCTCGCCGAGGGCCCCGTCGACGCCTACGTCTCCCACGACAACGAGCTCGTCGGCGAGGTGCAGGCCCGCGCCCTCGTCCAGCGCCTCGGCTCGAACTCCCTGAACAGCAAGGTCGTCATGATGCACGGCGACCCCGGCGACCCGAACACCGCCCGCTTCAAGCGGGGCGCGGTCACCGAGCTCAAGGGCGATGTAAAGATCGTCAAGGAGTACGACGTCCGCAAGTGGTCGCCCGAGGCGGCCAAGGAGAACATGCGCAAGGCCATCGCGGCCGTCGGCGCCGACGGTATCGCGGCGGTCTACTCGGCCAACGACGACATGGCGGGCGCCGCCATCGACGCGCTGAAGGAGGCCGGCGTCGGCGAGGTCCCGCCGGTCACCGGGCAGGACGCGAACCTGGACGCCATCCAGCGGATCGTCTCCGGGGAGCAGTACATGACGGTCTACAAGCCGTTCGAGCTGGAGGCGACCACCGCCGCCCGGATGGCCGTCTACAAGGTCCAGGGCCGGGGCGTCGCCTTCGACGCCCTCACCCAGGACCTGGTCGACAGCCCGACCCAGGAGGACATCCCGGCCGCGCTCCAGACGGTGGTCGCCGTCACCCGCAAGAACATCGAGGACACGGTCGTGGCGGACGGCGTCTACACCGTCCGCCAGATCTGCACCCCGGAGTACGCGGCCGACTGCGCGGCGATCGGCCTCGGCTGACGGACGCCGGAGGGCGGGCCCCCGGGGGTCAGGCGCCGCGCCGGGCGATGAGGAAGGCCTGTGCGGCCGTCTCGTCCAGCGTGGGGTCCGCCTCCCGGACCGTGCGGGAGTGCGGGGCGAAACCGGCCCGGGTCAGCAGGGCGGCCATGTCCTCCGGGCGCCGGCGCAGGAAGGTCAGCGCCACCGGGTGCCCGAACGGCCGGTCGTGGTGCCGGTGTTCGTCCCCGGCCTGGAAGGCGACCAGCAGGGGCGCTCCGGGCGCCAGCACCCGGTGGAACTCGGCGAACAGCTCCGGCAGCCGGTCGTCCGGGAGATGGATGGACGAGTAGAACGACACCGCGCCGGACAGCGCCCCGTCCGGCAGGTCCAGCTCCAGCATCGACCCCCGCTCGAACCGCAGCCCCGGGTTCTCCCGGCGGGCGATCGCGAGCATCGACTCCGACAGGTCGACACCGAAGACGTCCAGACCCAGCGCGGCCAGCCGGGCCGTCGTCCGGCCGGGTCCGCAGCCGAGGTCGGCCACCGGCCCGCCGCCGCCCACGAGTTCGGCGAACACCCCCAGCACGGCCCGCTCCAGGGGCCGGTGCGCCATCTCGTCCTCGAAGAGCTTCGCGTAGTCCTCGGCGATGGCGTCGTAGAAGGTGCGGGTGGCGGTCAGGAAGTCGGAGTCGGTCATGGCCCGCGACCCTAACGCCCAGGTGCCGTTCGTCGCGCCCTACTCGGGCGTGCGGCTCCGGTCACCGCCGCGCGCGCTGCCCAGCGCCGCCCCGACCGCCACACCCACCGCCATGCCCAGGCCGAGTCCGAGCGCCAGATTGTCGAAGACCGCCGTCCCGAACACGACGCCGAGCGCCAGGCCCAGAGAGATGCCGAGCGACACACCGGTCGCCAGTTTCGAGTCCCGCTCGCGGCCGTCGCCGTCGCCACCGTTCGTCATCCGGTGATCCTCCCACGCGACCGGCTCACGCCACCCCCAACGCCCGCAGCAGGGCGGCGGATCCGGCCGCCGCCAGCACCACCACCGGGAACGGGGCGCCCCGCCACGCCAGGACCCCGCCCACCAGCACCCCGGCCGGGCGGGCCCAGCCGGCGAACCCGCCGCCCTCCGTCAGCGCACCCGTCGCCAGCAGCGCCACGAGCAGCACCACCGCACCGGCCGCCAGCAGCTCCCGCACCCGGGCGGGCAGCACGACCCGTCCGTGCAGCGCCGGGCCCACCAGCCGGAAGGCGTACGTCCCGACCGCGAGCACCAGGATCACGGCGACCGTCCCCGTCGTGGAGGTCATGCCGTACCGCCCTTCCGGCCGTGGACGACCAGCCCGGCGAGCGCCAGCAGTACGGGCACGCCCGCCGGGACGGCCGGGGTGACGGCCAGCGCGAGCGCCGCGCCGAGCAGCGCCGCCCGGCGGGCCGAGCGGTCGGTGCGCAGGGCCGGCAGCACCAGCGCTGCGAGCACCGCCGGGAAGGCGGCGTCCAGCCCGTAGGTCGCCGTGTCGCCGAGCGCGGTGCCGGCGAGGGCGCCGGCCAGCACACCGGTGTTCCAGGCGGCGAACAGACCGAGGCCGTTCACCCAGAACGCAGCCCGGCGCCGGGCCGGGTCGGGCTGCGCGAGCGTGAACGCCACCGTCTCGTCGGTCACCAGATGCGCCCCGGCCAGCCGGGCGAACCGCCCCGGGCCGAGGACGTCCGCCACGGCCAGGCTGAAGGCGGCGGTGCGGGTGTTGAGCAGCAGCCCGGTCGCGGCCGCGGCGAGCGGCCCGCCCCCGGCCAGCAGCAGCCCGACGGCGCTGAACTGCGCCGAGCCCGCGTACACGACGAGCGACATGGCCACCGGGACCCAGAGCGGCAGCCCTCCGGCCACCGCGATCGCGCCGAAGGACACGCCGACGACACCGCTCGCCAGCCAGACGAGGGCGCTGTCGCGCACGAGAGGTGCCATCATCGGTGTTCGGAACAGCGAACGCATGTTTCCCAGAATGAACAGACGCGCCGTCGTTCGTCAAGCCGAACGAGCGGACCGCCAGAACGAACGACGGCGGAACGAACGACGGCAGAGCGAACGACTGGAAGTGAGTCCATGGGTGAGCCCCTGACGTGGATCGCCGTCTCCCTGCGTCGCGAGCGCGCCCGCGCCGGGCTGTCCCTGTCCGAGCTGGCCAAACGGGCTGGCATCGCGAAGTCCACGCTGTCCCAGCTGGAGGGCGGCGGCGGGAACCCGAGCGTGGAGACGCTGTGGGCGCTCGGCGTGGCGCTCGGTGTGCCGTTCAGCACGCTGGTGGAGCCGCCGGCGCCCGCGGTCCAGGTGATCCGCGCGGGCGAGGGGCCCACGGTGGCGTCCGAGCGGGCCGACTATGTGGCCACCCTGCTGTCGGCGAGCCCGCCGGGCGCCCGGCGGGACATCTACCACCTGCGCGCGGAGCCGGGCGCGGCCCGTGAGTCCGAGCCGCACATCCCGGGCACGGTGGAGCATCTGATCGTCGGGGCGGGCCGGGTGAAGGCGGGGCCGCACGGCGAGGAGGCCGAGCTGGGGCCGGGGGACTACATGACGTACCGCGGGGACGTGCCGCATCTGTACGAGGCGCTGGAGCCGGGGACGTTCTTCGTCCTCGTCATGCAGCACGTGTAGGAGGCCCCCCGGCCTGATGGAGAAAAGGCAGGAGCCCCGCTGCCTTGCGGCGCGGGGCTCCTTGGGTACTGCACTCAGTTCCGGATCAAAGCACCAGGCTCCGAGGACCGAATCAGACGGGGGTGACGTTCTCCGCCTGCGGGCCCTTCGGGCCCTGGGTCACGTCGAAGGAGACCTGCTGGTTCTCCTCCAGCGAGCGGAAGCCGCTCGCGTTGATCGCGGAGTAGTGAACGAAGACGTCGGGGCCGCCGCCTTCCTGGGCGATGAAGCCAAAGCCCTTTTCGGCGTTGAACCACTTCACGGTTCCGGTAGCCATAAGCCCTCCTTGGGCCCAAAGGGTTGCCCTGCTCCAGAACCCTGCAAGTGTGAAAACAAAGTGCCGCACAACTGCATACGTCTGAAAACGACGAGAGCCCGCGGTTACATGCTCCGCAGGCTCTGTACTGCAAGGGAAACCAAACTGCAACTTGCGGCGAGCCTAGCACGCAGGCAGCCGAAAGCAATAGAGGTCAAGATCACGTCACTCGGACGTTTGAAGATCCGTGTCCGAGTTGACAGTAAGGGGGTGACCTGAATGTCCCGACCCTGAAGGCCGAACGCTACCCCATGGGGTCTAGTCTCGCGATGTGGACAATTCTCGCACCCGGCCCCGCGTGGGCCACATCCAGTTCCTCAACTGCCTGCCCCTCTACTGGGGGCTCGCGAGAACCGGCACGCTCCTCGACTTCGAGCTCACGAAGGACACTCCCGAGAAGCTCAGCGAGCAGCTGGTGCGCGGCGATCTCGACATCGGTCCGATCACCCTCGTCGAGTTCCTGCGCAACGCCGACGACCTGGTCGCCTTCCCCGACATCGCCGTCGGGTGCGACGGACCGGTGATGTCCTGCGTGATCGTCTCGCAGGTCCCCCTCGACCGGCTGGACGGCGCCCGCGTCGCCCTCGGCTCCACGTCGCGCACCTCGGTCCGCCTCGCCCAGCTGCTGCTCGCGGAGCGCTACGGCGTCCGGCCCGACTACTACACCTGCCCGCCCGACCTCAGCGTGATGATGCAGGAGGCCGAGGCGGCGGTCCTCATCGGTGACGCGGCGCTGCGCGCCAACCTGCTCGACGGCCCGCGCTACGGCCTCCAGGTGCACGACCTCGGCGCGCTCTGGAAGGAGTGGACCGGGCTGCCCTTCGTCTTCGCCGTGTGGGCGGCGCGCCGCGACTATCTGGAACGCGAGCCGGACATCACCCGCAAGGTCCACGAGGCATTCCTCGCCTCCCGCAACCTCTCCCTGGAGGAGGTCGGCAAGGTCGCGGAACAGGCGGCCCGCTGGGAGGCCTTCGACGAGAAGGTCCTGGAGCGGTATTTCACGACCCTCGACTTCCGTTTCGGCGGTCCGCAGCTGGAAGCCGTCACGGAGTTCGCGCGCCGCGTCGGGCCGACCACCGGATTTCCCGCGGACGTGAAGGTCGAACTGCTCCATCCGTGAGCGCCCGGCCGCCGGGGCCGGCACCGGCGATGCGTCACGGTGAGCGCTTGTCCGCGGCCCTCCGCACGTCCGGAGGGCCGCGGAGGGCGTTCTCGGGCTCCGGCCTTCACCCATCGGGCGCGCGCCCATCGGACTGACAGATCGGCGGCGGCGGTTCCGGCCCGCGACGCGGACCGCGGACCCGATCCGCACTAATCTGCTGCGAAGTCCGCGGGGGCGCTGGGCCGTACGGGGGAGAGGTGGACGCCGATGCAGCCACTCGGCATGGACGAGCCCACGGTCGTCGGGCCGTACCGGCTCCTCGGCCGGCTCGGCTCCGGAGGGATGGGCCGGGTCTATCTGGGCCGCAGCTCCGGGGGCCGCACGGTCGCCGTCAAGATCGTGCATCCGCACCTCGCGCTCGACGAGGAGTTCCGGGCCCGCTTCCGGCGCGAGGTCGACGCCGCCCGGCGGGTGGGCGGCGCGTGGACGGCGCCCGTGCTGGACGCCGACCCGGAGGCCGCCCTGCCCTGGGTGGCCACCGCGTACGCGGCCGGGCCGTCGCTGTCGGGCGCCGTCGCCGACGCGGGCGCCCTGCCCCCGCCGTCCGTACGGGCCCTGGGCGCCGGGCTCGCCGAGGCGCTGGCCGCGGTGCACGACCTGGGCCTGGTCCACCGGGACGTGAAGCCGTCGAACGTCCTGCTCACCCTGGACGGCCCGCTGCTCATCGACTTCGGCATCGCGCGGGCCCTGGACGGCACCGCCTCGCTCACCTCCAGCGGTGTCTCCATCGGCTCGCCGGGCTACATGGCGCCCGAGCAGATCCTGGGCAAGGGCGTCACCGGGGCGGCCGACGTCTTCTCGCTGGGCGCCGTGCTCGCCTACGCGGCGGCCGGCGAGCCCCCGTTCTCCGGCGACACCTCGGCGGCCCTGCTCTACAAGGTCGTCCACGAGGAGCCCGAACTCGACGCGCTGGACGAGCCGTTGCGCGAGCTGGTCGCGCGGTGCCTGGCCAAGGAGCCGGGTGAGCGGCCCACCCCGCGCGAGATCGCCGGGCGGCTGGCGCCCGAGGGCGCGGCCCGGCTGGTCGCGGGCGGCTGGCTGCCCGGGCCGCTGGTCGAGCAGGTCAGCCGGGGCGCCGTACGGCTGCTGAACCTGGAGGCCGGGGAGGACGCCCCGTCCGGACCCGTGGCGTTCAGCCGCCCGGTCACCGTGGGCGAGTTCGGGCCGGCTCCGGTGATGCCCGCCCCGGTGCCCGCGCCCCGGGACACGGTGCCCGACACCTCCACCGAGGCGTCCCCGCCCAGCACACCGGGGGTGACCGTCACGGCGCGCGGGCGCAGGGTGAGCTGCACGGTGACGCTGGCCGTGGCCGGAGCGCTCGCGGCGGTCATGCTCGGCTCCGTCGTCGTCCTCGACGGGCTGCCCGGCCGGGGCGCCGACGACCGGGACTCGAGCGCGGGCTCCGACGCCCCCTCGTCCCGGGCGCCGGGGAGCAAGACGGAGAGCGCCGTCCCCGCCCGCTACCTCGGCACCTGGGAGGGGAAGGCCACGGCCGTGGGCGGCACCCTGCCCGCCGGCACCTTCCGGCTCACCGTTCACAAGGCCGAGCTCGGCGGGGAACTGGGCCGGCTGCGCCAGACCGATCTGCTCGGCGGGGTCTGCAACGACGTCCTCACCCTGAAAGAGGTGACGGCGAAACAGCTCGTCGTCACCTCCGTGGGCGCGAAGGGCAACCACGCCGGCTGCAACCCCGAGCCGCACACCGTCCGCATCACCCCGGAGGGCGACGACCTGGTGTACCGCTCGGAGAGCTCGGCGGAAGGCGAGCCCGAGGCCCGCCTGTCGAAGACCGGCGGGGGGAGCGGCTGATGGAGGTGAGCACCCTGGTGAGCACCCCGCTCGTCGTCACGGTCGCCGCGCTGTGGGGAGCGCTCGCGGGGGCCCTGCTGCCCCGGGCCGCGTACCGGTTCGCCGCACCCGACGAGGAGCCGTGGCGCGCGCACTGCCCCGGCGGCCACCCGGTCGCGGGATGGCTCGGCCCGGCCGGCTGCCACGCGTGCGGGCCCCGTGCCCCGTACGGCCCCGGTGCCACCGTGCCCGTCCTCGTCACCGCCGCCGTCTGCGCCGCGCTCGCCGCCGCCACCGGCACCCGGCCCGAGCTGGGCGCCTGGCTGCTGCTGGCACCCTGCGGCGTGCTGCTCACCCTCGTCGACCTGAGGGTGCGCCGGCTCCCCGACCCGCTGACCCTCTCCCTCGCGGGCGGCGCGCTCGCCCTGCTGGGCCTGGTCGCCGCCGTCCCCGAGCACGCCGGGCACTGGCCGACCGCCGCGGCCGCGTCCCTCGCGCTCGGCGCCTTCTACTACGGCCTGCATCTGCTCAACCCCGACGGCATGGGCTTCGGCGACGTGAAACTGGCGCTCGGCGCCGGCGCGGTCCTCGGCTGGTACGGCTGGCCGACGCTCATGCTCGGCACCTTCGCCGGGTTCCTCTCCGGAGCGCTGTACGGCTGGGGCCTGGTCGCCCTGCGCCGGGCCGACCGCACCTCGGCGATCCCCTTCGGCCCCTTCCTCCTCGGCGGGGCGCTGACAGGGGTGCTGATCGGGGCGTACGCGGCCTGACGTCGGCCGTGTCGGGCCCCTGGCGTACGCTGGTTCGGTCCGCCCGACCTTGACGAAAGGGACGCCCCCGGTGACCGAGAAGGCCGACCTTCAGTCCGTGCTCGACCGTGCCGCAGCGGGCGGGCGGATCACCCCGGAAGAGGCGCTCGACCTCTACCGCGACGCCCCGCTCCACGCGCTCGGCTCCGCCGCCGACGCCGTACGCCGCCGCCGCTACGCGGGCACCGAGCACATCGCGACGTACATCATCGAGCGGAACATCAACTACACGAACGTCTGCGTCACGGCGTGCAAGTTCTGCGCCTTCTACGCCCCGCCGAAGGACACGGCCAAGGGCTGGACCCGCGACCTCGACGACATCCTGCGGCGCTGCGCGGAGACCGTCGAACTCGGCGGCACCCAGATCATGTTCCAGGGCGGCCACCACCCGGACTACGGCGTCGAGTACTACGAGAAGCACTTCGCGGCCATCAAGAAGGAGTTCCCGCAGCTCGTCATCCACAGCCTGGGGGCGAGCGAGGTCGAGCACATGGCCCGGATCTCCAAGGTCGGCGTCGAGGAGGCCATCCAGCGCATCCACGCCGCCGGCCTCGACTCCTTCGCGGGCGCGGGCGCCGAACTGCTGCCGGAGCGGCCCCGCAAGGCCATCGCGCCGCTGAAGGAGTCCGGCGAGCGCTGGCTGGAGATCATGGAGACCGCCCACAACCTGGGCGTGGAGTCCACCTCCACCATGCTGATGGGCACCGGCGAGACCAACGCCGAGCGGATCGAGCACCTGCGGATGATCCGTGACGTACAGGACCGCACGGGCGGCTTCCGCGCGTTCATCCCGTACCTGTACCAGCCGATGAACAACCACCTGAAGGGCCGGACGCAGGCCACGATCTTCGAGTACCTGCGGATGATCGCGATCTCCCGGCTCTTCATGGACAACATCGCCCACATCCAGGGCTCCTGGCTCACCACCGGCCAGGACGCGGGCCAGCTGACGCTGCACTACGGCGCCGACGACCTCGGCTCGGTCATGCTGGAGGAGAACGTCGTCTCGGCGGCCGGTGCCAGGCACCGCTCCAACCTCCAGGAGATGATCGACATGATCCGCTCCGCGGGGCGGGTCCCGGCTCAGCGCTCGACGACGTACGAGCACCTCGTCGTGCACGACGACCCGGCGAACGACCCCGTCGACAGCCGCGTCATGTCCCACATCTCCTCGACGGCCATCGAGGGCGGCACGGCCCACCCCGAGCTGAAGATCCTCGCCTCCAACTGACATCCCCGTGCTGACCCTTCACGTCGCCGACGCCACGCCCGAGAGCGCCGTCCTGGTCGACGGCGCGCACCTCGCCGCCGTCGGCCCGTACGACGAACTGGCCGCCGCCCACCCGGACGCCCGGCTGCGGAGGTGGCCCGGCATCCTGACACCCGGCCTGCTCAACCCGTACGGCCCGGAACTGCTCGAGCAGGCCTACCACCCCGACCCGCGCGAGGCGGACCGGCTCGGCACCGCGCCGATCTTCGGCGAGCGCGCACGGGACCTCCTCGGCGCGGGACCGTCCGCGCGGGGAGCCAGCGCCCGGCGAGGCGTACAGCGCCTGCTGGCGCACGGCACCGTCGCGGTCGCCGGTGAACTGCGCGGCCGTGAGGCCCTGGACGCGGTCCGCAGGGCCGGGCTCGCCCTGGCCGGACGCCCGGCCTCGCTACCCGGCCCCCCGGCGCTCTCCCCGGTGCCGCTCGTCCTGCTGCCGGGCCTCGCCGCCGGGCAGCCCGCCCGGTTCGCGGTGTTCGACGTGCCCGACCGCGCGGCCCTCGTCCGGGAGGGCGCGTCCACCTGCGTGGCCACCGTCGTGGCCGGCCGCCTGGTGCACCGCCGGCGCTGACCGCGCCGCCGACCGGGAAGCCGCCGCAGGTGGTCCAGGGAGCGGCTGCAAGAATGGGCCCGTGACGCGCGCATCCCTGGACAAGCAGCCGCATGAAGTCGCCTCGATGTTCGACGGCGTCGCGGAACGGTACGACCTGACCAACGACGTGCTCTCCCTCGGGCAGGACCGGCGCTGGCGCAAGGAGGTCGCGAAGGCGGTCGACGCGCGCCCCGCGCAGAAGGTCCTGGACCTGGCGGCCGGCACCGGCACCTCGTCCCTGCCCTTCGCCCGCACCGGCGCCTACGTCGTGCCCTGCGACTTCTCCCAGGGCATGCTCCGGGTCGGCAAGCGGAACAACACCTGGCTGCCGTACACGGCGGGCGACGCGACCCGACTGCCGTTCCGGGACGACACGTTCGACGCCGTGACGATCTCCTTCGGGCTGCGCAACGTCCAGGACTTCGACACCGCGCTGCGCGAGATGTACCGGGTGACCCGGCCCGGCGGACGCGTCGTGATCTGCGAGTTCTCGCACCCGACCTGGGCGCCCTTCCGCACCGTCTACACCGAGTACCTGATGCGCGCGCTGCCGCCGGTCGCCCGCGCGGTGTCCTCCAACCCGGACGCGTACGTCTACCTCGCCGAGTCCATCCGCGCCTGGCCCGACCAGCCGGCCCTCGCCGAGCGGCTGCGCGAGGCGGGCTGGTCGAAGGTGGCCTGGCGGAATCTGACGGGCGGGGTCGTCACCCTGCACCGCGGGTTCAAGCAGAGCTGACCAACGGGTAGGGGTCGCCGGGCTCGTCGAGCGCGCGGGGCCTGCCGCCCGACGGCGGGCGCGGTATGCGGGGCTCGCGCACACCTCCGCCGCCCTCGCCCTCGCCGAAGTCGAACCAGATGGCGACCGTCGAGTCCCGGGGCACCGGGGTGCCCGGCTGGGGGTACTGACGGACGACGTAGTCGACGACGACCAGGGAGAAGTCCGGCCGGTCGGGTGCGATGAGGGACAGGCCGCGGGACTTGGCCGCCTCGCGCGCGTCCATGGCCATCAGCCCGACGAGTCGCGGGACCCGCACCTCGGGTGTCGTGGGTGTTGTGTGCACAGATGTCACCCCCAGCGGTATCTGCAGGGTAACCGCCCGGGGGTGCCGTCCGGAAGCTTCAAGTATCTTTCTGTGACAGTCAGTTACTCTGCGTGTCCGAAGAAGGGGCGAGTTCCAGCCGGTAGCAGTGCCCCCGGCGCTCGTCCGGTGTGCTGAACACCTCGGCCAGCTCCATCCCCAGCCGCCGTGTCACCGCTATCGACCGCTCGTTGCGCGCGTCCACCATCGCGACGACGCCCGGCACCCCGGCCGCCCGTACCCGCTCCAGCGTCTGCCGCGCGGCCGCCGTCACATACCCCTTGCCCCAGTGCTCGCGGGCCAGCCGCCAGCCGATCTCGATCTCCCCGGTCGGGCCCCACTCCCGCTCCCAGGGCTGGGCGCCCGTGAAGCCGATGACGCGGTCGTCCTCGTCGAGCATCGTCCACAGGCAGAAACCACGCTCGGCGTCGTGCCGGCGCTGGCGGGCGGTGAGCTCCTCGTAGGCGGAGAGTTCGGCGGCCCGGCCGCCGTGGAACTCCATGACGTCGGGGTGGGCGAAGGCCCGGTGCCAGGCCACCGCGTCCTCGTCGGTGGGCACACGCAGCCGTACTACGGGCAGAGCTCGGTTCACAGGGCAGCCCTTCAGCCGGGTGATCAATTCTGCTGCATAGACTGCCCATGTCCAGTGCCCGTCGGCACGCAGATTCCGAACCTTGGGGAGTTCCCGCCGTGACCGAGCCCCTCTCCGAAAACACCGCCGATGTCATCGTCGTCGGAGCGGGCCCAGCCGGCTCCACCACCGCGTACCACCTCGCCAGGGCCGGACTCGACGTACTGCTCCTGGAGAAGACCGAGTTCCCGCGGGAGAAGGTCTGCGGCGACGGACTGACCCCGCGCGCCACCAAGCAGCTCGTCGCCATGGGGATCGACATCTCCGAGGAGGCCGGCTGGCTGCGCAACAAGGGCCTGCGGATCATCGGCGGCGGTGTACGCCTCCAGCTGGACTGGCCGGATCTCGCCTCCTTCCCCGACTACGGACTCGTCCGCAAGCGCGACGACTTCGACGAGCAGCTCGCCCGGCAGGCCCAGAAGGCGGGCGCCCGGCTCTACGAGCGCTGCAACGTCGGCGCCCCGATCCTGGACGACCGCACCGGCCGGATCATCGGCGTGCACGCCAAGCTCGGCGAGGAGAAGCGCGAGGTCACCTTCCGCGCGCCCCTGGTGGTCGCCGCCGACGGCAACTCCACGCGGCTGTCCCTGGCGATGGGCCTGCACCGGCGCGAGGACCGCCCGATGGGCGTCGCCGTGCGGACGTACTTCGAGAGCCCCCGCCACGACGACGACTACCTGGAGTCCTGGCTGGAACTGTGGGACCGCCGGGGCCCCGAGGACCGGCTGCTGCCCGGCTACGGCTGGATCTTCGGCATGGGCGACGGCACGTCCAACGTCGGACTCGGCGTGCTCAACACCTCGGACTCCTTCAAGGAGCTCGACTGGCGCGAGGTCCTGAAGGCCTGGTGCGCGTCCATGCCGGAGGACTGGGGCTACACCCCGGAGAACATGACGGGCCCGATCCGCGGCGCCGCCCTGCCCATGGCCTTCAACCGCCAGCCGCACTACACCAAGGGCCTGCTGCTCGTCGGCGACGCCGGCGGACTGGTGAACCCCTTCAACGGCGAGGGCATCGCCTACGCCATGGAGTCCGGGCAGATCGCCGCCGAGGTCATCGTCCAGGCGCACGCCCGCTCGACCCCCGCGGGCCGGGAGATGGCCCTGCAGCGCTACCCGCGCGTCCTGAAGGACACCTACGGCGGCTACTACACGCTGGGCCGCGCCTTCGTGAAGCTCATCGGCAACCCGAAGGTCATGAAGATCGCCACGCAGCGCGGTCTGACCCACCCCATGCTGATGAAGTTCACGCTGAAGCTCCTCGCGAACCTCACCGACCCGACCGGCGGCGACGCGATGGACCGCATCATCAACGGCCTGAGCAAGGTGGCCCCGAAGGCCTGACGGGCCCGGCCCGGAGGGAACTCCGGGCACGCGTAAGGGCCGCTGCCCCCGAGCGGCTGCGGCCCTTACGTCGATCTGTACGGCTCAGAGCACGCGGACCGCGCCCGACGCCGGGTAACCCGACAGGTCCTGGATGACGACGCCCTTGGAGGGGTTGGCCGCGTCCAGGTACTGGCCGTTACCGATGTAGACGCCCACATGGTAGGCGGAGCCCTTGCCACCCCAGTAGAGGATGTCGCCGACCTGCACCTGCGACAGCGGGATGTCGGTGCCGGCCATCGACTGGTCCTGGGAGACCCGCGGCAGGTCGACGCCGACCTGCTTGAAGGCGGCCTGCACCAGGCTGGAGCAGTCCCACGCGTTGGGGCCGGTGGCACCCATGACGTACGCGTCGCCGACCTGGGCCTTGAGGAACGAGATGACCGTCGCGACGCTGCCGCTCGCCGGGGCGGAGACGCTCGCGGAGGCGGACAGGGTGGCCCGCTCGGTGCTGCGGGACGCGGCGGCCTCTGCGGCGGCCTTACGGGCCTCCTCGGCCTTCTTCTTCGCCTCGGCCTTCTTCTTGGCCTGTGCGAGGTCCTTCTTGGCCTCCTCGGCCGCTGCGGCGGCGGCCGCGTCACGCTCGGCCTCGAGCTCGTAGTTCGCCGCCGCCAGCTGCGTGGCGTCGGCGGACTGGGCGAGCTGGTCCGCCAGGTCACCCGACAGGGTGGGCAGTTCGATGGTCTGCGTGACGGGCTCGGCGGCGTTCGCCGTGGCCGCAGCACCAGCCGCTGCCATGCTGAGGACGCCACCGGCAACTCCGGCTCGCATCGCGATCGTGGTCGACGCGGTGCGGCGGGGCTTCCGGTGGCTGCGTATGTGAGCGGTGTGGGACATGGGTACAACCGGTATCAGGGGCTCCTCCATACCTTCAAGAAACGTGGGCTGCGCCACAGTTGTTCAACGGACGGCCCAAATTCCCGGCGGAGCGCCCTTTATTGACGCCGTAACGGACATTGCGGACGGTCTTCATTCCGCCCGTGATCACGGGCTTTCATCATTAAGTCCGAATTGCCCCGCGCTTACCACTGGTTGGGACCGGTGGCCAAGCCCGGTTCTCACGGAGCCCTGACGGGTGTGGCGGAGGTCACGCAACGGTCACGCCTTCGTGTGCGTCCGGTGCCCGGATCGCGCCTCCCGGAGTTCGTGAACGCGCGCACGCGTCCACATCGGTCCCCGCCGCTCCCTCTGATGTGTGAACGCGGTCCTCTATCAAGTCTTCCGGTCCAACTCCAATTTGCATGCACCGGAAGCCTCTTGATATGGAGACGCCCCCTCTGAGCTGGGCTGACGAGCGAAAATGTCACCTCTGGTGATCACTCGGACGCTTCACGTGCGAAGATCACCGCTCATCCGTGTTCATGATCGTTCGTCAGGTGGTGGAGATCACAAAGCTTGTGCAATACCCCGTGTCGCAGATCACAGACCGGCAGGCATAAGATGCGAGGCAGTTGGGCTTGTGACCTGCTTCACATGTTCTCGATCTTCGCCGGGGCGGGCGTGGTTCGTGGGGTTGGTGAGGCGAACGGGCCCGCTGCACAACCGCCAGCAGTCAGTGCCGACTGAGAGGAGCGAGGAGCGGTGAACGCGTATGCGCCCATCCTCGTACTGGGAGCCCTCGGGGCAGGCTTTGCGATCTTCTCCGTGGTCATGGCCACGCTGATCGGTCCGAAGCGGTACAACCGGGCCAAGCTCGAGGCTTATGAGTGCGGGATCGAGCCGACCCCCACGCCGGCCGGCGGCGGGCGCTTCCCCATCAAGTACTACCTGACGGCGATGCTCTTCATCATCTTCGATATCGAGATCGTCTTCCTCTACCCCTGGGCCGTCACCTTCGACTCCCTGGGGATCTTCGGGCTCGTGGAGATGCTGCTCTTCGTGCTCACCGTCTTCGTCGCGTACGCGTACGTATGGCGGCGCGGCGGCCTGGAATGGGACTGAGGGGCCTTTAGACATGGGACTCGAAGAAAAGCTGCCGAGCGGATTCCTGCTGACCACCGTCGAACAGGCCGCGGGCTGGGTGCGCAAGGCGTCCGTCTTCCCGGCCACCTTCGGCCTCGCGTGCTGCGCCATCGAGATGATGACGACCGGCGCCGGCCGATACGACCTGGCGCGCTTCGGCATGGAGGTCTTCCGCGGATCGCCGCGCCAGGCCGACCTGATGATCGTCGCCGGCCGGGTCAGCCAGAAGATGGCGCCGGTGCTCCGGCAGGTCTACGACCAGATGCCGAACCCCAAGTGGGTGATCTCCATGGGGGTCTGCGCCTCCTCGGGCGGCATGTTCAACAACTACGCGATCGTGCAGGGCGTCGACCACATCGTCCCGGTCGACATCTATCTGCCGGGCTGCCCGCCACGGCCCGAGATGCTCATGGACGCCATCCTCAAGCTGCACCAGAAGATCCAGGGCTCCAAGCTCGGGGTCAACGCCGAGGAAGCGGCCCGTGAGGCGGAGGAAGCGGCGCTCAAGGCCCTGCCCACGATCGAGATGAAGGGGCTGCTGCGGTGAGCGACGCCAACGGCACCAACGGGGCGAACGGGTCGAACGGGGTGAACCCCGAGAAGGACCTGTCCGCCTCCAACCTCCCCGGCCAGCGGGGCCAGGGCGGCGAGGAGATCCGTGTCCAGCGCGGCATGTTCGGCGCCGACAACGGCGGGGACACCTCCGGTTACGGCGGCCTGGTCCGCTCGGTCCGCCTCCCGGGACCGGCGAGCCGCCCCTACGGAGGCTGGTTCGACGAGGTCGCCGACGAACTCGAGGGCGCCCTGGAGGAACAGGGCCTGCTGCCCGACAACGCCATCGAGAAGACGGTCGTCGACCGCGACGAGATCACCTTCCACATCGAACGCGAGCACCTGGTCCGCGTCGCCCGCACCCTGCGCGACGACCCGGCCCTGCGGTTCGAGCTGTGCACCGGCGTCAGCGGCGTCCACTACCCGCACGACAAGGGCCGGGAACTGCACGCCGTCTACCACCTGCGCTCGATCACCCACAACCGGCTGATCCGCCTGGAGGTCAGCGTCCCCGACAGCGACCCGCACATCCCGTCGCTCGTCCCCGTGTACCCGACGAACGACTGGCACGAGCGCGAGACGTACGACTTCTTCGGCATCGTCTTCGACGGTCACCCCGCCCTGACGCGGATCATGATGCCGGACGACTGGCAGGGCCACCCGCAGCGCAAGGACTATCCCCTCGGCGGCATCGCCGTCGAGTACAAGGGCGCCCAGATCCCGGCTCCGGACCAGCGGAGGTCGTACTCGTGAGCACTCAGTCAGCATCCGCCCGCGAAACCACCGAGGGCACTGTATATACGGTCACCGGTGGCGACTGGGACGAGGTCGTCCAGAGCGCGGCCAAGGCCGACGACGAGCGCATCGTCGTCAACATGGGCCCCCAGCACCCGTCCACCCACGGAGTGCTGCGCCTGATCCTGGAGATCGAGGGCGAGACGGTCACCGAGGCCCGCTGCGGCATCGGCTACCTCCACACCGGCATCGAGAAGAACCTCGAGTACCGGACCTGGACGCAGGGCACCACGTTCGTGACGCGCATGGACTACCTGACGTCCTTCTTCAACGAGACCGCCTACTGTCTCGCCGTCGAGAAGCTCCTCGGCATCGAGGACCAGATCACCGAGCGCGCCAAGATCATCCGGGTGCTCCTGATGGAGCTGAACCGGCTCTCCTCCCACCTGGTGTGCATCGCCACCGGCGGTATGGAGCTCGGCGCCACCACGATCATGATCTACGGATTCCGTGATCGTGAAATGATTCTCGACATCTACGAGCTCATCACGGGCCTGCGGATGAACCACGCGTACATCCGCCCCGGCGGACTCGCGCAGGACCTGCCGCCCGGCGCGGTGGACCACATCCGCGAGTTCGTGAAGAAGATGAAGAAGAACCTCCCGGAGTACGACAAGCTCGCCACCGGGAACCCCATCTTCAAGGCCCGTATGCAGGACGTCGGCTATCTCGACCTGGCCGGCTGCATGGCCCTCGGCGCCACCGGCCCGATCCTGCGCTCGACCGGCCTGCCGCACGACCTGCGCAAGACCCAGCCGTACTGCGACTACGAGACCTACGACTTCGAGGTCCCCACCGCCGACACCTGCGACTCCTACGGGCGCTTCCTGATCCGCCTGGAGGAGATGCGCCAGTCGCTCGGGATCGTCGAGCAGTGCCTGGACCGCCTCGAGCCGGGCCCGGTCATGGTCTCCGACAAGAAGATCGCCTGGCCCGCCCAGCTCGCCCTGGGACCCGACGGGCTCGGCAACTCCCTCGACCACATCAAGAAGATCATGGGCACCTCCATGGAGGCCCTGATCCACCACTTCAAGCTGGTCACCGAGGGTTTCCGCGTCCCGCCGGGACAGGCCTACGCGGCCGTCGAGTCGCCCAAGGGCGAGCTCGGGGTGCACGCCGTCTCCGACGGAGGCACCCGCCCCTTCAGGGTCCACTTCCGCGACCCGTCCTTCACCAATCTGCAGGCCATGGCGGCGATGTGCGAGGGCGGCCAGGTCGCCGACGTCATCGTCGCCGTCGCGTCCATCGACCCCGTGATGGGAGGCGTCGACCGGTGACCACCTCATCTTCCGAGCGGGGCGTCAGCCTGGGCATGCCCCAACTGCCCGCGCCGGCCTACCCGGACGACGTCCGCGCCCGGCTGGAGGCCGACGCCCGCGAGGTCGTCGCCCGCTACCCGGACTCACGGTCCGCCCTGCTGCCGCTGCTGCACCTCGTGCAGGCGGAGGAGGGCCATGTCACGCGCACCGGGATGCAGTTCTGCGCGGACGTGCTCGGCCTGACCACCGCCGAGGTCACCGCGGTCGCGACCTTCTACACCATGTACCGCCGCAAGCCCTCCGGCGACTACCAGGTGGGCGTGTGCACCAACACGCTCTGCGCGGTCATGGGCGGCGACGCGATCTTCGAGGAGCTCCAGGAGCACCTGGGCGTCGGCAACGGCGAGACCACCGGCGACGGCAAGGTCACCCTGGAGCACATCGAGTGCAACGCGGCCTGCGACTACGCCCCGGTCGTGATGGTCAACTGGGAGTTCTTCGACAACCAGACCCCCGACAGCGCCAAGCGGCTCGTCGACGACCTGCGCGCCGGCCGTGACGTGGCGCCCACGCGCGGGGCCCGTCTGTGCACGTTCAAGGAGACCGCGCGGATCCTGGCCGGCTTCCCCGACGAGCGTCCCGGGGCCGTCGAGGAGGGCGGCAGCGCCGGACCGGCCTCGCTGGTGGGCCTGCGCCTGGCCAAGGGGGAGACCGCACCCGCGCGCGTGGTCCACCCGCGCGACGGCGGACCGCACGACGAGCAGCAGGACAGGACCGCGCACCAACCGTCGCCGGCTGAACACCTCAGCTCGCACGACGCGCCGCAGGATTCGTCCGCGTCCGACCCGGCCCACCCGGCGGGGCCTGTCGCCGAGGAGGGGGAGTGATGACATTGGCACCGGAGCTGAAGGAGAACAGTCCCGAGAAGCTGCTGGCACCCGTGCTGTCGGCCTTCTGGGACGAGGACCGGTCCTGGACGCTCGACGTCTACCGCAGGCACGACGGGTACGAGGGGCTCCGCAAGGCGCTCGCCATGGCGCCGGACGACCTGATCGCGTACGTCAAGGAGTCCGGTCTGCGCGGGCGCGGCGGCGCGGGATTCCCCACCGGGATGAAGTGGCAGTTCATCCCGCAGGGGGACGGCAAGCCGCACTATCTCGTTGTCAACGCCGACGAGTCGGAGCCGGGGACCTGCAAGGACATCCCGCTCCTCTTCGCGAACCCGCACAGCCTCATCGAGGGCATCGTGATCGCGTGCTACGCCATCCGGTCGTCGCACGCCTTCATCTATCTCCGGGGTGAAGTCGTCCCCGTCCTGCGGCGGTTGCACGAGGCCGTGCGCGAGGCCTACGCGGCGGGCTACCTCGGCAAGAACATCATGGGCAGCGGACTCGACCTCGAACTCACCGTGCACGCCGGGGCGGGGGCGTACATCTGCGGTGAGGAGACCGCGCTGCTCGACTCGCTCGAAGGCCGCCGTGGTCAACCGCGACTGCGTCCCCCCTTCCCGGCCGTGGCAGGTCTCTACGCCTGCCCCACTGTGGTGAACAACGTCGAGTCGATCGCGTCGGTTCCCGCCATCCTGAACCGGGGCAAGGAGTGGTTCCGGTCGATGGGCAGCGAGAAGTCCCCCGGCTTCACGCTGTACTCGCTCAGCGGCCATGTCGCCAGCCCAGGCCAGTACGAGGCCCCGCTCGGCATCACCCTGCGCCAGCTGCTCGACATGAGCGGCGGCATGCGCCCCGGTCACCGGCTGAAGTTCTGGACGCCCGGCGGCTCGTCCACGCCGATGTTCACCGACGAGCACCTCGACGTCCCCCTCGACTACGAGGGCGTCGGCGCCGCCGGCTCCATGCTCGGCACCAAGGCGCTCCAGTGCTTCGACGAGACGACCTGCGTGGTCCGGGCCGTCACCCGCTGGACCGAGTTCTACGCCCACGAGTCCTGCGGCAAGTGCACGCCCTGCCGCGAAGGCACGTACTGGCTGGTGCAGTTGCTGCGCGACATCGAGGCCGGCAAGGGCGTGATGAGCGACCTCGACAAGCTGAACGACATCGCCGACAACATCAACGGCAAGTCCTTCTGCGCCCTCGGCGACGGCGCCGCCTCGCCGATCTTCTCCTCGCTGAAGTACTTCCGCGAGGAGTACGAGGAGCACATCACGGGCCGTGGCTGCCCCTTCGACCCGGCCAGGTCGACGGCCTGGGCCGACCACCGCACGGAGGTGAACGCATGACCGTACAGCAATCCGACAGCGGCTCCGCCGCGGGCCAGCGCTCCTCCGGAGGGGGAGAGGCGGCGGTCCCGCCGGAGGACCTCGTGACGCTGACGATCGACGGCGCCGAGATCAGCGTGCCCAAGGGAACCCTGGTCATCCGGGCCGCCGAGCAGCTCGGCATCGAGATCCCGCGCTTCTGCGACCACCCGCTCCTCGACCCGGCCGGCGCCTGCCGCCAGTGCATCGTCGAGGTCGAGGGCCAGCGCAAGCCGATGGCGTCCTGCACGATCACGTGCACCGACGGCATGGTCGTCAAGACGCACCTCACCTCGCCGGTCGCGGAGAAGGCCCAGAAGGGTGTGATGGAGCTCCTGCTCATCAACCACCCGCTGGACTGCCCGGTCTGCGACAAGGGCGGCGAGTGCCCGCTGCAGAACCAGGCCATGTCGCACGGCGCCGCCGAGTCCCGCTTCGAGGGCCGCAAGCGCACGTACGAGAAGCCCGTCCCGATCTCCACGCAGGTGCTGCTCGACCGCGAGCGGTGCGTGCTGTGCGCCCGTTGCACCCGGTTCTCCAACCAGGTCGCGGGCGACCCGATGATCGAGCTGGTCGAACGCGGCGCCCTGCAGCAGGTCGGCACCGGCGAGGGCGACCCCTTCGAGTCGTACTTCTCCGGCAACACCATCCAGATCTGCCCGGTCGGCGCGCTCACCTCGGCGGCGTACCGGTTCCGCTCCCGGCCGTTCGACCTGATCTCCTCGCCGTCGATGTGCGAGCACTGCTCGGGCGGCTGCGCCACCCGCACCGACCACCGGCGCGGCAAGGTCATGCGGCGCCTCGCGGCGAACGACCCCGAGGTCAACGAGGAGTGGATCTGCGACAAGGGGCGCTTCGGCTTCCGCTACGCCCAGCAGCGCGACCGGCTGGACACCCCGCTGGTCCGCAACGCCGAGGGCGACCTGGAACCGGCGTCCTGGCCCGAGGCGCTCCAGATCGCCGCGCAGGGCCTGCTCGCCTCGCGCGGCCGGACCGGTGTGCTGACCGGCGGCCGGCTCACCGTCGAGGACGCCTACGCGTACAGCAAGTTCGCGCGCGTGGCCCTCGACACCAACGACATCGACTTCCGCGCGCGCGTGCACAGCGGCGAGGAGGCCGACTTCCTGGCCGCGCAGATCGCCGGCCACGGCCGTGACCTCGACGGCAGCGGCGTCACCTACACCTCGCTCGAGCAGGCGCCCGCCGTCCTGCTGGCCGGGTTCGAGGCCGAGGAGGAGGCGCCCGGCGTCTTCCTGAGGCTGCGCAAGGCGTGGCGCAAGCACGGCCAGAAGGTCTTCTCGCTGGCCACGCACGCGACCCGGGGCCTGGAGAAGGCGGGCGGCACGCTGCTGCCGGCCGCTCCCGGCACCGAGACCAAGTGGCTGGACGCGCTGGCCGCCGGCACGGGCCTGGAGGGCCCCGGCGCCGAGGCCGCCGGGGCGCTGCGCACCGAGGGCGCCGTGATCGTCGTCGGCGAGCGGCTGGCCGCCGTCGAGGGCGGGCTCACGGCCGCCGTACGCGCCGCGAACGCGACCGGCGCCGCCCTGGTGTGGATCCCGCGCCGGGCCGGTGAGCGGGCCGCCGTCGAGGTGGGCGCGCTGCCGTCGCTGCTGCCCGGCGGGCGTCCCGCGACCGACCCGCGCGCGCGGGAGGAGGTCGCCGCCCTGTGGGGCGTGGCCGAACTCCCCTCCCGCTACGGCCGCGACACCGGTCAGATCGTGGAGGCCGCCGCCCGCGGCGAACTCCAGGCCCTGCTCGTCGCGGGCGTCGAGGTCGCCGACCTGCCAGACCCGGCACGCGCGCGTGAGGCGCTCGCCGAGGCCGGTTTCGTGGTGTCGCTGGAGCTGCGGCCCAGCGAGGTGACCGCGCTCGCCGACGTGGTGCTCCCGGTGGCCGCCGTCGCCGAGAAGGCCGGCACCTTCCTCAACTGGGAGGGCAGGGTGCGCTTCTTCGAGGCCGCGCTGAAGCCCGACCAGATGACCCGCCGGATCGCCCCGACCGACGGACGCGTCCTGCAGATGCTGGCCGACGCCATGGACGTGCACCTGGGGCTGCCCGATCTGCGCACCACGCGCGCGGAGATCGACCGGCTCGGCGCCTGGGACGGCCCGCGGGCCACCCAGCCGCTGGAGATCGCCGCCCAGCTGCCGCGCCCGGCCGCCGGCGAGGCCGTCCTCGCCGGGCACCGGCTGCTGCTCGACCAGGGTCTGCTCCAGCAGGGCGACGAGGCGCTCGCCGGCACCCGGCACGCCGCCCACGCGCGCGTGTCGGCCGCCACGGCCGCCGAGGCGGGCGTGAAGGACGGCGACGTCCTCGCCGTCACCGGCCCCGCCGGAATCGTCGAACTGCCGTTGCGGATCACGGCGATGCCCGACCGGGTGGTGTGGCTGCCGCTGAACTCCGTGGGCGCGGGCGTCGCCTCCGACACCGGGGCGCTGCCCGGCTCACTCGTCCGCATCGGCCCGGCGACCCTCGCGTCCGAGACCCCCGAGGAGGTGGAGGCATGAGCGCGTACTACCTCGCCGCTGAGGACCTCTCGATGTTCGGCCGCGACCCCTGGTGGCTGGTCGTCGTCAAGGCGGTGTTCTGCTTCGCCTTCCTGATGGTGACCGTGCTGTTCTCGATCGTCTGGGAGCGCAAGGTCGTCGCGTGGATGCAGCTGCGCATCGGCCCCAACCGGCACGGCCCCTGGGGCATGCTCCAGTCGCTCGCCGACGGCATCAAGCTGATGCTGAAGGAAGACGTCATCGTCAAGCGCGCCGACAAGGTGGTGTACGTCCTCGCGCCGATCGTCGCGGCCATCCCGGCCTTCATGGCGATCGCGGTGATCCCCTTCGGCCCGGCCGGCAACGAGATCTCGATCTTCGGCCAGCGCACCACCATGCAGCTCACCGACCTGCCGATCGCGATGCTCTACATCCTCGCGGTCGCCTCCGTCGGCATCTACGGCATCGTGCTCGCGGGCTGGAGCTCGGGATCGACGTACCCGCTGCTCGGCGGTCTGCGCTCGTGCGCCCAGATGATCTCCTACGAGATCGCGATGGGCGCCGCGTTCGCCTCGGTGTTCCTCTACTCCGGGTCGATGTCCACCTCGGCGATCGTCGAGGCGCAGCAGGACCGCTGGTACATCGTGCTGCTGCCGGTGTCCTTCCTCATCTACATCGTGACGATGGTCGGCGAGACCAACCGCGCCCCCTTCGACATGCCGGAGTCCGAGGGCGACCTGGTCGGCGGCTTCAACACCGAGTACTCGTCGATCAAGTTCGCGATGTTCATGCTCGCCGAGTACGTGAACATGGTGACGGTCTCCGCGGTGTCCGTGACGCTCTTCCTGGGCGGCTGGCGCGCGCCGTACCCGATCAGTTCTTTCTGGGAGGGCGCGAACCACGGCTGGTGGCCGATGCTCTGGTTCGTCATCAAGGTGCAGCTGCTGCTGTTCTTCTTCATCTGGCTGCGCGGCACGCTCCCGCGAGTGCGCTACGACCAGCTGATGAAGCTCGGCTGGAAGGTCCTCATCCCGGTCTCCGTCGTCTGGCTGATGCTGGTCGCGACCGTGCGGACGCTGCGCAACGAGAACTACGACTTCGCCGACATCGCCCTGTACGTCGGCGGCGGCGTCATCGCGCTGCTGCTGCTCTCCTTCGTCGCGGACCTCTTCCGCGAACGCGCGAAGGGCGGCGAGCGGCCCGCCGAGGAACCCGCCGCGTTCGACCCGATGGCCGGCGGATTCCCCGTGCCGCCGCTGCCCGGACAGGAGTTGCCACCGGTCCCGCGGCGCGCTCCGCGCCGGGAGCGGGAGCTGATTGTCAGTGGCGGGTCCGATACTCACAGTGACGGATCTCTGGATGGAAAGGAGGCGTCCGATGGCTGAGGAGCCAAAGGAGACCGGGCAGACGAAGCACGGCTTCCAGAACCCCGTGGCCGGCTTCGGCGTGACCTTCAAGGCCATGTTCAAGAAGCGGCTGACCGAGCAGTACCCGGAGCAGCAGAAGACCACCGCTCCGCGTTTCCACGGACGGCACCAGCTCAACCGCCATCCGGACGGCCTGGAGAAGTGCGTCGGCTGCGAGCTGTGCGCCTGGGCCTGCCCCGCCGACGCCATCTACGTGGAGGGCGCCGACAACACCGACGAGGAGCGCTACTCGCCGGGCGAGCGGTACGGCCGCGTCTACCAGATCAACTACGCCCGCTGCATCCTGTGCGGCCTGTGCATCGAGGCGTGCCCCACACGCGCGCTCACGATGACCAACGAGTTCGAGCTGGCCGACTCCAGCCGCGCCAACCTCATCTACACCAAGGAGCAGCTGCTCGCCGGTCTGGAGGAGGGCATGGTCGACACACCCCACGCCATCTACCCCGGCACCGACGAACAGGACTACTACCGGGGGCTGGTGACGGAGGCCGCGCCGGGCACGACCCGGCAGGTCGCGGTCTCCAAGGGCGAGGTCCCGCAGGAGGGCGCCTCGACCTTCGGCGAGGACGAGCCGGCGTCGGGGAAGGTGGTCGGCCGATGAGCGCCCAGATCGCCGCCGCCTACTCCACCTCCACCGGCGAGGCCGTGCAGTTCTGGATCCTCGGCACCGTGGCCGTGCTCGGCGCCCTGTGCACCGTCTTCCTCAAGAGGGCCGTGCACAGCGCGCTCTGCCTCGCCGGCACGATGATCATCCTCGCGGTGTTCTACCTGGCCAACGGCGCCTACTTCCTGGGCGTCGTGCAGATCGTCGTCTACACCGGCGCGATCATGATGCTGTTCCTCTTCGTGGTGATGCTGGTCGGCGTGACGGCCGCGGACTCCCTGAAGGAGACCATCAAGGGCCAGCGCTGGCTGGCCCTTCTGTGTGGCCTCGGCTTCGGCATCCTGCTGTTCGCCGGCATCGGGAACGCCTCGCTGCAGCAGTTCGACGGCCTCGGGCAGGCCAACGCGAACGGCAACGTGGAGGGCCTGGCCGCCCTCATCTTCACCAAGTACGTCTTCGCGTTCGAGATCACCGGCGCCCTGCTGATCACGGCCGCGGTCGGCGCCATGGTGCTGACGCACCGCGAGCGCACCGAACGCGCCAAGACCCAGCGGGAGATGGCGGAGGAGCGCGTGCGCGCCGGCCGGCACGTCCCGCCGCTCCCGGCCCCCGGCGTCTACGCCCGGCACAACGCCGTGGACATCGCCGGTCTGCTGCCGGACGGGACCCCGTCCGACCTCACCGTCAGCAAGACGCTGCGCGAGCGCGGACAGATCCGTGACGTGTCCACCGAGGCGCTCAACGATCTGCGGGCGCTGGAGCAGCGCGCGGAGGAGCGCCTGGAGCGGACCGCGATCGAGCCGGCCACCTTCAAGCGGCCGGAGGAGGCGTCCAAGTGAACCCGGTCAACTACGTCTACCTCGCCGCCCTGCTGTTCACGATCGGCGCCACCGGTGTGCTGATCAGGCGCAACGCGATCGTCGTCTTCATGTGCATCGAGCTCATGCTGAACGCCTGCAACCTCACGCTCGTGGCGTTCTCCCGGATGCACGGCAATCTGGACGGCCAGATCATCGCCTTCTTCACGATGGTCGTGGCCGCCGCGGAGGTCGTCGTCGGACTCGCGATCATCGTGTCGCTGTTCCGTTCCCGCCACTCGGCCTCGGTCGACGACGCCAGCCTGATGAAGCTCTGAGGGGTCCGAAGAATCGTGGAGAACCTGATCGCGCTGCTGATCGCGGCGCCCTTGCTCGGAGCGGCCGTCCTGCTGTGCGGTGGCCGGCGGCTGGACGCCGTCGGCCACTGGATCGGCACGCTCCTGTCGTTCGTCTCCTTCGCCTTCGGTGTGGTCCTCTTCGCCGATCTGCTCGGCAGGGGCGCCGAGGAGCGGACCCTGACGAGTCATCTGTTCACCTGGATCCAGGTGGAGGGCTTCCAGGCGGACATCGCCTTCCGTCTTGACCAGCTGTCGATGACCTTCGTGCTGCTGATCACCGGCGTCGGCTCGCTGATCCACGTGTACTCGATCGGGTACATGGAGCACGACGAACGCCGGCGCCGCTTCTTCGGCTATCTGAACCTGTTCCTCGCGGCGATGCTGCTGCTCGTCCTCGCCGACAACTACCTGCTGCTGTACGTCGGCTGGGAGGGCGTCGGTCTCGCCTCGTACCTGCTGATCGGCTTCTGGCAGCACAAGCCCAGCGCCGCCACCGCCGCGAAGAAGGCCTTCCTGGTCAACCGCGTCGGTGACATGGGCCTGTCCATCGCGATCATGCTGATGTTCCTCTGGTTCGGCACCTTCGCCTTCGGGCCGCTGCTCGGCGGCGAGGGGGAGCCGGGTCTCGCCGGGGACGCGAGCGAGGGCAAGCTCACCGCGATCGGCCTGATGCTGCTGCTCGCCGCGTGCGGCAAGTCCGCCCAGGTGCCGCTGCAGTCCTGGCTCGGGGACGCGATGGAGGGCCCGACCCCGGTCTCGGCCCTCATCCACGCCGCGACGATGGTGACCGCGGGCGTCTACCTGATCGTCCGCTCGGGCGCCATCTTCGACGCGGCGCCCGACGCGCAGCTGGTCGTCACCATCGTCGGCGCCGTCACGCTCCTCTTCGGTGCGATCGTCGGTTGTGCGAAGGACGACATCAAGAAGGCGCTGGCCGGCTCGACCATGTCGCAGATCGGCTACATGATCCTCGCCGCGGGCCTCGGCCCCATCGGCTACGTCTTCGCGATCATGCACCTGGTGACGCACGGCTTCTTCAAGGCCGGGCTGTTCCTCGGCGCCGGATCCGTCATGCACGGCATGAACGACGAGGTCGACATGCGCAAGTACGGCGGTCTGCGCAAGTACATGCCGGTCACCTTCGTGACGTTCGGCCTGGGCTACCTCGCCATCATCGGCTTCCCGGGTCTGTCCGGCTTCTTCTCCAAGGACAAGATCATCGAGGCGGCGTTCGCCAAGGGCGGCACCGAGGGCTGGATCCTCGGCGCCTGCGCCCTGCTCGGCGCGGCCCTCACCGCGTACTACATGACGCGTGTGATGCTGATGACGTTCTTCGGCGAGGAGCGCTGGCGGCACACCAGGACCGCCTCCCCGGCCGAGCCCGGCGCGGAGCCCGCCGCCGAGACGCACGGCGAGCACGCGGAGCCGCACCCGCACGAGTCGCCCAAGGTCATGACGATCCCCATGATCGTCCTGGCGGTCGGGTCGGTCGCGGGCGGTGCGTTCTTCAGCATCGGCGACCGCTTCGTGCACTGGCTCGAGCCCATCACCGGGCACGCGCACGGCCATCCGCCGATCAGCGCGGGCACCGTCACCGGCGCGACCGTGGCGTGCATGGTCGTCGGCGTCGCCCTCGCCTGGGCCCAGTACGGCAGGCGCCCGGTCCCGGTGGCCGCCCCGCGCGGGTCGCTGCTCACCCGGGCGGCCCGGCGCGACCTGTACCAGGACGACTTCAACCATGTCGTCCTGGTCCGCGGCGGCGAGCACCTCACACGCTCCCTGGTCTACGTCGACCACACCCTGGTCGACGGTGTCGTCAACGGCACGGCGGCCTCGGTCGGCGGCCTGTCCGGACGGATGCGCAGGCTCCAGAACGGCTTCGCGCGGTCGTACGCGGTCTCGATGTTCGGCGGTGCGGCGATCCTCGTCGCCGCGACCCTGCTGATGAGGGCGGTCTGATACCGATGTCCTTTCCCCTGCTGACAGCCACGGCGGCGCTCCCGGCGATCGGGGCGATCGCCACGGCCGCCGTGCCGGCCGCCCGGCGCACCGCCGCCAAATGGCTGGCGCTGTTCTTCTCCCTCGGCACACTCGCCCTCGCGATCGCCGTCCTGGTCCGGTTCGACCCGGACGGCGACCGCTACCAGCTCACCGAATCGCACTCCTGGATCGCCGACTTCGGGGTCCGCTACGAACTCGGCGTGGACGGCATCGGGGTGGCGCTCGTCGCGCTGACGGCGCTGCTGATCCCGTTCATCGTCCTCGCGGGCTGGCACGACGCCGATCCGCTGGAGACGGGCAGCCGGAGGTGGCGACCGACGCAGGGCTTCTTCGCCCTGATCCTGGCCGTCGAGGCGATGGTGATCCTCTCCTTCGAGGCCACCGACGTCTTCCTCTTCTACATCTTCTTCGAAGCCATGCTCATCCCGATGTACTTCCTCATCGGCGGCTTCGGGGACCGTGCCCACGAGCACGGCGAGAAGGTCGCGTCGACGCAGCGGTCCTACGCCGCGGTGAAGTTCCTGCTCTACAACCTGGTCGGCGGACTGATCATGCTGGCCGCGGTGATCGGCCTGTACGTCGTCGCCGGGAACTTCAGCCTCCAGGAGATCGCCGAGGCCCGCGCCGACGGCTCGCTGGACATGGCGACGAACACCGAACGCTGGCTGTTCCTCGGCTTCTTCTTCGCCTTCGCGGTGAAGGCGCCGCTGTGGCCGCTGCACACCTGGCTGCCCAACGCGATGCAGGAGGCCACCGCCCCGGTCGCCGTCCTCATCACGGCGGTCGTCGACAAGGTCGGCACCTTCGCGATGCTCCGCTTCTGCCTCCAGCTCTTCCCGGAGGCCAGCAAGTGGGCCACGCCCGCCATCCTGGTGCTGGCGCTGATCAGCATCGTCTACGGGGCGCTGCTCGCGGTCGGCCAGCGGGACATCAAGCGCCTGATCGCCTACGCGTCGATCTCGCACTTCGGCTTCATCATCATGGGCATCTTCGCGATGACCAGTCAGGGCCAGTCCGGGGCGACGCTCTACATGGTCAACCACGGCATCTCGACGGCCGCGCTGATGCTGGTCGCCGGATTCCTGATCTCCCGGCGCGGCTCGCGGCTCATCGCGGACTACGGCGGGGTGCAGAAGGTCGCCCCGGTGCTCGCCGGCACCTTCCTGATCGGTGGCCTCGCGACACTGTCGCTGCCGGGTCTCGCGCCGTTCGTCAGCGAGTTCCTGGTCCTGGTCGGCACGTTCACGCGGTACCCGGCGATCGGCATCATCGCCACCTTCGGCATCGTGCTCGCCGCGCTCTACACCCTCGTCCTCTACCAGCGGACGATGACGGGCCCGGTGAAGCCGGAGGTCTCCGCGATGCCGGACCTCAGGGTGCGCGAGATCGCGGTCGTCGCGCCGCTGATCGTCCTGCTGGTCTTCCTGGGCGTCTACCCGAAGCCCGTCACGGACATCGTGAACCCGGCGGTCAAGCAGACCTTGTCCGACGTTGAGAAGAAGGACCCCCAGCCCGAGGTGGAGGCGGCCAAGTGAGCGCATCAGCCGTCCACAGCCTGTGGACAACCGCGGCCGACCCGATCTCGAAGATCGACACGCCGAAGATCGAGTACGCACAGCTCTCGCCCACCCTGATCGTCGTCGGCGCGGCGATCGTCGGGGTGCTGATCGAGGCCGTCGTCCCGCGCAAGTCCCGTTACTACGCGCAGGTGTTCGTCGCCGTCGTGGCGCTCATCGCGTCCTTCGCGGCGGTCGTCGCGCTGGCCGCCGGCGGGTACGCCACGACCAAGTCGGGCATCGCCGCGATGGGCGCGATCGCCGTCGACGGACCCGCACTGTTCCTGCAGGGCACGATCCTGCTGACCGCCATCGTCGGCCTGTTCACCTTCGCCGAGCGCCGGCTCGACCCCGCGGCGCACGGCAACCGCGTCGACTCCTTCGCCGCCCAGGCCGCTTCCGTGCCGGGCAGCGACAGCGAGAAGGCCGCCGTGAAGGCCGGGTTCACCACCACCGAGGTGTTCCCGCTGCTGATGTTCGCCGTCGCGGGCATGCTGATCTTCCCGTCGGCCAACGACCTGCTGACGCTGTTCATCGCGCTGGAGGTCTTCTCCCTCCCGCTGTACCTGATGTGCGCGCTGGCCCGCCGCAAGCGGCTCATGTCGCAGGAGGCCGCGGTCAAGTACTTCCTGCTGGGAGCCTTCGCGTCCGCGTTCACCCTGTTCGGCATCGCCCTGCTCTACGGCTACGCGGGCTCCGTGTCGTACGGCACGATCGCGCGGGTCGTCGACGGCACCGTCGCGGAGGTCACCCCGGCCCTCGCGAACACCATGGGCAACGACGCGCTGCTGCTCGTCGGCGCCGCGCTGATCGTCATGGGCCTGCTCTTCAAGGTGGGCGCGGTGCCGTTCCACATGTGGACCCCGGACGTCTACCAGGGCGCCCCGACGCCGGTCACCGGCTTCATGGCCGCGGCGACGAAGGTGGCCGCGTTCGGCGCGCTGCTGCGCATCCTGTACGTCGTGCTGCCCGGGCTGCGCTGGGACTGGCGGCCGGTCATGTGGGCCGTGGCGATCGTCACCATGCTGGGCGGCGCGATCATCGCGATCACCCAGACCGACATCAAGCGGCTGCTGGCGTACTCGTCGATCGCGCACGCCGGGTTCATCCTGGCCGGTGTCATCGCGACCACGCCGGACGGGGTGTCGTCCGTCCTCTTCTACCTGGGCGCCTACTCGTTCGTGACGATCGGCGCGTTCGCGGTGGTGACGCTGGTGCGCGACGCCGGCGGCGAGGCGACGCACCTGTCGAAGTGGGCCGGTCTGGGCCGCCGCTCGCCGCTGGTCGCGGCGGTCTTCGCGGTGTTCCTTCTGGCCTTCGCCGGTATCCCGCTGACCTCCGGGTTCGCCGGGAAGTTCGCCGTGTTCAAGGCGGCGGCCGAGGGCGGGGCGGCCCCGCTGGTCGTGGTCGGTGTGATCTCGTCCGCGATCGCCGCGTTCTTCTACATCCGGGTCATCGTGCTGATGTTCTTCAGCGAGCCGAGGCCCGAGGGACCGACGGTCGCGGTGCCGTCCCCGCTGACGATGACGGCGATCGGCGTCGGCGTGGCGGTCACCCTGGTCCTCGGCGTGGCGCCCCAGTACTTCCTGGACCTGGCGAGCCAGGCGGGCGTCTTCGTGCGCTGACCGAGCCTTGCGCGCACGGCCCGGCTTCCCCGCGAGGGAGCCGGGCCGTTCCCGTTCCCAAGGGGTGAGCCTGTGGATAACCCGGGGGGCTGTCGGTGCGGACCCCTATCGTGGAGGCAGTGGTCGAGGGACGACGGGCGGGGGACACGGCGATGGGTGCGACGGGCGTGATCAGCGAGATGCCAGCGGTGACCGAGGCGGACCGGACAGGCGACAGCGAGGCGCTGGCGGCGCTCCACCGCGTCTTCGGATACGACTCCTTCCGGGGTGAGCAGGAAGCCGTCATCGACCATGTCGTGGCCGGCGGCGACGCGGTCGTGCTCATGCCGACCGGCGGCGGCAAGTCCCTCTGCTACCAGATCCCCTCCCTGGTCAGACCGGGCACGGGTGTGGTCGTCTCCCCGCTGATCGCCCTCATGCAGGACCAGGTGGACGCGCTGCGGGCGCTCGGCGTGCGCGCCGGGTTCATCAACTCCACGCAGGACTTCGACGAGCGCCGGGTGATGGAGGCGCAGTACGCGGCCGGGGAGCTCGACCTGCTCTACCTCGCCCCCGAGCGCCTGCGGCTCGACGCGACGCTGGACCTGCTCTCCCGCGGCAAGATCTCGGTGTTCGCCATCGACGAGGCGCACTGCGTCTCGCAGTGGGGCCATGACTTCCGCCCCGACTACCTCTCCCTGTCCCTGCTGGGCGAGCGCTGGCCGGACGTGCCCCGGATCGCGCTGACGGCCACCGCCACCCGGGCCACCCACCAGGAGATCACCCAGCGGCTGGGCATGCCGGACGCCCGGCACTTCGTCGCCAGCTTCGACCGGCCCAACATCCAGTACCGGATCGTGCCGAAGGCCGACCCGAAGAAGCAGCTGCTGAGCTTCCTGCGCGAGGAGCACACCGGCGACGCGGGCATCGTGTACTGCCTGTCCCGGAAGTCGGTCGAGGCGACCGCCGAGTTCCTCTCACGCAACGGCATCGAGGCGGTCCCGTACCACGCGGGCCTCGACGCGGCGACGCGCGCGGCCCACCAGTCCCGGTTCCTGCGCGAGGAGGGCCTGGTCGTCGTGGCGACCATCGCCTTCGGCATGGGCATCGACAAGCCGGACGTACGGTTCGTCGCCCACCTCGACCTGCCCAAGTCCGTCGAGGGCTACTACCAGGAGACCGGCCGCGCCGGGCGTGACGGCCTGCCCTCCACGGCCTGGATGGCCTACGGCCTCAACGACGTCATCCAGCAGCGCAAGATGATCCAGCTGGGCGAGGGCGACGAGGCGTTCCGGCGCCGGGCGGCCGCCCATCTGGACTCGATGCTGGCGCTGTGCGAGACGGTCCAGTGCCGGCGCGGCCAGCTGCTCGCCTACTTCGGCCAGGACCCCGAGGCGGGCGCCTGCGGGAACTGCGACACGTGTCTGACGCCGCCCGAGACCTGGGACGGCACCGTGGCCGCGCAGAAGGTGCTGTCGGCGATCGTGCGACTGCAGCGCGAGCGCGGGCAGAAGTTCGGCGCGCTGCAGATCGTCGACATCCTGCTGGGCCGGCGCACCGCCAAGGTGATCCAGTTCGACCACGACCAGCTCTCCGTGTTCGGCATCGGCGAGGAGCTGACCGAGGGCGAGTGGCGGGGCGTCATCCGCCAGCTGCTGGCCCAGGGCCTGCTCGCCGTCGAGGGGGAGTACGGCACGCTGGTGCTGACCGAGGACAGCGGCTCGGTGCTGCGGCGGGAGCGGGAGGTGCCGCTGCGCAAGGAGCCGAAGAAGCCGGCGTCCACGCGCTCGGGCTCCGGTTCCGGACGCGGCGACCGCAAGGCCAAGAGCCCCGCCGCCGAGCTGCCGCAGGAGCTGGTGCCGGCCTTCGAGGCCCTGCGCGCCTGGCGCGCCGAACAGGCGAAGGAACAGGGCGTCCCGGCGTACGTCATCTTCCACGACGCCACGCTCCGCGAGATCGCCACGGTGTGGCCCACCTCGGTGGCCGAGCTGGGCGGGATCAGCGGCGTCGGTGAGAAGAAGCGGGCGACGTACGGGGAAGGGGTGGTCGAGGTGCTGGCGGGACTGACGGCGCCGGGAGCCGCCGAGGCCGCCCCGCAGTCCGCTCCGGCTTCCGCTCCGGCTTCCGCTCCGGCTTCCGCTCCGGATTCCGCATCGGACTCCGCACCGCGGTCCGTGGACCGACCCGCAGCGGACGACTTCGACTGGGCGCAGGAGGAGCCGGAGCCCGACGGCTGGGAGTGAGCCCCGGCTAGGACAGGGTGAGGAGCCCTGGCGCGAAGGTGATCAGCAGGGGGACCAGCGGGACCAGGGCCGCCAGGGTCGTGGTCAGCGCGCGGTCGCGGCGGCCCAGGCGCGGGGGCGGCTGCAGCAGACGGTCGACGCGTTCGCCCAGCAGCCGGTGGGTGGAGGCGCAGGACAGCACGCCCCGGTGCTGGTTGAGCTCGATCAGGGCGAGGGCCGTCGTCAGATGGCCGCAGCGGCGGGACGCCGTGTCGTCGGCGGCCAGTTCGACCAGGCGGTGCGTCTGGTCGCAGAAGTGGGCGAACAACGGGACGCGGGGGAAGCCGGTGGCGAGCGCGGTGGAGAGGTGCAGCAGCCAGTCGTGGTGGGCGCGGGCGTGGCCCCGCTCATGGGTGAGGACGGCGTCGAGCTGGTGGTCCGTGAGGCGGTGCAGGGTGCCGGTGGTCACGATCAGCTGCGGTGGGCTGCCCGGCATCCACCAGGCGTCCGGGTACTCGTCCTCCAGCACCAGCAGCGGGCCGCGGGTGGAGCCGAGGCCGGCCGGCAGGTCGGGGGCGCGTTCGCGGAGCTGGGCCCGGGCGCGGCCGCGCCGCCGGCGCGCCTCGACCAGCTCGCGTCCCAGCATCGCGGTCGTCCAGGCCGCCCCGCACGCCAGCAGAAGGGTGAGGAGCGCGGACCAGGCCGGCGCCGCGGAGAGGTCGTACGCCTCCGTCACGGACGGCGGCGCCGGGGCGAACAACTGGGCCCGTGCGGTGCCGAAGACGGCGGCCGTACCGAGGGCGAGCGCCGTGAGGCAGCACAGCAGGACGGTGGCGACGAGGCACTGCCACACCCACAGCGCGACCACGGGGTCCCGTTCCGGCCAGGCGGCCCGGGTCAGCGCACGCGGGACGGGAATGGCGGCCGTCAGGCCGACGATGCTCAGCAGGAGCAGGCAGACGGTCATGCCGGAGGCTCCGGATCCTGGTGAAGGAAGGTGCGCGGACGACGGTGCGGGGCGGTGGGCCGCGATCGCCCCGAGGGACGCGCTTCCCACCGCCAGCCAGTATGACGGTGAGCCCGGCGGGAGTCAGCGGGAAAGAGCCGACGGAGCCACGGTCGTGACCGACTCGACAGGCTCACCCGCTCACTCGGTGACCGTGCCTCAGCCGGCCACGATCCGGCCGGTGACCTCGCCCAGGCCCACCCGCACGCCACCCGGCCCGGGCGCCCACGCCGACAGGGTGACCACATCGCCGTCCTCGAGGAACGTCCGCTTGCCGTCCGGGAGTTCCAGCGGGTCGCGGCCGTTCCAGGTCAGCTCCAGGAGGGAGCCGCGCTCGCGCTCCGTGGGGCCGCTGACCGTGCCGGAGCCGTACAGGTCACCGGTGCGCAGGGAGGCGCCGTTCACCGTCATATGGGCGAGTTGCTGGGCGCCCGTCCAGTACATGGTGGAGAAGGGGGGCTCGGAGATCACATGGCCGTTGACGGTCACGGTGATCCGCAGGTCGTAGCCGCCGGGCTCGGCCTCGTCGCCGGAGTCGTCGAGGTACGGCAGCAGGGGGTGCGTGCGCTCGGGCGGTGCCGTCCTGGCCTCGTCCAGGGCGTCCAGCGGGGTGATCCAGGCCGACACCGACGTGGCGAAGGACTTGCCGAGGAACGGGCCCAGGGGGACGTACTCCCACGCCTGGATGTCGCGTGCCGACCAGTCGTTGAGCAGGCACAGACCGAAGACGTGCTCACGGAAGTCGCGGAGCGGCACCGGGGTGCCCATCGCGGACGGCTTGCCCACGACGAAGCCCACCTCGGCCTCGATGTCCAGACGGACGGACGGGCCGAAGACCGGCGCCGGGTCGCTGGGGGCCTTGCGCTGACCGGAAGGGCGGACGACGTCCGTGCCGGAGACGACCACCGTGCCGGAGCGACCGTGATAGCCGATCGGCAGATGCTTCCAGTTGGGGGTGAGGGAGTCCTCGGCGTCCGGGCGGAAGATCTGGCCGACGTTCCGGGCGTGGTTCTCGGAGGCGTAGAAGTCGACGTAGTCCGCGACGTCGAACGGAAGGTGCAGCGTCACGGAGGAGAGCGGGTGGAACAGGTCCGCGACCACCTCCTGGTGCGCCGGCACCGTCACCCAGGCGGTCAGCGCCCGCCGGACGTCCGACCAGGTGGTGCGGCCCGCGGCGAGCAGCGGGTTCAGCGACTCCTGGGCGAGCAGCGGGGCGTACGGCGAGCCGAGGGCCTGGGCCGCGCGGCCCGCGTCGAGGACGTGGTCGCCGAGCCGGACGCCCACCCGGCGCGCGGAGTCCGTGCCCGGGAGGGAGAAGACGCCGTACGGCAGGTTGTGCGCGCCGAAGGGGTCGCCCTCGGGGAGATCGAAGGGGGGCATGGGGTGCTGCCTCACTCTCATACGCTCCGTAAGCCATGTGGTCGGGCCCACGTTACGGGTGAGGTGGCTGTCTTGGGCAGGGTGAATATGCCGGGGACGCCGGGGAGGGCGATCGGCTCCGTCCCAGGTCGCCGGGGCCGGCCGTGGTGTCGCACGCGTGGTCACAAAGGAAACGGCCCCAACTCGCCCCACCGTAACGCCGACAGGAAGTTCGGAAAGATCTCGTGGGGGCGAAATCGCCATAAACGGGCGTTGGTTGTGCGCGCATGGACACAACTGGGACCGGAACGAGTGTCAACTCATGTGAACCGAGCAGCCGTCCGGTTCAGGTCGAGTCGATGGGCCTTCCTGTCCGTATTCTCTGATCATGGCCGCACCGATCGCATATTCACTCATCGCCACTGACCTGGACGGGACCCTTCTCCGAGGTGACGACACGCTCTCCGACCGGTCCCTCGCGGCCCTCGCGCAGGCGGCGGTGGCCGGTGCCCAGCACCTGGTGGTGACGGGACGCCCGGCGCCCAGGGTGCGGCCCCTCCTGGATTTGCTGGGCAGCAGGGGACTGGCGGTGTGCGGGCAGGGCGCGCAGCTCTACGACGTCGGCCGGAACCGTCTGCTGTGGTCCATCACCCTGGAGCGGGACCTGGCGGAGACCGCGCTCGGCAAGATCGAGGCCGAGGTCGGGCAGGTGTACGCGGCGGTCGACCAGGACGGCGTCGACGGGCTCACGCTCATCGAACCGGGGTATCTGATGCCGCACCCCACCCTGCCGGCCGTGCGGGTGCGGCACCGCGACGACCTGTGGTGCGAGCCGATCAGCAAGGTGCTGCTGCGCCACCCGACGCTGAGCGACGACGAGTTGGCGGCGACGGCCCGCGCGGTGGTGGGTTCGCTGGCGACGGTCACCATGTCGGGGCCGGGCACCGTCGAACTCCAGCCATGCGGCATCACCAAGGCGACCGGCCTCGCGCTCGCCGCCGAGCACCTCGGTCTGGGCCCGCACGAGACGATCGCCTTCGGGGACATGCCCAACGACATCCCCATGTTCGACTGGGCGGCCCACGGGGTGGCGATGGCCAACGCGCACCCGGAGCTCAAGGCGGTCGCGGACGAGATCACCTTGTCCAACGAGGACGACGGCATCGCCGTCGTCCTCGAGAGACTGTTCGCCTGCAGCCTGGCCGAGTTCCCCTACTAGACCTGTCGGACAGGGGAGGCGCCCGGCGGAACGTGGGGCCGGAACGCGGGCCGGAACGTGGGGCCTAGTAGGGGCCGTTCACGTTGTCGATCGAGCCGTAGCGCGCGGCCGCGTAGTTGCACGCGGCCGTGATGTTCGCGACCGGGTCGAACGGGTCGTACGCGGTGCCCGCCACGTGGTACGTCGCGAAGGTCGGGTCGATGACCTGGAGCAGGCCCTTGGACGGGGTGCCCGCGACGGCGTTGGAGTCCCAGTTGTTGATGGCGGCCGGGTTGCCCGAGGACTCCCGCATGATGTTGCGGTGGATGCCCTCGTAGCTTCCGGGGATCCCCTTCTGCGCCATGATGTCCAGCGCCTCGCGGATCCAGCCGTCGAGGTTGTTCGCGTAGGTCTTCGCGGAGGCCTGGGTGGCCTGGGCGACGGCGGACTTCTTGACGGGGGCGGACGCGGTGTTCGCCTTCGCCGGCGTGGCCTTCTTCGTGGCGCGGACCTTCAGGTCGACACCCGGGTGGATCAGCCGCGGGTTGTCGCCGATGGCCTTGCGGTTGTCCTTGTAGAGCTGACGCCAGCCGCCCTGGGCGTCGTAGCGGTCGGCGATCCCGTAGAGGGTGTCGCCCTTCTTGGTGGTGTAGCTGACCGAGCCGGTCTTGGCCACGGTGGAGACCTTGGCGGGCTCGGCGGCGCTCGCGGTGGTGGCGCCCAGCAGGGGGAGCGCGAGGGCGGCGGTACCGGTGCCGGCGGCGATGACGCGGCGGGCGAGCGGGCTGGTACGGGTGCGGCGGTGCTTGCCTCGGGACATGGCGCTGTTCGTTCCTCTCCGGCGCCTGCGAGGTGAGCTGTCGGGTTCGGGCGGGAGATGCCCGGTCGTGCCGTCGTGCGACGACGCGACTTCACCCCTAGCCGGACCGGGCCGCCATCAAGGCGTCCGATACGGCGACTTACCTGGGTCCCCCGCTCCTGCCGTGCGTGAGTGCGTAGGTGGATGACTCGGGCGGCGGCAGGATTCGGCGTCCGCCCGACAGAGCGGGAACGTATGCGAGAGCACATGTCGGGAACAAGTGCCGCAGACACCTGACGTGCTAGTTGACCATGGTCTGGGGTGTATGGGGTACTTGATCCTTTGCGGTTGCCAACGCTCAACTCGCTTTTGCCGTAAGGCGACGAAGGGCTCCGGCGGGAAGGGGTGAGGGGCGGTGCCGCGTGACCCAACTCACGGCGATCACAACAACGGCAAATCGGGCAATGGCTCCAACTCCCCGTTTATTGCCTGCCCGTCGGACGGGTGTCGCCAGCTCGCCTATCTGTCCCTTGAGTTCGGAAAGTCCGTTTTGTGGACGCGTCGGGGAACCTCGCATGCCGTGCGCGTCGTTGAGTGGGTGTCGGGCGCGGGGGTGTGCGGGTGCCGAGTGGCCGGACAGGTGGAGGTGGCGGAGAGGGCGTCTCCGGGGCGGGCCGGGGTAGACGGGCTGCCGTAGGGAGCGGGTCCGTGATCGGCGATACGGAGTGGCGGGTGCCGGTGCGACTACACACAGTGACATGCCGATAAATCGATGAATCTCCACCCTTATCAGGTGATCGAAAAACATACCGACCGTGAACCGATGTCGCCCGTGGTGGACGGGTGGGCGGCATCGGTGATCGAAACGTGACCGGATACGCTGACTTGAGTGATGGCAGCGACCTATCGACAAACCGTGTAACCAGCCGAAAGACACCAGCAGACAGGAGACCCCTCGTGACCGTCGTCGGGCCGTTCGGGCTGAGCGTGCGGGACCAGGCTCTGGAAGCCGATGTCCAGGCCGGATTGGCGGCTGTCGAGGAGGGACTGCTCGAAGCCACCAAGAGTGAGGTCCCCTTCATCACCGAGGCCGCCCAGCACCTGGTGCGGGCGGGCGGGAAGCGCTTCAGGCCGCTGCTGGTGATGCTCGCCGCGCGCTTCGGGGACCCGTATGCCCCGGGGATCGTGCCGTCGGCCGTGGTGGTGGAGCTGACGCATCTGGCGACGCTGTACCACGACGACGTGATGGACGAGGCCGAGGTCCGGCGTGGGGTGGACAGCGCGAACACCCGCTGGGGGAACTCCGTCGCCGTCCTGACCGGCGACTTCCTCTTCGCGCGCGCCTCGCACATCCTGGCCGACCTCGGGCCGGAGGCGGTGCGGGTGCAGGCCGAGGCGTTCGAGCGGCTGGTCACCGGGCAGATCCTGGAGACGGCCGGGCCGCAGGACGGCCGGGACCCCGTGGAGCACTACCTCGACGTGCTGAGCGGCAAGACCGGCTCGCTGGTCGCGGTGTCCTGCCGCTTCGGGGCGATGATGTCGGGCGCCGACGAGACCATGGTCGACGTGCTCACGCAGTACGGCGAGCGGCTCGGGGTCGCCTTCCAGCTGGCGGACGACGTCCTGGACATCGCGAGCGACTCCCACGAGTCCGGCAAGACGCCCGGCACCGATCTGCGCGAGGGCATCCCGACGCTGCCGGTGCTGCGGCTGCGCGAGCGCGCGGAGCGCCTGGGCCTGCCGGAGGACATCGCCCTGTGCGAGCTGCTGGACTCCGATCTCAGTGACGACGACCGGCTCGCGGAGGCGCTGGCCGCCCTGCGGGAGCACCCGGCGCTGGAGCAGGCGCGCCGGGACACCGTCCGCTACGCGGAGGACGCGCGTGCCGCGCTGGCGCCGCTGCCGGAGAACGACGCGAAGGCCGCGCTGATGGAGCTGTGCGACGCCGTGGTGCACCGCGCCGGCTGAGGCGCTCGGCCCTCCACCCCGCCGCACCCTTCGCAACGTCCACCCCTCGACCCCTACGGGTCGGGGGACGTCCACCCCTCCGGCGTCATACCGCAGGTGTACGCGGAGTTGGCTCCGCAGGTTGACGAAACTCCCTGCCCGATTTGGTCAGATGGACATCACGGAAACCCCAGTCCTCACCGGTTCGGGTGAGAATGGCGGCCTCAGGGGTGGACGGATGCCGGGTCGGGAGACCCACGGGCGCGAAGACGGAACGGACGGCCGCCGCCGACGACGGAGGTAGGGCACACATGGCACCGTACGAAGTCGACGACAGTACGACCGCGGGGGAGGGCGACGACTCGCGTGCGGGCCGGCGCAGGGCCGCACGGTACGTCGTCCCGGTCACGGTGGTGGGGATCGCCGCGGCGACGATCGGGCTCGTCCCGGCGCTCGCCGACGCCGGGGACCCGGACCTGCCGGAGATCACCGCGCAGCAACTGATCGAGAAGATCGCCGAGTCGGACGTCCAGCAGCTGTCCGGCACCTTCAAGATCACGACGGATCTGGGGCTGCCCGACCTCGGCGGCCTGGAGTCGAGCCTCACCTCGGGCATCACGGGATCGGGATCGGGCGACGGTTCGTCCGCCGACCCGTCGGCCAGGCTGACCGAGCTGGCCTCCGGCACGCACACGCTGCGCGTCGCCGTCGACGGCGAGGACCGGCAGAAGCTGTCCCTGGTGGACGGCGGCTCCGAGTACAGCCTCATCCACAACGGCAAGGACGTCTGGGGCTACGACAGCAAGTCCGACGAGGTCTTCCACGGCACCGCCGACGACGCGGAGCGGAAGGGCGAAGGCAAGGGTGAGGGCAGGCCCGACGAGGGCGCCGCCACCCCCAAGGGGCTCACCGAGGAGGCGCTGAAGGCGGTCGACGACACGACGTCGGTCACCGTCGACGGCACCGCGCACGTCGCCGGCCGGGACGCCTACCGGCTGCTCATCAAGCCGAAGCAGTCGGGCACCACGGTCGGCGCGATCACCGTGGCGGTGGACGCGAAGACCGGGCTGCCGCTGAAGTTCACGCTGACCCCCGCGAGCGGTGGCGCCGCCGTGGTCGACGCCGGCTTCACGCAGGTCAGCTTCGCCAAGCCCGCCGCCTCCACCTTCGACTTCACCCCGCCCAAGGGCGCGAAGGTCACCGAGGAGGGCGAGTCGGCCGGGGGCGAGGCCGACGCCCGCAAGGACTTCGAGAAGGAGCTGGAGAAGGGCTTCGGCTCCAAGGCGCCCGCGCCCGGTCACTCCGGCAAGGGGGCCGAGGGCGGTCCCGAGATCATCGGCGAGGGCTGGAACACGGTGGCGGTCTTCGACACCGGCGGCACCGGCGTTTCGTCGGGGTCCGAGGTCGGCGGCGACCTGGGCGGGTTCCTCGACTCGCTGGGCGACAAGGCCAGCGGGAAGTTCGGCTCGGGCACGGTCTTCTCGACGCGCCTGATCAACGCCCTGATCACCGACGACGGCAAGGTCTACGTCGGCGCGGTCGACAAGGCCACGCTGGTGAAGGCGGCCGACTCGGCCAAGTAGCTCCGCGAAGTGGGACGACTGCGGCCCGGCCCCCCGTGGGTCGGGCCGCAGTCGTACCCGGTGCAGCGGTCAGGCGGCCCGGTCCTCGTACGGGAAGCGCGCGAGCGGCGCGTCCTGGGCGAAGAAGGTCTTCGCCCGGCTCAGCGCCTCCTCATCCCGCAGTACGTCACCGGGCTTGCTGCCGTTGCCGAGCAGCACCCCGCCGAACCGCATCCCCATGTACGCGGCCGAGTTGTTGAGGGTGCCGATCAGCGGATCGGCGACCACCTGCTCGTCGTGGGCGAGTGCGGTGACGCCCCAGAGGGTGCGCCCGGCCAAGGTGGCCTTGAAGTCGAGGCCGGGGGTGCGCAGCCAGCCCGACCAGTGGTCGAGGTAGCGCTTGACGTGCGCGGACACCGCGTACCAGTACAGCGGCGAGACGATCACGACGTCCGTGGCCGCAAGCGTGGCGTCCAGCAGGAGTGCGACGTTCCCCTCCGTCGGCCGCACATGGTCGCTGTCGTGGCGCAGATCCTCGAAGTCGGGCAACGGGTGGGCCGCGAGGTCGATCCACTGCTGTTCCACGCCCTCGGGCAGCTGCTCGGCGGCGCGGCGGGCCAGCAGTTCGGTGTTGCCGTCCGGACGGCTGCTGCCGAGGACGAACAGGAAGCGGCGGGTCATCGGTCCCCCAGGTGATGGTGCACGGCGATTAAGTGCCCCTGCATTATATGCGTGTGCATGTAGCTGCCGTCCAGGGACCCAGAACGCCCTCGGCCGCCTCCGCCACCGCGAGCAGCGACGCCTCCCGGCCGTGCGCCGCCACCAGGTGCAGCCCCACCGGGCAGCCGTCCGGCCCGAATCCGGCCGGAATGCTGATCGCCGGATGCCCGCTCAGGTTGAACGCCCAGGTGAGCGCGGTGGAGTACCGGTCGCCTGGACCCTCGTGGCCGTGCGGCGGGGTGGGGGCCGTCGGCGTCAGAAGCAGGCGGGTGCGGTCGAAGAGGGCGGCGAGGCGACGGTCGTTGACGGCCCGGATGTGCACGGTGGCCATGGGGGAGGGGTCCGCCTCGGGACTGCGCAGGGCGAGCCACGCCGGGGCCGGATCCTCGAGCCGGAAGGGGTGTTCCGTGTCCGCGAGCCGGAAGGGGTGCTCCGAATCCAAGAGCCGGACGACACCGGCCTCGGCGAGCCGCACGGTGGCCGCGTGCGCCACCGCCACGACCTCCGGATCGGGAGAGGCGAAACCCAGGTCGGGGGACCAGAGGGCGGTGGGTGCGGCCGGCTCGGGTGGGATGGCCGGCTCGGGCGTGCGGGGGCGCGTGTCGCCCGCCATCACGCCCCAGTACGCCGCCGCGTCGGCCACGCGCCGGGTGAGTACCCCTGGCGCCATGAGCCCCGTGGGATCCGCGGTGGGGAAACGGCCGTTCGTCACCTTCAGGCCGACGACTCCGCACCACGCGGCCGGAATCCGTACCGACCCGGCGCCGTCGTTCCCCGTGGCGAGCGGCACCAGCCCCGCCCCGACCGCCGCCGCCGAACCGGCCGACGAGCCGCCCGGCGTCCGGTCGCGCCGCCAGGGATTGACCGTACGGCCGTACCGTCCCGCACCCCAGGTCTGCCACGGGGTCCCCGGCCCTGGTACCGACGTAGCGCCGACCGGCACGCATCCCGCCGCGAGCAAGGGGCCCGCCGTACGCAGTCCGTGGCGGCCCTTCACCCCGATCGGGACCCCGGCCAGCGGCAGGTGTTCGCCCGCGTCGATCCGGGCGTCCACCTCGCGGGCGCACTCCAGTGCCCGTTCGTCCCACACCTCGGCGAAGGCGGACAGGGCACGGTCGAGGCGCTCGATCCGGTCGAGGGCGTCCGTGGTCACGTCCACCGCGCGCACGGTCCCCGCCCGGACGGCCGAGGCGATCGACACCGCCGAACGAGCCGAGATCGGGGGCTGGGAGCCGGGCTCCTCGGATGTGGTGGGGCTGCGGTCCGGCATGGGTCAGCGCCCGTGGCCGGTCAACCGCGCCAGCGCCTCCGTCTGCCGAGGCGGCTGGGCCGGAGGGCCGGGCGGATCGCCGAGCCGCCAGTCCGGCACCCACGGCACCCGGTACACGTCGATCACCGCTTCGAGTGCACTGACGCGGTCGGCGAGGGGGCGCGGCAGCCGGCCCGGAGCGTCCGCGACCAGCACGACGCCTTCGAGGTCCAGCCCCTGCGGAGCCGCCCCGCGCCGGAAGAGGTCGAGGGCGCCGGGCACGGTGGCCAGCCCGGACGCGTGGGTCCGCGCGACCAGCAGCACCGAGCGCGGGTCGTGCGGGCCGGGCCAGTTGCGCCCGCAGTCCTGGCCGCCGTACACCGTCGCGAGGGTCGTGACGCCCGCCCCGCCGTGCAGGCCGATCCAGGAGAAGCGCCGGGGGGTGCCGGGAGCGGGCGGGGGCGGGGGCGGCGGGTCGTCGGGAAGGGGGACCGGTCCGCGCAGCCAGATCTCCGGGCCCCGGCCGGACGGCCCCTGCTGTTCCCGCATGTCGGTGCGCATGCCCGCGCTCCTCCCTCGTCACGCCATGATCCCGGTGTGGGGGAGGCATGAGAACGCCGTGGCGTGGCACAAGCTCCTGGAACGAGTCTGTGACGTCCTGGTGACGCCCGCGCCGCCCGCGGCCGGAGAGACTCGACAGTACGCGTACGGCGTGTCCGGCGTTAACGACGTGTTCGACGTCGCGGCGTCACCGACGTCCACGATGTGTCCGACCTGAACGACCGCCTGCCCGGCGCATGCGAGTGAGGAAGCGATGTCTCGTCTCAGCCGCGCGATGAAGCGGGAACAGAAACGCGCCGCGTCCGCCGAGGGATCCGCGGCGCAGGCGCCGATCGACGTACGCGTCCCGGTCGCCGGGCCCGGCGCGTCGATCGGCGGGGTGCCCGTCACCGCGGCGCCGGGCGAGGAGATCCAGCGGGCCGTGCTGACCCATCTGCACCGGATCGCCGTGGCCGCCGGGCATCCGGTGCACGCGATGGTCCACGACGAGCGCATCGGGTACGTCGTGCCGCTGTGCGTGGAGCAGGACGGTTCCAGCCGCTACACCGCCGAGCCGTTGCGCACGGAACCCGCACACGTACCCGACACGCCGGGTGTGCCGGTGCCGCCCGCCTCTTCCGTCGTGGAGCCCGAGGAGGACCGGGCCACGCGGGTCCTCCGGCCGCGGAGGGCACCCGAGCCGGACGCGCCGCCCACGTTCCGGCTGCGTACGGTGTCCCGCCGGACGGATGGCGCGGCTCCCGGCACGGTCGCGGCCCCGCTGGGGGAGTTCGGGCCGCCGCCGGTCATGGACGGCTACGGGGCTGCCCCCGACGCCGGGTCCACGGATGCCCCGGCGCCGGACGCCCGGACTTCGGACGCCCCGGCCTCGGACGCCCGGGTTTCGGACGCCCCGGCTCCGGACGTACGCGCCTCGGACGTACGCGTGGCGCCGGAGCCGCGACCGCTCCCGACGGCATCCGCCGTACCGGACCCGGAGTCGCTTCCGGTCTCGGCCCCCGAGCCCGCGCCGCCCCGAGGCTTCGACGCCGTCGCCGAGAGCGTGCTCGACGACGACGCGCAGCCGCAGCCCGGTGCCGCCGCCGACGTCTCGCCGTTCGCCGGGCCGATGGCGCGGGTCCATGACGCCGTGCGCGCGGGGCGGACCGCCGAGGCGGCCGAGCTGGTGGGGCGGGCCGTGGCCGAGGCTGCCGCCCTGATGGGCGTCGACCACCCCGAAGTGCTCCGGATGCGCGAACTCGACGCCTACATCGCCTACTTGGCGGGCGAACCGGAAAGCGCCTTCGCGCTGGCCCTCGACGTGGCGTGGGCGTACCGCCGGACCGGTGACGCGGAGGCGTCGTACAGCAGCCTCCAGGGCGCGGCCACGGCCTGGCGGGCCGTCCGGGACCCGGCCCTGGGGCAGGAGCTCGGCCGGAACCTCCTCGGCCTGTGGAACGACCTCGTCGCCGAGGGCGTACCGACCGCCGAGGAGGCCGAGGAACTGGAGTCGGCCCGGGCCCGTATGGACCGGCTCGCGGCACGGGCCGCCCGGGCCGACGGAGCGACGGGCGCCTGATCGCGACGGGCGCTCGTCGTTACGGGCGCCTGATATTCACCGGCGCCTGTCGCTCACGAGTTCCTATTCGGACAGCTCCCACACCGCGTGGGCGAGGGCGTCGCTGTTGCGGTCGAGTGCGGTGTCGTTGATGTTGGACGTCGTGTCGCAGGACGAGTGGTAGCAGCGGTCGAAGGCCTGCCCCGCCGTGCCGCCCCACTTGGCCGCCTGTGCGGAGGTCTTCGCACGGCTCGCCCCGGTGAACAGCCCGCCCACCGGCACGCCCGCGCTCTTGAAGGGCGCGTGGTCGGAGCGTCCGTCGCCCTCGGTCTCGATCTCCGTCGCGACGCCGAGACCGGCGAAGTAGTCCTTGAAGGTCTTCTCGATCGTGGGGTCGTCGTCGTAGACGAAGTACCCGGCGTTCCGGGAGCCGATCATGTCGAAGTTCAGATAGCCGGTGATCTTCGCGCGGTTGGCGCTGGACAGGTTGTTGACGTAGTAGCGGGAGCCGACGAGCCCCAGCTCCTCCGCGCCCCACCAGGCGAACCGCAGATGCTTCGCCGGCCGGTGGGCGGCCCGGGACACGGCGAGCGCGGTCTCCAGGACCGCCGCCGAGCCGGAGCCGTTGTCGTTGATGCCGGGCCCCGAGGTGACGCCGTCGAGGTGGGAGCCGGCCATGAGGACCTGGTCGGGGTCGCCGCCGGGCCAGTCGGCGATGAGGTTGTAGCCGGTGCGGCCGGACGACGTGAACTGCTGGATGGTCGTCGTGTAGCCGGCGGCGTCCAGCTTGGCCTTCACATAGTCGAGGGACGCCTTGAAGCCGGGGCGGCCGTGGGCGCGGTTGCCGCCGTTGGCCGTGGCGATGGACTGGAACTGGCTGAGGTGCGCCTTCACGTTCGCGAGCGGGATGTCGGGCGCGGCGGCGAGGGGCTGGGCCCCCGGTGACGCGCCTGCTATGGATCCGCCGGTGAGCAGGAGGGCGACCGCGACGGCACCAGCCGCCGTCGCGCGCCCGGAGACGGAGAGCTTCATGTGGGGGGCTCCCGAAGTCCAGGGGGATCCTGTGGGATGGCCACAGGGGATCCGGGTGAATGGGGTGACTGGATGGTCAGGCGGAATCTGACTTTCCGTCAAGAGCGCAGTCCGGACACGGCGTTCACCCGGCGATGCGCGTTCACCCGGCGCGCGGCAGCAGCCTTTGCCGATATGGCGTGCAGCTCAGTGCACGCAGAACTCGTTACGGCGTGCAGCTCAGTGCACGCAGAACTCGTTCCCCTCCGGGTCCGTCATCGTCACCCACTCGCCGGCCGGTTCGCTCACCCGCCGCAGGACGTCCGCCCCCAGCTTCTCCAGCCGCTCCACCTCGGCCTCGCGCGCTCCGGACGCCGTGTGGACGTCCAGGTGCAGCCGGTTCTTCACGGTCTTGGGCTCCGGCACCCGCTGGAACAGCACCCGCCGCCCCAGACCGGTCCCGCTGTCCTCGTCGTACGGGTCGTCCGGATGCCGTACGGCCACCAGGTCCCGGAACGCGAGCCGGCCGTGGAACTCGACGGTGGCCTCCCGGGGCAGGGCGCCCAGTTCCAGGAGCCGTTCGATGAGCGCGTTGTTGTCCTCGGCCTCGTAGTGCAGCGCGGCCGCCCAGAAGTCGGCCTGGGCCTGCGGGTCGGCGCAGTCGACGACGACCTTCCAGTGCAGCGGGGCGGGGCGGCTCGCGGGTTCCTGAGTCATGCACCACTTGTAGGGGGCGGGTGTTCGGGGCGCAACGGGAATCGCCAGTCGGCGTAATCCGGCCGCAGATCCGGGATTTCTGGGACCGCCGGTGTCAGGCGTCCACGGCCGCCGAAGCCGACGAGGCCGGCTTCTCCGCCGTGCGCGGTGCGGCGGCGATCGCGGCGGCGACCCTGGCCCGCCGCGCGGCACGCCACGCGTCCGCCGTGAGCAGCGTCAGCGCCAGCCACACCAGCGCGAACCCGGCCCACCGCTCGGCCGGCATGGCCTCGTGGAAGTACAGGATGCCGAGCAGGAACTGGAACACCGGCGCCAGGTACTGCAGCAGGCCCAGCGTCGACAGCGGCACGCGGATCGCCGCCGCGCCGAAGCAGACGAGCGGCAGCGCGGTCACGATGCCGGTGGCCGCGAGCAGCGCCATGTGCCCGGCGCCCTCGGTCGCGAACGTCGACTCGCCCTGCGCCGACAGCCACACCAGATAGCCCACGGCGGGCAGGAACTGGATCGCGGTCTCCGCGGCCAGCGACTCCACCCCGCCGAGGTTGACCTTCTTCTTCACGAGCCCGTACGTGGCGAAGGAGAACGCGAGGGTGAGGGAGATCCACGGCGGCCGGCCGTAGCCGACCGTGAGGACGACGACCGCGGCGAAGCCGATCCCGACCGCCGCCCACTGCACGGGCCGCAGCCGCTCCTTCAGGAGCAGCACGCCCATGGCGATGGTGACGAGCGGATTGATGAAGTACCCGAGCGACGCCTCGACCACATGGCCCGAGTTCACGGACCAGATGTAGACGCCCCAGTTCACGGTGATCACCGCCGCCGCCACCGCGACCAGCGCCAGCCGCCGGGGCTGCCGCAGCAGCTCACCCGCCCAGGCCCAGCGCCGGACGAAGACCAGCGCGACGGCCACGAACACCAGGGACCACGCCATCCGGTGGGCGAGGATCTCGACCGCGCCGGCCGGCTTGAGCAGCGGCCAGAAGAGGGGGACCAGCCCCCACATGCCGTACGCCGCGAATCCGTTCAGCAGGCCTATGTGCCGCTCGCCCCTGGATTTCCGGGTCACGGCCCCTCCTTCACGCTCTCACCCCGGTCGCGCGGCCGCTGCCACGAACCCGATCGAAGGTAACGCCGAAGACCCCCGCCTGTCATGTCCGTATCGCCATACGGTCATGACAGGCGGGGGTGCGCCCGAGGGGCGGGACCGGGCTCAGCCCTTGAGCGCGGCGGCGATCGCGTCGGCGAGCGGAGTGGTCGGGCGGCCCGCCAGCCGGGACAGGTCACCGCTGTCGATGACCAGCTCTCCCTTGGCGATCGAGGTGTCCACGCCCGCCAGGACCGCGGCGAACGGCTCGGGGACCCCCGCACCGGCCAGGATCCCGGTCAGCGTCTCGGCGGAGACGGGGTTCTCGGCGATCTCCCGGCCGGTCTGCCGGCTCAGCTCCGCCGCGTACTCGCCGAAGCTCCAGGCGACGTCGCCCCCCAGCTCGTACGTCGTGTTCTCGTGCCCCTCGCCGGTCAGTACGGCGACGGCGGCCGCCGCGTAGTCGGCGCGGGCGGCGGAGGAGACCCGGCCGTCACCGGCGGCGTGCGTGACGGCGCCGTGCTCCAGCACCGGGGCGAGGTTCTCGGTGTAGTTCTCGTGGTACCAGCCGTTGCGCAGCAGCACATACGGCACACCCGACGCGAGCAGCGCCTCCTCGGTGGCCCGGTGGTCGTCGGCGAGGGCGGCGGTCAGCGAGCCGGGGGCGCTGGTGTACGCGAGGAGGGCGACACCGGCGGTCTTCGCGGCCTCGATGACCGTGCGGTGCTGGGCGACCCGGGCGCCGCCGACCTCGCTGCCGGAGATGAGGAGCACCTTGTCGCCGGCGGCGAACAGCCCGTCGAAGGTCTCCGGCGCGTCGTAGTCGGCGACGGCGATCCGTACGCCGCGTGCGGCGAGGTCGGCCGCCTTCTCCGGGGTGCGGACGACGGCGGTGACCTGGTCGGCCGGGACCTTCTCCAGCAGCTGCTCCACGACATGGCGGCCCAGGTTCCCGGTGGCTCCGGTGACGACGATGCTCATGATCAGAACTCCTTGTGGGGTGCGGTGTCACTCACCCTAGGACCGGCACTAACTGTTGGAAAGTACCCACTTTGAAGTAAGGTACGGGCATGGCAGTAAGTACCGTCTCAACCGTACCCGGCACCCCGGGTGCGTCCCGCATGGCGCCCGGCACGTACACGGCCGGCGAGGAGATGTGCCCGTACCGCCTGGTCCTGGAGCATGTGACCAGCCGCTGGGGCGTCCTCGTCCTGATGGAACTCCTCGACCGCCCGTACCGCTTCAGTGAGCTGCGCCGGACGATCGGGCGGGTCAGCGAGAAGATGCTGACCCAGACGCTCCAGACCCTGGAGCGCGACGGCCTGGTCCACCGCGACGCCAAACCGGTGATCCCGCCGAGGGTCGACTACTCCCTGACCGACCTGGGCCGCGAGGCCGCCGAGCAGGTGCGCGCCCTCGCCCTGTGGACCGAGCGCCGGATGGACGACGTGCAGCGGGCGCGCGAGGCGTACGACAGCCGTAAGAACGACGCGACGGCGACACAGGGCTGACCGCGCGGCCGGTGTCGGTCAAGACAACGGAACAGCAGCGGGGGCGGCCCGGAGCACACGCTCCCGACCGCCCCCGAGCCACACGATCATGACCCGGCCGAGGTCAGCCCACGACCGTCCAGGTGTCCCCGCCCGCCATCAGCGCCGCCAGATCACCCTTGCCGTTCTGCTCGATCGCGGTGTCGAGCTGCTCGGACATGAGCGTGTCGTACACCGGGCGGTCCACCGCGCGGAACACCCCGATCGGCGTGTGGTGCAGGGTGTCCGGGTCGGCCAGCCGGGAGAGGGCGAACGCCGTCGTCGGCGACGCGGAGTGCGCGTCGTGGACCAGGATCAGCGACTCGTTCTCCGGGGTCACCGTCACGACCTTCAGATCACCCGTGGCGGCGTCCCGCACGACACCGCGCGAACGGTCGGTCCCGAATCGGATCGGCTGCCCGTGCTCCAGCCGGATCACCGCCTCCTCCGCCTGCTGTCTGTCCTTCAGCACCTCGAAGGCGCCGTCGTTGAAGATGTTGCAGTTCTGATAGATCTCGATCAGCGCCGTCCCCTGGTGGGCGGCCGCCTCCCGCAGCACCTGCGTGAGGTGCTTGCGGTCGGAGTCCACCGTGCGCGCCACGAACGACGCCTCGGCGCCGAGCGCGAGCGACACCGGGTTGAAGGGCGCGTCCAGCGAACCCATCGGCGTCGACTTGGTGATCTTGCCGAGCTCGGAGGTCGGAGAGTACTGCCCCTTCGTCAGACCGTAGATCCGGTTGTTGAACAGCAGGATCTTGAGGTTGACGTTACGGCGCAGGGCGTGGATCAGGTGGTTGCCGCCGATGGACAGCGCGTCACCGTCGCCCGTGACCACCCACACCGACAGATCGCGGCGCGAGGTCGCGAGCCCGGTCGCGATCGCGGGCGCGCGCCCGTGGATGGAGTGCATCCCGTACGTGTTCATGTAGTAGGGGAAGCGCGACGAGCAGCCGATGCCCGAGACGAAGACGATGTTCTCCTTGGCCAGGCCCAGCTCCGGCATGAAGCCCTGCACCGCGGCGAGGATCGCGTAGTCACCGCAGCCGGGGCACCAGCGCACCTCCTGGTCGGACTTGAAGTCCTTCATGGACTGGCGGGCCGTGGCCTTGGGGATGAGCGAGAGCGCCTCGATCGTGCCCGTGCCTTCCGGGGACGTCTCAGGCATCGATGGCCTCCTTCAGAGCCTTGGCGAGCTGTTCCGCCTTGAACGGCATGCCGTTGACCTGGTTGTACGAGTGGGCGTCCACCAGGTACTTCGCCCGGACCAGGGTGGCGAGCTGCCCGAGGTTCATCTCGGGGATCACCACCTTCTCGTACCGTGCGAGCACCGCGCCCAGGTTGCGCGGGAACGGGTTCAGATGCCGCAGATGGGCCTGCGCGATCGACTCACCCGCGGTGCGCAGCCGGCGGACCGCCGCCGTGATCGGGCCGTACGTCGATCCCCACCCCAGCACCAGCGTGGTCGCCTCGTGCGGGTCGTCGACCTCCAGGTCCGGGACCTCGATGCCGTCGATCTTGGCCTGGCGGGTGCGCACCATGAAGTCGTGGTTGGCGGGGGCGTACGAGATGTTGCCCGTGCCGTCCTCCTTCTCGATGCCGCCGATGCGGTGCTCCAGACCCGGCGTGCCCGGCACCGCCCACGGGCGGGCGAGCGTCTGCGGGTCGCGCTTGTACGGCCAGAACACCTCGCTGCCGTCGTCCAGGGTGTGGTTCGGCCCCTGGGCGAACTGCACCGTCAGATCCGGCAGCTCGTCGACCCCCGGGATCCGCCACGGCTCGGAGCCGTTCGCCAGATAGCCGTCCGACAGCAGCATCACGGGCGTGCGGTACGTCAGCGCGATCCTGGCCGCCTCCAGGGCCGCGTCGAAACAGTCCGCCGGTGTGCAGGGGGCGATCACCGGGACCGGCGCCTCACCGTTGCGCCCGTACATCGCCTGCAGGAGGTCCGCCTGCTCCGTCTTCGTCGGCAGACCGGTCGAGGGACCGCCGCGCTGGATGTCGATGACCAGCAGCGGCAGCTCCAGGGACACGGCGAGCCCGATGGTCTCCGACTTCAGGGCCACACCCGGACCGGACGTCGTGGTCACCGCGAGCGAACCGCCGAAGGCCGCGCCGAGCGCCGCCCCGATCCCGGCGATCTCGTCCTCGGCCTGGAACGTGCGTACACCGAAGTTCTTGTGCCGGCTCAGCTCGTGCAGGATGTCCGAGGCCGGGGTGATCGGGTACGACCCCAGATACAGCGGCAGGTCGGCCTGCCGGGACGCCGCGATCAGGCCGTACGACAGGGCGAGGTTCCCGGAGATGTTCCGGTAGGTGCCCACGGGGAACGCCTTCGTCGCCGGGGCGATCTCGTAGGAGACGGCGAAGTCCTCCGTCGTCTCGCCGAAGTTCCACCCCGCGCGGTAGGCGGCGATATTGGCGGCCGCGATATCGGGCTTCTTGGCGAACTTCGACTTCAGGAACTTCTCCGTGCCCTCCGTGGGCCGGTGATACATCCAGCTCAGCAGGCCCAGCGCGAACATGTTCTTGCTGCGCTCGGCCTCTTTACGGGTGAGATCGAATTCCTTCAGCGCCTCGACCGTGAGCGTCGTCAGCGGCACCGGGTGAAGGCTGTAACCGTCGAGGGAGCCGTCCTCCAGGGGCGAGGTGTCATAGCCGACCTTCTGCATCGCCCGTTTGGTGAACTCGTCCGTGTTGACGATGATCTCCGCCCCGCGCGGAAGATCACCGATATTGGCCTTCAGGGCCGCCGGATTCATCGCGACCAGCACGTTCGGCGCGTCGCCCGGGGTCAGGATGTCGTGGTCGGCGAAGTGCAGCTGGAAGGACGACACGCCCGGCAGCGTGCCGGCGGGGGCCCGGATCTCCGCCGGGAAGTTCGGCAGGGTCGACAGGTCGTTTCCGAAGGACGCCGTCTCCGAGGTGAAGCGGTCGCCGGTGAGCTGCATACCGTCGCCCGAGTCCCCGGCGAAACGGATGATCACCCGATCCAGCCGGCGTACGTCCTTCGTCGTTCCTGCCGGATTGCGCTGCTCTCCTACGACGGCTTCGTCGGCCTGCTCCGCTGGGCTACTGACCTGGCTGGTCACTGAACTGGACCTCCCTCGAGGCGGCTGTCTGGGCTGGCCTTCCCGCAAGCCTTCCCAGGATCAACCCTACGTCCGTAAAGGTCGCTCTCCCGGGGCCATTCGCATGACGGACTTGATGATGAAACCGCGGCCCCACCTTTGCTCCCCATGATTCACCAGCCCCCCGGCGCTGAACTTGAAGACGCTGCGAGTTCTTCCTTCGGTTGCCGTTCGATTGCCGTGCGATTATCGAACCCCTGACCGAACCCGTGTGGGTGAATCCCTGTGGGTCGAATCCCGGCCGGCCCGATTCCCGACGGGCCGCGTCGGGAGTTCGTACAGGTCAGGAGTCCGGTCACGTCAGGAGATCGGTCACGTCAGGAGATCGGTCATGTCAGGAGATCGGTCATCTCAGGAGTCCGGAGACGTCAGGAATTCAGATAGGTGAGAACCGCGAGGACCCGCCGGTGGTCCCCGTCGCTCGGGGACAGCCCGAGCTTGAGGAAGATGTTGCTGACGTGCTTCTCCACGGCTCCGTCGCTCACGACCAGCTGCCGGGCGATCGCCGAGTTGGTCCGGCCCTCCGCCATCAGCCCGAGCACCTCCCGCTCCCGCGGAGTGAGCCCGGCGAGCACGTCCTGCTTGCGGCTGCGGCCCAGCAGCTGGGCCACGACCTCCGGGTCGAGGGCCGTACCCCCCTGGGCCACCCGCACCACGGCGTCCACGAACTCCCTGACCTCCGCCACGCGGTCCTTCAGCAGATAGCCGACCCCGCGGCTGGACCCGGCCAGCAGCTCCGTGGCGTACCGCTCCTCCACGTACTGCGAGAGAACGAGTACCCCCAGACCGGGATGTGCCTTGCGCAGCTGCACGGCCGCCCGCACCCCTTCGTCCGTGTGCGTCGGCGGCATCCGTACGTCCGCGACCACCACGTCCGGCAGCTCCCCCTGGGCGTCCAGCTCCGTGATGGTCTTGATCAGCGCCTCACCGTCCCCGACACCCGCCACCACGTCGTGCCCGCGGTCGGTCAGCAGCCGCGTCAGTCCCTCCCTCAGCAGCACCGAATCCTCGGCGATGACCACCCGCACCCTGTCCTCCACGATCCTCGGCCCCCCGCGCCCTGGGAATCGGCCGGGCATCCCCCCGGCCCTGACGTCCTCGCGACCTCAGTATCCCGCGTGCGGCTCGCTCGGAGGGGGCCTGTGGATAACCCGCACACGGCGATCCGGCCCCGAACATCCGGAGCCGGATCCTCACTTGCCTCCCCGCCCGACGCGGGGGCGGTTCAAGAACGCTTCAGACGGTCCGCCAGGGCAGCTCCGCCGTCACACGGGTCGGACCGCCCTGCGGCGAGTCGACCACGAGGATGCCGTCGACCGCGTCGAGCCGCTCCGCGAGCCCCGCAAGCCCCGAGCCGGCGGACACGTCGGCGCCACCGACGCCGTTGTCCACGACCTGGAGCATCAGCCGGTTCTCCACCCGCCACACGTCCACCGACGCCCAGGTGGCCCGCGCGTGCTTGCTGATGTTCTGCAGCAGCTCGGAGACCGTGAAGTACGCGATGCCCTCGATCGCCGGCACCGGGCGCTGCTCCAGATCGACCTGGACCTCCACCGGCACCGTGCACCGCGACGCCACCGCCGACAGGGCCGCGTCCAGACCGCGGTCGGTCAGGACGGCCGGGTGGATGCCGCGGGCCAGATCGCGCAGCTCCTGCAGGGCCGTCTTCACCTCGCCGTGGGCCTCGTCGACCATCCGCGCCGCCGCCTGCGGGTCCTCCGTCAGCTTCTCCTTGGCCAGCCCCAGATCCATGGCCAGGGCCACCAGGCGGGCCTGCGCCCCGTCGTGCAGGTCACGCTCGATACGGCGCAGATCGGCGGCGGCGGTGTCCACGACGACCCCGCGGTCCGACTCCAGCTCCACCACGCGCGTGGCCAGCTGCGACGGCCCGAGCAGACCGTGCACCATCACCCGGTCGACCGTCGTCAGCGCCCGGATGATCCACGGCGTGGCCAGCGTGAACACCAGCCCGACCAGCGCGGTGACGGTGATCTCGAACGGGTTGTCGAGGTAGATGCTGTGCGTCTCGTCGCCGAACAGCTGCAGGCCGTCCTGCCCCGCCCAGACCGGGAAGACCCAGAACCACAGCGGATACGTCAGCAGCGCCCACCCGTACGTCCACAGGCTCACCGCGACGGAGAAGGAGAACACCGCCCACGGGAAGTGCAGCACCGCGTACAGCACCGACCGCCACGACGTCCCGCTCTTCAGCACCGCGCCGACCCACGCCATGAAGCCGCCCGAGCGGGTCCGCAACGGCTCCGGGTCGCCCACGTCCAGGTGGAGCAGGGCACGCGCGCGTACCCGCTCCAGCGCCGCGAAGCCCCGGCAGCCGGCCAGGGCCGCCGCCAGCACCGGCACCCCGAGGAACGTCACCAGCAGGCCCGCCCCCAGCGACACCATCGTGACCGCGTACACGAAGAGCATGATGCTGATCGGCAGACCCAGCAGGACGTAGCCGAACTCCCGCCAGGTGCGTGCCGCGAACGGCGCGCGCAGCACGGCCGGCATCCGGTGCCGCCGCTCACCGTGCTCGGGGAACCCGTGCTCGGGGTGGCCGAGCCCGTGCCCGTAACCCTGTCCGTACTCCGTGGCCATCGGCGTCGTCCGTTCTCCTCGTCCCTCAGCCCCCGTGCGAGGCTGTGCCGTCGTACCTCCACCCTCCTCGACCCCGCGTGCCCGGACCATGGAGACCGTCGGCCTCTTGGACGGGGGGTTTTCCCTACCCCTGGGCCGTCCCCTGGGTGTGCCTACCCCTGGCCCGCCGCACGCGGCCGCCACGGAAGCTCGGCCGTCACCGTCGTGGGGCCGCCGTCGGGGGAGTCGACGACGAACAGCCCGTCCACGGCGCCCAGCCGGTCGGCGAGCCCGCGCATCCCCGTGCCGCCGTCCAGGCGCGCACCACCGCGGCCGTCGTCCCGCACCTGGATCAGCAGCCGGTCGTCCCGGCGCCACACGTCCACCGACGCGGACGCCGCCGCGCTGTGCTTGCTGACGTTCTGCAGCAGCTCGGAGACCGTGAAGTAGGCGATGCCCTCGATGGCCTCGGCCGGTCGCGCCGGCAGGTCCACGGTCACCTTCACCGGCACCGTGCAGCGCGACGCGACCGCCGACAGGGCGGCGTCCAGACCCCGGTCGGTCAGGACGGCCGGGTGGATGCCCCGGGCCAGATCGCGCAGCTCCTGCAGGGCCAGCTTCACCTCGCCGTGCGCCTCCGCGACCATCTCCGCCGCCGCGTCGGGGTCCTCCAGCAGCTTCTCCTTGGCCAGGCCCAGCCCCATGGCTAGGTTGACCAGACGGGCCTGCGCCCCGTCGTGCAGGTCGCGCTCGATACGGCGCAGATCGGCGGCCGCCGTGTCGACCACGACCCCGCGGTCCGACTCCAGCTCGGCGATCCGGCGCTCCAACTCGTCGGAGGGCGACAGCAGCCCGCGCACCATCGCCCGGTCCGCGTTCGACAGACCCCGCGCGATGAACGGCAGAACCGGCCACAGCACGAACAACGACGTCAGCGTGATGACGAACGTGAGGACGCCCCACGGCAGCCGGATGAAGTCGTACAGGACCGTCCGCCAGCCCACCGGGTCCTTCAGCGCCAGCCACAGCTGCGGGAAGAAACCGTCCTTCCCGCCGCTCAGCGGCAGCCTGCTCGGCTCGTCCACCCGCACCCCGAGCAGCGCACGCGCGCGCGCCCGCTCCAGCTTGCCCAACTGCCGCGCGCCCATCAGCCCGCCCGCGAGCAACGGGAACCCGATCACCGTCACCGTCAATCCGGCACTGGTGAACAACACCGTCACCACATAGATGAAGCCCACCAGCGACACCGGGAAGTTCGCCAGCAGGTGCGCGATCTCCTTCCAGGTGTGCCGGTCGTAGGCGAAACGGGCGGGCGGCAGCGGCGGCTGCGTGCTGTCGGACGGCCCGGAGGCGTCCCGCGAGGAGGGCTGCGAGGAGGTGGGGCGTTCGGTCATACGGGTCAGCGTGCCGCGCGCGCCGCCCGCGCGCCATGGAGTGGACCGCCTCCGCACCCTGGGGAAAACCCCACCTCCGGGCGTCCGCCGCGGGCCCGCGGGACGCTTCTCGCCGCCTCGAGGAGCATGCTCCTCGCCTCCCGACGGGAACCAGAGGCGTGACGGGCTGCTTACGGTGTCTTTAGCAGGGCCTAGACTCCCGTGCGTACAGATCGTCGAACAGCGTCGACAGCGACGTTCACGGCACTGTTCACGAGATCACGCGTCGCAGGACACTGGCCCCGGACGGGGCGGAGCCTGGTCCTGGGACATCGGTCACGAGGTCAGGGAGCGAGGGACGGACGTGTCGGAACAGACCGTCGTCGTCGCGGCGGATGGGTATGACGTCGTCGTCTCGGCGGACTACTTCCAGTCCTACTCGGTCGTCGGGCTGCTGGCCGTCGTCGGCGTGCTGTTCGTCGCCGTCGCCTTCGGCGCGGGCCGCCTGCTGCGACCCGTGGTCCCCACACCCGAGAAGCTCCTCACCTACGAGTGCGGCGTCGACCCCGTCGGCGAGGGCTGGGCCCACACCCAGGTCCGCTACTACGTGTACGCCTTCCTCTACGTGATCTTCGCCATCGACTCGATCTTCCTCTTCCCCTGGGCGACGGTCTTCGCCGCCCCGGGCTACGGCGCCACCACGCTCGTCGAGATGTTCGTCTTCCTGGGGTTCCTGGCCGTGGGCCTGCTCTACGGATACAAGAAGGGCGTCCTGGCATGGACGTGACGCCAGACACCAACGAGCAGCCGGTTCTGCTGCCGGAGCCGAAGCGGCTGGGCGCGCTCGCCCGCCTGGCTCCGGAGCCGATGAAGGTGATCCTCAACTGGGGCCGCCGCTACTCGCTCTGGGTCTTCAACTTCGGCCTCGCCTGCTGCGCCATCGAGTTCATCGCCGCGTCGATGGCCCGCCACGACTTCATCCGGCTCGGCGTGATCCCGTTCGCGCCCGGCCCGCGCCAGGCCGACCTGATGGTCGTCTCCGGCACGGTCACCGACAAGATGGCACCTGCCGTGAAGCGGCTGTACGAGCAGATGCCCGAGCCGAAGTACGTCATCTCCTTCGGCGCCTGCTCGAACTGCGGCGGCCCCTACTGGGACTCCTACTCCGTCACCAAGGGCGTCGACCAGATCATCCCGGTCGACGTCTACGTCCCCGGCTGCCCGCCCCGCCCCGAGGCGCTCCTCCAGGGCATCCTCAAGCTCCAGGAGAAGATCGCCGAGGAGTCGCTGGCCGACCGCTACGCCACCTCCCGCCCATCCACGGCCGCCCTCCAGAGCGGGCTGGTACGGGGTCCTGAGACGCCGGGCACGGCGACTTCCGGCGATGCTGCCAGCGCCACCGCCACGGACACCGACGCGGGGGAGGCCGGGCGATGACGACGATCGGCTGGCTGCCCGCCCCGGCCGAGGAACTGTTCGGCCCGGAGGCCACCGCCGAGGAGTCCTACGACGTCCTCACGGTCGACGTGCCCCCGGCGACCTGGATCACCGCCCTGGAGACCGCCCGCGACACCCTGGGCTGCACCTACTTCGACTGGCTCAGCGCCGTCGACGAACCCGGCACCGGCTTCCGCGTCGCCGCCCACGTCGCCGCCCTCGCGCCCGTCCGCCGTCTCCTGGTCCGTACGACCGTCCCCCACGAGTCGCCGACCCTCCCTTCAGCCGTCGGCGTCTACGCCGGCGCCACCTGGCACGAACGCGAGACCCACGAGATGTTCGGCGTGGAGTTCACCGACCACCCCGGCCTCGACCACCTCCTCCTCCCCGAGAACTTCGAAGGCCATCCCCTCCGCAAGGACTTCGTCCTGGCCGCCCGCGTCGCCAAGGCGTGGCCGGGCGCCAAGGAACCCGGCGAGTCCGAGCACGGCGGCCCCAAGCGCCGCCAGATGCTGCCGCCCGGCGTGCCCGACCCCAACGAGTGGGGCCCGCTGAAGGGCCAGCTCCCGCCCGCCCCGGCCCGCCCGGCCAGGGCCGCCGGACGCACGGCCGGAGAACGCCCCGTACGCCGCACCCGCTCCGCCGCCGAAGGCTCGGCGACCCAGCCGGGCGCCCCGACGGAGGCCACCCCCGCCGCCGGCACCAGGCCCCGCCGCACCCGCACGGCATCCCAGGGCTCCGCCAGCCAGACGGCCCCCGGAGCCGACGCCCAGCCCCCGGCCACCGGAGCCGAGGCCCAGACCCCGGTCACCGGAGCCGAGGCCCAGCCCCCGGCCACTGGAGCGGGAGCCGAGGCCCAGACCCCGGTCGGCACTGGGTCCGAGGCCCCGGTCACCGGGGCGGAAGCCGGGGCCCCGGCCGAGCCCGGCACCACGGCGCCCCCGGCCCGCCGCGCCCGTAGTGTGAGCGAGGGCTCGGCGTCCCAGCGCACCCCGGCCACGCCCCGGCGCTCCCGCAGCGCCTCGGAGGGCTCGGCCAGCCAACGCCCCGCACCCGAAGCGTCGACCCCCACGGCTCCGGCCCCGGAGGGAGAGGGGGAGGCACCGGCACCGGCCACCCCGGACGACGGCCCGGCCCCGGGCACACCCGCCCCGGACTCGGCCGCCCCCGGCACCGGCGCCCCCGCCGCCCCCAGGGCTCCGCGCAGCCCGGACGCCCCGTGGCACCACGCCCGCCCGGCCTTCGAGGAAACGGCCCCCGAACCGACCGCGCACGAGGAACAGACCGCGCGGGAAGAGCGGCAGGACGACCCCCGGCCCGGCAAGGAGACCGCCGAGCAGCCCGACGGGTCGGCCGACGACCAGACCGATCAGCCCGCCGATCACCCCACCGACCACCCCGACGAAGGAACCGACCCCGCAGGAGGCCCGCGGTGAACGACGCTCTCGACGTCACCCTGCGACTCCTGATCGTCTTCGTCGTCTTCCTGACCTTCCCCCTGCTCGTCGGCCAGACCGAGCACAAGGTGATGGCTCATATGCAGGGCCGCCTCGGCCCCATGTACGCCGGTGGCTTCCACGGCTGGGCCCAGCTCGTCGCCGACGGCGTGAAGTTCGCGCAGAAGGAGGACGTGGTCCCGGCCGGCGCCGACCGCCGTATCTTCCAGCTCGCCCCTGCCGTGGCCCTCCTTCCGTATCTGCTCGTGCTCCTGGCCATCCCCATCGGCCCGGGCGAAGGCGCGGTCGGCGAGGTCGTCGACGCGGGCATCTTCTTCGTCCTGGCGGTCATGGGCGTCGGCGTCCTCGGCTCGCTCATGGCCGGCTGGGCCTCCGCCAACAAGTTCTCCCTTCTCGGTGGTCTGCGCACCGCCGCGCAGCTCCTCGCCTACGAACTCCCCATGCTGCTGACCGCCGCCTCCGTCGCGATGGCGGCCGGCACGGTCTCCCTTGTCGGCATCCTCGACGCCTTCGAGTGGTGGTGGCTGCCCTGGCAGATCGTCGGCGCGATCGTCTTCTTCGTCGCCGGCCTCGCCGAACTCCAGCGCCCGCCCTTCGACATGCCCGTCGCCGACTCGGAGATCATCTTCGGCGCCTACACCGAGTACACCGGGCTGCGCTTCGCTCTCTTCCTCCTCGCCGAGTACGCCGGGATCGTCGTCCTGTGCGGGCTGACCACCGTCCTGTTCCTGGGCGGCTGGCACGGCCCCTGGGGTGCCGACGGTCTCGGCTGGGTCTGGACTCTGCTGAAGACGGCCGTCCTCGCCTTCATCGTGATCTGGCTGCGCGTCACCTACCCGCGGCTGCGCGAGGACCAGCTGCAGAAGCTCTCCTGGACCCTTCTCGTCCCCCTCTCCCTCGCCCAGATCGCCCTCACCGGCGTCGTCAAGGTGGTGATCCAGTAACCATGGCCCCCGTCCCCGGAAGTGGCCTGGCCAAGGGCCTGGCCGTCACCCTCCGCACGATGACGAGGAAGTCCGTCACCGCGCAGTACCCGGACACCCAGCCGGCCCTGCCGCCCCGAAGCCGCGGTGTGATCGGCCTGTTCGAGGAGAACTGCACGGTCTGCATGCTGTGCGCCCGTGAGTGCCCCGACTGGTGTATCTACATCGACTCCCACAAGGAGACGGTCCCGCCGGCGGCCCCGGGTGGCCGGGAACGCAGCCGCAACGTCCTCGACCGCTTCGCCATCGACTTCTCCCTGTGCATGTACTGCGGTATCTGCATCGAGGTCTGTCCTTTCGACGCCCTGTTCTGGTCCCCGGAGTTCGAGTACGCGGAGACCGACATCCGTGACCTCACCCATGAGCGCGACAAGCTGCGCGAGTGGATGTGGACCGTCCCGGCCCCGCCCGCCCTAGACCCCGGTGCCGAGGAGCCCAAGGAGATCGCCGCCGCCCGCAAGACCGCCGAGAAACTGGCGGCCGCACAGGCGGAGTCGCGACAGAACGCGCAGGAGGGGGAGTCGTGAGCCTCGCCGCAGCCGCCGTCACCGCCCACACCCTGACCACCAACGCCCTGACCACTCACGCGGCCCCGTCGAACGGCACCCACGGCTTTCTCTCCCCGACGGGTGTCGAGATCACGTTCCTCCTCGTCGGCCTGGTCACCTTCGGCGCCGCCCTCGTCACCGTCACCACCCGGCAGCTGGTGCACGCCGCCCTGTGGCTGGTGGTGGCGCTCGGCGGGCTGGCCGTCGAATACCTGCTGCTGACGGCCGAGTTCATCGCCTGGGTGCAGGTCCTCATCTATGTCGGATCCGTCGTCGTCCTCCTTCTGTTCGGTCTGATGCTCACCAGGGCTCCCATCGGCCGCTCCCCGGACGCCGACTCCGGGAACCGCTGGGCCGCCCTCGCCGTGGCCGCCGTCTCCGCGGTCACGCTCATCTGGGTGGTCGTCGACGCGTTCCGCACCACCTGGATCGATCTGGACGGTCCCGCCGCCGGCTCCACCAAGGCCACCGGCGAGAGCCTCTTCCAGAACTGGGTCCTCCCCTTCGAGGGCCTGTCCGTCCTCCTCCTCGCCGCACTGGTCGGCGCGATCGTCCTGTCCCGCAAGGCGAAGGACGAGCCCGGCTCTCCTCCTGTGAACTCCCGAGTCGCGACTGGGAGTTCCCCATCCGTCCCGGATTCCCGTAATCACCCGATCGGGCGAAAAGCGGCGTCCGAGGGAACTCAGTCGGCCGAGCAGGAAGGCGCCCGCTGATGCATCTCGCGTATCCCGCCGTGCTCTCCGCGCTGCTCTTCTGCACCGGCCTGTACGGCGTCCTCGCCCGCCGCAACGCGATCCTGGTCCTGATGTCGGTCGAGCTGATGCTCAACGCCGTCAATCTCAACCTGGTCGCCTTCGACGTCTGGCTCAGCCGGGCCGCCGAGGACACCCTGCACTCCGGTCAGGCCCTCACCCTCTTCACGATCACCATCGCGGCCGCCGAGATCGGCATCGGCCTGGCGATCGTGCTCGCCGTCCACCGCAACCGCGGCACCTCGGACATCGACCGGCTCCGCGACACCGCCGAGGGCCACGACCCCGATCACGACAGCCCCGCCACCGGGCAGGCCGAGAAGGCTGAGGCCACCGCGTGACCACGACCACCCTCGCCGTCCTCGTCCCCCTCCTTCCCTTCCTCGGCGCCGCGGCCGGCCTGCTCCTGGGCCGCACGGCACCCGGCTTCGTCCGGCCCCTCGCCGTCCTGCCGACCCTCGCCTCGGTCGTGCTCGCCGCCGTCGTCGCCGTGCGCCAGGGCGGCGACCGGGCGATCGACGCCGCCACCGAGCTCACACCCACGGGCTCGGTGCCGATCGAACTCGCCCTGTACATCGACGGCTTCGCCGCACTGGTCGCCGTGCTCGTCGGCGTCGTCGCGACCTGCGTGCAGATCTACTCCACGGGTTACCTCCGCGAGGACCCCCGCTACCCGTCGTACGCCGCGCTCGTCTCCCTGTTCACCTCCGCGATGCTGCTCGTCGTCTACTCCGGCGACCTCATGGTGCTGCTGGTCGGCTGGGAGATCATGGGCATCTGCTCGTACTTCCTGGTCGGCCACTACTGGGAGACCCCCGAGGCCCGTGCCGCCTCCCTCAAGGCCTTCCTGGTGACCAAGCTCGGTGACGTCCCCTTCCTCATCGGCCTGTTCGCGCTCGCCACCGACGCCGGGTCCTTCCGGATCACGGAGATCCTCGGCACCGTCGCCGACGGCGGACTCGACCACCCGACCCTTGTCGCGCTGCTGCTCCTCGCGGGAGTGGCCGGCAAGTCGGCGCAGTTCCCGCTGCACACCTGGCTGCCCGACGCCATGGCCGGTCCGACGCCCGTCTCCGCGCTGATCCACGCCGCGACCATGGTCGCCGCCGGTGTCTACTTCGTCGCCCGTCTCCTCCCGGTCTTCGAGGCCTCCCAGGCCGCGATGGTCGTACTCGCCGTGATGGCCGCCGTCACCATGGTCGGCTCCGGACTCGCCGCCCTCGCCCAGGACGACATCAAGCGGGTCCTCGCCTACTCGACGATCGGCCAGCTCGGCTACATGACCGGAGCCCTGGCCGTCGCCGACCGCGGCGCGGCCGTCTTCCACCTCCTCTCGCACGGCGCCTTCAAGGCGCTGCTCTTCCTCGCGGCCGGCGTGATCATCCACGCCGCCGGCACCAATTCGCTGGCCGTCATGTCCCGTATGAGCGGGCTGCCCGACCGGGTCCCGGACGCCTTCTGGACGATGACCGTGGCGCTCCTCGCGCTCGCCGCGATCCCGCCGTTCAGCGGCTTCTTCTCCAAGGAGTCCGTCCTCGGCGCGGCCGAGCACGTCGCCACCGGCCACACCGAGCACGCCCCGGGCGCCGCCGGCTGGACCGTCCTGATCGCCGGCGTGATCACCGCGCTGCTCACCGCCGCGTACGCGACCCGCCTGTGGCTGCTCACCTTCCGCGGCCACGGCGTCGCGGCCCCCGACCACGGCAGGCAGCCGGCCACGATGACCGTGGTGCTGTGGGTGCTGGCCGTGCCCTCGCTGGCCGTCGGCGCGTTCGCCTACCGCGTGCTCCCCGACTGGTTCGACGGCGACGACCTCGCCCCCACCCTCACCACCTCCGTCCTCGGCACCGGAGTCGCCCTCATCGGCGGCATCGTCACCTACGCCGCCTGGCGGCACACGACCCCCCTCGCGGCCGACGTCCCGATCGGCGCGGTCGTCGCCCACCCCGAGGGCGACGCCGGACAGGTCGAGGCGGAGGCCATCGCCAGCCACGCGCCCGTGTACGGGGGAGTGGCCTACGCACCCGACCCGGCGGACCCCGGCAGGCTGCTGCTCGGCCCGCTGCACCGCCACGCGGCCGTCGGCTTCCACCTGGACGCCGTGTACCAGGCGCTGTTCGTCCGGCCCGTGCGGGGCGGCGCGGCCCTCGTCCGGTTCCTCGACCGCGAGGTCGTCGACACCTACGTACGCGGCGCCGGCGCCCTTCCCCGCTGGCTCGGCATCGCCGTCCGGCGTGCCCAGACCGGCAATGTGCAGACCTATGTGAGCGCGCTGCTCGCCGGCACCGTCGTCCTCGCGGTCGCCGCCGTCCTCGTCGCCACGGGAGCGTGAGCAGGCGTGATCGATATCAACGAGTCCGTGATGCAGTTCCTTCTGGCGTTCGTCGTCGTCGGGCCGCTCCTCGGCGCGGCCGCCGCCCTCCTGCCCGCCCCACCCGGGCTGAAGGGGAAGTCACCCGAGCAGGCGGTGCTCCGGCACGGTGTCACCGTGACCGGCGCGGTGCTCATCGCAGCGATCGTCCTCGCGCTGGGCTTCGACCACGACCAGCCATCGAAGATGCAGGCCAGCACGGACATCAGCTGGATCCCCGCACTCGACGTGCGCATCCACCTCGGTGTCGACGGCATCTCCCTCCCCCTTCTGGTCCTGACCGCGCTGCTGACCTTCCTCTGCGCGCTCTACTCGTACTTCAAGATGCCTTCCGGCCCCACCCCGAAGGCGTTCGTCGCCCTGCTGCTCCTGCTGGAAGGCGGCACCCTCGCCACCTTCGCCGTCCTCGACCTGCTGCTCTTCTTCCTCGCCTTCGAGACGGTCCTCATCCCGATGTACTTCCTCATCGCCCGCTGGGGCGGCGACGGCCGGGCCGCGGCCGCCTGGAAGTTCATCCTCTACACGCTGCTCGGCTCCGTCGTGATGCTGCTCGGCCTGCTCCTGATCGGTCTCAAGGCGGGCACATTCGACATGGTGGCACTCGCCACTGACAACGGCCGGTCACTGACCGCATCCGTGCAGGTCATCGCCGTTCTGGCGATCGGTCTCGGCCTCGCGGTCAAGACACCGATGTGGCCCCTGCACAGCTGGCTGCCCGACGCGCACACCGCCGCGCCGACGGTCGGCTCGGTCCTGCTGGCCGGCGTCCTGCTGAAGATGGGCACGTACGGGTTCGTGCGGATCCTCCTGCCGATCGCGCCCGACGGCTTCGCCGACTTCGCGCCCTACCTCGCCGCCTTCGCCGTCGTCGGGATCATCTACGGATCGCTGGCCTGCCTGGCCCTGGCCAAGCAGGGCGCGAAGGGCGACCTCAAGCGCCTCATCGCCTACTCGTCCGTCGGCCACATGGGCTTCGTGCTGCTCGGCATCGCCACGATGACCCCGACCGGCGTGAACGGCGCCCTGTTCGCCAACATCGCCCACGGCCTCATCACCGGCCTGCTGTTCTTCCTGGTCGGTGCCCTGAAGGACCGTACCGGCACGACCGACCTCGACACCCTCGCCGAGGAGACCGGCGCCGCGCTGTACGGCAAGGCCCCGCGCCTGGGCGGACTGGTCGCCTTCGCGGCGGTCGCCTCGCTGGGCCTGCCCGGGCTCGCCGGGTTCTGGGGCGAGATGCTCGCTCTGTTCGGGGCGTTCGACCCCGCCGCCGGCCTCAGCCGCCCGGCCTTCCTCACCTTCATGGCGATCGGCGCCTTCGGCACCCTGCTCACCGCCGCCTACCTGCTCGTCGTGGTGCGCCGCGTGTGCATGGGCGCGGTCCCGCAGGAGGCGCCGCGGCTCGCCGACGTCCACGGTTACGAGTTCGCGGCCTGGACGCCGCTGGTCGCCCTCACCGTTGTCGCAGGGCTCTGGCCGAAGACCCTTCTCGGCCTGACCGACCCGGCCGTGCAGCAGCTCCTCGCAGGAGGCACCCGATGAGCTCCCCGGCCCACACCCTCGCCGAGTCGCTGGTCCAGTCCGTCGACTGGCTGGCCATCGCGCCCCCCACGGTCGTGGCAGCCGTGGCACTCGCGGTCCTCGTGGCCGACCTGTTCGTCCCCGAGGCCAGGAAGGCCCTGCTCGGCTGGGCTTCCGTGGCGGGCCTCGCCGCCTCCGCGCTCCTGCTGCTGCCCCTCCTGGACGGCGACCGCTCCACCTTCTGCCTCACCGGTGCTCCGGAGGTGTGCAGCTACACCGCGGACCGCTTCACCCTCGTCATCCAGTTCCTCGTCCTTGGCGGCGCCCTTCTCGCGGCCCTCCTCTCGGTCACCGCCCTGAAGGACGCGAGGAAGGACCTGGCCGAAGGTGAGTACTGGTTCCTGCTGCTGTCCTCCGCCGCCGGGGCCGCGCTGCTGCCCGCCGCCCGCGACCTGGCGACTCTCATCGTCGCCCTGGAGGTCGCCTCGCTCCCCGCGTTCGCGCTGGTCGGCCTGCGCCGCGGCGACCGCAGGTCGTCCGAGGCGGCCCTGAAGTTCTTCCTGTCCTCGGTCACCGCCACCGCGGTCAGCCTCATGGGCATCAGCTTCGTGTACGCCGCGACGGGCACCCTGCACCTCACGCGGCTCGCAGAGCGCATCCAGGACGTCGACGGCCAGCTCCAGACCCTCACCCAGACCGGCGTGGTCCTCACCCTCGTCGGCTTCGCCTTCAAGACGGCCGCCGTGCCCTTCCACTTCTGGGTGCCGGACACCTACATCGGTGCGCCTCTGCCGGTCGCCGCCTATCTGTCGGTCGTCGGCAAGGCGGTCGGCTTCACCGGCCTGATCCTCGTCACCGTCGTGGCGCTGCCGTCGTACGCCGGCGTCTGGGGCCCGGCGCTCGCGGCGCTCGCCGCGCTCACCATGACCGTCGGCAACGTGGGCGCCCTGCGACAGCAGGCCACGCGCGCGTACAGCGCGGTACGCCTGCTCGCCTGGTCCTCCGTCGGCCAGGCCGGCTACCTCCTGGTACCGATCGCCGCCGCCGCGTACTCCGGGGACGCCGAGCGGTCCATCGGCTCCACCGTGGCCTACGCGCTCATGTACGGCGCCGTGAACCTGGGCGCCTTCGCGGTGGCCGCACTGGTCGGCCGTACGAAGACCCTGAACCGGGTCAGCGACTACCGCGGCCTGTACGCCCGCAACCCCGTGTCCGCCCTGGTCCTGGCCTTCTTCCTGCTCTGCCTCGCGGGGCTGCCGCCGGGCATCATCGGGCTGTTCGCCAAGGTCACCGTCTTCTCCGCCGCCGTCGACGCGGGTCTGGGCTGGCTGGCCGTGGTGATGGCGGTCAACGTAGTGATCGCGCTCTTCTACTACCTCCAGTGGACGGCCCTGCTGTTCCGCGCCCCTGAGGGCGAGCCGGTCAGGCATCTCCCGCCCGCGCCGGTGACGGCCGCGATCGCCCTCACCGGCGTCATCGCGGTCGCCCTGTCCGGAGCGCCCCAGCTGGTCCTGCGCTTCGCCGACACCGGGCTGTTCTGACCTGCCCGTCCCCACACGCGCCCGTTGCACCCCCTGCCCGTCCCGGCACGCGTGCGTGCCCGCGTGCCGACGTGCCCGCGTGGCCCGGGTCCTCACCCGGACAGCCCAGACGTGGTGGCGGCCGACCAGGGAACCCGTGACCTTCGCCTGGCGTTGACCAGTACAGAAGGGTCCACTGGACGTGACACCACGACACCGGTGGCGTCGGACAACGACCAGTAGAGGTTCCCCTGCCGCACCACTTGGAGGGCGTACCGTGCACCGCCGGCACAACGGGCTCAGGACCGCAGTCCTCCTCGGGGGACTGTCCGCACTCATCATCGGTATCGGCAGTTTCTTCGGCCGGACGGGGCTCGTCATCGCGGTCGTGGTCGCCCTCGGAACCAACGCCTACGCGTACTGGAACAGCGACAAGCTCGCCCTGCGCGCGATGCGAGCCCGCCCGGTCAGCGAGTTCGAGGCGCCCGGGCTGTACCGCATGGTCCGCGAGCTCTCCACCCAGGCCCGTCAGCCCATGCCCCGCCTCTACATCTCGCCGACGGAGGCACCGAACGCGTTCGCGACCGGACGCAACCCGCGCAACGCCGCGGTGTGCTGCACCGAAGGCATCCTGCGCCTCCTCGACGAGCGAGAGCTGCGCGGTGTCATCGGCCACGAGTTGAGCCATGTCTACAACCGCGACATCCTGATCTCGTCGGTCGCCGGTGCACTCGCCTCGGTGATCATGTTCCTGGTCAACTTCGCTTGGCTGATCCCGATCGGCCGCTCGGACGACGACGACGGACCCGGCATCCTCGGCCTGCTGCTGATCATGATCCTGGGGCCGCTGGCCGCCTCCCTCATCCAGCTGGCCATCAGCCGCTCCAGGGAGTACGAGGCGGACGCGTCCGGAGCCCAGCTCACCGGAGACCCGCTCGCTCTGGCCAGCGCCCTGCGCAAGCTGGAGATGGGCACCAAGCAGCTGCCGCTGCCGCCCGAGCCCCGGATCGAGACCGCCAGCCACATGATGATCGCGAACCCGTTCCGTCCCGGCCAAGGATTCGCGAAGATGTTCTCCACCCACCCGCCGATGGCAGAGCGCATCGCCCGACTCGAGAAGATGGCAGGCCACCAGTGAAGACCATCCTGAACGTCATCTGGCTCGTCCTGAGCGGCTTCTGGCTGTTCCTCGCCTACATGGTGGCGGGCCTCGTACTGTGCATCACCATCATCGGCATCCCGTTCGGCATCGCGGCCTTCCGCATCGGCGTCTACGCCCTGTGGCCCTTCGGGTACACCACGGTCGAGCGCCATGACGCGGGCGCGCCCTCGTGCGTCGGCAACGTCCTGTGGCTGGTCCTCGCGGGCTGGTGGCTCGCCATCGGCCACATCGTCACGGGCCTCGCGCTGTGCGTGACGATCATCGGCATCCCGTTCGGCATCGCCAACTTCAAGCTGATCCCGGTGTCGCTGTTCCCGCTGGGCCGCGAGATCGTGCCGACGGACAGGCCGTTCGCGGCGACCTGGTAGACGGGGCGGCAGCCGGGCTGTCCGCCTGCGACTGTCCACACTCCGGCGCCCGGACTGCCCACACCGCGGCGCCCACCCTGCCCACACCTCGGCGCCCGACTGTCCACAGCCCGACGCTCCGTCTGTCTGTCCACAATCCGCCGGTTGTCCACGGCCCAACCGGTTGTCAGTGGCGGCTTGCATCATGAACGCATGACCGAGAACGAGCAGTTGCTGACGAGGGTGGCGGACCAGGCCCGCAACACCCGTCCGTGGGGCTGGCCTTCACTCCCCGAGCCGGTGGACGCGGCCACCGTGGCCCGCGCCGAGGCCGCCCTCGGCTTCAGCCTGCCCCCGCTCCTCGCCGACCTCTACCTCCGCATAGGCGACGGCGGATTCGGCCCGGAGTACGGCCTGTTGCCACTGCTCGACAACCCACCCGCCGGCGAGCCGGCCGCCGTCCCGCAGTACCTCGCCAACCGGGAGGAGGCGCGGACGGACACCGACTGGCCCTGGCCCGAAGGGGTCCTGCCGATATCCCACTGGGGCTGCGCGATGTACGCCTGCGTGGACTGCCGCAGCCCCGAGGCCCCCGTCCTCCTCTTCGAACCGAACGCCGACGACGCCGCTCACGCCTGGTACGTGGACGCCCCCAGCCTCGCCGACTGGCTGCGCGCCTGGCTCGACGGCACCGGCTGGTACGACGAGGCGAACGACGGCATGGACCTGACCCCGTGGGCGGACTTCCCCCTGCGCACAGCGTCCCAGCACCCCACCACGTGAGCACCTGAGCTGCTGAGGCGAGCCCGCCCCACCGTCGCCGTCCCCGCACCCCACCACCTGAGCCCCTGAGCCCCTGAGGCGAGCCCAGCCCCACCATCACGGCCCCCGTCCCAGGCCCGGCATCCCGCCCTACGCCCGGGATGGCCGTCGCCCCACCCACCACCGCACCCCGTACAAGGCGCCGCCGACCGCCAGCACACCCGCGCCCACGACCACCGAGACCACCGGAAGGGAGAAAGCGAGCACCGCACACCCGACCAGCCCCACCACCGGCACGACTCGTGCACGCCGGGCCCGGTCCAGCGTCCAGGCCGAGGCGTTGGCCACCGCGTAGTACGCCAGCACACCGAAGGAGGAGAAGCCGATCGCACCCCGCACGTCCACCGTGGCGGCGAGGACCGCGACCACCGCGCCGACCGCCAGCTCGGCCCGGTGCGGCACCTGGAAGCGCGGATGGACGGCGGCCAGGACGCCGGGCAGATGCCGGTCGCGGGCCATGGCCAGCGTCGTACGCGAGACACCCAGGATCAGCGCGAGCAGTGAGCCCAGCGCCGCCACGGCAGCCCCCACCCGGACGACGGGGACCAGCCCCGGTACCCCCGCCGCGCGCACGGCGTCGGTCAGCGGCGCGCCCGCAGCCCCGAGCCGCTCGGCTCCCAGCACGGAGAGGACCGCCACCGCGACACACGCATAGACGACCAGCGTCACGCCCAGGGCGAGCGGGATCGCCTGGGGGATGGTGCGCGCGGGATCCCGGACCTCCTCGCCCAGGGTCGCGATCCGCGCGTACCCGGCGAACGCGAAGAAGAGCAGACCGGCCGCCTGGAGGACGCCGCCGACACCGCCGGACGCTCCGGTCCACAGATGCCCGGCATCGGACCGGCCGGAGCCCAGGCACACGACCACCACAGAAGCCAGGACAGCCAGAACCACCACCACGATCGCCCGTGTCAGCCAGGCGGACTTCTGGACGCCGCCGTAGTTCACCGCGGTCAACGCCACCACGGCCGCGACCGCCACCGCGTGCGCCTGGCCCGGCCACACGTACGCCCCGACCGTCAGCGCCATCGCCGCACAGGAGGCCGTCTTGCCGACGACGAAGGCCCAGCCCGCCAGGTACCCCCAGAACTCCCCGAGCCGCTCGCGTCCGTACACATACGTCCCGCCCGAGGCCGGGTAGCGGGCGGCCAGCCGGGCCGACGACATGGCGTTGCAGTACGCGACGACGGCCGCGACCGCGAGCCCGAGGAGGAGACCCGAGCCGGCCGCGCGTGCGGCGGGACCGAGCGCGGCGAAGATCCCGGCTCCGATCATCGAGCCGAGCCCGATGACGACGGCGTCACCGACTCCCAGTGAACGCCGGAGCCCGGGGGAGGCGGAGGGGGACCGTGTCATGGCCCGACCCTACTGATCGCCGCAACCGCGGGGCACCGGCGATACGTCCTGTTCACCAACGAAGCAGCAACAGTGTGCGAACGAGCGCGCCGGAGATCACAGTGCCTGGAGAAGTGCAGGCGCGGCGCGGAGGGGCAGGTTCAGGGGTATGACGATCATCAGCTGGATCCTCCTGGGGCTGTTGGCCGGAGCCATCGCCAAGTTCCTGCTGCCGGGCCGGGACCCCGGTGGCTTCATCGGCACGACGCTCATCGGTATCGCGGGCGCGTTCATCGGCGGCTGGATCTCGGCCCGCTGGCTGGACCACCCGATCAGCAAGGACTTCTACGACGGCGCCACCTGGGTGTCGGCGATCGGCGGTTCGCTGGTGCTGTTGGTTGCCTACCGGATCTTCTTCGGTCACTCACGCGACTGAGCCCGCGGAGCATGACCTCGGGCCACGGACCGGAACGCGAGAAGGGTGAGCCCCGCGCACCCGCGCGGAGAGCTCACCCTTCGGTCCCAGGGCCCGGGCGGCCGACCGGCACGCCCCGCACCCCGTCGGCTCAGTCGGTCACCGGCGATTAAACGATCACCGGTAGTTCACGAACTGCAGCGCGAAGTCGAAGTCCTTGCCCTTCAGCAGGGAGATCACGGTCTGGAGGTCGTCCCGGCTCTTGGAGCTGACGCGCAGCTCCTCACCCTGAACCTGCGCCTTCACGCCCTTGGGGCCCTCGTCGCGGATGATCTTCGCCACCTTCTTCGCGTTCTCCTGGGAGATGCCCTCCTCGATCGACGCGAAGATCTTGTATTCCTTGCCCGAGAGCTGCGGCTCGCCCGCGTCCAGGGCCTTCAGCGAGATGCCGCGCTTGATCAGCTTGGACTGGAAGACGTCGAGGACGGCCTTCACCCGGTCCTCGGAGTTCGCCTCCATGAGGATCTTCTCCCCGGACCACGAGATCGAGGCACCCACGCCCTTGAAGTCGTAGCGCTGCGAGATCTCCTTGGCGGTCTGGTTGAGGGCGTTGTCGACCTCCTGCCGCTCGACCTTCGAGACGATGTCGAAACTGGAGTCGGCCATGTCCTGTGGCTCCTTGTATCGGGGTGCGAATGGGTGCGTGTCGGCGGGCGTGGAGTGGCCGCCGAGCCCGGGGCGGACCTCGGGCCGCATCCCGACAAGCCTAGCCACCCCGGGTCCCCCGGGTGGCGATCAATCGGGTGGCGAAGCACCCCTCGGCATCGGGTATTGTTTACGTCGTTGCCAGGGAGCACCGCCGCAGAGCGGTTCGAACGGCAGCGACCCCGGCGGTGTGCCCGAGCGGCCAAAGGGAGCAGACTGTAAATCTGCCGGCTCAGCCTTCCCAGGTTCGAATCCTGGCGCCGCCACGCTGAGGAAAACCCCTCCGTACTACGGAAACGTAGCGCGGAGGGGTTTTCGCGTTCCCCGGGGCCTGTCCGGTTCCCGAGGGCCATCGCGTTCGCGGGGACCGGCCAGGCATCGGGGGCACCGTCGCGTTCCCGGGGCCCCGGCGGGGCACACTGGCCCCATGGCCACGCCTCGCAGACGCTGTCCCGAATGCCGTCGAGAGATCGCCGTCGTCGGCGGGCGGTTCGCCCGGCACGATCCGCCCGGCGCGCGGCAGAGCGGCGAGCTCGTGTCGTGCCCGGGGTCCCGGAGGCAGACACAACTCGGTGCCGCTCAGCCCGCCTTGGACGGGTACGTCGTGCCCGACTTCCCCGGGCAGCTGCCGTTGTTCTGAGCGGCACCGCTGGACGTGTCTCAGTTGCCAGCCACGGACCTGACGGCCACCGCTGGACGTGTCTCAGTTGCCCGCCACGGACCTGACGGCCACCGGCACGGGAGTGGAGCCGCTGATCAGTTCGAGTGTCAGGCCCGCCGTCGCCGGGGTGTCGAGCAACTCCGCGAGGACGGCGGCCACATCGTCCCGGGGGATCGAGCCGCGCCCGGTGCGGGCCTCCAGGCGGACCAGGCCGGTCCCGGGGTCGTCCGTCAGCGTGCCGGGCCGCAGGATCGTCCAGTCCAGGGCCTTCTGGGAGCGGACGTACTCGTCGGCCGCGCCCTTCGCGCGCAGATAGACGTCGAAGATCTCGTCACCCTCGTGCGCCGGGTCGGCACCCATCGAGGAGACGATCAGGAAGCGGCGTGCACCCGCCCGGACCGCCGCGTCCGCGAAGAGGACCGCCGCGCCCTTGTCGACCGTGTCCTTGCGTTCGGGCCCGCTGCCCGGGCCCGCGCCGGCCGCGAACACCGCCGCGTCGGCGCCCTCGAGATGCTTCGCGACCTCCTCGACCGACGCCGACTCCAGGTCCAGCACCACGGGTTCGGCACCGGCCGCCCGCAGATCGTCGCTCTGTTCGGGCTTGCGGATGATCCCCGCTACCTCGTCACCGCGCGCGGAGAGCAACCGCTCCAGCCGCAGCGCGATCTGACCATGACCACCAGCGATGACAATGCGCATGCCTTCGACCGTACGCCCGGACGACCCGGTCCGCCGCACGACGCCGGCCGGTCACCCACACAGGGGAGCCGCACCCCCGGCCCACGCCCTCACGACGGCTCCCCGCGGCCCTGCCGCGGCAGGCCCAGTTCCGCCGTCGCGGCCGAGTTGCAGTACTCGCGGACCGCGCTCGTCCGGGCCACCACCCGGCCGCGGTGCACCACGATCCGGCTGTAGGCCAGGGACAGCGCCGCCGCGAGGCGTTCGCCGCGCACCGCGAGGAGTTCGGCCGGGAAGCCCGCCTCCACGCGGACCTCCGGCAGACCCAGCACCGCGCGCGCCGACGCGCTCACACAGCCGTACGCGTCCTCGGGGCGCAGTCCATGACGGGAGGCCAGCAGATAGGCGGCCTCGAACGGGTCGCCGCGGCCCACCGGGTTGGAGACGTCCTGCAGCGCGCCGCTGCCGGCGGCGACCCGGACCCCGGCGGCGCGCAGCAGCCGTACGGGCGCCGTGCCGCGGCGTTCCACGCCCCCGCAGCCGCCCTGGGGCAGGCACACCACGGTGACCCCGGCCGCGGCGAGCTGGTCGGCGGCGCGGGAGGCCGTCTCCGCGGGCAGGCGCCCCAGTCCGCCGCACGGGCTCAGCGTTACGCCGGGGCGCAGTCCGCCCGCCATCGCGGCGTAACGGGACAGTCTGGCCGGGTCGGTGGCGTCGGTGTGCAGGTCGACGGGGCAGCCGTGCTCGGAGGCGACCTCCAGGACGGCCTCGACGTAACCGGTCGGATCGGGGTCCAGGTCGGGGCAGCCGCCGACCACCGAGGCGCCCATCTTCAGCGCGTCCCGCAGTATGGCCAGCCCGTCCGCGCCCGCCACCCCGGTCAGCAGCCGGGGCATCGCGACGGTCGTCAACTCCGTGAGCCCGCGCAGCGCACGCCGTGCCTGCAGGACGGCGGCGAGCGCGTTCAGCTCCTGGACGTCGCCCACCCGCACATGGGCCCGCAGCGCGGTCGCGCCGTGGCCGAGCTGGAGCAGGGCGGCCTCGGTGGCCCGGCGCTGGACGTCCTCGGCCTCGTAGGAGGCGGGCCCGTCCTGGTCGGCGGAGAGGGCGGTGTCGCCGTGGGCGTGCGGTTCGGCGGGGGCCGGCAGCAGCAGGTAGCCGCTCAGGTCCACCCGGGACCCGGACGCGCGTGTGCCGTCCCCGGTCAGGCTCCCCGCCGTGCCCACCGCCTCGATACGCCCGCCGCTCAGCCGTACGTCGACGGTCCGGCCGTCGGTGAGACGCGCCCCGCACAGCAGGAGGGAGCCGGGGTCGGCCGGGTCCGACGACGAGGACGAGGGGGGTGGCTGGGGGTGGCTGTCGGGCATCGCGCTCCAGGGGCTCGGGCTGCGCATCGGCGCTGCGGACCCCGCAGGGGCACTGCGCCGGGCATGCAAGATCACGCAGAGTGAGTCGAGCCTAGGGTGGCGACCCGGTCCTGGCGCGCAGGAGCGCAATAGTCGTACCGGCGTGGTCCCTCGCGGTGGGGCCGTCGGCGCGGTGGCGGTGGGGGCCGGGAGGCGGGTGTTCGGCCCGGTGTTCGGGTGAGGACGGCGGCCGGGAAACGGATTTGGGCGAACGGCGGCAGACCGTGTAATGTCTTCATCGCTCGCCCCAATAGCTCAGTCGGCAGAGCGTCTCCATGGTAAGGAGAAGGTCAACGGTTCGATTCCGTTTTGGGGCTCTGGTGTGTGAAAGGTTCCCGTCGCAAGGCGGGGCCTGATCGCATCACAGCGGTGTAGCTCAGTCGGTAGAGCAAGCGGCTCATAATCGCTGTGTCACCGGTTCAAGTCCGGTCACCGCTACTGACAGTAGCCGATTGCGGGGTCGGTCCTTCGATCGGCTACTCTTTCTTGCGTTGAATCAGTCCATCCGTTCGTCTTAGGAGCACTCACGTGGCTGCCACCGACGTCCGCCCGAAGATCACGCTGGCCTGCGTGGAGTGCAAGGAGCGGAACTACATCACCAAGAAGAACCGGCGTAACAACCCGGATCGTCTTGAGATGAAGAAGCACTGCCCGCGTTGCAATGCGCACACCGCGCACCGCGAAACGCGATAAATCAGGCTCGTACGCGAGGCCGTCCCCGATCGTGGGGGCGGCCTCGCGTCGTTTCCACCGCGGTTACCGCTCGGTTCCGGTCGACCGGGCGCAGCATGCCCGGTTCCGGCCGACCGGGCGCAGCATCAGGACCATCGCAGCAGACGACACCAGGAGGTGCCGGGCCATGGCGCTCGACCAGTCCTTCGTGGGGCGGAGCTACCCGCCCACCGAGCCCTACGAGGTGGGGCGCGAGAAGATCCGCGAGTTCGCGGTGGCGGTGGGTGACGCCAACCCGGTCTACACGGACCCGGAGGCCGCCAAGGCGCTCGGTCACCCCGATGTGATCGCCCCGCCGACCTTCGTCTTCGCCATCACCTTCGCGGCCGCCGGGCAGGTCGTCGCCGACCCGCAGCTGGGCCTGGACTACAGCCGGGTGGTGCACGGCGACCAGAAGTTCGCCTACACCCGCCCGGTGCGCGCCGGTGACCGGCTGTCCGTGACCTCGACCATCGAGGCCGTGAAGACCATGGCGGGCAACGACATCCTGGATGTCCGCGGCGAGGTCCACGACGAGGCCGGCGAGCACGTGGTGACCGCTTGGACGAAGCTCGTGGCACGCGGGGCGGACGCCGAGGAAGGGCAGGGCTGAGACCGATGACGGCGAAGATCGCGTACGACGATGTCGAGGTCGGCACCGAGCTGCCCGCCCAGAGTTTCCCCGTGACCCGCGCCACGCTGGTGCGGTACGCGGGCGCCTCGGGCGACTTCAACCCGATCCACTGGAACGAGAAGTTCGCCAAGGAGGTCGGGCTGCCGGACGTCATCGCGCACGGCATGTTCACCATGGCCGAGGCGATCCGGGTGGTCACCGACTGGACCGGCGACCCGGCGGCGGTCGTCGAGTACGGCGTCCGCTTCACCAAGCCCGTCGTCGTCCCGAACGACGACAAGGGCGCCACGATCGAGGTCAGCGGCAAGGTCGCGGCCAAGCTCGACGACAACAAGGTCCGCGTGGACCTGACCGTGACGAGCGCCGGGCTGAAGGTGCTCGGCATGTCGCGAGCGGTCGTGCGGCTGGCGTGACGCACGCGCGCGTGTGAGGGGCGCCTCCTGGTAGGGGGCGCCCCCTTTTTTTCGGGCGTCCGGCCCACCCTTGACTTAGTTAGTGATTAAGTACTAACTTCGAAGTATGGCAAGGATGAGTGCGGAGGAGAGGCGCGAGAGCGTCGTGCGGGCGGCCATGGCCGAGTTCGCGCGGGGCGGCTACCACGGCACGTCCACCGAGTCGATCGCCAAGCGGGTCGGTGTCTCGCAGCCGTATCTCTTCCGGCTCTTCCCGGGCAAGCGGGCGATCTTCCTGGCCGCCGCCGAGCAGTGCGTGGAGGACATCCACCGGGTGTTCGCCGAGGCCGCCGAAGGGGTGGAGGGCGAGGAGGCCCTGCATGCCATGGGTGAGGCGTATCACCGGATGGTCTCCGAGCATCCCGAGCGGCTGATGATGCAGATGCAGATGTTCCTCGCCGTGGCCGCCGCCGAGCAGGAGGGCGACCACGAGTTCGGCGAGGCCGTACGGGCCGGCTGGATGCGTCTGTGGGACACCGTGCATCTGCCGCTGGGGGCGGATGTCGGCGAGACGACGACCTTCATGGCGTACGGGATGCTCATCAACTGCCTGGTGGCCATGGGCTTCCCGCCCGAGCACCGGGTCTGGGCGGGCATGGATTCCGCCGAAGGGGACGAGGGCGGGAGCGGGAGCGGATCGTAGGGAGGGCGGCGGGGTTCGCCGCGCTCTTTTATGGCCGCAAAAGTTAGTGATCAATAACTATCAAGCGGAATCGCACACTCCTGGGGGAGCGATGTCACACCGGACCGCTCACAAGGCGGGGGAGACGAACCCGCGCGGGGCCGTGTGGGCCCTGATCATCACCGGCGTCGCCGGATTCATGGCCGCACTCGACAACCTCGTCGTCACCACCGCGCTGCCGTCCATCCGCGAGGACCTGGGCGGCGGGCTGCACGACCTGGAATGGACGGTCAGCGCCTACACGCTCACCTTCGCCGTCCTGCTGATGTTCGGCGCGGCGCTCGGCGACCGCTTCGGCCGCCGCCGGCTCTTCCTCGTCGGCATCACGATCTTCACCGCCGCCTCCGCGGCCGCCGCCCTGGCGCCCGGCATCGACTCCCTGATCGCCGCCCGCGCGGTGCAGGGCGTCGGCGCCGCGATCATGATGCCGCTGACGCTGACCCTGCTGACGGCAGCGGTGCCCGAGGCCCGGCGCGGGATGGCGTTCGGCATCTGGGGCGCGGTCAACGGGCTCGCGGTCGCGTCCGGGCCGCTCATCGGCGGCAGCCTCACCGAGCACATCTCCTGGCAGTGGATCTTCTGGCTGAACGTCCCGCTGGGCGTCGCCCTGCTGCCGCTCGCCCGGCTGCGTCTCGCCGAGTCGCACGGCACCGGCGCCCCGCTCGACATCCTCGGCACCCTGCTGGCCAGCGGCGGACTCTTCGGCATCGTGTACGGGCTGGTGCGCGGCCCCTCCGACGGCTGGACCGGGCGTCTGGTCCTGACAGGCCTGTTCGCGGGCGGGGCGCTGCTCGTCGGGTTCGTCCTCTACAGCGCCCGGGCCCGCAACACCATGCTGCCCATGCGGCTGTTCCGCTCCCGCGCCTTCGCCGGGATCAACGCGGCGAGCCTGCTGATGTTCCTCGGGATGTTCGGGTCGATCTTCCTGCTCAGCCAGTACATGCAGGGCGTCCTCGGCTACTCGCCGACCGAGGCGGGGCTGCGGATGCTCCCGTGGACCGGTATGCCGATGCTGGTCGCGCCGATCGCCGGCATCCTCGCCGACCGGATAGGCGGCCGGCCCGTGGTCGCCACGGGGCTGTTCCTGCAGGCCGCCGGACTCGGCTACATGGCGTACGTGGTCACCGTCGACGTCTCCTACGCCGCCCAGCTGCCCGGTCTGATCATCAGCGGCGTCGGCATGGCGCTGTTCTTCGCCCCGGCCTCCCACCTCGTCATGTCCAGCGTCCGCCGCGGCGAGCAGGGCATCGCGTCCGGCGCCAACAACGCCCTGCGCGAGGTCGGCGGCGCGCTCGGCATCGCCGTCATGGGCTCGATCTTCGCGGCCCAGGGCGGCTACGAGACCGGTCAGACGTTCGTCGACGGGCTGCGGCCCGCCCTGGTCACCGGTGCCGCCGTGGTGGCGCTCGCCGGAATCGCGGCCCTGTTCGTCCCGGGCCGGCGGCACGCCGTCGAGGCGGACGGGGACGCGGCCGAGAGCCTGCCGGAGCGCGAGCTCCAGCCGGCCGCCCGGTGACCCCCTCTTGAGACGCCCAGGACCTGCCCGAAGAGAAGGAGGAACCGCTGTGCCCACGCTTCCCTGGACCACGCCGAACCCCGTCCCGCCCGGCACCGACGTGCTCGTCTTCGCCTCCCGCTTCGAGACCCGCACCCTGTGGGGAGCGTTCCGTTTCCTCCTGCGTACGCCGGGCGTGTGGCGGCAGGTGAGCCGGGCGCCCGGGGCGTACGGGGCCACCCTGAAGGCCGAGGTGTTCAGGAGGACGTTCTGGACGCTGTCCGCCTGGGAGTCGCCGGCCGCGCTGAAGGAGTTCGCCCGCTCCGGCCCGCACGCCCCGAGCGCCGGTGGCCTGTCCGGGCAGATGCGGGACGCGAAGTACGCCCGCTGGGAGGTGCCGGGTGAGGCGCTCCCGCTGGACTGGGCGGAGGCGCGGCGCCGGCTCGGCTGACCGGCACGCGCGCGTGGAGGCCGACGTGGCCCCGGTATCCACAGGGGTGCCGGGGCTGTCGGTGCCGTCTCGTAGTCTTGGGCGCGTGCAGGTACTCCACGACGCCCCCCTCGCCCCCCTCACCACCTTCCGGCTGGGCGGCCCGGCCACCCGCCTGGTCACCGCCACCACCGACGCCGAGGTGATCGACGTCGTGCGCAAGGCGGACGCGGCGGGCACCCCGCTGCTGGTCATCGGCGGCGGGTCGAACCTGGTCATCGGCGACAAGGGCTTCGAGGGCACCGCACTCGTCGTCGCCACCAAGGGCGTCGAGCTGACCGGCGGCACCCTGGAGCTGGCCGCGGGCGAGGTGTGGACCGACGCCGTCGCCCGCACGGTCGAGGCCGGGCTCGCCGGCGTCGAGTGCCTCGCCGGCATCCCCGGCAGCGCCGGCGCCACCCCGATCCAGAACGTCGGGGCGTACGGCCAGGAGGTCTCCTCCACGATCACCGAGGTGATCGCCTACGACCGCCGCAGCGGCGAGACGGTCACGCTGACGAACGAGGAGTGCGCCTTCTCGTACCGGCACAGCCGCTTCAAGTCCGACCCCGAGCGCTATGTGGTGCTGCGCGTCCGGTTCGCGCTGGAGGACGCGGACGGGCTCTCCGCGCCGATCCGGTACGCCGAGACGGCCCGCGCCCTCGGTGTGGAGGTCGGCGACCGGGTGCCGCTGGCCGCCGCGCGCGAGACCGTGCTGAAGCTGCGCGCCGGGAAGGGCATGGTGCTCGACGCCGAGGACCACGACACCTGGTCCGCCGGATCGTTCTTCACCAACCCGATCCTGAGCGACGAGCAGTTCGCGGCGTTCCGCGCGCGCGTGGGCGAGCGTCTCGGCGACGGCGTGGAGCCGCCCGCGTACCCGGCGGGGCAGGGGCACACCAAGACCTCCGCGGCCTGGCTCATCGACAAGGCCGGCTTCACCAAGGGGTACGGCAGCGGCCCCGCCCGCATCTCCACCAAGCACACCCTCGCCCTCACGAACCGGGGCGCGGCGACCACCGAGGACCTGCTGGCGCTGGCCCGCGAGGTCGTCGCCGGGGTCCGTGAGGCGTTCGGGATCACGCTGGTCAACGAACCGGTGACGGTGGGCGTCAGCCTCTAGGACCGCGCCGGCCCGGAAGCTCGCCGGGCCGCCCGTCCGAACGCCTGCAGGACCGCCGGCCCGGGAAACCTGCGAGATCCACCGCCGGGCACGGCGTCAGTACGCCACCCCCACCCCCTGCTTCACCGTCGACGCGTCCTGGGTCATCGCCAGCATCGCGTGCGCCACGTCCGCGCGGCCGATGAAGCGGCCCCGGGCCGGGGTGCCGCCGACCACCGTGCGGTACGCGCCGGTGAGCGGCTTGTCCTGGAGCCGGGGCGGCCGGACCGACGTCCACTCCACCGTGCTGCACGCGAGCTCCGCCTCCATCTCCCGGAGGTCGTCGTACACGGGCTTGAGCACCGCGGAGACCACCGCGTGCATCGTGCGGTCCAGCGGGCCGTCCTGCGGCGCGGCCGGTCCGAGCGGTGCCGCGCTCACCACCAGCAGCCGGCGTGTGCCCTCGGCCTCCATGGCCCGCAGCACCGTACGGGTGAGCCGGGCGGTGATCCCGGCGTCCTTGCGGCTGCGGGCGCCGAGACCGGAGAGGACGGCGTCCCGGCCGGACACCGCGGGGCGCACGGCCTCCGGGTCGGTCAGGTCCGAGCGGAACACCTCCAGGCCGGCGCCCGTCACCGGCAGCCGCGCCGGGTCCCGGACGACCGCCGTCACCTCGTGCCCGGCGGCGAGCGCCTGGCGGACGATCTCCTGACCGATGCCTCCGGTGGCACCGAACACCGTGAGTTTCATGGCTCTCCCCGATCCGAAACTGTTGGTGGGTAAGTATTCACTCACCCCTGCTTGGTACCTAGAGTGGGTAAGCACTCACCCACCAGTCAACCCCCGGTAAGGTCCGTTGCGTGGAATCCGTGCAGAAGCCCGCCCGCGTCCGCATCCTCGACGCCGCCCATGACCTGCTGCTGACCGTCGGTCTCGCCCGGGCCACGACCAAGGAGATCGCCAAGGCCGCCGGATGCTCCGAGGCCGCGCTCTACAAGTACTTCGCGAGCAAGGAGGAGCTGTTCGTCCGGGTCCTCGGCGAGCGGCTGCCCCGGCTGGCACCCCTGCTCAGCACCCTCACGGCGGAGCCCGGCACGGGCACCCTGGAGGACAACCTCACCCGGATCGCCGAGCAGGCCGCCCTCTTCTACGAGCAGAGCTTCCCGATCGCCGCCTCCCTGTACGCCGAGCCCCAGCTCAAGCGGCGGCACGACGACGCGCTGCGGACCATGGGCGCCGGTCCGCACAAGCCCATCGAGGCCCTCGACGCCTATCTGCGCGCCGAGCAGACGGCGGGCCGGGTCCGCGCCGACGCCGACACCTTCGCGGCCGCCTCCCTGCTCCTCGGCGCCTGCGCCCAGCGCGCCTTCGCCTACGACGCGGGCCCGGAGGGCGGACGCCCGCCGGCGGACGCCTTCGCCGCCCGGCTCGCCCGGACCCTCCTTGCCGGAATCTCCGTTGCGCCAGAGGCCGCCCGCCCGCGACCCTGACGCCATGAGGCAGCGCGCATGCGGGTGAGGCTGACGGAGTTCCAGCCCCGGACGGGACCGCACACCCACCGGGTGGTCCGGCCGAGGACAACGCTGCGCCACACCTCCCTGACCGCGCCCGACCCCATCGGTCTGCTGCTCGGCGACCACGACGGCCTCAACACGCTGGCCGCCCTGTTCTCCTTCGCGTCCCGCTCCCCGCACACGCTCGTCCATGTGCCCCTGCGCGACGGCGTCCCGCCCGACGAGGGCTGGGGCGAGCGGGTCGACCTCGTCCTCGCCCACCACACCCTCGGCCTGCGCCCCAGCCAGTGGCCCGGACTGCGCCGCGGCCTGCGCCAGGGCACCCCGCTGACCGCCCGCACCGACGAGGCCCGCACCGAGCGGGACGCCCAGGCCTGGCAGGACCGGCGGGACCGGGACGACCTACGGCACACCACCCACGCGCGCACGCTCTTCCTGTTCGGCGGCCGCGAGGTGTTCGCCGCGTCCGCCGCCGAATGCGCCTACGCGGCAGGGTTCGGACCGCGCCAGAAGCGGGTCGCCCAAGGGCACTCGGCGATGATGACGGGACTGCCGCTCGCCCAGCCGCCCGGCGGCGGGCACCCCTACGAGGTGCTGGTCTGCTGCAAGCCGTATCCGCCGTACGCGCAGTTCAGACGGCCGGGCGAACCAGCCAGTCGTCCACGTCCGCCAGCAGCCTCTTCTTCGTCTCCTCGGGCGCGGCCGAGGCGCGTACGGACTGGCGCGCCAGCTCCGCCAGCTCCTCGTCGCTGAACCCGTGGTACCGCCGCGCGATCTCGTACTGGGCGGCCAGCCGCGAGCCGAAGAGCAGCGGGTCGTCCGCGCCCAGGGCCATCGGCACCCCCGCCTCGAACAGCGTGCGCAGCGGGACGTCCTCCGGCTTGGCGTAGACACCGAGGGCGACGTTCGAGGCCGGGCAGACCTCGCAGGTCACCCCCCGGTCGGCGAGGCGCTTCAGCAGCCGGGGGTCCTCCGCCGCGCGCACCCCGTGCCCGATCCGGTGCGCGTCCAGGTCGTCCAGGCAGTCCCGGACCGAGGCCGGCCCGGTCAGCTCGCCACCGTGCGGAGCCGACAGCAGGCCGCCCTCGCGCGCGATGTGGAAGGCGCGGTCGAAGTCCCGGGCCATGCCGCGCCGCTCGTCGTTGGACAGACCGAAGCCGACGACGCCATGGTCGGCGTAGCGCACCGCGAGCCGGGCGAGGGTGCGGGCGTCCAGCGGGTGCTTCATACGGTTCGCGGCGACCAGGACGCGCATCCCGAGCCCCGTCTCCCGCGACGCCGTCTCGACCGCGTCCAGGATGATCTCCAGCGCCGGGATGAGCCCGCCCAGCCGGGGCGCGTACGACGTCGGGTCGACCTGGATCTCCAGCCAGCCGGAGCCGTCCCGGATGTCCTCCTCGGCGGCCTCCCTGACCAGGCGCTGGATGTCCTCCGGCTGCTGCAGGCACGAGCGGGCGGCGTCGTACAGGCGCTGGAAGCGGAACCAGCCCCGCTCGTCCGTCGCCCGCAGCTTGGGGGACTCGCCTCTGGTCAGCGCGTCGGTCAGCGCCTCGGGCAGACGTACCCCGTACTTGTCGGCCAGCTCCAGCAGGGTCGCCGGCCGCATCGAGCCGGTGAAGTGCAGGTGCAGATGGGCTTTCGGCAGCTCAGAGACATCACGTACACGCTCCATTCCCAGATCCTGCCGCACGCCCGAGGGGTCCCGGTAGCGGTTTCCCCTTTAGTGGTCTTGCTCGCACAAACAAATGAGGGCACCTCCGGGATCCGGAGGTGCCCTCACAGCGGAAGGGGAACGTCAGTCCCGGGCCTCCGCGAGCAGCTTCTGGATACGGCTCACGCCCTCGACGAGGTCCTCGTCGCCGAGCGCGTACGACAGCCGCAGATAGCCGGGCGTGCCGAACGCCTCACCGGGGACGACCGCGACCTCGGCCTCCTCCAGGATCAGCTCGGCCAGCTCGACGCTGGACTGCGGGCGCTTGCCGCGGATCTCCTTGCCCAGCAGGGCCTTCACCGACGGGTAGGCGTAGAAGGCGCCCTCGGGTTCCGGGCAGACCACGCCGTCGATCTCGTTGAGCATCCGCACGATCGTCTTGCGGCGGCGGTCGAACGCCTCGCGCATCTTCGACACGGCCTCCAGGTCGCCGGAGACGGCGGCGAGCGCGGCGGCCTGCGCCACATTGGAGACGTTGGACGTGGCATGCGACTGGAGGTTGGTCGCGGCCTTGACGACGTCCTTCGGGCCGATGACCCAGCCGACCCGCCAGCCGGTCATGGCGTACGTCTTGGCGACGCCGTTGACGACGACGCACTTGTCGCGCAGCTCGGGGAACAGACCCGGCAGGGAGACCGCGGCGGCCCCGCCGTACACGAGGTGCTCGTAGATCTCGTCGGTGAGGACCCACAGGCCGTTGTCGACGGCCCAGCGGCCGATCGCCTCGGTCTCGGCCTCGGTGTAGACGGCGCCGGTCGGGTTGGACGGCGACACGAAGAGGACGACCTTCGTCTTCTCCGTACGGGCGGCCTCCAGCTGCTCCACGGAGACGCGGTAGCCGGTCGTCTCGTCGGCGACGACCTCCACCGGGACGCCGCCCGCGAGCCGGATCGACTCCGGGTACGTCGTCCAGTACGGCGCCGGGACGATGACCTCGTCGCCCGGGTCGAGGATCGCGGCGAAGGCCTCGTAGATGGCCTGCTTGCCACCGTTGGTGACGAGGATCTGCGAGACGTCGGGCTCGTAGCCGGAGTCGCGCAGCGTCTTCGCGGCGATCGCGGCCTTCAGCTCGGGAAGACCGCCGGCCGGGGTGTAGCGGTGGTACTTCGGGTTCTTGCAGGCCTCGATGGCGGCCTCGACGATGTAGTCCGGGGTCGGGAAGTCGGGCTCACCGGCGCCGAAGCCGATCACCGGGCGCCCGGCGGCCTTGAGGGCCTTTGCCTTGGCGTCCACGGCGAGGGTGGCGGACTCGGAGATCGCGCCGATTCGGGCGGAGACCCGGCGCTCGGTCGGAGGGGTTGCAGCGCTCATGGCCCCATCGTTTCAGACAGGAAACGCGCCCGGCACACGGGTTTCACGGACTGAACATCGCCTGAACATCCGTCCGGATCCCGCCCGCGGCCAGCGCGATCTTGGGCGGGGGAAGGCCCGCCCGGCCGAAGGTCCTGCGCCGGCCGGGTCCCCATCGGCCACTTTCTGTTCGACGGGGCGCCCGCGACCACGTACACTCTCACCTCGTTGGCCTTCAGCAGCCGCCGCCGCACGGTGCACACCGAGCATCCGCGCGGATGCGGTACGTTGGGGGACACACAAAGGGTCGTAGCTCAATTGGTAGAGCACTGGTCTCCAAAACCAGCGGTTGGGGGTTCAAGTCCCTCCGGCCCTGCTACACACACCTTCGCCAGGATGTGTGCGCATGTACGTACAGCAATGCACCGCCGTGCGGCTCAAACCGGGCGCGGCACGGCCACGACCCGGAATCAGGTGAGGACGAGTGACGGACGCCGTGGGCTCCATCGACATGCCTGATGCCGAGGACGAGGCGCCGGAGAAGAAGACGCGCAAGGGCGGCAAGCGTGGCAAGAAGGGCCCGCTGAAGCGGCTCGCGCTGTTCTACCGCCAGATCGTCGCGGAACTCCGGAAGGTCGTCTGGCCGACGCGCAATCAGCTGACGACGTACACCACTGTGGTGATCATCTTCGTCGTCATCATGATCGGTCTCGTGACCGTGATTGACTATGGGCTCGACAACGCCGCCAAGTACGTCTTCGGCTGAGCAAAGAGCGAAGGGCGCCGCGGGTTACCGGCGCCCCTTTCGCATGTTCCACCCCTATGTATCCAGGAAGAAGCAGCCACCGTGTCTGACCAGAACCTGAACGACGCCGTCGAGCCGGACCAGTCCGTGGACGACGAGCTCGACATCGTCGAGGGCGCGGACGAGGACCTGGACGAGGTCGAGGCTGCCGACGCCGAGGCGGGCGAGCCCGCCGAGGAAGCCGCGGTGACCGTCGTGGACGCCGACGCCGTCGAGGACGCCGAGACCGAGGATGCCGAGACCGCCGAGAACGCGGACGAGGCCGCCGAGGAAGAGGCCGAGGAGACCGAGCCGGTCGACCCCGTCGCCGCCCTCCGCGAGGAGCTCCGCACCCTGCCCGGCGAGTGGTACGTGATCCACACCTACGCCGGCTACGAGAACCGCGTGAAGACCAACCTGGAGCAGCGCGCCGTCTCGCTGAACGTCGAGGACTACATCTTCCAGGCCGAGGTGCCGCAGGAAGAGGTCGTCCAGATCAAGAACGGCGACCGCAAGACGATCAAGCAGAACAAGCTCCCGGGCTACGTCCTGGTCCGTATGGACCTGACGAACGAGTCCTGGGGCGTCGTCCGCAACACCCCGGGTGTCACCGGCTTCGTGGGCAACGCCTACGACCCGTACCCGCTGACGCTGGACGAGATCGTCAAGATGCTCGCCCCGGAGGCCGAGGAGAAGGCCGCCCGCGAGGCCGCCGAGGCCGAGGGCAAGCCCGCGCCGCAGCGCAAGGTCGAGGTCCAGGTGCTGGACTTCGAGGTCGGCGACTCGGTCACCGTCACCGACGGCCCGTTCGCCACGCTGCAGGCCACGATCAACGAGATCAACGCCGACTCGAAGAAGGTCAAGGGTCTCGTCGAGATCTTCGGCCGTGAGACGCCGGTCGAGCTGAGCTTCGACCAGATCCAGAAGAACTAGTCGGCGTCTTCCCGATAACGTCCGAACAGGTCAGACCGGCTGTCCCACAGCCTGTCTGACCTGCTCGGTTTCAGGCCGCGCATCTATACCCGTTATCGTTGTGCGGTATGCCTGCGTCCGGGTGGTCCCCGGAGGCGGGCAGGACCCGAATCGAAAGGACCCGGAGAGCAATGCCTCCCAAGAAGAAGAAGGTCACGGGGCTCATCAAGCTCCAGATCCAGGCCGGTGCCGCGAACCCGGCCCCGCCGGTCGGCCCCGCGCTGGGTCAGCACGGCGTCAACATCATGGAGTTCTGCAAGGCCTACAACGCCGCGACCGAGTCGCAGCGTGGCTGGGTCATCCCGGTGGAGATCACGGTCTACGAGGACCGCTCCTTCACCTTCATCACCAAGACGCCGCCGGCCGCGAAGATGATCCTCAAGGCCGCTGGCATCGAGAAGGGCTCCGGCGAGCCGCACAAGACCAAGGTCGCCAAGATCACCGAGGCGCAGGTCCGCGAGATCGCCCAGACCAAGCTGCCCGACCTCAACGCCAACGACCTGGACGCCGCGTCGAAGATCATCGCCGGCACCGCGCGTTCCATGGGCGTCACGGTCGAGGGCTGACCTCCACCCCCCGTACGACAAGCAGAACGTGGGAGGGCCTGCTCGGCCCGGACCACGACTCCTAAGAACACACAGGAGCAGTAGTGAGCAAGCGCAGCAAGTCTCTCCGCGCTGCGGACGCCAAGATCGACCGGGACAAGCTCTACGCCCCGCTCGAGGCCGTCCGTCTCGCCAAGGAGACGTCCACGACCAAGTTCGACGGCACCGTCGAGGTCGCCTTCCGCCTGGGTGTCGACCCGCGCAAGGCCGACCAGATGGTCCGTGGCACCGTGAACCTTCCGCACGGCACCGGTAAGACCGCCCGGGTCCTGGTCTTCGCGACCGGTGACCGTGCCGAGGCCGCGCGTGCCGCGGGCGCCGACATCGTCGGCGCCGACGAGCTGATCGACGAGGTCTCGAAGGGCCGCCTGGACTTCGACGCCGTCGTCGCCACCCCGGACCTCATGGGCAAGGTCGGCCGCCTCGGCCGCGTCCTCGGCCCCCGTGGTCTGATGCCGAACCCGAAGACCGGCACCGTCACCCCCGATGTCGCCAAGGCTGTCAACGACATCAAGGGCGGCAAGATCGAGTTCCGCGTCGACAAGCACTCGAACCTGCACTTCATCATCGGCAAGACGTCGTTCGACGACACCAAGCTGGTGGAGAACTACGGCGCGGCCCTGGAGGAGATCCTCCGTCTGAAGCCGTCCGCCGCCAAGGGTCGCTACATCAAGAAGGCCGCCATCAGCACCACGATGGGCCCCGGCATTCCGGTCGACTCCAACCGCACCCGCAACCTCCTCGTCGAGGAGGACCCGGCCGCGGTCTGAGCCAACGGCTCACCAGGCTCGACGACGGGCCCCGCACCCTTTCCCGGGTGCGGGGCCCGTTCCTCGTCTCCGCCCGCCCTGTCGGTGCCCTGGGTTACCGTGCACGCAGGGGAACCGCACGGGGGGACGCATGAGAAGCACGAGGGCCCGCCGGCCGGCGCCGTGGACCGCCCTGCCGGTCACGCTGACCGCTCTGGCTGCCTGCACCGCCCCCGAGGGCTCCGCGGGCCCCGAGCGCACCGAGCCGGCCCCTGCCGTGGCCGCCGCCCTGCGCGAGGCCGAGCGATCCACGCACCGCGCCGCGTCGTCGTACGTGGAGTCCACGACGACCATGGGCTCCGCGCTCTCCATGACGGCCCGCGGCACCCTCGCCTGGCGCGGCCCCCTCACCGGCACCCTGCGCATCCGGTACACCGGCGGCAGCACGGCCGAGACGATGCGCCGGCTGGGCAGCACCTCGATGGAGGCCCGCTACCTCCCGGACGCGTACTACGCCCGGATGGGCGAGGTGTTCGCCGGCAAGACCGACGGCCGGCACTGGATCAGATACGCCTACGACGACCTGGAGCGGGTCGCGGGCAGCTCCGGGGCCGACCTCGCCGACCGGATGCGCGACACCGCGCCGCATGCCTCGGTGAAGCGGCTCCTCGCGTCCTCGGACGTCCGCAAGGTCGGCGAGGAGACCGTCCGGGGCGCCCGGGCCACGCACTACTCGGGCACCGTGCCGGTGGAGGGCGCCGACGGGCAGACCGTCGACATCTGGGTCGACGACCGGGACCTGTTGGTCAAGAAGGTCGAGAAGGGCCGTACGGCCACGGGGGAGCTGACCCAGACCGCGTACTACCGCGACTACGGCGTCCGCGTCGAGGTCGAGAAACCGCCGGCCGGGGACACCGCCGACCTGCGGGAACTGCTGGAGGCGAAGCCCCGGAGCTGATCCGTAAGGGGCGATTTGCCTGACGGCGACACCGTCCCGTACTCTCCTACAGAAGCCAAAGACCGCTGGTCGTTGCCGTGCGCTCGAATGAGGGCGCGGTGGCCGAAGGATCCGCTGAATAGCGGACGACCCGCGCAGGTGTCAGTGGAAGAACTCCCGGAGGGCGCACAGCCTGTGCGCAGAGCCGGTCGAGTCCGCCCCGTGCGCCTGCGCCGGGGCGTTTCGTTTTCCCCAGTCCTCCTTCGGGTCCGCGCGGTCAGAATCACCCGGAAGGAGGCCGAGACTCTATGGCGAGGCCCGACAAGGCTGCCGCAGTGGCGGAGTTGACGGAGCAGTTCCGCAACTCCAGCGCTGCCGTGCTGACCGAGTACCGCGGTCTCACCGTGGCGCAGCTCAAGACGCTGCGTCGTTCGCTCGGTGAGAACGCCCAGTACGCCGTGGTGAAGAACACGCTGACCAAGATTGCGGCCAACGAGGCCGGGATCTCGACGCTGGACGACCTGTTCAACGGTCCGACGGCTGTCGCCTTCGTCACCGGTGACCCGGTGGAGTCGGCTAAGGGTCTGCGCGACTTCGCCAAGGACAACCCGAATCTCGTCATCAAGGGCGGTGTCCTTGACGGCAAGGCGCTGTCCGCCGACGAGATCAAGAAGCTTGCGGACCTCGAGTCCCGCGAGGTTCTGCTCGCCAAGCTGGCGGGCGCTCTGAAGGGCAAGCAGACGCAGGCTGCTCAGGTCTTCCAGGCGCTTCCGTCGAAGCTCGTCCGCACCGTGGACGCGCTTCGTGCCAAGCAGGACGAGCAGGGCGGTGCCGAGTAATTCGGCTCGCACGATGACCGCCGCCGCCTGAGGCGGAGGTCGTAGCGGGCCAACGTACGCCCGCCAGCACATGTACATCCGGCACCTGCCGAATTAGTGGAAGGAAAGCCATCGTGGCTCTCACCCAGGACGAACTGCTCGCCGAGTTCGAGGGCATGACCCTCATCCAGCTCTCCGAGTTCGTGAAGGCGTTCGAGGAGAAGTTCGACGTCACCGCCGCTGCCGCGGCCGTCGCCGTCGCCGGTCCCGCGCAGGGTGGCCCGGCCGCCCCCGCCGAGGAGGAGAAGGACGAGTTCGACGTCATCCTCACCGGCGCCGGCGACAAGAAGATCCAGGTCATCAAGGTCGTGCGTGAGCTGACCTCCCTCGGCCTGAAGGAGGCCAAGGACCTGGTCGACGGTGCGCCGAAGCCGGTTCTGGAGAAGGTCAACAAGGAGGCCGCTGACAAGGCCAAGGAGTCCCTCGAGGGCGCCGGCGCCTCCGTCGAGGTCAAGTAAGACCTTCACGAACGCAGCGGCCCGCTAGGGCTGTAACGCGGACGTACCGAGGAGCGATCATCCATTCGGGTGGTCGCTCTTCGGCGTATCCGGGGTGTGGCCGCGGTTGCCTTGCGTCGCGTTCGTCGGGGGGTATGGTGATCTTCGTCGTGTCCCTGGTCGGCCCGGGGTTCGGGTATGAGGGCCTTGACGAACCGCACGCAGCGCGCAATTCTCAGGACGCGTCGTCACAAGGATCCGAATCCGAGGCATGGATCGGCGACGAAGAGGGCAGTATCAACGTGCGTTGAAGGCAGGCATGGCGCAGGCGTTGAGAACAATGAGGGTCTCTGAAAACCGGGACTGGACATCAGTGTGCCTAGTGGCTACACTGACCCTTTGCGCTGCCTGTTAGCTGTCCCCTGCCCGTCACCAGGGGTCTGCCCTCGCCTCAGTATCGCCGACCGGACATCTCCGACCTGGCCCAAGAGCCGGATCGGACGACGTCTGTCCCGATGTGGGAGTGAGGGGCCGGTACGCGCGTAGTGAGTCCGAGCCCTCGGAAGGACCCCCTCTTGGCCGCCTCGCGCAACGCCTCGACCGCGAATACGAACAACGGCGCCAGCACCGCCCCGCTGCGCATCTCTTTTGCAAAGATCAAGGAGCCCCTCGAGGTTCCGAACCTGCTCGCGCTGCAGACCGAGAGCTTCGACTGGCTGCTCGGCAACACCGCCTGGCAGAGTCGGGTCGAGGCGGCTCTGGAGTCCGGTCAGGACGTCCCCACCAAGTCCGGCCTCGAGGAGATCTTCGAGGAGATCTCCCCGATCGAGGACTTCTCCGGGTCGATGTCGCTGACGTTCCGCGACCACCGTTTCGAGCCCCCGAAGAACAGCATCGACGAGTGCAAGGAGCGCGACTTCACGTACGCGGCCCCGCTCTTCGTCACCGCCGAGTTCACGAACAACGAGACCGGCGAGATCAAGTCCCAGACGGTCTTCATGGGCGACTTCCCGCTCATGACCAACAAGGGCACCTTCGTCATCAACGGCACCGAGCGTGTCGTGGTGTCGCAGCTCGTCCGCTCGCCGGGCGTCTACTTCGACTCCTCCATCGACAAGACGTCCGACAAGGACATCTTCTCCGCCAAGATCATCCCGTCCCGGGGTGCCTGGCTGGAGATGGAGATCGACAAGCGCGACATGGTCGGTGTGCGCATCGACCGCAAGCGCAAGCAGTCCGTCACCGTCCTCCTGAAGGCGCTCGGCTGGACCACCGAGCAGATCCTCGAGGAGTTCGGCGAGTACGAGTCGATGCGCGCCACCCTGGAGAAGGACCACACCCAGGGCCAGGACGACGCGCTGCTCGACATCTACCGCAAGCTGCGTCCGGGCGAGCCGCCGACCCGTGAGGCCGCGCAGACGCTGCTCGAGAACCTCTACTTCAACCCCAAGCGCTACGACCTGGCCAAGGTCGGCCGCTACAAGGTCAACAAGAAGCTGGGTGCGGACGCTCCGCTGGACGCGGGCATCCTGACCGTCGAGGACATCATCTCGACGATCAAGTACCTGGTGAAGCTGCACGCGGGCGAGACCGAGACGGTCGGCGACAGCGGTCAGAGCATCGTCGTCGAGACCGACGACATCGACCACTTCGGCAACCGTCGTCTGCGCAGCGTCGGCGAGCTCATCCAGAACCAGGTCCGTACGGGTCTGGCTCGTATGGAGCGCGTCGTGCGTGAGCGCATGACCACCCAGGACGTCGAGGCGATCACGCCGCAGACCCTGATCAACATCCGGCCGGTCGTCGCCTCCATCAAGGAGTTCTTCGGCACCAGCCAGCTGTCACAGTTCATGGACCAGAACAACCCGCTGTCCGGGCTGACGCACAAGCGTCGTCTGTCCGCGCTCGGCCCGGGTGGTCTGTCCCGTGAGCGGGCCGGCTTCGAGGTCCGTGACGTCCACCCGTCGCACTACGGCCGCATGTGCCCGATCGAGACGCCGGAAGGCCCGAACATCGGTCTGATCGGCTCGCTCGCCTCGTACGGCCGGGTCAACGCGTTCGGCTTCGTCGAGACCCCGTACCGCAAGGTCATCGACGGCCAGGTCACCGACGAGGTCGACTACCTGACGGCCGACGAGGAGGACCGCTTCGTCATCGCGCAGGCCAACGCGCCGCTGACGGACGACCTCCGCTTCGAGGAGGCCCGCGTCCTGGTCCGCCGCCGTGGCGGCGAGGTCGACTACGTCGGCGGCGAGGACGTCGACTACATGGACGTCTCCCCGCGCCAGATGGTGTCGGTCGCGACCGCCATGATCCCGTTCCTCGAGCACGACGACGCCAACCGTGCCCTCATGGGCGCGAACATGATGCGCCAGGCCGTTCCGCTCATCAAGGCGGAGGCCCCGCTCGTCGGCACCGGCATGGAGTACCGCTCCGCGGTCGACGCCGGCGACGTCGTCAAGGCCGAGAAGGCCGGTGTGGTCCAGGAGGTCTCCGCGGACTACATCACCACCGCCAACGACGACGGCACGTACATCACGTACCGCCTGGCCAAGTTCGCCCGCTCCAACCAGGGCACCTCGGTCAACCAGAAGGTCATTGTCCACGAGGGCGACCGGATCGTCGAGGGCCAGGTCCTGGCCGACGGCCCGGCCACCGAGAACGGCGAGATGGCCCTCGGCAAGAACCTGCTCGTGGCGTTCATGCCGTGGGAGGGTCACAACTACGAGGACGCGATCATCCTGTCGCAGCGCCTCGTGCAGGACGACGTCCTCTCCTCGATCCACATCGAGGAGCACGAGGTCGACGCCCGTGACACCAAGCTCGGCCCCGAGGAGATCACCCGGGACATCCCGAACGTCTCCGAGGAGGTCCTCGCCGACCTCGACGAGCGCGGCATCATCCGCATCGGGGCCGAGGTCGTCGCCGGCGACATCCTGGTCGGCAAGGTCACGCCCAAGGGCGAGACCGAGCTGACCCCGGAGGAGCGCCTGCTGCGCGCCATCTTCGGCGAGAAGGCCCGTGAGGTCCGTGACACCTCGCTGAAGGTGCCGCACGGCGAGATCGGCAAGGTCATCGGTGTGCGCGTCTTCGACCGCGAGGAGGGCGACGAGCTTCCCCCCGGTGTGAACCAGCTGGTGCGCGTCTACGTCGCGCAGAAGCGCAAGATCACCGACGGTGACAAGCTCGCCGGCCGTCACGGCAACAAGGGCGTCATCTCCAAGATCCTGCCGATCGAGGACATGCCGTTCCTGGAGGACGGCACCCCGGTCGACATCATCCTCAACCCGCTGGGTGTGCCGTCCCGAATGAACCCGGGACAGGTCCTGGAGATCCACCTCGGCTGGCTCGCCAGCCGCGGCTGGGACGTCTCGGGCCTCGCCGAGGACTGGGCGCAGCGCCTGCAGGTCATCGGCGCCGACCAGGTCGCCCCGGGCACGAACGTCGCGACCCCCGTCTTCGACGGTGCGCGCGAGGACGAGCTCGCGGGTCTGCTCCAGCACACCATCCCGAACCGGGACGGCGAGCGCATGGTGCAGCCGACCGGTAAGGCGAGGCTGTTCGACGGCCGCTCCGGTGAGCCGTTCCCGGACCCGATCTCCATCGGGTACATGTACATCCTCAAGCTGCACCACCTGGTCGACGACAAGCTGCACGCCCGTTCGACCGGTCCGTACTCGATGATCACCCAGCAGCCGCTGGGTGGTAAGGCCCAGTTCGGTGGCCAGCGGTTCGGTGAGATGGAGGTGTGGGCCCTCGAGGCCTACGGCGCCGCGTACGCCCTCCAGGAGCTGCTGACCATCAAGTCCGACGACGTCACCGGCCGCGTGAAGGTCTACGAGGCCATCGTCAAGGGCGAGAACATCCCCGAGCCCGGCATCCCCGAGTCCTTCAAGGTGCTCATCAAGGAGATGCAGTCGCTCTGCCTGAACGTGGAGGTGCTGTCCAGCGACGGTATGTCCATCGAAATGCGTGACACCGACGAGGACGTCTTCCGCGCTGCGGAGGAGCTCGGCATCGACCTGTCCCGGCGCGAGCCGAGCAGCGTCGAAGAGGTCTGACGGGAGTCCGGCGGGGCCCTTACCCACAGGGCCCCGCCGACCCCCAGGCCCCCGTTTCAGACCCCAAGACTTACAACCCTGAGAGGGATTGACGCATAGTGCTCGACGTCAACTTCTTCGATGAGCTCCGGATCGGTCTGGCCACCGCTGACGACATCCGTCAGTGGAGCCACGGCGAGGTCAAGAAGCCCGAGACCATCAACTACCGCACCCTCAAGCCCGAGAAGGACGGACTCTTCTGCGAGAAGATCTTCGGTCCGACCCGGGACTGGGAGTGCTACTGCGGCAAGTACAAGCGTGTCCGCTTCAAGGGCATCATCTGTGAGCGCTGCGGCGTCGAGGTGACCCGCGCCAAGGTGCGCCGCGAGCGGATGGGCCACATCGAGCTGGCCGCTCCCGTCACGCACATCTGGTACTTCAAGGGTGTCCCCTCGCGCCTCGGCTACCTGCTGGACCTGGCGCCCAAGGACCTCGAGAAGGTCATCTACTTCGCGGCGTACATGATCACGTACGTCGACGAGGAGCGCCGTACCCGCGACCTGCCCTCCCTGGAGGCGCACGTCTCGGTCGAGCGCCAGCAGATCGAGAACCGCCGGGACGCCGACCTGGAGGCCCGCGCCAAGAAGCTCGAGACCGACCTGGCCGAGCTGGAGGCCGAGGGCGCCAAGGCCGACGTGCGCCGCAAGGTGCGCGAGGGTGCCGAGCGCGAGATGAAGCAGCTGCGCGACCGTGCGCAGCGCGAGATCGACCGCCTGGACGAGGTGTGGACCCGGTTCAAGAACCTCAAGGTCCAGGACCTCGAGGGCGACGAGCTGCTCTACCGCGAGCTGCGTGACCGCTTCGGCACGTACTTCGACGGCTCGATGGGTGCCGCGGCGCTGCAGAAGCGCCTGGAGTCCTTCGACCTCGAGGAGGAGGCCGAGAAGCTCCGCGAGATCATCCGTACCGGCAAGGGCCAGAAGAAGACCCGTGCGCTCAAGCGCCTGAAGGTCGTCTCCGCGTTCCTGCAGACCAGCAACAGCCCCAAGGGCATGGTGCTCGACTGCGTGCCGGTCATCCCGCCGGACCTGCGTCCGATGGTGCAGCTGGACGGTGGCCGCTTCGCGACCTCCGACCTGAACGACCTGTACCGCCGTGTCATCAACCGCAACAACCGCCTGAAGCGGCTTCTCGACCTCGGCGCGCCCGAGATCATCGTGAACAACGAGAAGCGCATGCTCCAGGAGGCCGTCGACGCGCTGTTCGACAACGGCCGTCGTGGCCGGCCGGTCACCGGTCCCGGTAACCGTCCGCTGAAGTCGCTGTCCGACATGCTCAAGGGCAAGCAGGGCCGCTTCCGTCAGAACCTGCTCGGCAAGCGAGTCGACTACTCGGCGCGTTCCGTCATCGTCGTCGGCCCGCAGCTGAAGCTGCACCAGTGCGGTCTGCCCAAGGCCATGGCGCTGGAGCTCTTCAAGCCGTTCGTGATGAAGCGCCTGGTCGACCTGAACCACGCGCAGAACATCAAGAGCGCCAAGCGCATGGTGGAGCGCGGCCGCACGGTCGTGTACGACGTCCTCGAAGAGGTCATCGCCGAGCACCCGGTTCTGCTGAACCGTGCTCCCACCCTGCACCGCCTCGGCATCCAGGCCTTCGAGCCGCAGCTGGTCGAGGGCAAGGCCATCCAGATCCACCCGCTCGTCTGCACCGCGTTCAACGCGGACTTCGACGGTGACCAGATGGCCGTGCACCTGCCGCTGTCCGCGGAGGCGCAGGCCGAGGCCCGCATCCTGATGCTGTCCTCGAACAACATCCTCAAGCCCGCCGACGGCCGTCCGGTGACGATGCCGACCCAGGACATGGTCCTCGGTCTGTTCTTCCTCACCACCGACGGCGAGATGCGGGACGTGAAGGGCGAGGACCGCTCCTTCTCCTCCGTGGCCGAGGCGATCATGGCCTTCGACGCCGGCGAGCTCTCGCTGCAGTCGAAGATCGACATCCGCTTCCCGGTCGGCACCATCCCGCCGCGCGGCTGGACCCCGCCGGCGCAGGAGGAGGGCGAGCCGGAGTGGCAGCAGGGTGACTCGTTCCGGCTGCGGACGACCCTGGGCCGCGCGCTCTTCAACGAGCTGCTGCCCGAGGACTACCCGTTCGTCGACTACGAGGTCGGTAAGAAGCAGCTCTCGGAGATCGTCAACGACCTCGCCGAGCGCTACCCGAAGGTCATCGTGGCGGCGACGCTCGACAACCTGAAGGCGTCCGGCTTCTACTGGGCGACCCGTTCCGGTGTCACCGTGGCCATCTCCGACGTCGTCGTTCCCGAGGCGAAGAAGGAGATCGTCAAGGGCTACGAGGCACAGGACGAGAAGGTCCAGAAGCAGTACGAGCGCGGTCTGATCACCAAGGACGAGCGCACGCAGGAGCTCATCGCGATCTGGACCAAGGCGACCAACGAGGTCGCCGAGGCGATGAACGACAACTTCCCGAAGACCAACCCGATCTTCATGATGGTGAACTCGGGTGCACGAGGCAACATGATGCAGATGCGTCAGATCGCCGGTATGCGTGGTCTGGTGTCGAACGCGAAGAACGAGACGATCCCGCGTCCGATCAAGGCGTCGTTCCGTGAGGGTCTGTCCGTGCTGGAGTACTTCATCTCCACGCACGGTGCCCGTAAGGGTCTGGCGGACACCGCCCTGCGTACCGCCGACTCGGGTTACCTGACCCGTCGTCTGGTGGACGTCTCGCAGGACGTCATCATCCGCGAGGAGGACTGCGGCACCGAGCGCGGTCTGAAGCTGCGGATCGCCCACCGCGGCGCCGACGGTGTGCTGCGCAAGGCGGACGACGTCGAGACCAGCGTCTACGCCCGCATGCTCGCCGAGGACGTCGTCATCGACGGCAAGGTGATCGCGCCGGCCAACGTGGACCTGGGCGACGTGCTCATCGACCAGCTGGTGCACCACGGTGTCGAGGAGGTCAAGACCCGTTCGATCCTGACCTGCGAGTCCCAGGTCGGCACCTGCGCGATGTGCTACGGCCGCTCGCTGGCCACCGGCAAGCTGGTCGACATCGGTGAGGCGGTCGGCATCATCGCCGCCCAGTCCATCGGTGAGCCCGGTACCCAGCTGACGATGCGTACCTTCCACACCGGTGGTGTGGCCGGTGACGACATCACCCAGGGTCTGCCCCGTGTCGTCGAGCTCTTCGAGGCCCGTACCCCGAAGGGTGTCGCCCCGATCTCCGAGGCCACCGGCCGCGTGCGGATCGAGGAGACCGAGAAGACCAAGAAGATCGTCGTCACCCCGGACGACGGCAGCGACGAGACGGCGTACCCGATCTCGAAGCGCGCCCGTCTCCTGGTGAGCGAGGGCGAGCACGTCGAGGTGGGCCAGAAGCTCACCGTGGGTGCCACCAACCCGCACGACGTGCTGCGCATCCTGGGTCAGCGTGCCGTCCAGGTCCACCTGGTCGGCGAGGTCCAGAAGGTCTACAACTCGCAGGGTGTGTCGATCCACGACAAGCACATCGAGATCATCATCCGGCAGATGCTGCGCCGCGTGACGATCATCGAGTCCGGCGACGCCGAGCTGCTGCCCGGCGAGCTGGTCGAGCGCTCGAAGTTCGAGACCGAGAACCGTCGTGTGGTGCAGGAGGGCGGTCACCCGGCCTCCGGTCGTCCGCAGCTCATGGGTATCACCAAGGCCTCGCTGGCCACGGAGTCCTGGCTGTCGGCGGCGTCCTTCCAGGAGACGACGCGAGTCCTCACGGACGCGGCGATCAACGCCAAGTCCGACTCGCTCATCGGCCTCAAGGAGAACGTCATCATCGGTAAGCTCATCCCGGCCGGTACGGGTCTGTCCCGCTACCGCAACATCCGGGTCGAGCCGACCGAGGAGGCCAAGGCCGCGATGTACTCGGCCGTCGGCTACGACGACATCGACTACTCGCCGTTCGGCACCGGCTCCGGCCAGGCCGTTCCGCTGGAGGACTACGACTACGGTCCGTACAACCAGTAAGCGAGCGATCGTGTGAAGGGCGGTCACCCCTCGGGGTGGCCGCCCTTCGGCGTGTCCGGGGCGGTCCGGGGCCGGCTCGGGGGCCGCTCGGGGGCCGCTCGGGGATCCGTCAGGGTCCGACCCCGATGCCCGAGGCGCCCGTTCGGCGCATGATGGAGGGACTCCGACCGTTACGGGGGAGGTGCTCCATGACTCAGCCGTCGTGGCCGCCGTGGCAGCCCTGGCAGGCGCACGGCCCGCAGCCGTGGCAGAGGGACGCGGGCGGTGTGCCGCAGCCCTGGGCGGGGGCCGCCGCCCCCGCGATGCTCGCCTCGCATGCCGACCGGGAGCGGGCGGTGGACGTCCTCAGAGCCGGGTTCGGGGAGGGGCGCCTGGAGAAGCCCGAGTTCGAGCAGCGGGTCGCGCGGGCCTACGCGGCCCGTACGGTGGGGGAGCTGGCCCTGCTGGTCGCCGATCTGCCCCAGGGGCCGCTGCCGCTGCCGGCGCCCGTCACACCGGTGCCGCGGACCTTCCTGCCCCTCGACCGGCCGCGGACCAACGGCAAGGCGGTAGGTTCGGCCGTCTGCGGGGTGCTCTGCCTGATGAGTTTCGGACTCGCCGGCATACCGGCCGTGGTGCTGGGGCACTCGGCCCGTGCGGAGATACGGCGTACGGGCGAGGGCGGTGACGGGCTCGCGCTCACGGGGCTCGTCCTCGGCTGGCTGTCGAACGCGGCGTGGGCGGCGCTGCTGACGCTGATGATCGTGGCCGCGGCCGTGTCCGCGTGAACGGGGCCGTGACGTGGCCGGATCGACGGAACGAAGATCGACATCGCCGTGTGGTCTTGACATCGGCCGTATGGGGATGCGGGCCGGACCCATTTGTTTTGACCGCAGCGAATGCGATAGGTACGCTCAGACCTTGTGCCTGGGGTGTGCCCTGGCTCTTGTGCGTGCCTTCAGACCGTACAGCGAGCTGTGAGCGGCCACCGTGATCTGTGCTCTTTTCGCCTCGCGGCGGGAGTCCGCCGGATTCGACACACCCGACCGCGTGGGTCGGCGATGTTCCAGGTTAGCTTCACCATTCGGCACACAGAAACCGGAGAAGTAGTGCCTACGATCCAGCAGCTGGTCCGTAAGGGCCGGCAGGACAAGGTCGAGAAGAACAAGACGCCCGCACTCGAGGGTTCCCCTCAGCGTCGTGGCGTCTGCACGCGTGTGTTCACGACCACCCCGAAGAAGCCGAACTCGGCCCTGCGTAAGGTCGCGCGTGTGCGTCTGACCAGCGGGATCGAGGTCACCGCTTACATTCCGGGTGAGGGACACAACCTGCAGGAGCACTCCATCGTGCTCGTGCGCGGCGGCCGTGTGAAGGACCTGCCGGGTGTTCGCTACAAGATCATCCGCGGCTCCCTCGACACCCAGGGTGTCAAGAACCGCAAGCAGGCCCGCAGCCGCTACGGCGCCAAGAAGGAGAAGTAAGAATGCCTCGTAAGGGCCCCGCCCCGAAGCGCCCGGTCATCATCGACCCGGTCTACGGCTCTCCTCTGGTGACCTCCCTGATCAACAAGGTGCTGCTGAACGGCAAGCGCTCCACCGCCGAGCGCATCGTCTACGGTGCCATGGAGGGTCTGCGTGAGAAGACGGGCAACGACCCGATCATCACGCTGAAGCGCGCGCTTGAGAACATCAAGCCGACCCTCGAGGTCAAGTCCCGCCGTGTCGGTGGTGCGACGTACCAGGTTCCGATCGAGGTCAAGCCCGGTCGTGCCAACACGCTCGCGCTGCGCTGGCTGGTCGGTTACTCCCGCGCCCGTCGCGAGAAGACCATGACCGAGCGTCTGCTCAACGAGCTCCTCGACGCGTCGAACGGCCTCGGTGCGGCCGTGAAGAAGCGCGAGGACACCCACAAGATGGCCGAGTCCAACAAGGCCTTCGCGCACTACCGCTGGTAGTCGCAGACCCCATCGAGACCGAGAGAAGACTGAAGCCTTATGGCTACCACTTCACTTGACCTGGCCAGGGTCCGCAATATCGGGATCATGGCCCACATCGACGCGGGCAAGACGACCACCACCGAGCGGATCCTCTTCTACACCGGCGTCAGCTACAAGATCGGTGAAGTCCACGACGGCGCTGCCACCATGGACTGGATGGAGCAGGAGCAGGAGCGTGGCATCACGATCACCTCTGCTGCCACCACCTGTCACTGGCCGCTCGAGGACAACGACTACACGATCAACATCATCGACACCCCGGGTCACGTCGACTTCACGGTCGAGGTGGAGCGTTCGCTCCGCGTGCTCGACGGTGCCGTCACGGTGTTCGACGGTGTCGCCGGTGTCGAGCCGCAGTCCGAGACGGTGTGGCGTCAGGCCGACCGTTACGGCGTGCCGCGCATCTGCTTCGTGAACAAGCTGGACCGCACCGGTGCCGAGTTCCACCGCTGCGTCGACATGATCTCGGACCGCCTTGGTGCGCAGCCGCTGGTCATGCAGCTTCCGATCGGTGCCGAGGCCGACTTCAAGGGCGTCGTGGACCTGGTCCGCATGAAGGCGCTCGTGTGGTCCGCCGAGGCCGCCAAGGGCGAGATGTACGACGTCGTCGACATCCCGGCCACGCACACCGAGGCTGCCGAGGAGTACCGCGGCAAGCTGATCGAGGGCGTCGCCGAGAACGACGAAGAGATCATGGAGCTGTACCTGGAGGGCCAGGAGCCCACCGAGGAGCAGCTGTACGCCGCGATCCGTCGCATCACCATCGCGTCCGGCAAGTCGAGCGACACCACGGTCACCCCGGTGTTCTGCGGCACCGCGTTCAAGAACAAGGGCGTCCAGCCCCTGCTCGACGCGGTCGTGCGCTACCTGCCGACCCCCCTCGACGTCGAGGCCATCGAGGGCCACGACGTCAAGGACCCCGAGGTCGTCGTCAAGCGCAAGCCGTCCGACGAGGAGCCGCTGTCGGCGCTGGCGTTCAAGATCATGAGCGACCCGCACCTCGGCAAGCTCACGTTCGTCCGCGTGTACTCCGGTCGCCTGGAGTCCGGCACCCAGGTGCTGAACTCCGTCAAGGGCAAGAAGGAGCGCATCGGCAAGATCTACCGCATGCACGCGAACAAGCGTGAGGAGATCGAGTCGGTGGGCGCCGGCGACATCGTCGCCGTCATGGGCCTCAAGCAGACCACCACCGGTGAGACGCTGAGCGACGACAAGCAGCCGGTGATCCTGGAGTCCATGGACTTCCCGGCGCCGGTCATCCAGGTCGCCATCGAGCCCAAGTCCAAGGGTGACCAGGAGAAGCTGGGTGTCGCCATCCAGCGTCTCGCGGAGGAGGACCCCTCCTTCCAGGTCCACTCGGACGAGGAGACCGGCCAGACCATCATCGGTGGTATGGGCGAGCTGCACCTCGAGGTGCTGGTCGACCGTATGCGCCGTGAGTTCAAGGTCGAGGCCAACGTCGGCAAGCCGCAGGTCGCGTACCGTGAGACGATCCGCAAGGCCGTCGAGCGCGTCGACTACACGCACAAGAAGCAGACTGGTGGTACCGGCCAGTTCGCCAAGGTGCAGATCGCGATCGAGCCGATCGAGGGCGGCGACGCCTCGTACGAGTTCGTGAACAAGGTCACCGGTGGCCGTATCCCGAAGGAGTACATCCCTTCGGTGGACGCCGGTGCGCAGGAGGCCATGCAGTTCGGCATCCTCGCGGGCTACGAGATGACCGGCGTGCGTGTCACGCTGCTCGACGGTGGCTACCACGAGGTCGACTCCTCCGAGCTCGCGTTCAAGATCGCCGGCTCGCAGGCCTTCAAGGAGGCCGCGCGCAAGGCCAGCCCCGTGCTGCTCGAGCCGATGATGGCCGTCGAGGTCACCACGCCCGAGGACTACATGGGCGAGGTCATCGGTGACATCAACTCCCGCCGTGGCCAGATCCAGGCCATGGAGGAGCGGGCGGGTGCTCGCGTCGTGAAGGGCCTCGTGCCCCTCTCGGAGATGTTCGGTTACGTCGGCGACCTGCGCAGCAAGACGTCCGGCCGGGCCAGCTACTCCATGCAGTTCGACTCCTACGCCGAGGTTCCGCGGAACGTCGCCGAGGAGATCATCGCGAAGGCCAAGGGCGAGTAACGCACCGCGTTCACACGCTTTAGGCTTGACTCCGGAGCCTCAGGGGGCATTCCACCGCAACAGCGGGCGGAATGCCCCGGGGCCCGGGCTTTCCAGCAAAGATCACCTGGCGCCGATGAAGCAAGGCGTTCAGAACCACTCCACAGGAGGACCCCGTGGCGAAGGCGAAGTTCGAGCGGACTAAGCCCCACGTCAACATCGGCACCATCGGTCACATCGACCACGGTAAGACGACCCTTACGGCCGCCATTACCAAGGTGCTGCACGACGCGTACCCGGACCTGAACGAGGCCTCGGCCTTCGACCAGATCGACAAGGCTCCCGAGGAGCGCCAGCGCGGTATCACCATCTCCATCGCGCACGTCGAGTACCAGACCGAGACGCGTCACTACGCCCACGTCGACTGCCCCGGTCACGCGGACTACATCAAGAACATGATCACGGGTGCGGCGCAGATGGACGGCGCCATCCTCGTGGTCGCCGCCACCGACGGCCCGATGCCGCAGACCAAGGAGCACGTGCTCCTGGCCCGCCAGGTCGGCGTCCCGTACATCGTCGTCGCCCTGAACAAGGCCGACATGGTGGACGACGAGGAGATCCTGGAGCTCGTCGAGCTCGAGGTCCGTGAGCTCCTCTCCGAGTACGAGTTCCCGGGCGACGACGTTCCCGTCGTCAAGGTCTCGGCGCTCAAGGCGCTCGAGGGCGACAAGGAGTGGGGCCAGTCGGTCCTGGACCTGATGGCCGCCGTCGACGAGGCGATCCCGCAGCCCGAGCGTGACGTCGACAAGCCGTTCCTGATGCCGATCGAGGACGTCTTCACCATCACCGGTCGCGGTACGGTCGTCACCGGCCGCATCGAGCGTGGTGTCCTCAAGGTCAACGAGACCGTCGACATCATCGGCATCAAGCCGGAGAAGACCACCACCACGGTCACCGGCATCGAGATGTTCCGCAAGCTGCTCGACGAGGGCCAGGCCGGTGAGAACGTCGGTCTGCTGCTCCGCGGCATCAAGCGCGAGGACGTCGAGCGCGGCCAGGTCATCATCAAGCCGGGCTCGGTCACCCCGCACACCGAGTTCGAGGCGCAGGCCTACATCCTGTCCAAGGACGAGGGTGGCCGCCACACGCCGTTCTTCAACAACTACCGTCCGCAGTTCTACTTCCGTACGACGGACGTGACCGGCGTCGTGACCCTCCCCGAGGGCACCGAGATGGTCATGCCGGGTGACAACACCGAGATGAAGGTGGAGCTCATCCAGCCCGTCGCCATGGAAGAGGGCCTGAAGTTCGCCATCCGTGAGGGTGGCCGGACGGTCGGCGCCGGCCAGGTCACCAAGATCAACAAGTAATTGTCGATCTGACCTGGTAGCTCCAAGCGCGAGCACCTGAAGGGGCCCGCACGACTTCGGTCGTGCGGGCCCTTTCGCATGCCCGGAGACAGGTCCGGACGAGGGTCCGGACGGGGAGCCGGCGGTGGTCCGTCAGGGGGTGCGGCGCAGCCCGTCGACCAGGACCGCGGCGAGCCGGCGGGCGTCGTAGTCGGGGTCGTTCTCGGCGCCGATGCAGAGGTTGCCGACGCCGCGCAGCAGCGTGAGGGCCTGGACGTCGTCGCGGATCTCGCCGGCGGCGACGGCCGCGGCCAGCAGGTCGGCGCAGACGGGCACCAGACGGTCCAGGAAGTACTCGTGCAGGGCAGTGAAGCCCGACTGGTCGGAGCGCAGCACGGCGGCGAGCCCGTGCTTGGTGACCAGGAAGTCCACGAACAGGTCGATCCACCGGCGCAGCGCCGCGTGCGGGGTCGGGGCCTCTTCGAGCAGCGCGGGACCGGCCTCGGCGCAGGCGTCCACCTGGTGCCGGTAGACGGCGATGATCAGGTCCGCGCGGGTCGGGAAGTGCCGGTAGAGGGTGCCCGTGCCGACGCCGGCCCGGGCGGCGATGTCGCGCACGGGGGCGTCCACGCCCGAGGTGACGAATACCGCGGCGGCCGCGTCGAGCAGCGTCTCCTTGTTGCGCCGGGCGTCCTTCCGCCGGGACGTGGCCGCGCTTCCGTCGCGCTGGTCGCTGTCGCTCACCGCGTGCTCCTCGCTCGCTCGCCGGGTCCCCGCATGGTCTCACGGGGGTTCGCCGAGCCCCTTCGTACGTCTGCCCTTGCAGAAACGGAACGTTGTTCCGTATCGTGGTGGACGTACCGGAACGTTGTTCCGTTTTCAGTGTAGGAGGCTCCCATGCAGTACCGCACGCTCGGCCGCACCGGCGTCCAGGTCAGCACGCTCGCGCTCGGCGCCATGAACTTCGGCGCCATCGGGCGCACCACCCAGGACGAGGCCACCGCCATCGTCGACGCGGCCCTGGAGGCCGGCGTCAACCTCATCGACACCGCCGACTTCTACGGCGAGGGCGAGTCCGAGGAGATGGTCGGCAAGGCCATCGCGGGCCGCCGCGACGACCTCGTGCTGGCCACCAAGGCCACCATGCCGATCGGGGAGGAGCGCAATCACCGGGGCAGCTCCCGCCGCTGGCTCTACAAGGCCCTCGACGACAGCCTGCGCCGCCTCGGTGTGGACCACGTCGACCTGTTCCAGATCCACCGCTGGGACCCCACGACGACCGACGAGGAGACCCTGTCGGCCCTCACCGACCTCCAGCGCGCCGGGAAGATCCGCTACTTCGGCTCCTCCACCTTCCCCGCGTACCGCATCGTGCAGGCGCAGTGGGCCGCCCGCGAGCTGCGGCTCGGCCGGTACGTCACCGAGCAGCCCAGCTACTCGATCCTCCAGCGCGGCATCGAGTCGCACGTCCTTCCGGTGACCCAGGAGTACGGCCTCGGCGTGCTGGTGTGGAGCCCGCTGGCGTCGGGCTGGCTGTCGGGCGCGGTCCGCAAGGGCCAGGAGGTGACCACGAGCCGCTCGAAGGTGCTGCCCGAGCGGTTCGACCTCTCGATCCCCTCCAACCAGGCCCGCAGCGAGGCCGTCGAGCGGCTCGCCGAGGTCGCCGACCAGGCCGGTCTCACCCTGATCCAGCTGGCCCTGGGCTTCGTCAACGCGCACCCCGCCGTGACCGCCGCGCTCATCGGCCCCCGCACGCTGGAGCATCTGCACTCCCAGCTCGCCGCCGCCGACACCGTGCTCTCCGCCGACGTCCTCGACGCGATCGACGAGATCGTCGCCCCCGGCACCGACCTGGCCCCGCAGGAGAAGTTCGACACGCCTCCCGCGCTGCTCGACGCGTCCCTGCGCCGCCGCTGACCGGGACGGACGGCACCTGATGTCCGGCACCCCCCGACCCAGCTTCGGGATCATGACCGCGCCCTCGCAGGTCGGTTACGACGACCTCGTCCGCGTCTGGCGCGAGGCCGACGAGGTCCCCGAGATCGAGCACGCCTGGCTGTTCGACCACCTCATGCCCATCTTCGGCGACCCCGAGGGGCCGGTCTTCGAGGGCTGGACGCTGCTCGCCGCGCTCGCGGCACAGACCGGGCGGCTCCGGCTCGGGGTCATGGTGACCAGCAACCGGTTCCGGGCGCCCGCGCATCTCGCCAAGATCGCGACGACCGTGGACGTCGTCTCCGGCGGGCGACTGGACTTCGGCATCGGGGTCGGCTCACGGCCCCACCCACCGGAGGCCCGGCGCGAGTACCCCGCCCACGGGCTGCCCTTCCTGGAGCCGTCCCAGGCGGTGGAGAGCCTCGCCGAGGCGTGCACGGTGATCCGCCGGCTGTGGACCGCGGAGGAGCCGTTCGACTTCCACGGCACCCATCACCGGCTGACCGGTGCCTTCGCCCGCCCCAGGCCCGTGCAGCGCCCGCATCCGCCGATCCTCGTCGGCGGCCGGTCGTCGGCGACGCTGCGTGTGGCCGCGGTCCACGCCGACGTGTGGAACGTGCCGGGCGGCGACATCGACGACGTGGTGCGGCGCAGCGCCCTGCTGGACCGGTACTGCGCCGACATCGGCCGCGACCCCGCGTCGATCGTCCGGTCGATTCCACCTCCCGGTCGACACCGGCCGGCCCAACGCCGTACGGGATGCCGTGGGGGAGGCGCTGGAGGCGGGGTTCCGACACGTCGTACTGGGGCTGCCGGCGCCGTTTCCCGAGGGCGTCGCCCGGTGGGTGGCGGAGGAGGTGATCCGTCCGTCGGCGGGATGAGCGCGGCCTGAAAACCCCGCGCGTGCACGGGTATTGACGCGCCGCTCGGCCAGACCATACCGTCCGCCCCACCCCTAATGTTTCGGATTCGTTTTCGAAACATTCGAGAACGAGGACGGGAATGGAAGCCGCATGAGACCCCTTCGTTTCGCCACCGTGGCCCTCGCCACCGCAGCACTGGCCCTGCCGCTCCTGGGCGGTTCGGCGTCCGCCACCCCGAAGACCGGCCCCAAGGCGCCGCCGCACGCCCACGCGGCGCCCGACCGGCTGCGCGCGGCCGCCCCCGAAGGTTTCGTGATCGGCACGGCCGTGGCCGGCGGCGGCCACCACCTGGAGCAGGACTACCCGGACCCCTTCACGTACGACAAGGAGTACCGGAAGGCCCTGGGGCGGGAGTTCAGCTCGGTCTCGCCCGAGAACCAGATGAAGTGGGACTACATCCACCCCGAGCGCGACCGCTACGACTTCAAGCAGGCGGACGCGATCGTCGAGTTCGCCCGCAAGAACCACCAAGTGGTGCGCGGACACACCCTGTTGTGGCACAGCCAGAACCCCGCGTGGCTGGAGAACGGCGACTTCACCGAGGCGGAGCTGCGCGGCATCCTGCGCGAGCACATCACCAAGGTGGTCGGCCGGTACAAGGGCAGGATCCAGCAGTGGGACGTGGCGAACGAGATCTTCGACGACCAGGGCAAGCTGCGTACGCGGGACAACATCTGGATCCGTGAGCTCGGTCCGGGGATCGTCGCGGACGCGTTCCGCTGGGCGCACCAGGCGGACCCGAAGGCGAAGCTGTTCCTCAACGACTACAACGTCGAGAGCGTCAACGCGAAGAGCGACGCGTACTACGCGCTGGTGAAGGATCTGCGCGCGCAGCGGGTGCCGGTGCACGGCTTCTCCGTGCAGGGCCACCTGAGCACGCGCTACGGCTTCCCCGGCGACCTCGCCGACAACCTGCGCCGCTTCGACGCGCTCGGCCTGGAGACGGCGGTCACCGAGCTGGACGTCCGCATGGACGTCCCGGAGGGCTCGGTCCCGACCCCGGCCCAGGAGAAGCAGCAGGCGGAGTACTACCAGCGGATGCTGCAGGCGTGCCTGGAGGTCGATGGCTGCAACTCGTTCACCATCTGGGGCTTCACCGACAAGTACTCGTGGGTCCCGGTGTTCTTCCAGGGCGAGGGCTTCGCGACGGTCATGACGGACGACTTCGGCCGTAAGCCGGCGTACTACGCGCTGCGCGACACCCTGAAGGACGCCCGCGAGCACGACTGCGGGAAGGGCGGCCCGAAGGGACCGAAGCACCCTGGGCACTGAGTCGTCCGCACCCCGTACGCGACGTCCAGATAGCGGACTTTCGGGCCCGCCCCTTGGTACCCGCGTAACACGGGAGTAACACTGGGACGGTCGGCCGGCGTGTCGTATACGAAAACTCGTATAGGTCCACGACCCGGCCGCCGTCCCGCGCGCGGCAACGGCGCCGAGCGCCCCCACCGGTGCCGTACCGGTGAAGCCGTGCCAGAAAGGGACCTGCCCCGTGACCTCCGTGTCCTCCCGACCCGACCCCAAGTCCTCCCTCGACCGTCTGCGCGCCGAGGTGGAGCGCCGCAACCCCGCGGAGCCGGAGTTCCACCAGGCCGCCCGTGAGGTGCTGGAGACCCTCGCACCGGTGCTGGCCGCACGGCCCGAGTACGCGGAGCCGGGGCTCGTGGAGCGGCTGGTCGAGCCCGAGCGGCAGATCATGTTCCGGGTGCCGTGGCAGGACGACCAGGGGCGGGTCCACGTCAACCGCGGCTTCCGCGTCGAGTTCAACAGCGCCCTCGGCCCCTACAAGGGCGGCCTGCGCTTCCACCCCTCGGTGAACCTCGGCATCATCAAGTTCCTGGGCTTCGAGCAGATCTTCAAGAACGCGCTCACCGGGCTCGGCATCGGCGGCGGCAAGGGCGGCAGCGACTTCGACCCGCAGGGCCGCAGCGACGCCGAGGTCATGCGCTTCTGCCAGTCCTTCATGAGCGAGCTGTACCGGCACATCGGCGAGTACACCGACATCCCCGCCGGTGACATCGGCGTCGGCGCCCGGGAGATCGGCTACCTGTTCGGCCAGTACCGGCGCATCACCAACCGCTGGGAGGGCGGCGTCCTCACCGGCAAGAGCGCCGGCTGGGGCGGCTCGCTGATCCGCCCGGAGGCCACCGGGTACGGCAACGTGCTCTTCACCGAGGCCATGCTGCGCTCCCGCGGCGAGGACCTGGAGGGCCAGACCGCCGTCGTCTCCGGCTCCGGCAACGTCGCCATCCACACCATCGAGAAGCTGGCCGCCCTCGGCGCCAACCCGGTCACCTGCTCCGACTCCGGCGGCTACGTCGTCGACGACAAGGGCATCGACGTGGAGCTGCTGCGCCGGATCAAGGAGGTCGAGCGGGGCCGCGTGAGCGAGTACGCCGAGCGCCGGGGCGCCTCCGCGCGCTATGTGCCCGGCGGACGCGTCTGGGAGGTCCCCGCGGACGTCGCCCTGCCGTCGGCCACCCAGAACGAGCTGAACGCCGTCGACGCCGACACGCTCATCCGCAACGGCGTGAAGGCGGTCTCCGAGGGCGCCAACATGCCGACCACGCCGGAGGCCGTGCAGCTGTTCCAGCGGGCCGGGGTCGCCTTCGGTCCCGGCAAGGCGGCGAACGCCGGCGGTGTCGCGGTCAGCGCGCTGGAGATGACCCAGAACGCCTCGCGCACCTCGTGGAAGGCCGACCAGGTCGAGCGTGAACTCGCCCGCATCATGGCCGACATCCACACCACCTGCGCCGAGACCGCCGAGCGCTACGGCGCTCCGGGCGACTATGTGACCGGTGCGAACATCGCGGGCTTCGAGCGGGTGGCCGACGCGATGCTGGCCCAGGGCGTCATCTGACACACCGGGGAGGCGCGCACGGCGGCCCAGGGTTTGACCTGCGTCACGCTCGGGGTATTCTCTCCGGCTCGATTGGCCAGGCCCCTGCCCCGTATGGCAGACTAGCGGGGTTGCTCGGTCGAGTGTTGATGCTGCGCGCCTCCCGCCGGGAGGACCGGAAGCGAGTCCCACAGTACTCGTCGCCCTAACTGCCGAAAGGCAGCGCTGGGGCGGACGTACGGGAATCTTCCGGGAAGTGACAGCGCGGCACCGACCAGGCACCCGGTGGGCCTCCTAGCTCCCGGCTTGCGGTTCCGGAAGGGCCGTGTTCCCACGCAGGGATGTTCGAACAAGGGACATCTGTGTCAGCGGGAGCGCGACACGCCCGACCGCGTGGGTCGGAGGAGGTCAAGGGAACACCGGGTTCCAGAGCGTAAGAGAGACAGGACTACTGAGTAGCCATGGCGGGACAGAAGATCCGCATCCGGCTCAAGGCCTACGACCACGAGGTCATCGACTCTTCGGCGAAGAAGATCGTCGAGACGGTGACTCGCACTGGTGCGTCGGTCGCGGGCCCGGTGCCGCTGCCCACTGAGAAGAACGTGTACTGCGTCATCAAGTCGCCGCACAAGTACAAGGACTCGCGCGAGCACTTCGAGATGCGCACGCACAAGCGCCTGATCGACATCCTCGACCCGACCCCCAAGACCGTTGACTCTCTGATGCGACTCGACCTCCCGGCCGGTGTCGACATCGAGATCAAGCTCTGAGGCCGGTGATCTGAACGATGGCTAAGCAGATCAAGGGCATCCTGGGCGAGAAGCTCGGCATGACGCAGGTGTGGGACGCGAACAACCGCGTCGTCCCGGTCACCGTCGTCAAGGCCGGCCCCAACGTCGTCACCCAGGTCCGTACGAACGACGTCGACGGCTACGAGTCGGTCCAGATCGCCTTCGGCGAGATCGACCCGCGCAAGGTGAACAAGCCCCTCAAGGGCCACTTCGCCAAGGCCGACGTCACCCCCCGTCGCCACCTCGTCGAGATCCGCACCGCTGACGCCTCCGAGTACACGCTCGGCCAGGAAGTCACGGCCGAGGTCTTCGAGGCCGGCGTGAAGGTCGACGTCACCGGCAAGAGCAAGGGCAAGGGCTTCGCCGGTGTCATGAAGCGTCACAACTTCAAGGGCCTCGGCGCCGGTCACGGCACCCAGCGCAAGCACCGCTCGCCCGGTTCCATCGGTGGCTGCGCCACCCCGGGCCGTGTGTTCAAGGGCCTCCGCATGGCGGGTCGCATGGGCAACGAGCGGGTCACCACCCAGAACCTGACCGTCCACGCCGTTGACGCGGAGAAGGGTCTGCTGCTCATCAAGGGCGCGGTTCCCGGTCCGAACGGCGGCCTCGTCCTGGTCCGCACCGCGGCCAAGGGGGCCTGAGGTAACCGATGAGCACTGTTGACATCCTTTCGCCGGCTGGCGACAAGGCCGGTACCGTCGAGCTCCCCGCGGAGATCTTCGACGTAGAGAAGATCAGCGTTCCGCTGCTTCACCAGGTCGTCGTCGCCCAGCTGGCCGCTGCCCGACAGGGCACGCACAAGACCAAGACCCGTGGCGAGGTCCGTGGTGGCGGCAAGAAGCCGTACCGCCAGAAGGGCACCGGTCGCGCCCGTCAGGGTTCGACCCGCGCGCCGCAGTTCGCCGGTGGTGGCGTCGTGCACGGTCCCGTGCCGCGTGACTACTCGCAGCGGACCCCGAAGAAGATGAAGGCCGCGGCCCTGCGCCACGCCCTCACCGACCGGGCCCGCAACAACCGCATCCACGTCGTCTCCGGCGTGATCGAGGGCGACAACCCGTCCACGAAGGCCGCGAAGAGCCTGTTCGGCAAGATCTCGGAGCGCAAGAACCTGCTCCTGGTCGTCGAGCGCGCCGACGAGGCCGCGTGGCTGTCCGCCCGCAACCTGCCCCAGGTCCACATCCTGGAGCCGGGCCAGCTGAACACGTACGACGTTCTCGTCTCGGACGACGTGGTCTTCACCCAGGCCGCGTTCGAGTCCTTCGTGTCGGGCCCGAAGGCCGATGACACCGAAGGGAGCGAGGCCTGATGGCTACGCGTCACCCGAGCATTGCCTCCAAGGCGGCCAAGGCCGCCAAGGCCGCGCGCGTCGCCAAGGCGCGTCGCCACGCCGCCGAGGGCAAGAACACCGTCGTCACCCCGGCGAGCAAGGCGTACACGGACCCCCGTGACGTCCTGCTGAAGCCGGTCGTGTCGGAGAAGAGCTACGCGCTCCTCGACGAGAACAAGTACACGTTCATCGTCGCCCCGAACGCCAACAAGACCCAGATCAAGCAGGCCGTCCAGGCGGTCTTCGACGTCAAGGTCACCGGGGTCAACACGATCAACCGCCAGGGCAAGCGCAAGCGGACCCGCACCGGCTTCGGCCAGCGCGCGGGCACCAAGCGCGCGATCGTGACCCTCGCCGAGGGCGACCGTATCGACATCTTCGGCGGTCCGACCGCGTAAGCGGGTCGGATCGTCCGATATCGGACGAGGACTGAGAAATGGGAATCCGCAAGTACAAGCCGACTACGCCGGGCCGCCGTGGCTCCAGCGTCGCCGACTTCGTCGAGGTCACGCGGTCCACGCCGGAGAAGTCGCTGGTCCGCCCGCTGCACAGCAAGGGCGGCCGTAACAACGCCGGTCGTGTGACCGTTCGCCACCAGGGTGGCGGACACAAGCGCGCCTACCGCGTGATCGACTTCCGTCGTCACGACAAGGACGGCGTGCCGGCGAAGGTCGCGCACATCGAGTACGACCCCAACCGCACCGCGCGCATCGCGCTGCTGCACTACGCCGACGGCGAGAAGCGCTACATCCTCGCCCCGCGCAACCTGCAGCAGGGTGACCGCGTCGAGAACGGTCCCGGGGCCGACATCAAGCCGGGCAACAACCTGGCGCTCCGCAACATCCCGGTCGGTACCACGATCCACGCGATCGAGCTCCGTCCCGGTGGCGGCGCCAAGTTCGCCCGCTCCGCCGGTGCCTCCGTGCAGCTGCTCGCGAAGGAGGGCCAGATGGCCCACCTCCGCATGCCGTCCGGTGAGATCCGCCTGGTCGACGTGCGCTGCCGCGCCACCGTCGGCGAGGTCGGCAACGCCGAGCAGAGCAACATCAACTGGGGCAAGGCCGGCCGCAAGCGCTGGCTGGGCGTCCGCCCGACCGTTCGCGGTGTGGCGATGAACCCGGTTGACCACCCGCACGGTGGTGGTGAGGGCAAGACCTCCGGTGGTCGCCACCCGGTCTCCCCGTGGGGTCAGAAGGAAGGTCGTACTCGTGCTCCCAAGAAGGCGAGCAACAAGTACATCGTCCGCCGCCGCAAGACGAACAAGAAGCGCTAGGAGCGGGTTTAGATGCCGCGCAGTCTCAAGAAGGGGCCCTTCGTCGACGACCACCTGATCAAGAAGGTGGAAGCCCAGAACGAAGCCGGCACCAAGAACGTCATCAAGACCTGGTCCCGTCGCTCCATGATCGTGCCGGCCATGCTCGGCCACACGCTCGCGGTGCACAACGGCAAGACCCACATCCCGGTGTTCGTCACCGAGTCGATGGTCGGCCACAAGCTCGGCGAGTTCTCGCCGACGCGCACCTTCCGGGGTCACGTCAAGGACGACCGGAAGTCGAAGCGCCGCTAAACGCGGATCGCATTCAGACACGTAAGTAACTGAGAGGGACAACCATGGAAGCCAGGGCCCAGGCGCGGTACATCCGCGTTACGCCCATGAAGGCCCGCCGCGTGGTGGACCTTATCCGTGGCATGGACGCCACGGAGGCTCAGGCGGTCCTGCGATTCGCTCCGCAGGCCGCCTCAGTGCCCGTCGGCAAGGTGCTCGACAGCGCCATCGCCAACGCCGCGCACAACTACGACCACACCGACGCCGACAGCCTCTTCATCTCCGAGGCGTACGTCGACGAGGGCCCGACCCTGAAGCGGTTCCGGCCGCGCGCCCAGGGCCGTGCCTACCGGATCCGCAAGCGGACCAGCCACATCACCGTGGTCGTCAGCAGCAAGGAAGGAACCCGGTAATGGGCCAGAAGGTTAACCCGCATGGGTTCCGGCTCGGTGTCACCACGGACTTCAAGTCCCGGTGGTACGCCGACAAGCTGTACAAGGACTACGTCAAGGAAGACGTCGCCATCCGTCGGATGATGACGTCCGGCATGGAGCGCGCCGGCATCTCGAAGGTGGAGATCGAGCGCACCCGTGACCGCGTCCGCGTGGACATCCACACCGCGCGTCCGGGCATCGTCATCGGCCGCCGTGGCGCCGAGGCCGACCGCATCCGCGGTGACCTCGAGAAGCTCACGGGCAAGCAGGTCCAGCTGAACATCCTCGAGGTCAAGAACCCCGAGACCGACGCTCAGCTGGTTGCCCAGGCCGTCGCCGAGCAGCTCTCCTCCCGCGTCTCCTTCCGTCGCGCCATGCGTAAGAGCATGCAGTCGGCGATGAAGGCCGGCGCCAAGGGCATCAAGATCCAGTGCGGTGGCCGCCTCGGTGGCGCCGAGATGTCCCGCTCGGAGTTCTACCGCGAGGGCCGCGTGCCCCTGCACACGCTCCGCGCGAACGTGGACTACGGCTTCTTCGAGGCCAAGACGACCTTCGGCCGCATCGGTGTGAAGGTCTGGATCTACAAGGGCGACGTCAAGAACATCGCCGAGGTCCGCGCCGAGAACGCCGCTGCCCGTGCGGGTAACCGCCCGGCCCGCGGTGGTGCCGACCGCCCGGCCCGTGGTGGCCGCGGTGGCGAGCGGCGCGGTCGTAAGCCGCAGCAGGCTGCAGGCGCCGAGGCCCCCAAGGCCGAGGCTCCCGCCGCCGCTCCGGCTGAGAGCACCGGAACGGAGGCCTGACCGTCATGCTGATCCCCCGTAGGGTCAAGCACCGCAAGCAGCACCACCCGAAGCGCCGTGGTCAGGCCAAGGGCGGTACGACGGTCGCGTTCGGCGAGTACGGCATTCAGGCCCTCACGCCGGCGTACGTGACCAACCGCCAGATCGAGGCGGCCCGTATCGCGATGACCCGCCACATCAAGCGTGGCGGCAAGGTCTGGATCAACATCTACCCGGACCGTCCCCTCACCAAGAAGCCTGCCGAGACCCGCATGGGTTCCGGTAAGGGTTCTCCGGAGTGGTGGATCGCGAACGTGCACCCGGGCCGGGTCATGTTCGAGCTGTCGTACCCCAACGAGAAGATCGCCCGTGAGGCGCTGACTCGCGCAGCCCACAAGCTGCCGATGAAGTGCCGGATCGTCAAGCGCGAGGCAGGTGAAGCGTGATGTCGGCCGGTACCAAGGCGTCCGAGCTGCGCGAACTGGGCAACGAGGAGCTTCTCGCGAAGCTCACCGAGGCCAAGGAAGAGCTGTTCAACCTCCGCTTCCAGGCGGCCACGGGTCAGCTCGAAAACCACGGTCGGCTGAAGGCCGTCCGTAAGGACATCGCGCGGATCTACACCCTGATGCGCGAGCGTGAGCTGGGCATCGAAACGGTGGAGAACGCATGAGCGAGAGCAACGTGACTGAGAACAAGGAAGCTCGCGGTTTCCGCAAGACCCGTGAGGGTCTGGTCGTCAGCGACAAGATGGACAAGACCGTCGTCGTCGCCGTCGAGGACCGTGTCAAGCACGCGCTGTACGGCAAGGTCATCCGCCGTACGAACAAGCTCAAGGCGCACGACGAGCAGAACGCCGCGGGTGTCGGCGACCGCGTCCTCCTCATGGAGACCCGGCCGCTGTCCGCCACGAAGCGCTGGCGCGTCGTCGAGATCCTCGAGAAGGCCAAGTAGGTATTTCGCGCGAGCGAAAACCAGAAAACACGCCTGCGGGGCAAACCCGGCAGGTCAGTTCCGCCAGGCTCCGGGAGCCGCTCGCTGAGCGGCTCCCGGGGAACCGGCAGACAAACAGGAGATAGACGTGATCCAGCAGGAGTCGCGACTGCGTGTCGCCGACAACACTGGTGCGAAGGAGATCCTTTGCATCCGTGTGCTCGGTGGCTCCGGTCGCCGCTACGCGGGCATCGGTGACGTCATCGTCGCCACCGTCAAGGACGCGATCCCCGGTGGCAACGTGAAGAAGGGTGACGTCGTCAAGGCGGTCATCGTTCGCACCGTCAAGGAGCGCCGCCGTCCGGACGGCTCGTACATCCGCTTCGACGAGAACGCCGCCGTCATTCTGAAGAACGACGGCGACCCTCGCGGCACCCGTATCTTCGGCCCCGTCGGCCGTGAGCTGCGCGAGAAGAAGTTCATGAAGATCATCTCGCTCGCGCCGGAGGTGCTGTAAGCATGAAGATCAAGAAGGGCGACCTGGTCCAGGTCATCACCGGTAAGGACAAGGGCAAGCAGGGCAAGGTCATCGCGGCCTTCCCCCGCGAGGACCGTGTCCTGGTCGAGGGTGTCAACCGGGTCAAGAAGCACACCAAGGCCGGCCCGACCGCTCGCGGTTCCCAGGCCGGCGGCATCGTGACCACCGAGGCCCCGATCCACGTCTCCAACGTCCAGCTGGTCGTGGAGAAGGACGGCACGAAGGTCGTCACGCGTGTCGGTTACCGCTTCGACGACGAGGGCAACAAGATCCGCGTTGCCAAGCGGACGGGTGAGGACATCTGATGGCTACCACCACCACTCCGCGTCTCAAGACGAAGTACCGCGAGGAGATCGCGGGCAAGCTGCGTGACGAGTTCAAGTACGAGAACGTCATGCAGATCCCCGGCCTCGTCAAGATCGTGGTCAACATGGGTGTCGGTGACGCCGCCCGTGACTCGAAGCTGATCGAGGGCGCGATCCGCGACCTGACCACCATCACCGGTCAGAAGCCGGCCGTCACCAAGGCCCGCAAGTCCATCGCGCAGTTCAAGCTGCGTGAGGGCCAGCCGATCGGTGCCCACGTCACGCTCCGTGGCGACCGCATGTGGGAGTTCCTGGACCGCACCCTGTCGCTCGCGCTGCCGCGCATCCGCGACTTCCGCGGTCTGTCCCCCAAGCAGTTCGACGGCCGTGGCAACTACACCTTCGGTCTCACGGAGCAGGTCATGTTCCACGAGATCGACCAGGACAAGATCGACCGCGTCCGGGGTATGGACATCACCGTGGTCACCACGGCGACCAACGACGCTGAGGGCCGCGCGCTCCTTCGTCACCTCGGCTTCCCCTTCAAGGAGGCGTGAGCGAGATGGCGAAGAAGGCTCTGATCGCTAAGGCTGCTCGCAAGCCCAAGTTCGGTGTGCGTGGCTACACCCGCTGCCAGCGCTGCGGCCGCCCGCACTCCGTGTACCGCAAGTTCGGCCTGTGCCGCGTGTGCCTTCGTGAGATGGCTCACCGTGGCGAGCTGCCGGGCGTGACCAAGAGCTCCTGGTAATCCCGACTTTCAGGGATAACCAAGGCTCTCGGTAAGCAGACAGGGCGGCAGGACGCCCAGCCCGCATGCCTTAGGCTTGTGGGGTTGGGCGCCTGTTGCCGCCCTTACGACTTACTACGCCGTAGGTCCACCGCGCCGCACCCGTCCCGTCTCGGATCGGGGAGAGGGATGGCGCACCAGGAAACCCCGGCGAGAGAGGCCGAAGGCCAATTCATGACCATGACTGATCCGATCGCAGACATGCTTACGCGTCTGCGGAACGCGAACTCGGCGTACCACGACACCGTGGCGATGCCGCACTCGAAGATCAAGTCGCACATCGCGGAGATCCTCCAGCAGGAGGGCTTCATCACGGGCTGGAAGGTCGAGGACGCCGAGGTCGGCAAGAGCCTCGTTCTCGAGCTGAAGTTCGGCCCGAACCGTGAGCGCTCCATCGCGGGCATCAAGCGGATCTCCAAGCCCGGTCTCCGGGTGTACGCGAAGTCCACCAACCTGCCGAAGGTGCTCGGCGGCCTGGGCGTGGCGATCATCTCCACGTCGCACGGTCTCCTCACCGACAAGCAGGCCGGCAAGAAGGGCGTGGGTGGGGAAGTCCTCGCCTACGTCTGGTAGCAGAAGGGAACGGAGGAAACAGCTATGTCGCGCATCGGCAAGCTCCCCATCGCGGTTCCCGCCGGCGTGGACGTCACCATCGACGGCCGTACGGTCAAGGTCAAGGGCCCCAAGGGCGAGCTGACCCACACCGTCTCGGCGCCGATCGAGGTCGCCAAGGGCGAAGACGGCACCCTCTCGGTGACCCGCCCGAACGACGAGCGTCAGAACAAGGCCCTGCACGGCCTGTCCCGCACGCTGGTGGCGAACATGATCACCGGCGTGACCCAGGGTTACGTGAAGAAGCTCGAGATCAGCGGTGTCGGTTACCGCGTGCAGGCCAAGGGTTCGAACCTGGAGTTCGCTCTCGGCTACAGCCACCCGATCACTGTCGAGGCCCCCGAAGGCATCACCTTCAAGGTCGAGGCGCCCACGCGCTTCTCGGTCGAGGGCATCGACAAGCAGAAGGTCGGCGAGGTCGCGGCCAACATCCGCAAGCTGCGCAAGCCCGACCCGTACAAGGCCAAGGGCGTCAAGTACGAGGGCGAAGTCATCCGCCGCAAGGTCGGAAAGGCGGGTAAGTAAGCCATGGCATACGGACAGAAGATCCTCAAGGGCGACGCCTACAAGCGCGCCGCGATCAAGCGCCGCCACATCCGGATCCGTAAGCACATCAACGGAACGGCGGAGCGTCCGCGTCTGGTCGTTACCCGCTCGAACCGCCACATCGTGGCCCAGGTGATCGACGACATCAAGGGTCACACCCTGGCGTCGGCGTCCACCCTGGACACCACGATCCGCGGTGGCGAGGGCGACAAGTCCGCGCAGGCCAAGCAGGTCGGCGCCCTGGTCGCCGAGCGCGCCAAGGCCGCCGGCGTCGAGGCTGTCGTGTTCGACCGTGGTGGCAACCAGTACGCCGGGCGCATCGCCGCCCTGGCGGACGCCGCCCGCGAGGCCGGACTCAAGTTCTGAGTCGGTTCCGTAGCTAGCGGAAACAGAGAGAGGTAATTCCAATGGCTGGACCCCAGCGCCGCGGTGGCGGTGCCGGTGGCGGCGAGCGGCGGGACCGGAAGGGTCGCGACGGTGGCAACGCCGCCGCCGAGAAGACCGCGTACGTTGAGCGCGTTGTCGCGATCAACCGCGTCGCCAAGGTTGTGAAGGGTGGTCGTCGCTTCAGCTTCACCGCGCTGGTCGTGGTGGGCGACGGTGACGGCACCGTGGGTGTCGGTTACGGCAAGGCCAAGGAGGTGCCGGCCGCCATCGCCAAGGGTGTTGAGGAGGCCAAGAAGCACTTCTTCAAGGTCCCCCGTATCCAGGGCACCATCCCGCACCCCATCCAGGGTGAGAAGGCTGCCGGCGTCGTGCTGCTCAAGCCCGCGTCGCCCGGTACCGGTGTTATCGCCGGTGGCCCGGTGCGCGCCGTGCTCGAGTGCGCCGGTATCCACGACGTGCTGTCGAAGTCGCTCGGCTCCGACAACGCGATCAACATCGTGCACGCGACCGTGGAGGCCCTGAAGGGCCTGCAGCGTCCCGAGGAGATCGCGGCCCGCCGTGGTCTGCCGCTCGAGGACGTCGCCCCCGCGGCTCTGCTGCGTGCGCGTGCCGGGGCGGGTGCGTAATCATGGCGCAGCTGAAGATTACGCAGGTCAAGTCCTACATCGGCAGCAAGCAGAACCACCGCGACACCCTGCGGTCCCTTGGTCTCAAGGGCATCAACACGCAGGTCGTCAAGGAGGATCGTCCCGAGTTCCGCGGCATGGTGCACACCGTCCGCCACCTCGTGACGGTCGAGGAGGTCGACTGATCATGGCGGAGAACAACCCGCTGAAGATCCACAACCTCCGTCCCGCCCCGGGCGCCAAGACCGCGAAGACCCGTGTCGGTCGTGGTGAGGCGTCGAAGGGTAAGACGGCCGGTCGTGGTACCAAGGGCACCAAGGCCCGTTACCAGGTTCCGGAGCGCTTCGAGGGTGGCCAGATGCCCCTCCACATGCGTCTCCCGAAGCTCAAGGGCTTCAAGAACCCGTTCAAGACCGAGTACCAGGTCGTCAACCTGGACAAGCTCGCCTCCCTCTACCCCGAGGGCGGCGAGGTCACGGTCGCGGACCTGGTCGAGAAGGGTGCCGTTCGCAAGAACAGCCTCGTCAAGGTGCTCGGCCAGGGCGAGATCTCCGTGGCGCTGCAGGTGACGGTCGACGCCGTCTCCGGCTCCGCCAAGGAGAAGATCACCGCCGCCGGCGGCAGCGTCACCGAGCTCGTCTGATTGCATCAGGCGTCTCGATGACTTGAGCGATCCCGACCGGGGATACCCCACAAATGGGGTATCCCCGGTTGGTCGTTCCTAGGGGGGCGGTCTCGCCGGTAAGGTGGCCTGCACTGCCCACTTTCACCGGGTGCTCCAGTGGGGCACTCTGAGCGGCAGTTGACCGTTAGCTAAGTCGTTCCCTATCAGTCGAACCTCAGACCGTCACCCTTGACGCAGTTGCGCGGGGGTCGCAGGAGGCACCGTGCTCACCGCGTTCGCCCGGGCGTTCAAGACGCCCGACCTGCGCAAGAAGCTGCTCTTCACGCTCGGCATCATCGTGATCTACCGGATCGGTACACACATCCCGATCCCCGGCGTCGACTACCGGGCCGTTCAGGTCTGTATCGACCAGGCGAGCACGAACCAGGGCATCTTCGGCCTGGTCAACATGTTCAGCGGCGGAGCGCTGCTGCAGATCACGATCTTCGCGCTCGGCATCATGCCGTACATCACGGCGAGCATCATCCTGCAGCTGCTGACCGTCGTGATCCCGCGTCTGGAGGCCCTGAAGAAGGAGGGCCAGGCGGGTACGGCGAAGATCACGCAGTACACCCGTTACCTCACGGTCGCGCTCGCCATCCTCCAGGGCACCGGCCTCGTCGCGACGGCCCGCAGCGGCTCGCTGTTCCCCCAGTGCGCGGTGGCCGGCCAGATCGTCCCGGACCGGTCGATCTTCACGACCATCACGATGGTCATCACCATGACCGCCGGTACGGCCGTCGTCATGTGGCTCGGCGAGCTCATCACCGACCGCGGCATCGGCAACGGCATGTCGATCCTGATGTTCATCTCGATCGCCGCGACCTTCCCCGCCTCGCTGTGGGCCATCAAGGAGCAGGGCGACCTCGCGGACGGCTGGATCGAGTTCGGCACCGTGATGCTCGTCGGCTTCGTCATGGTCGGCCTGGTGGTCTTCGTGGAGCAGGCTCAGCGCAGGATCCCCGTCCAGTACGCCAAGCGCATGATCGGACGCCGTTCCTACGGCGGCACGTCCACGTACATCCCGCTCAAGGTGAACCAGGCCGGTGTGATCCCGGTCATCTTCGCCTCGTCGCTGCTCTACATCCCGGCGCTCATCGCGCAGTTCTCCAGCGGGACCGCGGACTGGAAGGTCTGGGTCGAGAAGAACCTGGCCGAGCCCAACGCCCCGATCCACGTCACTTTGTACTTCCTGCTGATCGTCTTCTTCGCCTTCTTCTACGTCGCCATCTCCTTCAACCCCGAAGAAGTCGCCGACAACATGAAGAAGTATGGTGGCTTCATCCCGGGCATCCGGGCTGGCCGACCGACCGCTGAGTACCTGAGCTACGTACTCAACCGGATCACCTGGCCGGGTTCGCTGTACTTGGGCCTGATCGCTCTCGTGCCGACAATGGCGTTGGCTGGTTTTGGGGCAAACCAGAACTTCGTGTTCGGCGGGACCAGCATCCTGATCATCGTGGGTGTGGGACTCGAGACCGTGAAGCAGATCGAGAGCCAGCTCCAGCAGCGCAATTACGAAGGGTTCCTCCGCTGATGCGAATCGTCCTCGTCGGGCCGCCGGGTGCCGGGAAGGGAACGCAGGCCGCGTTCCTGGCCAACAACCTGTCGATCCCGCACATCTCCACGGGCGACCTGTTCCGCGCCAACATCAGCCAGCAGACGGACCTCGGCAAGCTCGCGAAGTCCTACATGGACGCGGGCAACCTGGTGCCGGACGAGGTCACCATCGGGATGGCCAAGGACCGCATGGAGCAGCCGGACGCCGAGCACGGCTTCCTGCTCGACGGCTTCCCGCGCAATGTGTCGCAGGCCGAGGCGCTCGACGAGATGCTCAGCGCCGCGGGCATGAAGCTCGACGCGGTGCTGGATCTCGAGGTCCCCGAGGACGAGGTCGTCAAGCGGATCGCCGGGCGGCGGGTCTGCCGCAAGGACTCCAGCCACGTCTTCCACGTGACGTACAGCCCGCCGAAGCAGGAGGGCGTCTGTGACGTCTGCGGCGGCGAGCTGTACCAGCGGGACGACGACTCGGAGGAGACGGTCCGCAAGCGGCTCGAGGTCTACCACACGCAGACCGAGCCGATCATCGACTACTACAAGGCGCAGGGTCTGGTCGTGACCATCTCCGCGCTCGGCAAGGTCGAGGACGTCACGGCGCGCGCCATGCAGGCGCTGCAGAGTGACAAGGCCGGCCAGCAGTAGTCCGCTCTTTCCACGAAAAAGCCCCCGTCGCTCACCGGCAGCGACGGGGGCTTTTCCGTGCGTTCGCGCGTGAGCGTATCCTGGGGTGCCGCTATAGACGCTGTTCAGGAGGCGCAACCCGGCATGGTGCAGATCAAGAACCCCGAGCAGATCGCCAAGATGCGGCAGGCGGGGCTCGTCGTCGCCGCCATCCACGCCGCCACGCGGGAGGCCGCGGTGCCGGGGGCCAGCACCAAGGACCTGGACGAGGTCGCGCGCAAGGTGCTCGCCGAGCACGGCGCCAAGTCGAACTTCCTGGGCTACGGCGGCTTCCCCGCGACGATCTGCACGTCCGTGAACGACGTCGTCGTCCACGGCATCCCGTCGGAGGAGGTCGTCCTCAAGGACGGCGACATCATCTCCATCGACTGCGGTGCCATCGTCGACGGCTGGCACGGCGACGCCGCCTACACGGCGTTCGTGGGCTCCGGGCACGCGCCCGAGCTGGTCGAGCTCTCCCGGGTGACCGAGGAGTCGATGTGGGCCGGCATCGCGGCCATGAAGCCCGGCAACCGCCTCGTGGACATCTCCCGTGCCATCGAGACGTACATCCGCCGCCAGCCCAAGCCGGGCGGCGGCCGCTACGGGATCATCGAGGACTACGGCGGCCACGGCATCGGCACCGAGATGCACATGGACCCGCATTTGCTGAACTACGTGGAGCGCCGGCGGGGCAAGGGCCCCAAGCTGGTCCCCGGCTTCTGCCTGGCCATCGAGCCGATGGTGTCGCTCGGCACGCCGAAGACCGAGGTGCTCGAGGACGACTGGACGGTCATCACGACCGACGGCACGTGGTCCTCCCACTGGGAGCACTCGGTCGCGCTCACCGAGCAGGGCCCCCTGGTCCTCACCGCCCCCGACGGGGGGAAGGCCAAGCTGGCCGAGCTCGGTGTCACGGCCGCTCCCGATCCGCTTGCGTAAGGATCACTCGCGTGGGGCAGACTTCCCCGATTCGTCTTTCCGGGTGCGCTGACGTAGACTGACTCGTCGGCTCTTGTGTACCCGCATGTCCGCATGCGCCTGTATCTCACCGAGACAGGAAAAGTGCACGGGTCGATCAAGGTAGTCGATTCCGAAGGGCGAAGCGTGGCCAAGAAGCAAGGTGCCATCGAGATCGAGGGCACTGTCGTCGAGTCTCTGCCGAACGCCATGTTCAAGGTCGAGCTCCAGAACGGCCACCAGGTCCTGGCACACATCAGCGGCAAGATGCGTATGCACTACATCCGCATCCTCCCTGACGACCGGGTCGTGGTGGAGTTGTCTCCGTACGACCTCACGCGTGGCCGGATCGTCTACCGCTACAAGTAGATCTTGCCCGGGCCCCGGTCTTGCCGGGGCGTTGGCACTGACCCGGAGAACCTCACCCCATGAAGGTCAAGCCGAGCGTCAAGAAGATCTGCGACAAGTGCAGGGTGATCCGCCGTCACGGCCGGGTCATGGTCATCTGCGACAACCCGCGCCACAAGCAGCGCCAGGGCTGACGCACGACCTCACCCCTCTGCACCGCTATCGCAGAGATTCGCGCGACGCGAGCTGAATTTGTTCATACGCAGGACCCGGGCGAGCGATCGCCTGACACCCCCGGTTCGGAGGCCGGGGACCCAGTTCGTACCTGGTACGGCGGCTGGGAGCCGGTTCTGCGGAAGACCTCCGACAACCAACTGGAGCCATTGAATGGCACGCGTTTCCGGTGTTGACATCCCGCGCGAAAAGCGCGTGGAGATCGCCCTCACCTACGTGTTCGGCATCGGCCGGACCCTTTCGCAGCAGACGCTGGCCGCGACCGGCGTCGACCCGAACACCCGCGTCCGCGACCTCTCCGAGGAGCAGCTCGTCGCGATCCGCGAGTACGTCGACAACAACATCAAGACCGAGGGTGACCTCCGTCGCGAGATCCAGGCCGACATCCGCCGCAAGGTCGAGATCGGCACCTACCAGGGTCTGCGTCACCGTCGCGGCCTGCCCGTCCGCGGTCAGCGCACCAGCACCAACGCGCGTACCCGCAAGGGCCCGCGTCGCGCCATCGCCGGCAAGAAGAAGCCGGGCAAGAAGTAGTCCTCAGCGGACTTCGCAGTCCAGCGGTCTTCGCTGTAGGACCGACCACCTCCCGTAGGAGTACAGATGCCCCCCAAGGGTCGTCAGGGCGCTGCCAAGAAGGTGCGCCGCAAGGAAAAGAAGAACGTCGCTCACGGCCACGCGCACATCAAGAGCACGTTCAACAACACGATCGTCTCCATCACGGACCCGTCGGGCAACGTGATCTCCTGGGCCTCCGCCGGCCACGTCGGCTTCAAGGGCTCCCGGAAGTCCACGCCGTTCGCCGCGCAGATGGCCGCCGAGTCGGCTGCCCGCCGCGCCCAGGAGCACGGCATGCGCAAGGTCGACGTGTTCGTCAAGGGCCCGGGTTCCGGTCGTGAGACCGCGATCCGCTCCCTGCAGGCCACGGGCCTCGAGGTCGGCTCCATCCAGGACGTCACCCCGACCCCGCACAACGGTTGCCGTCCGCCGAAGCGCCGTCGCGTCTGACGCACGCTTCACCGGGCTTTTCGGGCGGTACGGCTCTTCGGGGCCGTATCGCCCGTACCCTTGCAGTACCCGTCCCTCTTGCCGGGGGCGGTTTCCGTCGGACGTCAAATAGCGGGCGTCCACGAAAGAAGGATCTGATCCACACATGCTGATCGCTCAGCGTCCCTCGTTGACCGAAGAGGTCGTCGACGAATTCCGCTCCCGGTTCGTGATCGAGCCGCTGGAGCCGGGCTTCGGCTACACCCTCGGCAACTCCCTCCGCCGCACCCTCCTGTCGTCGATCCCCGGTGCCGCTGTCACCAGCATCCGCATCGACGGCGTCCTGCACGAGTTCACCACCGTGCCGGGCGTCAAGGAGGACGTCACCGACCTGATCCTCAACATCAAGCAGCTGGTCGTCTCCTCGGAGCACGACGAGCCGGTCGTGATGTACCTGCGCAAGCAGGGTCCGGGTCTGGTCACCGCCGCCGACATCGCGCCCCCGGCCGGTGTCGAGGTGCACAACCCCGACCTCGTCCTCGCCACGCTCAACGGCAAGGGCAAGCTGGAGATGGAGCTCACGGTCGAGCGTGGCCGCGGTTACGTCTCCGCCGTGCAGAACAAGCAGGTGGGCCAGGAGATCGGCCGTATCCCGGTCGACTCGATCTACTCGCCGGTGCTGAAGGTCACGTACAAGGTCGAGGCCACGCGTGTCGAGCAGCGGACCGACTTCGACAAGCTGATCGTCGACGTCGAGACCAAGCAGGCGATGCGTCCCCGTGACGCCATGGCCTCCGCCGGCAAGACCCTGGTCGAGCTGTTCGGTCTCGCCCGCGAGCTGAACATCGACGCCGAGGGCATCGACATGGGTCCGTCCCCGACGGACGCCGCCCTTGCCGCCGATCTGGCGCTGCCGATCGAGGAGCTGGAGCTCACCGTTCGGTCGTACAACTGCCTCAAGCGCGAGGGCATCCACTCCGTGGGTGAGCTGGTCGCCCGCTCCGAGGCGGACCTGCTGGACATCCGCAACTTCGGTGCGAAGTCCATCGACGAGGTCAAGGCCAAGCTCGCGGGTATGGGCCTGGCGCTGAAGGACTCGCCTCCCGGGTTCGACCCCACCGCTGCCGCGGACGCCTTCGGGGCGGACGACGACGCGGACGCCGGGTTCGTGGAGACCGAGCAGTACTAAGAGCTCGGGCCATCCGGTCCGTACTTGGGTGCGGGTGCGCTGTGGTTTCTCGCGCAGTTCCCCGCGCCCCTTCCGGGCACGGCCCCTTGCGGGGCCTGTGCCCGGATCTCCGACAGGCGACCGCCTGCTCGGATACTGACCTCGGTACCTGATACGGCCGGGGCAGACACACAGGAGAAAGAACATGCCGAAGCCCACCAAGGGTGCCCGTCTGGGCGGCAGCGCCGCGCACGAGAAGCTCCTCCTCGCGAACCTGGCGAAGAGCCTCTTCGAGCACGGCCGGATCACCACCACCGAGGCGAAGGCCCGCCGTCTGCGGCCGTACGCCGAGCGTCTGATCACCAAGGCGAAGAAGGGCGACCTTCACAACCGCCGTCAGGTGCTCCAGGTCATCACGGACAAGGGCATCGTCCACACGCTCTTCACCGAGATCGGCCCGCGGTACGAGAACCGCCCGGGTGGCTACACCCGGATCACCAAGATCGGTAACCGCCGTGGCGACAACGCGCCCATGGCTGTCATCGAGCTGGTCGAGGCGCTGACGGTCGCCCAGGAGGCCACCGGTGAGGCCGAGGCCGCCACCAAGCGTGCCGCCAAGGACGCCGAGGCCACCGAGGCCACGGTCGACACGACCAAGGCCGACGAGGCTCCCGCCGAGGAGTCGAAGGACGCCTAGTCCGGGCTGTTCGATCGCGGGTCCGTCCCTTCCGGGGGGCGGGCCCGCTTTCGTTTCGCTGAGAGGATCTACGGGTGAGTGACGAAGTGGAACCCGGGTACGTACGGCTGCGCCTCGATCTGTCGTACGACGGCACCGAGTTCTCCGGGTGGGCCAAGCAGGCCGGCGGGCGGCGGACCGTCCAGGGGGAGATCGAGGACGCGCTGCGGACCGTCACACGGTCCGGGGACACCACGTACGAGCTGACCGTGGCGGGGCGGACGGACGCCGGGGTGCACGCGCGCGGGCAGGTCGCGCACGTGGATCTGCCGCGCGCGGTATGGGCCGAGCACAGCGAGAAGCTGCTCAAGCGGCTCGCCGGGCGGCTGCCCCGGGATGTGCGGGTGTGGGCGCTGCGCGAGGCGCCGGCCGGGTTCAACGCCCGGTTCTCGGCGGTGTGGCGGCGGTACGCCTACCGCGTGACCGACAACCCCGGGGGCGTCGATCCGCTGCTGCGCAACCACGTCCTGTGGCACGACTGGCCACTCGACGTGGACGCCATGAACGAGGCGGCGCGCCGGCTCCTCGGGGAGCACGACTTCGCGGCGTACTGCAAGAAGCGCGAGGGCGCGACGACCATCCGCACGCTCCAGGAGCTGAGCCTGGTGCGCGGCGACGACGGGATCGTCACGGCGACCGTGCGGGCGGACGCCTTCTGCCACAACATGGTGCGCTCGCTGATCGGCGCTCTGCTGTTCGTGGGGGACGGGCACCGCCCGCCCGACTGGCCCGGCAAGGTGCTCGCGGCCGGGGTCCGGGACTCCGCCGTGCACGTCGTACGGCCGCACGGGCTGACCCTCGAGGAGGTCGGCTATCCCGCGGACGAGCTGCTCGCCGCGCGGAACAAGGAGGCGCGCAACAAGCGGACGCTGCCCGGCGCCGGCTGCTGCTGAGCTCAGTCCCGGGCCCAGGTGGCCAGGGTGTCGGCGAGGGCGTCCGCGGTGTCGTCGGCGTCGCGGCCGTCGCCGCGGGCGGCCGAGGACAGCTCCACGTGCAGGAACGGGGCGTGCCGGCGCTCGGCCGACCTGCCCTGCACATTGGCCGTGCCCTCCAGCGGGCAGCGGTCGGACCAGCCCCGGCAGACCCGCAGGCCGTCGGCCTCCAGACGGTCGGCCAGGGCCGTTGCCTCGGCGGGCGCGCTCTGGGCGGCGCCGCCGGAGACGATGGCCCGGTAGGGGCGCTCGGAGTTGCGGGTGAAGCCGTGCAGCTGGAGGCCGGGCACCCCGCGCTTCTGCAGTTCCTCGACGACCGTGTGGAAGGCGCTGTCCTCGCGGTGGGCGACGTCGGCGGCGCCGGAGCGCCCTGCCTTGCGGTGCGCGCCGGCCAGGATCAGTGAGCCGGACGGGGTGCCCTCCAGCAGCCGCACGCCCAGATCCTCGGTGTCGCGGTCGGAGACCGGGTGGGGCACCTGGACGTTCCAGCGCAGGGCGGAGTCGGCGTTCAGATAGAGCCGGCCCCAGGTCGCCGCGTCGGAGTCGGGTCTGGTGGCGGCTATCTCGTCGTAGCGGCGGCCGGAGTCGGTGTCGGTGAGGCGGGTGACGGCGAGGCCGAGAGAGTCGAGCACACGCGCGGATTCGGCGGCGTCGCCGTCGAGCAGGTGGCCCACGCCCTCGGCGAGCCGCTCGCGCTCGTCGTCGTCCGGCGCGGAGTAGTCGCCGTCGGCCGTGAGGTCCGCGGTGTAGTCGAGGATGCGGCTGCGCAGATCGACGAGTTCACGGGCCCGCGGAGCGGACTGTTCCGGGCCCTCGGACGACGTCGTGTCGCAGGCGGCCAGTGCGACGGTCAAAACCACCGGGGCAAGAAAGCGAGTGAAACGTGATGTTCTTGTGACGAACGAGCGTGATCGAGATGTGAGTGGCATGTGAGTATGTCGCGGTGACATTCCGTAAGTCTCTCCGTATAGGTCGCTCGGTGGCGGTTCTGGGGGCTTTGGCGGGCCTCGTGGCCGCCTGCACCTCCTCCGAGCCGTCCGGTACCCAGGTGAAGCCGGGTGGCCGCTCGTTCACCGTCGCCGCCGCGGGTGATGTGCTCATCCACCCCGAGCTGGTCGACCAGGCGGCCAAGGACGCCGAGAAGACCGGGGAGGGGCAGGCCGGGCTGGACTTCGGGCCGCTCATGGCGGGCGTGAAGCCCGTCATCAGCAAGGCCGACCTGGCCATCTGCCACATGGAGACGCCGGTCGGCACCCCCAAGGGACCCTTCGAGGGGTACCCCGAGTTCCTGGTCCCGCCGCAGATCCTCACGACCCTCAAGGACGTGGGGTACGACACCTGCTCGACGGCCTCCAATCACACCTTCGACCATGGCCTGAAGGCCGTGAAGCGCACGCTGGACGCCATGGACGAGGTGGGCCTCGGCCACACCGGGTCCGCGCGGACGCCGAAGGAAGCAGAGCAGATCAACATCCGGGACGTCAACGGCGTCAAGGTCGCTCACCTGGCGTTCTCGTGGGAGTCGTTCCTCAACCCGACGCCCGAGAAGCAGCAGTGGGCGTTCAACCGGCTCAGCACCGACGAGATCAAGAAGGCCGAGGCGCGCGCCCGCAAGAAGGGCGCCGAGGTCGTGATCCTCTCCGTGCACTGGGGTCTGGAGCACTACAACGAGCCGAGCGTGCCGCAGCTGGAGCTGGCCGAGCGGATCACCGAGGAGACCGGGGTCGACCTGGTGATCGGTCACCACGCGCACGTCGTGCAGCCCATCCAGAAGGTCAACGGCACCTGGATCGCCTACAGCCTGGGCAACCAGGTCGCCCGGCACTCCTCGCCGACCGGCCTCACCGAGGAAGGCGCGATCGGCTGGTTCGAGTTCAAGGAGACGACGGACGGCTGGAAGGTCGACGCGCGCTACCGGACCACGCTGGTCGACATCCCGCCGGAGCTGGAGGCGGGGGAGAAGGCCCCGAAGGGCGCGGTCGTCGACCACCGGCTGGTGGACGTCCAGGACGCGCTCGACCACCCCGGCGAGCTGTCCGAGGAGCGGATCGCCCGCTATCGGCTGGCCGCCGACCGGACGCGCGGCTTCCTCTACAACCGGGGCGCACCCGGCGGCGACGGCCTCGAGCCGCTGTCCCTCGGGAAGTGACAAGGGACACAGCAAGCTCTTGGGTGCGGGAGCCCAACCCCCGCGCCTGTCGGAAGTCTTTTAAAGCGACGGCGTCTCCTGCCCGCGTCAGCGGTGGTTGCCACGAGCGCCCGAGTAGTGAAGAGGCGAAGGAAACCACCGGTGACTCCAACCAAAGGCTCCGCGCGTCCAGGACGCGGCGGTCGGCGGCGCATGCGCAGACGCGCCGACATGCCGCTGCTGGGCGGCGTGCGCCCGCCGATCGCGCTGCTGTGCCTGCTGATCGTCGCCCTGGCCGGGCTGACCGCGAAGGTGCTGGGCCCGGCCGGCGAGCCCGTCGTGCCGAATGCCGTGCTGGGGTCCCAGCAGCACTTCGCGGAGGACGGCGCCATCGCCCTACGCGCGTCGATCGACGAGCGGGTCACCGACCTGAACCGCACCGCGGCCGTGCTGAACGCCGGGAAGTACACGGAGCCGGAGCGGGTCCTGTCGGACCTGAGCAACACGTACCAGAAGTGGACCGGCACCACCGTGCTGGACCTGGAGAGCGGCAAGGTGCTCGCCGCCCGTGGTGAAACGATTCCTCTGGGCTGGCTCGACAAGGACGCGCTCACCGGCGACAACGCCCTGACGCCGCGCATGGTCCGGCTGAAGACCGGCGACGTGCGGCTGATGACCATGGCGCTCCTCGACTGGAAGGACCGCCCGCAGCAGCTCCTCATCGCCTCCAACAGCCTCTCCGTCCCCGCCATCAACCTCGGCCCGTTCCGCTCGATGGCGGTCGTGGCCCGCGGCGGCGAGATCCTCGCCACGGCAGGCTTCGAGCAGGCCGAGGCGCTGAACTCCGACGCCGAGCGCGACGAGCTCACCTTCCTCCAGAAGCAGATGAGCCGCCTCTCCGAGGACGCCGCCGAGGAGACCGAGGAGGACCCGGTCAGCGCCCGCGAGCCCGGCTCCCGCGGCTACCCCGGCGTCAGCGGCACCCTGCTCGGCGACTCCTACAACGGACGGATCGCCACCGCCGGCTACGCCTCCCTCGCCTCCGCCGACCCCGAGCAGCGCAAGAGCGTCGGCGCGGGCCTCGGCCTGACCGTCGTGGCCATGCTCCCCGTGGTGCAGGAGGAGGCCGCCGGGCAGGAGCGCGAGCTGTACGGGCTGATCGCGGCCGGTGTGCTCGTCGTCGTCGGCCTGCTCGCGGCCGCCCTGCTCTGGCGGGCCGTGCAGCGGCCCCTGCTCGCCCTCTTCCTGGAGTCCCGCCGGCTCGCCCGCGGTGATCTGACCCGGCCCGTCGCCGTGCCCCGCTGGGGCGAGGCCGCCCGGGTCGGCGCCGCCCTGGAACGGCTGCGCGCGCAGTTGGCCGGCGGGGACGTGGAGCCCTCCACCCAGCGCACCGGCCGCCGCGGCCGGTTCGGGCTGCGGGTGCCGCTCGCCCTGACGGCCTTCCTGCTCCTGCTGTGGTGCGTCCCCGTCGGCCTGCTGCTCAACCGTACGGACGCCTCCGTCAGCGTGCCCAGCACCATGGTCAACGACCAGCGCGACCGCACCGACCTCGTCGCCGACCGGGTCCGCCGGGCGCTGAACGAGGCCCAGGCCGACCTCGCGTCCATGACCCGGCTGATCGACCCGTCCGACGCGGACACCGCCTCGGACGTCCTGTCCGACGCCCTGGGCGAGCACACCCGCTACGGCTCCCTCTACGTCCTCGACCGGGGCGGCGACGTGATCGCGCGCGCCGGTGACGAGCCGCACGCCGGCTGGGGCGACGACGAGGGGACCAAGGGCGAGGACGCCCCGCTGATCCGGGTGACCGGCGAGGGCGGCAAGAAGCCGGTGATCCAGGCCGCGGCCGCCGTGCCGGAGCACAAGGGCATGACGCTCGTCGGCGAGATCCGCGTCGAGTTCCTGAACTCGCTGCTGGCCCGGCCCGGCCTCGGCGAGGTCAGGGTCGTCGACGCGAAGGCCCGGACCATCGGCGCCAGCGACGGCTTCCTCGCCTTCGAGGGGCTGCCGCGCGACTCGCTCACCGACCTCGTGAAGGCCGGTGGTCTGCGGGTCGGCGCCGGACCCGTGGAGAACGGGCTGCTCATCCGCGAGGGCCGCTCGGTCACCGTCGCCGCGGCGGCGCCCTTCTCCGGCGGCGGCGTGGCCTCCGACATCGGCTGGACCGTCGTGAGCTGGCAGAACGCCAAGCACTTCGAGATCGCCGCGTACGAGCGCGAGGACCGCAGCGTCCTCGCCGGGATGCTCGGGCTCGCCCTGATCGTGGTGTGCCTGGGCTGGATCCACCTGGTCGTGGTCCGGCCGCTGCGTGCCCTGGCGAGCAGCGCCGAGAAGCTGGCCGACGGCGACCTCAAGACCGTGCTGTACCCCCGCTACCACGACGAGGTGGGCGCCGTCGTCCGCAGCCTCGAACTGGTCCGCCAGCAGCTGCAGGCTCGCAGGCAGAACCAGGCGCGCCGGAGTGCCGAGCCCCGGCTCGGCGCCGGAGGAAGGTGACCGGACGTGCTCTACCTGTACTTCGTGCTGCTGATCGGCGGGGTGTTCCTGCTGGTCGCCGGCATCATCGAGCAGCGCAGGCACTACGCCGCGCTGCACTCCATCCCCTCCCGGGTGCTGGTCAACGGCATCCGCGGCAAGTCGTCCATCACCCGGCTGTGCGCGGGCGCCCTGCGCGGCGGTGACCTGGTCACCGTGGCCAAGACGACGGGCACCGCGGCCCGCTTCATCCACCCGGACGCCACCGAGGAGCCCGTCTACCGCAAGTTCGGCATCGCCAACGTCGTCGAGCAGATCGGCATCGTCCGCCGGGCCGCCACCTACCGTCCCGACGCGCTCGTCATCGAGTGCATGGCCGTCATGCCGGCGCTCCAGGAGGTCAACCAGAGCAAGCTGATCCGCTCGACGATCGGCGTGCTGTGCAACGTCCGCGAGGACCACCTCGCCGAGATGGGCCCCACCCTGGACGACGTGGCGCGCTCGCTGTGCCGCTCGATGCCGGAGGACGGCATCTGCGTCACCGCCGAGAAGGAGCGCTTCCACATCCTCCAGGAGGAGGCGGACGCCCGGAACTGCAAGCTGGTCTACGCCGACCCGGAGACCGTCACCGACGAGGAGCTGCGCGGCTTCAGCTGGTTCACGTTCAAGGAGAACGTGGCGATCGCCCTGGTCGTCGCCGAGCTGCTGGGCGTCGAGCGCCAGGTCGCCCTGCAGGGCATGTACGACGCCCCGCCGGACCCCGGTGTGCTCTCCGTGGAGCGCTATGTCGCCCCCGACGGCAAGCGGCTGGCCTTCGCCAACGTGTTCGCGGCCAACGACCCCGAGTCGACGCTGATGAACATCAACCAGCTGCTCGACCTCGGCGCGATCCGCCGCCCCCTGAACGTCGTGATCAACTGCCGCCCGGACCGGGTGGAGCGCAACGGGCAGATGGGCGAGATCATCCCCGACCTGCAGCCGGACAACGTCTTCGTGATCGGCCACCCGGCCAAGAGCGCCATCGACGCCATCCCGGCCGACTGGCGCGACCGCGCGGTCGACCTCGGCGGCGAGCGCCGCTCGGCGGACGAGTTCATGCCGACCCTCCTCGGCCGGATGGCCGACGGCTCCTCCCTGGTCGCCATCGGCAACATCCACGGGCAGGGCGAGGAGCTGCTGGAGTACCTGGCCGAGCTGCCCGCCGACGAGAGCGCGGTGGAGGAGGCCCCGGAGGCGGTGACCAGCGCCCCGCAGCAGGCCCAGCGCCTCGACCCGTACGCCTCCTACCCGACGGCGTACGAGGAGCGGTACCAGGCCTCGCAGACCCAGGAGATCCCGGTCGTCCGGATCCCGCAGCAGCCGGTCGCGTCGTACGGCGACACCGCGTCGGCCTACGCCGGGGCGCAGGCACCGGGCCGGCAGGCCGACGGCTGGGGCGCGCACGACGGGGGACACGCCCCGCACGCCCCGCAGCAGGGGCACGGCACGGTGGCGCCGTACGCGCAGCAGCAGCCCGCCCCTAGCGGGGAGCAGCAGGTCTCCAACTGGTTCCAGACGTCGGGCCGCCCTCAGCGCGCACCGCACCAGCCCGCCCGGCCGCAGCTCCCGCAGGGCGCCGGCCCGGACGCCCACCACCCCGGGCAGCCCCACGGCACGGGCCGCCCGCCGCGGCAGCCGCACCCCGACGAGCACCAGGGCAGGCCACCGCGCCCGCCGGCCGGCGACGGCGGACACCACCCGCGCGCCTGACCCCGCGGGGCGGCCCGCCCCGCAGGCCGCCCGCCCCGCCCACGAACCCGCACCCTTCGTCCGGAGACCCCGTTGACCACCGCCGCCCTGACCCCCGAGATGGCCGCCCTGGGCATCGCCATAGGCCTGTTCTTCTCGCTGCTGTGCTATCTCACGACCAACCTGTCGCCCGGCGGAATGATCACCCCCGGCTGGCTGGCGCTGACCCTCATCGAGGACCTCCAGCGCGCGGCCATGGTGGTGGGCGTCACCGCCCTCACCTATGGCGGCACCAAGATCATGCAGCGGCTGGTGATCCTCTACGGCAAGCGGCTGTTCGCCGCCGTGGTGCTGCTCGGCGTGCTCCTCCAGGCCACGGTGATGATCGTGCTCTCCCTGGAGTTCCCGCTGCTGTACGGCAACCAGACGCTCGGCTTCATCGTGCCGGGCCTGATCGCCTACCAGATGGTGCGCCAGCCCAAGGGGGCCACGCTGCTGGCCACCGGCACGGTGTCCCTCATGGCCTACATCGTCGTCGCCGCCGGCCTGCTGCTCGGCGTCATGCCGACCGTCTGAGAACCGAGGAGCTATCGATGGCAGGGAAGAAGAAGTCGAGGCCCGTCGTCACCGGCCTGGTGCTGCTGGCGCTGGTCGGCACCTCCGGCTACCTCACGGTGGAGCTGCGCAAGCAGGAGGACCGGGGGATCACCGAGGTGCGCAACGTCGGCGTCCTGGAGGGCGGCCGCAGCACGGGGGCGGCCGAGGGCAAGACGACCTGGTCGCGGCTGGAGAACCCGGCGCGCTCGGTGCTGCGCGGGGCCGACGGCCAGATCAAGGCCGTCTTCACGGACGGCGCGCGCACCGCGACGCTGACCGGTCCGGCCCGCACCTTCCAGGAGCCCGCGTCGACCGCGTCCAAGGTCAGCACCACGGACTGGGTGCGGCTGATGCCGGAGCCGTGGACCAAGGGCGCCGAGAACAAGAAGTGGTTCAAGGACTGGTACGCCGAGTACAAGGACAGCAAGGAGGACGACATCTTCGCGTTCGCCTTCCAGTACGTGGCGGGCGCCCCGGACAAGAAGGACGAGCAGGGTGTCGTCTACGCCGGTGACGCCAACTTCGGGCCGCTGAACACCACCGGCGCCGAGGGCGGCGACCTGCGCCTGGAGCAGTCCGACTTCTACGACTACCTCCAGGTGCCCTACCCGTTCCGGGACGGCACCGTCGGGCAGCCGGAGTCGATGCGGGCCCGCTCCATCGACTGCTCGGGCTTCATCCGGATGGTGCTGGGCTACCGGGCGCGCTTCCCGCTGATGTCCTCCGACACCTCCGGCGACGGCCTGCCCCGCACCGCGAACGGCATGGCCCGCTCCCAGGTGGGCGCCGACATCCTGCCGCTCAGCGGCATCTCCGCGAAGGACCGGCCCGCCGCGATCGACCAGCTCCAGCCGGGCGACCTGGTCTTCTTCAAGCTGGACACCCGCACCGGCCAGCGCCTGGACCACGTCGGCATGGTCCTCGGCCACGACACCGAGGGGCACCTGATCTTCGTGTCCAGCCGCGAGGAGGTCAACGGACCCACCATCGGCGACGTCGGCGGTGTCTCCCGGCTCGACGGCAACGGCTACTACGCGAAGACGCTGCGCAGCGCCAAGCGGCTCTGACCGGGCCGGGATCCCCGGCCCGGTGAGGCCCTACGGGCGGCCGGTCACTCGCCGGCCGCCGCCGACGCCTGCGCCTCGCCGCGCCGGCGGATCTGACGGAACGTGAACTCGGCCAGGTCGTCACCGGCCTTGAAGGCGGCGGTGTCCTTGTCCGTCATGTCCCGGCCGTTGGTGAAGCCGGTGATGGTGAAGTAGGCGTAGCGGCCGTACGAGTTGGACGTCGAACGGCAGACCGCCGAGGTGCAGAAGTCCTTGACGCCCTTGCCGGACAGCGAGCGGACGATGTCCTTCTTGGTGTCGACCTTGCCCTTGACCTTCTGGGCCTTCGCCTCGGTGTCGAAGACGGCCACGCCGACCGTCACCGCGATGCCGTCCTTGACGTACGAGACGCGCATGAAGCGGGTGCAGTCGCCCTCGGCCAGGATCTTCGGCAGCCCGCCCTTGGTGGCGGCGGAACAGTTCTTCGTGTCCTCCGTCGCGCCCTTCTTGTAGACCGTCTCCCCCATCGTCAGCTGGGTGCCGGGGAAGAGGATCTGGGCGCCGAGCGGGGCCGTGTCCTTGTTCTTGCTGGCGATGAAGTCCTTCGGGTCCAGCGGCGGCGGGGCGCTCGTCGGCGCGAACGACGGCGCGCCCGCCGACTCACCCGGCAGGTCGGCCGTCGAGGGCAGACCCGAAGCCGGAGAGCCGGACGCGGAGTTGTCCCCGTTCGCCGACACCACCGCCACGGCCACGGCCGCGCCGATGGCGACGGTGGCCAGCGCGCCACCGCCGATGAACAGCAGCCGACGCCGCTTGTTGCGGGTCTCCGACGCCTCCGCGAGCGCGGCCCAGTCCGGAGTCTGGTCGGTGCCGTCGTTCCACGGCTGCTGGGAATGCGGTTTCCAGGGATCCCACTGGGACGGGGGTCCCCCCTGCTGCCCGTAGCTCATGGGGCGCATCTTAGACGGAGCTCGGGTGTGCCGGTCCGCCCCAAAGGGCCCTTCGGCACCTAGCGTTCAGGGGATGAGCGAGCGCAAAAGCGACATCTCCGGGTGGTTGGTACGACCGGCGAACGTGCCGTTGTGGGTCGCCCTGGCCGCCGTGCTGGGAGCCCTCGTGGCGCGCACGGCCCGGCTGACCTCGCGCGGAGGCATGGACAACGCCATCGTCGTCCGCGCGGCCAAGGTCTGGCTGGAGGGCGGCTCGCCGTATGACGACCCCCACTTCCTCTATCTGCCGAGCGCGGTGCTCGCCGCGGCCCCGCAGGTGCTGGTGGACCGGGACGTGCTGCTCGTACTGGCGCCCCTCACGGTGACCGGCTGCCTGGTCGGCGGATGGGTCTGCGCGCTGCGGCTGCACGGCGTCCCGCTGCGCAGCCGCTTCGCCGCGCTCGGGCTGCTGGGGCTCGCGGCGGGCTTCGCCCCCTTCGCCCATCTCGTCTGGCTGGGCAACTGGACGGCGACCGCGGCCCTGGCCCTGCCCCTGGCACTGCTGCTCGCGGGACGCGGGCGCTGGGTGGCCGCCGCGGTGGTGCTCGGCGCCGCGATCGCGCTGAAGCCGCTGCTCGCGCCGATGGCCCTGCTGTTCGTGTTCGCCCGGCGGTGGCGAGCCCTCGCGGTGCTGGTCGCGCTGCCGGTGGCGGTCTCGGCCGGCGCGGCCCTGACCCTGCCGGACCCGGCCGGGTTCTTCACCCGGACCGTGCCGTTCCTGCTCAGCGGCGACGACCGGTTCGTACGGCTCTACGAGGCCTCCCCGGCGGCCGTGCTGCCCCGGATGGGGGTGCCCGGGCCGCTGGCCGGCGCCATCGGGTGCGCGCTGGCGGCGGCCGGCGTCTGGTGCGCGTACCGGCGCTGGCACGGGGGCGGCGGCCCCCTGCGGTACGCGGAGACGGGTGCGCTGCTGATGCTCTCGGCGTTCCTGGTCTCCCGGCCGTCGTACGACCACTATCTGCTGGTCCCGGTGCCGCTGCTGCTGGCGGGGCTGCCCTACGCGGCCTCGGTGACCCGCTCGGTCTGGTTCTGGATGGCGCTGGTGCCGCAGCTGCCCGGCGTGACCTGGCCCTATCTGGAGGAGGGGGAGCGGCGGGCCTTCCGGGACGCGGTGACGCTGTGCGCCCTGGCGGTGACGGTGGGCCTGCACGCCCTGCGGCGGCCCGGCCCGGAGGCGGCGCCGTCCGTGCCGGTCCCGCCCTCGCGCGGGGTGGCGGAGCGCAGCGGTGCGTCCGGCGGGTGAGCGGGAGGGCCCCGCGCGTCGACTACCCTGGGCACGGAACAGCGACGCCGGCCGTGGGCAACCCGTTTTGACCCGGCTGGGGCGCCGCAGGTATCCTGCATGTTCGTTGTGTATTGGCTTGCTCATTCTCACGGGACGGGCCCTTACACCGGTCCACCGGGCCGATGACCAGCAACCCCACGTACGCGGTATGCGTCGCCGCAGTGGCTCAGGCTGTCGTGATCGTTTCGGTGACCTGTTCAGGACCATTCACTCGAAGCGAAGGCTACGAACCGTGCGTACGTACAGCCCCAAGCCCGGCGATGTGACGCGCCAGTGGCACGTCATCGACGCTCAGGACGTCGTCCTGGGTCGTCTCGCCACCACTGCCGCGACGCTCCTCCGGGGCAAGCACAAGCCGATCTACGCGCCGCACGTCGACGCTGGTGACTTCGTCATCATCATCAACGCCGACAAGGTGCACCTCTCCGGCAACAAGCGGACCCAGAAGATGGCGTACCGCCACTCCGGCTACCCGGGTGGTCTGCGCTCCGTCCGTTACGACGAGCTCCTCGACAAGAACCCCGAGAAGGCCATCGAGAAGGCCGTCAAGGGCATGCTCCCCAAGAACACGCTGGGCCGTCAGATGCTCTCGAAGCTGAAGGTCTACAAGGGTGACCAGCACCCGCACGGCGCGCAGCAGCCGCAGCCGTACGAGATCACCCAGGTCGCGCAGTAAGTCCGGCCACCCCCTAAGACTGAAGAGAATCTGAGGAGAATCGTGGCCGAGACCACTGCCGAGCAGCCGCTCGAAGAGCTTGACATCGACAGCTACACCAGCGAGTCCGAGGTTCCGGTGGAGGGCGAGTACACCTCCGAGTCCCTCGCCTCGCGCTTCGGCGAGCCCCAGCCGGCCGCCGGCCTGGGCCGTCGCAAGAACGCCATCGCCCGTGTCCGGATCGTCCCGGGCACCGGCAAGTGGAAGATCAACGGTCGCACCCTCGAGGACTACTTCCCGAACAAGGTGCACCAGCAGGAAGTCAACGAGCCCTTCAAGGTGCTCGAGCTCGAGGGTCGTTACGACGTCGTCGCCCGTATCTCCGGTGGCGGTGTCTCCGGTCAGGCCGGTGCGCTCCGTCTCGGTGTCGCCCGCGCGCTGAACGAGGCCGACGTCGACAACAACCGCGGCCCGCTGAAGAAGGCCGGCTTCCTCAAGCGCGACGACCGTGCGGTCGAGCGCAAGAAGGCCGGTCTCAAGAAGGCCCGCAAGGCCCCGCAGTACAGCAAGCGCTAAGCGCCAGCTGCCTCTGCACGTACTCCGGTACTCCGAACGCCCCGGCGGCACGCCACTGTGCCGCCGGGGCGTTCGTCTTATCACCGGGCGCGGGCGTATAACGGCACAAGACGTTCAAAGGCTTGTGTGATCCGACGCCCCGGCATGGAATGCCGGGGAGCGGGAGCCACCGGCGGCCACGTCAGGGCGGGCGCCGGCTCCGCTTCCCGGAAATGAAGTTTCCTCAGGAGGACAAGTGGGACGACTCTTCGGCACGGACGGCGTGCGGGGTGTCGCCAACGCGGATCTGACGGCCGAGATGGCCCTCGGTCTCTCCGTGGCGGCGGCGCACGTACTGGCCGAGGCGGGCACCTTCGAGGGCCACCGGCCGACCGCGGTGGTCGGAAGGGATCCGCGCGCGTCCGGGGAGTTCCTGGAGGCCGCCGTGGTGGCGGGCCTCGCGAGCGCCGGGGTGGACGTCCTGCGCGTCGGCGTGCTGCCGACGCCCGCGGTGGCGTATCTCACGGGCGCGCTCGGCGCCGACCTCGGAGTCATGCTCTCCGCCAGCCACAACGCCATGCCCGACAACGGCATCAAGTTCTTCGCCCGCGGCGGCCACAAGCTCGCCGACGAACTGGAGGACCGGATCGAGTCGGTGTACGACTCCCACCGGCACGGCGAGCCGTGGGAGCGGCCGACGGGCGCGGGCGTCGGCCGGGTGCGCGACTACGAGGAGGGCTTCGACGCCTACGTCGGGCACCTCCTGAACGTGCTGCCCAACCGGCTGGACGGGCTGAAGATCGTCCTCGACGAGGCGCACGGCGCCGCGGCCGGTGTCTCCCCGGAGGCGTTCCGGCGGGCCGGTGCCGAGGTCGTCACCATCGGGGCCGAGCCCGACGGGCTCAACATCAACGACGGCTGCGGCTCCACCCACCTGGGCAAGCTGAAGGCCGCCGTCGTCGAGCACGGCGCCCACCTCGGGATCGCGCACGACGGTGACGCCGACCGCTGCCTCGCCGTCGACCACACCGGTGACGAGGTGGACGGCGACCAGATCCTCGCCGTGCTGGCGCTCGCCATGCGGGAGCGCTCCGAGCTGCGCTCCGACACCGTGGTGGCGACCGTCATGTCCAACCTGGGCTTCAAACTGGCGCTGGAGCGCGAGGGCCTGAAGCTCGTGCAGACGTCCGTCGGCGACCGGTACGTCCTGGAGGAGATGAAGGAGCACGGCTACGCCCTCGGCGGCGAGCAGTCCGGGCACGTCATCATCCTCGACCACGCCACCACCGGCGACGGCACGCTGACCGGGCTGCTGCTCGCCGCCCGCGTCGCGCAGACCGGGCGCCCGCTACGGGAGCTGGCCGGAGTGATGGACCGGCTGCCGCAGGTGCTGATCAACGTCCCCGACGTCGACAAGTCGCGGGTGAAGACCTCGGCCGAACTCGCCGCCGCCGTCACCGAGGCCGAGCGTGAACTCGGCGCCACCGGGCGGGTGTTGCTGCGTTCCTCGGGCACCGAGCCGCTGGTCCGCGTGATGGTCGAGGCCGCCGACATCGAGCAGGCACAGTCCGTGGCAGGCCGGCTGGCCGACGTGGTGAAGTCCGCGCTGGGCTGACCGCGCCTTCCTGGAGCGGAGGTTCGCCCACCGCGGCCGAGCCGCCGGTGACGAGCCTCCATCCAGGGGGACGGGTCCGTGGCGCGTGGAGTGGCGCCGCGTCCGACGCGGGACGCGACCCTAGTTTCAGGGTCCATGGACTCATCGAGGAACCTCGTACCGCCTCCCGTTCACGCCGCCTCCAGCGCGCCGAGCCGCAGGACCGCGCTCGCCGGGCTCTTCGCGGGCGCCGCCGGAGCGGTGGGGGCCGTCGGCCTCGGCGCACCGGCCGCCTCCGCCACACCCGCCGGTGCCGTCGCCGCCGGCCCGATCCCCGACGGCTCGCCGACGCCCGGTGCCATGCAGCTCTTCGCCGACCCGGGTCTCAACTTCGGCGCCCTGCTCGCCCTGGGGGCCGCGGGCGCCAGGGCCTCCGAGGTCGGCGAAGTCCTCACCGCCGTCAACGCGATCAACGCGGCCGGGGCGAACGAGAACACGTACACCGCGGAGTTCCGTGCCTGGGGCGACCGGCTCGACTCCCTGCGCACCGGCCGCCGGGAGACCGACCGGTTCCGCTCGCTGCGCGCCGCGCAGTACTACGGCCAGGCGCTGTTCTTCGTCCTGGGCTCCCACACCCCGGGTGACGAGGAGCCGCTCTATCTCGCCGGGCGCCGCAACTGGGACAGGTTCGCCCGGCTCTGCGACCCCGCCGCCATCACCGACCGGGTCCCGTACGGCAGGACGCCGCTGCCCGTGTGGTTCTTCCGGCCCGACGCCTCCGGCACACCCCGCCCGACGGTGATCCTGACCAACGGCAGCGACGGGCAGAACGTCGACATGTGGACGTACGGGGTCATGGCCGCCCTCGACCGGGGCTGGAACGCGCTCGTCTACGACGGCCCCGGACAGGGGCAGTTGCTCTTCGTCGACGAGGTGGTATTCACCCCGCGCTGGGAGCGGGTGGTCGGCCCCCTGATCGACTGGCTGCTGCGCCGGTCCGACGTCGACGGCCGGCGGATCGCGCTGACCGGGCTGTCCATGGGCGGCGATCTGGCTCCGCGCGCCGCCGCCTTCGACCACCGGATCGCCGCGCTCGTCGCGATGCCCGGCTGCCTCGACCCATGGCTGGCCTTCCCGGCCGAGCTGAGGGAGATCCTCACGCCGGACCGGGAGGAGACCAACCGGATCTGGAACGAGGAGGTCGTGCCCGAGCTGGGCCCGTCCGAGGCGTACCTGGTGAAGAAGCGGTTCGAGCCGTTCTCCGTCGAGGCGATGCTCGAGGCGCGCCGGGGCCGGATGTTCACCGACTTCTGGACCGCCGCACGGCGGGTCGCGGCCATGGACATCACCGGTGTGGTCCGCCGGATCGAGGCCCCGACACTCGTGCTCGACTACGAGGACGAGCAGTTCTACCCCGGCCAGCCGCGGGAGATGTACGAACTGCTGCGCGCCCCCAAGGAGTACATCAGGCTGACGTCCGCCACGGGGGCCCAACTGCACTGTTCGCCGATGGCGCCCCAGCAGCACTGCGAGGTCGTGTTCGACTGGCTGGAGGACACCGTGGGCCGCGGCAGGGGCTGATGCCGCGGGCGTGGGGCGTCGAGGCGGTGGACCGCGCGGCGTGCCGCGCCGTGCGGTCCACGCCTTCTCAGACGGCGTTGACCTTGCGCGGCTGCCGCGACCACAGCCACTTCTGGAGCACCAGGGTGAGCGTGCCCGCCAGGACGATGCCCAGCAGGTTCAGCAGGAGCTGTTCCGAGGAGCCCCAGGTCTGCCGGGTGTCGCCGTAGCTGAGGGCGACGGCCGCGTTGGCGGCGGCCGGCACCGTCGTCACGGAGATGGCGACGCCCACCAGGGCGCCGGACTTGGCCGAGGTCAGCGACAGCGTTCCGGCGATCCCGGCGAGGACCGCCACGATGAACGAGAACCAGTCGGGGGCGTAGACGAAGGCCGTGTTGGGCCGGTCGGACTCCAACTGCCGTTCGGAGAACAGCCCCAGGGCGTCCATGAACCAGCTGAAGCCGACGGTCACCGCCATCGCCACGGCGAACCCGGCGATGAGCGCGACCACCGACCGCAGTGCGAGCCGGGGTTGCCGCTGCACGGCCGCCGTGGAGATCCCGGCCAGTGGGCCGAACTCCGGGCCGACCGCCATGGCCCCGACGATCAGCACCGCGTTGTCCAGGACCACACCGCACGCGGCGATCATGGTGGCGAGCGTGATGAACGCCAGATAGGTCGCGGAGAGCGTCGACTCCTCGTGCGTGGCCTCCGTCAGGTGGTCCCACAGCACGGCGTCCGCGGCCTCGCCGGGCGCGTCCTTCTCGGCTCGCTCGGCCCGCCGGGACAGCGTCAAGTCGACGTTCTCCACGGCGATGGCCCCCTCGTCCTCCAGGCCCAGGCGCTGCAGTCCGGTCAGGAGCGGGTCGCCCGCCTCGCGCGCCACGTCGCACAGGACGAGGTCCCCGGCGGGGTCGCGGGCCGCGCCGGGCAGGACGACGAGATGGGTCGTCCCCACCGTCCGCTCGATCAGCCGGACGACGTCCTCGGTCCGTTCGGGCGGCGAGATCAGTCGGAGGTGGAGCATGGGGGCAGCGTAGCCGTCACAGTTTGCGCAGGCTCAGCCGCTGCACCTTGTGGTCGGCGCCCTTGCGGACGACCAGGGTGGCCCGGCCGCGGGTCGGGGCGATGTTCTCCACCAGGTTCGGCTTGTTGATGGTCCGCCACATCGTGCGGGCGTAGTCGAGGGCCTCCTCCTCGGACACCTGCGTGTACTTGCGGAAGTACGAGGAGGGGTCCTGGAAGGCGGTCTCGCGCAGCCGCTTGAAGCGGTGCAGATACCAGCGCTCGATGTCCTCGGTGCGGGCGTCGACGTACACGCTGAAGTCGAAGTAGTCGGCGAGACCGACCCGGGTGCGGCCGTCCTTGCCCGGCAGAGCGGGCTGGAGGACGTTCAGGCCCTCGACGATGAGGATGTCGGGCCGGCGCACGGTGAGCCGCTTGTCCGGGACGATGTCGTAGATCAGGTGCGAGTAGACGGGGGCGGTGACCTCGTCCTTGCCCGCCTTGATGTCGGCGACGAAGCGGGTGAGCGCGCGCCGGTCGTACGACTCCGGGAACCCCTTGCGGGACATCAGGCCGCGTGCCTGCAGTTCCTCGGTGGGCAGCAGGAAGCCGTCGGTGGTGACCAGTTCGACGCGAGGGTGCTCGGGCCAGCGCGACAGCAGCGCCTGCAGCAGACGGGCCACCGTGGACTTGCCGACGGCGACCGAGCCGGCGACGCCTATCACGAAGGGTGTGCCGGACTGGGAGCCCTGCTCGCCGAGGAAGGTGTTCAGCGCGCCGCGCAGACCGTCCGTGGCACCGACGTAGAGGTTGAGGAGGCGGGAGAGCGGCAGGTAGATGTCCCGCACCTCGTCGAGGTCGATGACATCGCCGAGACCGCGCAGCTTCTCGACCTCCTCCGCCGTGAGCGGCAGCGGGGTCTTGTCGCGCAGCGCACTCCACTCCGAGCGGGTGAGGTCCACGTAGGGAGTCGCCTCCGGCCGCTGCCGGTGGGCGCTCCGGGGCATCGAGGAGACCGGAGAGATCACAGTCCATTGTTACGGCAGTACGAACGGACGGCAGGGTGGGATCCGTCACGTGACGCCGACCCGGCCGCTTCCGGTCGCCGAGAGGGTTCGTACCACCGTAGGAATTTCCGAAATCGGGCACGAATCGGCGCTTCGGGTCCCGGATCCGCCCGTAGGCTGCCGCGCATGTGCGGAATCGTGGGATACGTGGGGTCGCAGCCGGCGCTCGACATCGTCATGGCCGGACTGAAGCGGCTGGAGTACCGGGGCTACGACTCGGCCGGGGTCGCCGTGCTCGCGGACGGCGGGCTGGCGGCCGGGAAGAAGGCCGGGAAGCTCGTCAACCTGGAGAAGGAGCTGACGGAGCGGCCGCTGCCGACCGGCACCACCGGCATCGGGCACACCCGCTGGGCCACGCACGGCGGCCCCACGGACGCCAACGCCCACCCGCACCTGGACAACGCCGGACGGGTCGCCGTCGTCCACAACGGCATCATCGAGAACTTCGCCGCCCTGCGCGCCGAGCTGACCGAGCGCGGCCACGACCTGACCTCCGAGACCGACACCGAGGTGGTCGCCCATCTGCTCGCCGAGGAGTTCTCGGCGACGGCCGACCTCGCCGAGGCCATGCGGCTGGTGTGCCGCCGGCTGGAGGGCGCCTTCACCCTCGTCGCCGTGCACGCCGACGAGCCGGACGTCGTCGTCGGCGCCCGGCGCAACTCGCCGCTCGTGGTGGGCGTCGGCGAGGGCGAGGCCTTCCTAGCGTCGGACGTCGCCGCGTTCATCGCCCACACCCGCTCGGCGATCGAGCTGGGCCAGGACCAGGTCGTGGAGCTGCGCCGGGACGGGGTGCGGGTCACCGGGTTCGACGGCAGCCCCGCCGACGTGCGGTCCTACCGGGTCGACTGGGACGCCGCCGCCGCGGAGAAGGGCGGCTACGACTACTTCATGCTCAAGGAGATCGCCGAGCAGCCCAAGGCGGTCGCCGACACCCTGCTGGGGCGTATCGACGCGGGCGGCTCGCTCCGGCTGGACGAGGTGCGGATCGGCGCCTCCGAGCTGCGCGAGGTCGACAAGGTCGTCATCGTCGCCTGCGGTACGGCCTTCCACGCCGGGCTCATCGCGAAGTACGCCATCGAGCACTGGACGCGCATCCCGTGCGAGGTGGAGCTGGCCAGCGAGTTCCGCTACCGGGACCCGATCATGGACCAGCAGACCCTGGTCGTCGCCATCTCCCAGTCCGGCGAGACCATGGACACGCTCATGGCGCTGCGGCACGCCCGTGAGCAGGGCGCCCGGGTGCTGGCGATCTGCAACACCAACGGGTCGACGATCCCGCGCGAGTCCGACGCCGTGCTCTACACGCACGCCGGGCCGGAGGTCGCGGTCGCCTCGACGAAGGCGTTCCTGACGCAGCTGGTCGCCTGCTATCTGGTGGCGCTGTACCTGGGGCAGGTGCGGGGCACCAAGTGGGGCGACGAGATCCGCGCGGTCATCCGGGACCTCTCGCAGATCTCCGGCGCGGTCGAGCGGGTGCTGGAGACCATGGAGCCCGTACGGGAGCTGGCGCGGAGCCTCGCCGCGAAGAACACGGTGCTGTTCCTCGGCCGGCACGTGGGCTATCCGGTCGCCCTCGAAGGCGCCCTGAAGCTGAAGGAGCTCGCCTACATGCACGCCGAGGGCTTCGCGGCGGGCGAGCTGAAGCACGGCCCGATCGCCCTGATCGAGGACGACCTGCCCGTCGTCGTGGTCGTGCCGTCGCCGCGGGGCCGGTCGGTCCTGCACGACAAGATCGTCTCCAACATCCAGGAGATCCGGGCCCGGGGCGCGCGGACCATCGTCATCGCGGAGGAGGGCGACGAGGCGGTCGTGCCGTACGCCGATCACCTCATCCGCATCCCGGCCACCCCGACCCTGCTCCAGCCGCTGGTGGCCACCGTGCCGCTCCAGGTCTTCGCCTGCGAACTGGCCACGGCCCGCGGCAACGAGGTGGACCAGCCGCGGAACCTGGCGAAGTCGGTGACGGTGGAGTAGGCGACCGGAATTCCCGGCGTGCGGAGCCGCCCGAACTCGTGGCCGTCGCCGCCGAGGAGGCGCGCTCGGCCGGCTGCCACTGGCTGCACGTCGACTTCGAGGAGGGGCTGCGGCCCTTCTACTTCGAGGCGTGCGGGTTCCGGGCCACGGACGCGGGGCTGATGGCCATGCGGTGACCCGGCGCCGCTCAGCCCACCACGTCCCGCCAGGCCTCCGGGATGCCCTCCGCCACATCGTGGGCGCCCACCGGGGCGCCGTCCGCCGCGAACCGCCCCGACAGGCCGTGCAGATACGCCCCCGCGCTCCCCGCGTCCAGCGGGGCCAGGCCCGCCGCCAGCAGGGAGCCCGCGAGGCCCGACAGGACGTCCCCGCTGCCTGCCGTGGCCAGCCAGGACGTGCCCGTGGGGTTCACCCGGACCGGGCCGGTGCCCCCGGCGCCGGCCACCAGGGTCGTGGACCCCTTCAGCAGCACGGTCGCCTCGTAGCGCGCCGCCAGCTCCCGCACCGCCATCAGCCGGGCCGCCTCGACCTCCTCGCGGGTGACGCCGAGCAGGGCCGCCGCCTCCCCGGCGTGCGGGGTCATCAGCGTCGGCGCCGTCCGCGCCCGTACCGCCTCCCGGTCCGCCAGCCGCAGCCCGTCGGCGTCGATCAGCACCGGCACGTCCGCCGCCAGGACCTCGGCGACCGTCGCCGCGTCGTCCCCGGCGCCCGGCCCGACCACCCAGGCCTGCACGCGCCCGGCCTTCGCCGGCCCCCGGTCCGACACCAGGGTCTCCGGGAACCGTGCGATCACCGCGTCGGCGGCAGGGCCGACGTACCGCACCGCACCCGCCCCGCCGCGCAGCGCGCCCGACACCGCGAGCACGGCCGCCCCCGGATAGCGCGCCGAGCCCGCCGCGATGCCGACCACGCCCCGGCGGTACTTGTCCGACTCCGCCGCCGGCACCGGCAACAGGCGTGCCACGTCCGCGTGTTGCAGCGCCTCCAGCTCCACCGCGTCGTGCGGCAGCGTCAGCCCGATGTCGACCAGCCGCACCACACCGGCGTGTTCGCGGGCCGGGTCGATCAGCAGCCCCGGCTTGTGCGTGCCGAACGTGACCGTGAGGTCCGCCCGCATCGCCGTCCCGCGCACCTCGCCCGTGTCGGCGTCCACACCGCTCGGCAGGTCCACCGCGACCACCGGCACCCGGGCCCGCTCCGCCGCGTGCGCCAGCGCCGCCGCCTCGGGGCGCAGCCCGCCCTTGCCGCCGATCCCGACGATGCCGTCCACGACCAGGTCGGCGGGCTCGACCAACTCCCCGCCCGCGTCGGCGCCGACGCTCCGGCCGCCCGCCTTGCGCAGCGCGGTCAGGCCGCCCGGGTGCGCCCGCTCCGGGGAGAGCAGCACCGCCGTGACGCCGGCCCCGCGCCGGGCCAGCCGGGCCCCGGCGTACAGGGCGTCGCCGCCGTTGTCGCCGCTGCCGACGAGCAGCACCACCCGGCTGCCGTAGACCCGGCCCAGCAGGTCCGCGCAGGCCGCGGCGAGTCCGGCCGCCGCCCGCTGCATCAGCGCCCCTTCGGGGAGCCGTGCCATCAGCTCCCGTTCGGCCGCCCTTACCGTCTCCACGCCGTACGCAGTCCGCATACGACCGAGTCTGACGCACCGGGCGTGACCCGGCGCACTGAATCAGCCTTCGGCGATCACGACCGCCGAGGCGACCCCCGCGTCATGGCTGAGGGACACGTGCCAGGACCGCACGCCGAGTTCGGCGGCGCGGGCCGCCACCGTGCCGCGCACCCGCAGCCGCGGCCGGCCGCTGTCCTCGACGTAGACCTCGGCGTCGGTCCACAGCAGGCCCGCCGGGGCGCCGAGCGCCTTCGCGAGGGCCTCCTTGGCGGCGAAGCGCGCGGCGAGCGAGGCGACGCCCCGGCGTTCACCGCCGGGCAGCAGCAACTCGCTCTCCAGGAACAGCCGTTCGGCCAGCCCGGGCGTGCGGCGCAGCGCCGCGTCGAACCTGTCGATCTCGGCCACGTCGATGCCGACCCCGATGATGCTCATGGCGAGCACCCTATGGGTCCTCGTACGGGTGACCCCGCCGCGCGGCGCCTCCCACCGAGCCCGCCGCGCACGCTTCCCTGTGCGCATGATCAGCGGACGTATCGCCTGCCGGAGCATCGCCGTGATGCTCGCGGCGGCCTCCCTGCTGCCCGTCGGCAGCGCCTCGGCGGACCCCGAGCCCCCGGTCGGCGGGCCGGGCGCCGAACTCGTACCGGGTGTCCCCCTCGACATGCTCCAGCTCGCCCCGGCCGACACCGCGGACCAGGCCCTGCCGCCCAAGGTGTACGAGCCCAGCGCCGAGGAGGACGCCGTCGAGCCGAAGGACGCCCCCGACGCGACCCGCGACCTCGTCGAGTACGTCACTCCGATGGACGCCCTCGGCGGCGTGAAGTGCAGCGACGAGGACGGGCCGCACCAGCGGGAGGTCGAGCGGTGGCTGGGGCGGAAGGCGGACGGCGAGCAGTCCGCCGCCGACTGCCGGGCCATCCGCCGCTTCCAGGTGAAGCACCGGATCAAGCCCGCGATCGGCTTCGCGGGCCCGGTCACCTGGGCCACCATGCGGCTGGAGTCGGCGCGCAAGAACCCCAACGCGGCCGGGAAGTGCCCCGTGCGGGCGTACCGGGTCGCCTGCGTGGACCTCGACCGGCAGATCGCCTGGGTGCAGACGGGCCGCAAGGTCGTCTTCCGCCCGGTGTCCGTGCGCAGCGGACGCAAGGGCTACGGCACCCGCACCGGCTGGCACCGGGTCTACTGGCGGCACAAGAACCACGTGTCGTCGCTCTACAACAGCCCCATGCCGTACGCGCAGTTCTTCGACGGCGGCCAGGCCTTCCACGGCGTCTACGGCAGCATCTTCACCGAGGTCGGCTCCATGGGCTGCGTGAACATGCGCCTGGACGACGCCCGCGCCCTGTGGAAGCTGCTGAAGAAGGGCGACCGCGTCTACGTGTGGGGCCACCGGACGGAGGGCTGACGGGGTCCCGGGGGGTCCGGCGCGACGGTGTCGCCGGACCCCTCTGAGACACTGGGGGCGCGATGAGAGAGACAGCACCACAGCGGACCGCGCCCGCGCGTGCCCGCGCCGAGATCGATCTGGCCGCCCTGCGGGCCAACGTGCGGACGCTGCGCGGCCGCGCCCCCGGCGCCGCCCTCATGGCCGTCGTCAAGGCGGACGCGTACGGCCACGGGGCGCTGCCCTGCGCCCGCGCGGCGCTGGAGGCCGGGGCGACCTGGCTGGGCACGGCGACCCCCGAGGAGGCGCTCGCGCTGCGCGCCGCCGGCATCCACGGCGTGCGGATGATGTGCTGGCTGTGGACGCCCGGCGGACCCTGGCAGGAGGCGATCGAGGCCGACCTGGACGTCTCCGTGAGCGGGATGTGGGCGCTGCGCGAGGTCACCGAGGCGGCCCGGCGGGCGGGGACGCCCGCGCGGGTGCAGCTCAAGGCCGACACCGGTCTCGGGCGGGGCGGCTGCCAGCCCGGGGACGACTGGGCCGAGCTGGTCCGGGAGGCGCTGCGCGCCGAGGGCGACGGGCTGATCCGGATCACCGGGCTGTGGTCGCACTTCGCCTGCGCCGACGAGCCGGGCCACCCCTCCATCGCCGCCCAGCTGGACAGCTTCCGGGAGATGACCGCGTACGCCGAGGAGCGGGGCGCGCGCCCCGAGGTGCGGCACATCGCGAACTCCCCGGCCACGCTCACGCTTCCCGAGAGCCACTTCGACCTGGTGCGCACCGGCATCGCGCTCTACGGCGTCTCGCCGAGCCCCGAGCTCGGCAGCCCCGCCGACCTGGGCCTGCGTCCCGTGATGACGCTCTCGGCGTCCCTGGCCCTGGTCAAGCAGGTGCCGGGCGGCCACGGCGTCAGCTACGGGCACCACTACGTCACCCCGGGCGAGACCACCCTCGGCCTCGTCCCGCTCGGCTACGCCGACGGCATCCCGCGGCACGCCTCGGGTGCCGGGCCCGTCCTGGTCGGCGGCAAGTGGCGGACGGTCGCCGGGCGGGTCGCGATGGACCAGTTCGTCGTCGACCTCGGTGGTGACGAGCCCGAGGCGGGCGCCCGGGCCGTGCTGTTCGGCCCCGGTGACGGCGGCGAGCCCACGGCCGAGGACTGGGCGCAGGCCGCGGGCACCATCGGGTACGAGATCGTCACGCGCATCGGATCGCGCGTCCCGCGCGTCTATGTCGACGGGACCCGGTAGCCGAGGCCACCGGTTCCTCGCGAAGTGCGGTGGAGTGCGGTGTGTGCGGCCACGCGGTTGCTACCAGTGAGTACATTCATGTGAAAGAGGAACGAGAGGGGTAACCCGTAGGGGGCCCCACGCGGACCACCGGCACCGTCCACCACCGTCGTCACACCGGCAGACCGGACCCAGCGAAGAGGAGCGGTACGTGAGCGAGAGCAGCGCGGAGGCCGCCGTCGCGGCCGTCGCCTCCGCCTCGGAGGCGGCCGCGGGCTGGCGCAGGGCGACCGGTCTCGCCGGCGCGGCGATAGGCGTGATCGCGGCCGGCGCGGCCGCCGGTGTCGCCATAGAGCGGATGACCGTGGGCCGCGGCATGCGGCAGAAGGCGCGCCTCGCCCTCGACTCGGCGGGCCCGTACGGCTCGCTGCGCGGTACCCCCGGCAAGGCCTACGCCGACGACGGCACCGAGCTGTACTACGAGGTCGACGACGTCGACCCGGAGTCCGCGCCCGCGCTCAGCCCCCGCAGGCGCCGGCTGTTCGGGCGCAAGGCGCCCGCCCCCGTCACCGTCGTCTTCAGCCACGGCTACTGCCTCAGCCAGGACTCCTGGCACTTCCAGCGGGCGGCGCTGCGGGGAGTCGTACGCACCGTGCACTGGGACCAGCGCAGCCACGGGCGGTCGGCGCGCGGGGTCGCCCAGACCCAGGAGGGGCGGCACGTCGACATCGAGCAGCTGGGCCGGGACCTGAAAGCCGTCATCGACGCGGCGGCGCCCGAGGGACCGCTCGTGCTGGTCGGGCACTCCATGGGCGGGATGACCGTGATGGCGCTCGCCGACCAGTACCCGGAGCTGATCCGTGAGCGGGTCGTCGCCACCGCCCTGGTCGGTACGTCGTCCGGCCGGCTCGGCGAGGTCAACTTCGGGTTGCCCGTCGCGGGGGTGAACGCCGTGCGGCGGGTGCTGCCGGGCGTCCTCAAGGCGCTGGGGCAGCGCGCGGAGCTGGTGGAGAAGGGGCGCCGGGCCACCGCCGACCTGTTCGCGGGGATCATCAAGCGGTACTCGTTCTCGTCGCGGGACGTGGACCCGGCGATCGCCCGCTTCGCCGAGCGGATGATCGAGGGGACCCCGATCGACGTGGTCGCCGAGTTCTACCCGGCCTTCGCCGACCACGACAAGACCGAGGCGCTCGCCCTGTTCACCGACATGCCGGTGCTCGTGCTCGCCGGCGTGGGCGACCTGGTCACGCCCAGCGAACACAGCGAGGCCATCGCCGACCTGCTGCCGGAGGCCGAACTGGTCCTGGTGCCGGACGCCGGGCACCTCGTCATGCTGGAGCACCCGGAGGTCGTCACGGACCGCCTCGCGGACCTGCTGACGCGCGCGGGCGCGGTGCCCGCAGGGGCTACGGTTAGTGGCTATGGAAGCACCAGCAGCACCGCACGACGCGGGTGATCTTCAGCTGACCGTCACCTCCCCCGAGCAGATGCGCGAGCTCGGCCGCAGGCTCGCCAAGCTGCTGCGCGCCGGCGACCTCCTGATGCTCAGCGGGGAGCTCGGCGCGGGCAAGACCACGCTGACCCGGGGGCTCGGCGAGGGCCTCGGGGTCCGGGGCGCGGTGACATCGCCGACCTTCGTGATCGCCCGCGTACACCCGTCGCTCGGCGACGGCCCGCCGCTCGTCCACGTCGACGCCTACCGGCTCTCCGGCGGCCTCGACGAGATGGAGGACCTCGACCTGGACGTCTCGCTGCCCGAGTCGGTCGTCGTCGTGGAGTGGGGCGAGGGCAAGGTCGAGGAGCTGACCGAGGAGCGCCTCCAGGTCGTCATCCACCGGGCCGTCGGCGACACCACCGACGAGGTGCGCCACGTGACGGTGACCGGGCTGGGGGAGCGCTGGGGAACGGTCGATCTGAGCGTGCTGGCGGCCTGATGCGTCCGGGGCGGGGCCGGCCGTCCAGCCGTCGGCCTGTGCCGGCCGCCTGAAGCGCCCCCGGCCGAGGCCGTTCCGACAACGTGTCGGGAAAACATTGCGTTCACGGTCGTGGGCGTGGTCACATGGACTCCAGTGGGTGGTTAGGTCTGCCTAACCGCGCCCGCCCCCGACCTCAGGAGGCGTCCATGCCGGCACCGGAGAACACGCCCCACGGCGAGGCCCGGCCGCGGCCGTACCCACCGGCCGACGGCGTCTCCCTGTCCGTACGCGATCTGCTGGCGGCCAACGCCGCCGCGCGGCTCGTCTCCACACCGCCGCCCGCGCCCGAGTCCCGCCCGATCGCCGAGCCGCGCCCCGAGGCCGCCTGACCCGCCGGATCAGGGGATCACGACGACCGCGCGGCCGATCGTGGCGAACTGCCACATGGCCGTGCCGTCCGCGCGCGACTCGCGGATGCCGCCCGTCCGCGCGACCGGGTCCGGCTGCGGGGTGCCGCCCGGGACGGCCGCGCTGAACCCGACGGTCACGCCGTCCACCGTCGCGAACCGCACCACGTGCTCCACCGGCATGCCGTCGGTCCCGGTGATCGAGCTGGAGCGGGACCCGACCGTGTAGGCGCCCGGCGCCGGGTCGACCGATCCGGGGGACACCCGGAACGTCCGCTTGACCTTGTCGCCGTTCCCGACCAGCCACACCCGGTCGTCGTCCAGCGAGTACACGACCCGCTCACCGATGCCGGAGCCGGCGGGCAGCGCCTCCGGATCGTCGTTGTCCCGGGGGGCCTTGGAGGTGCTCACGCCGAGCGCGCCGCCGGTGCGCTCGCCCAGGTCAGGCGGGACGTTCGCGGCGGCCTTGAAGGTGAGGAACCCGACCGCGGCGAGGGCGGCCGCGGTCAGGCCCACGACGAATCCGGAACTGCTGCCCGCCACCGTCACCACCTCAGCGTTCGCTCGCGCCACGTGATCACGCCGACCGTAGCAGTCACCGGCGGACCGACCGGGGCGGCACTTCCTACGGCCCCGGGCGCCGTAGGCTGTTTGCGTGCTCTTGCTCGCTCTGGATACCGCCACCCCCGCCGTCACCGTCGCGCTGCACGACGGCACGGACGTCATCGCCTCCTCGAGCCAGGTGGACGCGCGCCGGCACGGAGAGCTGCTGCTGCCGGCCGTCGACCGGGTCCTCGCCGAGGCCGGTGTGCGGCTGGACGCCGTCACCGGCGTCGTCGTGGGCATCGGCCCCGGCCCCTACACCGGGCTGCGGGTCGGCCTGATGACCGCCGACACCTTCGGGCTCGTCCTCGGCGTCCCCGTGCACGGCGTGTGCACGCTGGACGGCCTCGCCTACGCCGCCCACATCGAGAAGGGCCCCTTCGTCGTGGCGACGGACGCCCGGCGCAAGGAGGTCTACTGGGCGCGGTACGCCGACTCGCGCACCCGCCTGATCGAACCGGCCGTCGACCGGCCCGCCGACATCGCCGCCGAGGTCGCCGGGCTCCCGGCGGTCGGCGCCGGCGCGCTGCTCTACCCCGACACGTTCCCGCAGGCCCACGAGCCCGAGCATGTGTCGGCCGCCGCCCTGGCCGCCCTGGCCGCCGAGCGGCTGGCCGCCGGCGAGGAACTGCCCGCGCCCCGGCCGCTGTACCTGCGCCGCCCCGACGCCCAGGTCCCCAAGAACTACAAGGTGGTCACCCCCAAGTGACCGGACCCGCGACCATCCCCGGCGGCGCCGAGGGCCCCACGCTGCGCGAGATGCGCTGGTGGGACATCGACTCCGTGCTGGAGCTGGAGAAGGAGCTGTTCCCCGAGGACGCCTGGTCCCGGGGCATGTTCTGGTCCGAACTGGCCCACTCCCGCGGAGCCGCGGCAACCCGCCGCTATGTCGTCGCCGAGCAGGACGGGCGCCTGGTCGGCTACGCCGGGCTGGCCTCCGCCGGCGATCTGGCCGACGTCCAGACCATCGCCGTCGCCCGCGACCACTGGGGGACCGGCCTGGGCGGGCGGCTGCTCGCCGAACTGCTCCGCGCCGCCACCGAGTTCGAGTGCGCCGAGGTGATGCTGGAGTGCCGGGTGGACAACGTCCGCGCCCAGCGGCTCTACGAGCGCTTCGGCTTCGAGGCGATCGGTTTCCGGCGCGGCTACTACCAGCCGGGGAACGTCGACGCCCTGGTGATGCGACTGACCACAGCGCCCGACAGCGGCAGCGCCGCGGGTGACGACTCCGTACAAGGAACTGAGATCAATGGCTGACTCGCGGGACGAACCCCTCGTTCTGGGCATCGAGACCTCGTGCGACGAGACCGGCGTCGGCATCGTCCGCGGCACCACCCTGCTCGCCGACGCCGTCGCCTCCAGCGTCGACGAGCACGCCCGCTTCGGCGGTGTCGTGCCCGAGGTCGCCTCCCGGGCACACCTGGAGGCCATGGTCCCGACGATCGACCGGGCGCTGAAGGAGGCGGGCGTCAGCGCCCGTGACCTCGACGGCGTGGCGGTCACGGCCGGTCCCGGCCTCGCGGGCGCGCTGCTGGTCGGCGTGTCGGCGGCCAAGGCGTACGCCTACGCGCTGGGCAAGCCGCTGTACGGCGTCAACCACCTCGCCTCGCACATCTGTGTGGACCAACTGGAGCACGGGCCGCTGCCCGAGCCGACGATGGCCCTGCTGGTGTCCGGCGGGCACAGCTCGCTGCTGCTGTCCTCCGACATCACTTCCGACGTCCGCCCGATGGGCGCCACCATCGACGACGCGGCCGGCGAGGCGTTCGACAAGATCGCCCGGGTGCTGAACCTCGGCTTCCCCGGCGGCCCGGTCATCGACCGCTACGCCCGCGAGGGCGACCCGGAGGCGATCGCGTTCCCGCGCGGTCTGACCGGGCCGCGCGACCCGGCGTACGACTTCTCCTTCTCCGGTCTGAAGACCGCGGTCGCCCGCTGGATCGAGGCGAAGCGGGCCGCCGGCGAGGAGGTGCCGGTGCGGGACGTCGCGGCCTCCTTCCAGGAGGCGGTCGTCGACGTGCTGACCCGCAAGGCCGTACGGGCCTGCAAGGACGAGGGCGTCGACCATCTGATGATCGGCGGCGGCGTGGCCGCCAACTCCCGGCTGCGGGCGCTGGCCCAGGAACGCTGCGAGGCGGCCGGCATCCGGCTGCGGGTGCCCCGGCCCAAGCTGTGCACGGACAACGGCGCGATGGTCGCCGCGCTCGGCGCCGAGATGGTCGCGCGCAACCGGGCGGCCTCCGACTGGGACCTGTCCGCGGACTCCTCGCTGCCGGTGACGGACCCGCATGTGCCGGGCACCGGGCACGACCATGTGCACGAGGTGAGCAAGGAGAACCTGTACTCGTGACCGTCGCCCTGATGTGGGAGGCGCGGGCGGTCCCCGGCCGGGGCGAGGAACTGCTCGCCTGGGCGCGGGCGCAGGAGCTGCCCCGGCCGCCGCTGCGCCGGGAGACCTTCCGGGCGCCCCAGGACCGGGTCCTCGTCGTCACGTGGTGGGACGCGGACGCCGACGCCGACGTGCCGGAACTCCCCGAACCGGACGCCGGTCTGGTGGTCCGGGCGGTGCACCGGTGGCGGTTCGAATCGCTCGGCACGGAGGGTTCCGGCCGGTCCGACGGATGAGGGGACCGGTCCGGGAAACCGCCCGGATGTCGAAGCTTTCGTGATGGCTGGCGAATGTTCCGATGCGAAGACTCGGAAGGAAGGGGTTCGTCACCGGGCCGGGCGGGGTTACGATCGCCGCCATGACAGCCCGTGAGACCGCTGAATCCCGGACGGCCGTGCCGGAGACCCGGTCGGCACCGTCGACGGCGCCGACGGCCGGCCGCTCCGGGCGGACGGCCACGCTCGCCGAGATCGCCCGCGAGGCGGGTGTCTCGGCGCCGACTGTTTCGAAGGTCCTCAACGGGCGCGCGGACGTCGCCCCGGGCACCCGCACCCGTGTCGAGGAGCTGCTGCGCGCCCACGGCTACCGCCGCCGGCGGGCCGAGACCGGCCGCTCGCCCCTGATCGACCTGGTCTTCCACGAGCTGGAGAGCGCGTGGGCGATGGAGGTCATCCGGGGCGTCGAGAACGTCGCCAGGGACGCGGGGCTCAGCGTCGTGCTCAGCGAGAGTGCCGGGCGCCTCACTCCGGGCCGGACCTGGGCCGACCAGGTCGCCGCCCGCCGCCCGCACGGTGTGATCCTCGTGCTGTCCGACCTCGACGAGTCCCAGCGCGCCCTGCTGACCAGCCGTTCCATCCCGTTCGTGGTGATGGACCCGGCGGGCGACCCCGGCGCCGACGTGCCGTCCATCGGCGCCACCAACTGGCAGGGCGGCCTCGCCGCCACCCGGCATCTGATCGAGCTGGGGCACCGGCGGATCGGCGCGATCACCGGGCCGTCCCGGATGATGTGCAGCCGCGCCCGCCTCGACGGCTACCGCGCGGCCCTGGAGACCGCCGGGATGACGGTCGATCAGAGCATGGTGCGCACCGGCGACTTCCACCACGAGACCGGCTACCGGCAGGGCCTGGACCTGCTGCGCCGCCCGGACCGGCCCACCGCGGTCTTCGCGGGCAACGACCTGCAGGCGCTCGGCCTGTACGAGGCCGCGCGAGAGCTGGGGCTGCGGGTGCCGGAGGACCTGAGCGTGGTCGGGTTCGACGATCTGCCGGTCGCCCGGTGGGTCGGGCCGCCGCTGACGACCGTACGGCAGCCGCTGACGGAGATGGCGGAGGCGGCGGCGAAGCTGGTCCTCGACCTCGCCCGGGAGCAGACCGCCCCGTCCGCGACCAGGATCGACCTGGCGACCAGCCTGGTCGTCCGAAGCAGCACGGCCCCGCCGCCGGAGCTCTGAAGCCCGCCGGGGACCGAAACATTCGGCCCCTTCCTGAGAGAAGTCTGAGAATTTCGCGAGAAAAGCGGCACCGGGCTCCCTGGCCGTAATAATTCGGACGTACGTTCCTCCCATGAGGGGACGTGGGCGGGGAACGGGTGGGGACGACGACGGGGGACGCGGGGGCCGGCGGGCGTCCGTGTGGCGACGGGCGGGGATCGGCCTCGCGGCGTTACTGGCTCTGGCGGTCGGGGTGGCGGCCTGGGCCTACCGGCATCTCGACGACAACATCACGGGCGTCGACATCGACCAGGCGCTGGGCGACGACCGCCCGCCCCGGGCGATGACGACCCCGACGCCGTCGGCGTCACCGCTGCCGACGGAGGCGCTGAACATCCTGGTCCTCGGCTCGGACTCGCGCAGCGGCGCCGACAACAAGAAGCTCGGCGGGGGCGACAGCGGGGGCGCCCGCTCGGACACCGCGATGGTGTTCCACATCGACGCCGGGCGCACCGCGGCCACGGTCGTGAGCATCCCGCGCGACACCCTGGTCGACCGGCCCTCCTGCCCGCTGTCGTCGGGCGGTTCGACCCGGCCGGCGTACCAGGCCATGTTCAACAGCGCCTACGCGCTGGGCGGTCCGGTGTGCGCGGTCAAGACGGTCGAGTCGCTGACCGGGGTGCGGATGGACCACTACGTCGAACTCGACTTCTCCGGCTTCGCGAAGCTGGTGGATGCCCTCGGCGGGGTCACGGTCACCACGGACGAGGACATCCACGACGAGGACAGCCATCTGGACCTCGCGGCCGGCACACACCACCTGGACGGCAAGCAGGCGCTGGCCCTGGCCCGCACCCGGCACGGCATCGGCAACGGCAGCGACCTGGGCCGTATCGAGCTCCAGCAGAAGCTGGTGAAGGCCCTGCTCGACCAGATCTCCGCCACCGACCTGCTCACCGACCCCGCGAAGCTCTACCGGGTCGCCGACGCGGTGACCGGCGCCCTGACCACGGACACGGGCCTCGACTCGCTCGGCGAGCTGACCGGCCTGGGGCAGAGCCTGCGCGGGCTGACGTCCGACACGGTCAGGACCGTGACCATGCCGGTGGTGCCCGCGCCGTCCAACCACAACCGCGTGGTGGCGGACGAGCCGGAGGCGGGCGAGCTGTGGAAGTCGCTGCGCTGAGAAAAGATTTCTCGGGAAATCCCGGAGGACGTGTCGATCCGGCGGCCCGCCGTTCGACGCAGGGGTGAGAGGCCGGGAAGGGCCCGGCCACCGCAGCACGAGGAGTCACCATGCCCCGATACCTGTCGCTCGTGAAGATCGACGAGGCGTCCGCCCCCGCCGAGGGCCCGAGCCCCGAGCTGATGCGGCGCATGGGGGAGCTGATCGAGGAGGTCACCAAGGCGGGCGTCATGCTCGACACCGCCGGGCTGCTGCCGTCCGCGCAGGGGACCAGGGTGCACTGGGAGGGCGGCCGGATCTCCGTCACCGACGGGCCGTTCACCGAGGCCAAGGAGGTCGTCGGCGGGTACGCGCTCATGCAGTGCAAGGACAAGGCCGAGGCCATCGAGTGGACCACCCGGTTCCTGAAGGTCCACGAGGAGTTCTGGACCGTCACCTGCGAGGTGCGGGAGATCGCCGAGGGGTGAGCCCGTCCGCTGGGCGCCCGGACCGGCAGGGTGTTCGATGGTGGGTTGTGGAGACACCGCGCACCATCGCCCCCGGGCCGGGCCCCGGCGACCCGTCCGGCTCCGACCCTCGGTCGGCGTCCGGCACTCTGGCCGCCGCCGATCCCCGGTCCGCCATCGAGACCGTTTTCCGGCTGGAGTTCGCCCGGGTCGTCGCCGCCGTCACCCGGATCGTCCGGGACGTCGGCATCGCCGAGGAGCTGGCCCAGGACGCCCTCGTCGCCGCGCTGGAGCAGTGGCCGCGCGACGGTGTGCCCGACCGGCCGGGCGCCTGGCTCACGGCCGCCGCCCGGCACCGCGCCGTCGACCTGGTCCGCCGCCGGGAGAACTACGCCCGCAAGCTCCGGGAGATCGGCCGGGACCTGGAGGACGTACCACCGCCGCCGGAGCCCGCCGACCCCGACGCCATCGACGACGACCTCCTGCGGCTCGTCTTCACCACCTGCCACCCCGTGCTCTCGCCGGAGGCCCGCACCGCCCTCACCCTGCGGCTGGTCGGCGGCCTGACCACGGCCGAGATCGCCCGCGCCCACCTCGTCCCCGAGGCCACGGTCGCCCAGCGCGTGGTCCGCGCCAAGCGCACCCTGGCCCGCCGCAACGTGCCCTTCGAGGTGCCGTACGGCCCCGACCGCGAGGCCCGGCTCGGCTCGGTCCTCGACGTCATCTACCTGATCTTCAACGAGGGGTACGCCGCCAGCGCGGGCGACGACTGGCTGCGCCCCGCGCTGTGCGAGGACGCGCTGCGACTGGCCCGCCAGCTGGCCGCCCTGATGCCGAAGGAGCCCGAGGTGCACGGGCTCGCCTCGCTGCTGGAGTTCCAGGCGTCCCGCACGGCCGCCCGCACCGCCCCCGACGGCACGCCCGTCCTGCTGCGCGACCAGGACCGGCGCCGCTGGAACCGCATGCTCGTCGCCCGGGGCGTCGCCGCCCTGGACCTGGCGAGCGCGACCGCCACGGGCGCCCCCGGGCCGTACGCACTCCAGGCCGCCATCGCCGCCTGCCACGCGCACGCGTACACCTACGAGGAGACCGACTGGCGGACCATCAGCACCCTCTACCGACTGCTCGCCGCCCGGTCGCCGTCGCCGGTGGTGGAGCTGAACCGTGCGGTCGCCGTGTCGATGGCCGAGGGCCCCGGACCCGCCCTGGAGATCGTCGACTCCCTCGCGGACGAACCCGCGCTGCGCGACTACCACTTGCTGCCGAGCGTGCGCGGCGATCTGCTGCTGCGCCTCGGCCGTACGGCGCAGGCGCGGGCGGAGTTCGAGCGCGCGGCGGCGCTGACGCGCAACGAACAGGAGCGGGAACTGCTGCTGAGGCGGGCCGCGGACACGACCTAGGCAGGATGCCCCACGAGCATCGTCGGGGCGCCCGCGACCCGGGTCAGGAAGACCGTGGCGGCGTTCGGGCCCTGCGGTTTGACCTTGCGGCGCAGTTCCTCCGGCTCGACCGCCGACCCGCGCTTCTTCACGGTCAGCGTGCCCACCGCGCGCTCCCGCAGCAGCGCCTTGAGCTTCTTCACGTTGAACGGCAGCTGGTCGGTGATCTCGTACGCGGTCGCGTACGGCGTGGGGCGCAGCGTGTCCGCCGTGACGTAGGCGATCGTCGCGTCGACCAGCCCGCCGTCCAGCGACTCGGCGACCTCGGCGACCAGATGGGCCCGGATGACGGCGCCGTCCGGCTCGTACAGATAGCGGCCGACGGGACGCACCCCGGGGTCGGGCAGGCCGCGGGAGAGCAGGGAGCGCGGGCCCGGCAGCAGGGTGGCCCGGATCGCGCCGGGGGCCGTCCCGAACCACAGCACCGCCTCCTTCACATCCCCGCCGTCCGAGATCCACTCGGCCTCGGCGTCGCCGGGGACCGCCTCGTGCGGGATGCCCGGCGCCACCTTCAGTGCGGCGTGGGGCGTGGTCCGCGCCGTCTCCACGGCCCAGGACAGGGGCGGCGAGTACGCCTCCGGGTCGAAGATGCGGCCGCGTCCGCCGCGCCGGGCCGGGTCGACGAACACGGCGTCGAACCCGGCGGTGCCGACCTCGGTGACATCCGCCTCGCGCACCTCGACGAGGTCGGCGAGCCCGAGCGCCGCCATGTTGGCCCGGGCCGCCGCCACCGTCAGCGGGTCCCGGTCGACCGCCAGCACCCGGATGCCGGCGCGCGCGAGCGCGATCGCGTCGCCGCCGATGCCGCAGCACAGGTCGGCGACCGAGCCGATGCCCAGCTCCCGCATCCGGGCCGCCCGGTACGCCGCCACGCTCGCCCGCGTCGACTGCTCGACGCCGTTCGGCGTGAAGTACATCCGTCCCGCGTCCTCGGTGCCGAACTTCGCCGCCGCGCGCTGCCGCAGCCGCGCCTGTCCGAGGGCCGCGGAGACCAGCTCGGCCGGGTGCTCGCGGCGCAGCCTGGTGGCGACGGCGAGTTCGTCGGCGGGGTCGGTGTCGCGCACGGCGTCGAGGAGGGCGCGGCCCTCGGGGGCGAGCAGGGCGGTGAAGGCGTCGAGGTGGTCGTTCACCGGGTCATTGTCGGCCAGTCGGTGGATGGTCCGCTCCACGGCGGCGCTGTCGTCCCGGTCCGGGTGCGGGTGCCTGTCAGGATCCGGCTCCATGCGACTTGTAGTACAAAATGACAAAAAGGGACGGCTTCGGCTCCGGGGGGCGCGGCTCCAGGGAGCGCGGCTCCGGGGCGTCGTCGCCGTGCTCGCCGTCGCGGCCATCGCCTCGGGGTGTGCGCAGGGCGGTATCGCCGGGCAGCCGGGCGGCGGTTCCCCGGCCGCGGGTCCCGTCCCGAGCCGGTCGGCCGACGCTCCCGCGTCGCCTCCGCAGGGCACGCGCACACCGGACGGCAGCCGCTCCCCGCAGGGCACACGCCCCCCGGACGGCACGCGCCCGCCGGACAGCACGCGCACCCCGGACGGCACTCGCGCCCCCGACGGCCGGCGGCCGCAGTCGGCGCAGCAGGCCCATGCCGCCCGGGTCGCCGCCGCCCGGCGCTGGCGGCTCGCCCGCGTCCCGCTCGTGCCCCCGCCACCGCCCAGGTCCAAGCCGGAGATCACCACCCGCAAGGGCTTCGAGGTCGACGGCCACGAGGAACTCGGCCTCCTGCCGGTCTTCACGACCGTGCCCACGACCCGGAAGATCGTTTTCCTGACCATCGACGACGGCGCCGAGAAGGACCCGGCGTTCCTGCGCATGATGAGCGACCTGAAGGTGCCGTACACCGCCTTCCTCAGCGACTACGTGATCAAGGACGACTACGGCTACTTCGAGCGGATGCGGCGCACGGGCACCGGCCTGCACAACCACACCCTGCACCACCGCTATCTGCCCGCCCTGTCCTACCGCCGCCAGCAGTACGAGATCTGCGGCATGCAGGACGTCATGGAGGAGCGCTACGGCGTGCGCCCCGCGCTGTTCCGGCCGCCCTTCGGCAACTACGACCGCGACACCCTGCGCGCCGCCAGGTCCTGCGGCGTGCGGTACGTCCCGCTGTGGAACGAGGAGGTCTTCGTCGACCACTGGGAGTACCGGGAGTGGGACCGGAAGATCCGTCCGGGTGACATCGTGCTCAGTCACTTCCGGGGCCGGGGCGAGTGGAAGGGCACAATGCCCGACATGATCCGCAGGTTCCTGGACAAGGTCACGGCCGAGGGGTTCGCGGTGGCCCGGCTGGAGGACTACCTGTGAGGACGCCGCCGGGGGCACGCGCGCTCGCCGCCGTGGCCCTGGCGTCCGCCCTGCTCGCCGGATGCGCGGGGGAGACCGCCCCCGCCGCCTCCCGGGCGGGGTCCGGCCAGGAGGCGACGCGCTCGGCGAAGAACGCGACCCACACCGCGCAGCCGTATCGCCGCTGGGGCCTGAGCGACCCGCTGCCCGTGCCGCCCCCGCCGCCCGCCCGGCGGCTGCCGCACCGCCCCGGCGGCCCGCCGCCCGTCGTGCACCGCGTCCCCACCCGAGACCGGGTCGTCTTCCTCACCTACGACGACGGCGCCGAGAAGGACCCCCGGTTCGTCGACATGGTCCGCGAACTGCGGCTGCCCGTCAGCATGTTCCTCACCGACAGCGTGGTCGGCCCCGGCTACGGCCACTTCGCGCGGCTGCGCTCGGTCGGCGCGTCCATCCAGAACCACACCCTCGACCACGCCGCCCTGCGCGGGCTGCCGTACGCCGGTCAGCGCGCCGAGATCTGCGGCCAGCAGCACAAGCTGCGCGCCCGCTTCGGCATCCGCCCCCGGCTCTTCCGGCCGCCCTACGGCGTCCACGACGCCACCACGCTGCGCGCCGCCGCCGACTGCGGGGTCACCGCCGTCGTGCTGTGGCGGGCGGCGATGGAGGGCGACGGCGGACTGACGTACGCGAAGGGGCCCGCGCGGCTGCGCCCCGGTGACATCGTCTCCGTGCCGTCCGGGGAGCCGGCCGGGCTGTCGCTGCGCGAGCGCACCACCCGGTTGCTGCGGGAGATCCAGAAGCGCGGACTGACCGTCGGACGCCTCGAGGACTACGTGTAGACGCTCGCCGGGCTCTTCCCGGTGGCGCGGGCGGCGCGCCGCGCCACGAGCGAATTGGCACTCCGCTTGACCGAGTGCTAATCGCGGTCATAGTCTCGGCTCTGGCACTCCCCACTGGAGAGTGCCAACAACGCGACGGGCAGGTCCGGCACCCGCGACGACGGATCGACCTGGTCGCCACCTCAGACAGTTAACCCCGTGAGATCTCCGAAGGGGGAGGTCGGATCGTGACGACCACCAGCTCCAAGGTTGCCATCAAGCCGCTTGAGGACCGCATCGTGGTCCAGCCGCTCGACGCCGAGCAGACCACCGCCTCTGGCCTGGTCATCCCGGACACCGCGAAGGAGAAGCCCCAGGAGGGCGTCATCCTCGCCGTCGGTCCGGGCCGCTTCGAGAACGGCGAGCGTCTTCCGCTCGACGTGAAGGTCGGCGACATCGTGCTGTACAGCAAGTACGGCGGCACCGAGGTGAAGTACAACGGCGAGGAGTACCTCGTCCTCTCGTCCCGCGACGTGCTCGCGGTCATCGAGAAGTAAGACGCCTCGAAGCTCTTGCTTTCAGCTGCGCCCCTGGCCCCCGCGACCACATAAGAACCGGGCGCCCGGGGCGCAGTGTCTTTTTTTAGAACCCACAATCCGAGAGGGCTCCCGCTGTCATGGCGAAGATCCTGAAGTTCGACGAGGACGCCCGTCGCGCCCTCGAGCGCGGCGTCAACAAGCTTGCCGACACGGTCAAGGTGACGATCGGCCCCAAGGGCCGCAACGTCGTCATCGACAAGAAGTTCGGCGCCCCCACCATCACCAACGACGGCGTGACCATCGCCCGTGAGGTCGAGGTCGAGGACCCGTACGAGAACCTCGGTGCCCAGCTGGTGAAGGAGGTGGCGACCAAGACCAACGACATCGCGGGTGACGGCACCACCACCGCCACCGTGCTCGCCCAGGCGCTCGTGCGTGAGGGCCTGAAGAACGTCGCCGCCGGCGCCTCCCCGGCCGCCCTGAAGAAGGGCATCGACGCGGCCGTCGCGGCCGTCTCCGAGGAGCTCCTCGCGACCGCGCGCCCGATCGACGAGAAGTCCGACATCGCCGCCGTCGCCGGTCTGTCCGCCCAGGACCAGCAGGTCGGCGAGCTCATCGCCGAGGCGATGGACAAGGTCGGCAAGGACGGTGTCATCACCGTCGAGGAGTCCAACACCTTCGGTCTGGAGCTGGACTTCACCGAGGGCATGGCCTTCGACAAGGGCTACCTGTCGCCGTACTTCGTGACGGACCAGGAGCGCATGGAGGCCGTCCTGGAGGACCCGTACATCCTCATCAACCAGGGCAAGATCTCCTCCATCGCCGACCTGCTGCCGCTGCTGGAGAAGGTCATCCAGACCAACTCCTCCAAGCCGCTGCTGATCATCGCCGAGGACGTCGAGGGCGAGGCCCTGTCGACCCTGGTCGTGAACAAGATCCGCGGCACCTTCAACGCGGTCGCGGTCAAGGCCCCCGGCTTCGGTGACCGCCGCAAGGCGATGCTGCAGGACATGGCGACCCTCACCGGCGCCACCGTCATCTCCGAGGAGGTCGGCCTCAAGCTCGACCAGGTCGGCATCGACGTGCTGGGCTCCGCCCGCCGCGTCACCGTCACCAAGGACGACACCACGATCGTCGACGGCGCCGGCAAGTCCGAGGACGTCCAGGGCCGCGTCGCCCAGATCAAGTCCGAGATCGAGAACACCGACTCCGACTGGGACCGCGAGAAGCTCCAGGAGCGCCTCGCGAAGCTGGCCGGCGGCGTGTGCGTGATCAAGGTCGGCGCCGCCACCGAGGTGGAGCTGAAGGAGAAGAAGCACCGTCTGGAGGACGCCATCTCCGCGACCCGCGCCGCGGTCGAGGAGGGCATCGTCTCCGGTGGTGGCTCCGCGCTCGTCCACGCCGTGAAGGTCCTCGAGGGCAACCTCGGCAAGACCGGCGACGAGGCCACCGGTGTCGCCGTCGTCCGCCGCGCCGCCGTCGAGCCGCTGCGCTGGATCGCCGAGAACGCCGGCCTCGAGGGCTACGTCATCACCTCGAAGGTCGCCGAGCTCGACAAGGGCCAGGGCTTCAACGCCGCCACCGGCGAGTACGGCGACCTGGTCAAGGCCGGCGTCATCGACCCGGTCAAGGTCACCCGCTCCGCCCTGGAGAACGCCGCCTCCATCGCCTCCCTCCTCCTCACGACCGAGACCCTGGTCGTCGAGAAGAAGGAAGAGGAAGAGCCGGCCGCCGCAGGCCACGGCCACGGACACGCCCACTAGGACGACGCCGGGTCGACAAAGGCCCCGCCGCCGTCTCTCAGGACGGTGGCGGGGCCTTCCCCTTCGCGGTCAGTCGCCGAGTACCCCCAGTTGTTCCATCAGACCCGCGCGGTCGTACATCCAGTGGCTCTCGCAGATGCGGCCCCCGCGGAAGCGCTGCCAGGTCATGCCCTGCATGCTCACGTCCTGGCCGGTCGCCGGGATGCCCAGGAACTCGCCCTTGTGGTGGGCGGTCCAGGTCCAGCGGCTGCACACCCGGTCGTCCTCCGCCATCTGGTCGTCGACGCGGAACGAGAAGTCGAAGGCGCCGTACCAGCCCTCCAGCACCGCGCGGATCCCGTCGCGGCCCTGGACGGGGCGCGGGTAGGACGGGTCGTGGTCCACGTAGTCGTCCGTCAGCTGATCGACGATCCGGTCCGGGGGTGTGCGGCCCATCGCCGTGAAGAAGGCCCGCGCCACCAGGACGTTCAGCTGCTCGTCGCGCACCACGTCCAGATCGGTGAAGACCGGCGGCCCGTCGCACAGCGCCACCATCTCCTCGTAGATCCGGCCGGTCTCCGGGAGGTGCGAGTTGCGCATCGCCTCGTCGTACGACGGGAACTCCACGATCTCCACGAAGTGCGCGGCGTCTGAGCGGTCCCGGCCGATGACGTCGTGTGTGGCCGTCCGCTTCCCCTTGGTCTGCTCGACCCACTTGTCCATCAGCCGGTTCATCTCGTCGAACCGGTCCGTCCTGCAGTCGATGAGCTGTACGAAGGTCATGACGCCGGCGCCTCCCGGCCCCCCTGGGTGCGGCTGGACACCCTCATTGTCCTCCGCGTCCGGACCGCCCTCTACTGCGGACCGTACTTGCGGCCCGTCCGCGACGAGAGGGTGCCGAGCACGCCCCGCGGCACCAGCTTCGCCGCACCCAGCAGCACCTTGTAGCGGGGGTCGGGGATCGAGAGGGACCGCCCACGCGCCAGGTCCTCCAGCGCGGTGGCCGCCACCTTGTCGGCGTCCAGCCACATCCACCCGGGGATGTTGTCCGTGCCCATGCCCGCGCGCTCATGGAACTCGGTCCGGACGAACCCCGGGCACAGCGCCATCAGCCGCACCCCGCTCCCGGCCAGATCCCGCGCGGCCCCCTGGGTGAACTGCACGACCCACGCCTTGGACGCGCCGTACGTCCCGCGCGGCACGAACGCAGCCACCGAGGCGACGTTCACGACACCGCCCCGGCCCCGCTCACGCATCGCCTCCGCCGCCGCCGAGGTCAGCCGCAGCACCGCCTCGCAGTGCACCTTCAGCATCCGCAGCTCGTCGGCCATGGACACGTCCAGGTAGCGGCCCTTGTTGCCGAACCCCGCGTTGTTGATCAGCAGGTCGACCGGGTTGCGGCGGTCGCCGAGGCGGGCGGCGACCGCCTCGATACCGGAGTCCTCGGCGAGGTCGGCCGTCAGCACCTCCGCCTCGACGCCGTGCCGGTCGTGCAGTTCCGTGGCCTGCTCGCGCAGCCGCTTGGTGTCCCGGGCCACCAGGACGAGGTCATGCCCGTCGGCGGCCAGCCGACGCGCGAACGCGGCGCCGATGCCCGCGGTCGATCCCGTGATCAATGCCGTTGTCATGGCGCAAGGTTAGTGACCCGGAGGGGCTGGTTCCGCTCCGCTGGCCGCCGTTCGGGCGGACCATGACGGCAACTCCGGTCCAGGGCCCGGGCCTTGGTGTCGCGTCAGGAGCCGTACTTGGCCACGTACTTTCTCGCGGTCTCCACCGCCTCCGGGTGCAGCCACTCGGCGGCGGCCAGGATCCGGGGCAGCAGCGCCCGCTCCGTCGTGACCGCCCGGAACTGGAACGCCACCGTCACCTCGTGGTCGGGCCGGCGGACGATCTCGATCGCGTCGCCCGCGCGGATCTCGCCCGGCTCGATCACCCGCAGATACGCCCCCGGCGCGGCCTGCGCGGTGAACCGCCTCACCCACTGCCGCTCACCCAGATGGCCCTGGAAGGTCTGGCACGGGATACGACCGCTCGTGACCTCGAGCAGCAGATCGGGCCCCACCCGCCAGCGCTCCCCGATCAGCGCCCCGGAGACGTCGAGCCCGGACGTCGTGAGGTTCTCGCCGAACACGCCGTTGCGCAGCGGGCGCCCCAGCTCACGCTCCCAGGCGTCGAGGTCCTCGCGCGCGACCGCGTACACGGCCTGGTCGTCGCCGCCGTGATGCTTCTTCTCGCACACCGCGTCCCCGGCGAGGCCGCTTCCGCCGACCCCCTTCGGTCCGGGTGCCGTCACCCGCACCGGGCACTCGACGGGGCGCTTGTCGATTCCGGTCACACCGTCGACGTGGTCCGTGTACGGCACCGCCTCCGGGCGGCCGAGATTCACTGACAGAAGCTTCATGGCGGCACGGTAGGCGACCGGCGGTCAAAGTGTCGACGCGATATTCAGCGCGCACCCCAAGCTCCGCTTATGCTCGATGGCGTGCTCGAAGCCCGTCATCTCCGCGTCCTGCGCGCCGTCGCCACCACCGGCTCCTTCTCGGCGGCCGCCCGCGAACTGGGCTGCACCCAGCCCGCCGTGAGCCAGCAGATGAGGGCGCTGGAGACGGCCGTCGGCACCCCGCTGCTGATCCGCACCGGACGCGCCATGCGGCTGACCCAGGCCGGCGAGGCGCTGGTGCGCCACGCCACCGGCATCCTCGCGGGGCTCACCGCCGCGGAGGAGGAGGTCGCCGCCATCGCGGGCCTGCGCGCCGGACGGGTCCGGCTCGTCTCCTTCCCCAGCGGCAGCTCCACCCTCGTCCCGACCGCCCTCGCCGCGCTGCGCGCCGCCCACCCCGGCACCCGCGTCTCCCTGGAGGAGGCCGAGCCGCCGAAGTCGGTGGAGATGCTGCGCGAGGGCGAGTGCGACGTGGCCCTCGCCTTCCGGTACGAGAGCGCGGCGGGCGCCGAGGAGTGGGAGGACCTCGTGGTCCGCCCGTTGCTCACGGACCGTCTCGTCGGGCTGGTCCCGGAGCGCCACCGACTCGCCCGTACGGGGTCGCCGGCGTCCGTCGCGATCGGCGATCTGGCGGCCGAGCCGTGGATCGCCGGGTGCCCGCGCTGCCGCGGTCAGCTGGTGGAGGTGTGCGCGAGCGCCGGTTTCACCCCGCGCATCGACTTCGCCACCGACGACTACCCGGCGGTCGTCGGCCTGGTCGGCGCCGGTCTCGGCGTGGCGGTCCTGCCCCAGCTCGCCGTGGAGTCCGTACGGCCGCGGGGGGTGCGCATGGTCGCGCTGGAACCGCCGGTGCGCCGCGAGATCGTCGCCCTCACGCTGCCCGACCTCGCCCAGGTGCCGGCCGTCGCCGCGACGCTGGACCAGCTCGCCCGCGCCGCCGCCGGCCCGGGCCAGTCCGCACCGTAGGAGAGCGCCCCCGGGCATGAGAGAGGGCACGCAATGCGTGCCCTGGATGGAGAAACGTTCCTTCAGTGGTCGGGACCCGCGTCCCCGCCGGTGGTCGACGCCGACACCAGCCGGTTGCGTGCCCTCCCCATGAGCTCTTCGCGCTCGTCCTCGGTCAAGCCGCCCCATACGCCGTACGGTTCGCGTACCGCCAGCGCGTGCGCCGCGCACTGTGCGCGCACGGGGCACCTCATGCAGACCTCCTTGGCCGAGTTCTCTCGAGCGCTCCGGGCCGCCCCGCGCTCGCCCTCCGGATGGAAGAAGAGCGAGCTGTCCACCCCGCGACATGCAGCCAGCAGCTGCCAGTCCCACAGGTCCGCGTTCGGTCCGGGAAGGCGGGAGAAATCTGCCATTGCGTGACCCCTTGTAGCCGTTCTGGGCGGATACGGTGTCTACGACCGTACATCTACGATCTAAGAAGATGAAAATATGACTCATTGCGAATCTAGCCCCAAACGCCGTGAAACAGGAAGAAAAAGGGCTGAATGGGGCACGGCTCGTGATGAAACGGGGAGGATCCGCCCCTCATGTCTGCCTCGTGTCCGTCCCCTCACGTAGAGTGCCGAAGACGGCACATGCCCCCGTAACTCTTTCGAGTGACCGTCGTTGAGAGGGCGGAGGCGGTTGAAAGAAGAAGCGCTCGGGCAAGCGTCCGAGACGGTCGACCGCACAGGTGACATTTCGTACCAGCCTGGAGGCTCAAGGTGACGTGCATCAGCTGCGGAGGGCGGCCATGACATCCGTCCTCGTCTGCGACGACTCCCCGCTTGCCCGAGAGGCGCTCCGCCGCGCGGTCGCGACCGTGCCCGGCGTCGAGCGCGTGACGACGGCGGCCAACGGCGAGGAAGTCCTCCGCCGCTGGGGCGCCGACCGCTCGGACCTGATCCTGATGGACGTGCGCATGCCCGGTCTGGGCGGCGTGGAGACCGTACGGCGGCTGCTGTCCGCCGACCCCGGTGCGCGGATCATCATGCTCACCGTCGCCGAGGACCTGGACGGCGTGGCCCTCGCGGTCGCCGCCGGTGCCCGCGGCTATCTGCACAAGGACGCCTCGCGCGCCGAGCTGCGGGCCACGGTCACCCAGGCGCTGGCCGACCCGACCTGGCGGCTCGCCCCGCGCCGGCTGCGCTCCGCCGAGATGGGCGCGGCGCCCACGCTCACCGCGCGTGAGATCCAGGTGCTCGAGGGCATGAGCCACGGCCGCTCCAACGCCGAGATCGGCCGTGAGCTCTTCCTGTCCGAGGACACCGTGAAGACCCACGCCCGCCGGCTCTTCAAGAAGCTCGGCGCCTCGGACCGGGCCCACGCCGTGGCGCTCGGGTTCCGGTGGGGCCTGGTGCGCTGAGCGTCCCGCCGTGGGGCGCGTCGCGTCGCCCGGTGGCCCCGGGTTCGTCGTGGCTGGTCGCGGGCGCGCGGCCGGGCCACACCATGTCTCGTCCCGCGCCCCCGTGGGGGCGCGGCTTCGAGGCCGGGCAACGGGTCCGATCGGTGCCCGGTGCTCGTTTCGCCGCGGATGCCGCATCCTTGAGGTGTGGAGTCTCTCGGGGACGAGTCGGTCGAGCGGAAGGGGAGGGCGCAGGATATGAGTTCCGGCGCACCTGCTCATAACGCTTCGGTGCACAACGACGGGCGCGATGCCGCGGAGCGTGCGGCCGCAGGGCACCATGGACCGATGCGCGACGACGAGGCGGCCCATGCCGCAGGGGCGATCGGTGCACTCGTCCATCGCGCGGTGGACGGGGACGAGCAGGCCACCCACGACCTGCTCGCGCATGTCCACCCCCTGGCTCTGCGCTACTGCCGCACCCGGCTGTCCCGGCTGCCGGGTGACGCCCGGCACTTCGTCGAGGACCTCGCCCAGGAGGTCTGTGTCGCCGTCCTGCTGGCGCTGCCGCGCTACAAGGACACCGGCCGCCCCTTCGAGGCGTTCGTCTTCGCCATCGCCGCGCACAAGGTCGCCGATCTGCAGCGCGCGGCCATGCGCCACCCCGGGTCGACGGCCGTCCCCTCGGACGAGATGCCCGAGCGGCCGGACGACTCCCTGGGCCCCGAGGAGCGCGCGCTGCTCAGCAGCGACGCCGAGTGGGCCAAGAAGCTCCTGGCCAACCTGCCGGAGAACCAGCGGGAGCTGCTCCTGCTGCGGATCGCGGTGGGTCTGACCGCGGAGGAGACCGGCCAGATGTTGGGAATGTCACCCGGCGCCGTCCGGGTCGCCCAGCACCGGGCCCTGAGCAGGCTGCGGGCACTCGCCGAGCAGTAGTCCCACCGGGTGAACGGGTGTTGTTCCGATTCCGTAGAAACATACGAAGCCGAAAGCCGCCCGGAACCGTGGAATGTGACACCTCTGCTTCCCGTTAGCATGGACATCCGCACCGATCAAGGCCATTTGGGGAAGGTGTCATGACTGCCAACGTCGACGGAGTGCCCGCCAAATTCGCGACACTCGGGCTTACCTACGACGATGTGCTGCTGCTGCCGGGCGCCTCCGAGGTCCTGCCCAACGCGGTCGACACCTCGTCCCGCATCTCCCGCAACGTACGGGTCAACATCCCCCTGCTCTCCGCCGCCATGGACAAGGTCACCGAGTCCCGTATGGCGATCGCGATGGCCCGCCTGGGCGGCGTCGGTGTGCTCCACCGCAACCTGTCCGTCGAGGACCAGGTCAACCAGGTCGACCTGGTGAAGCGGTCCGAGTCGGGCATGGTCACCGACCCCATCACGGTGCACCCCGAGGCGACCCTCGCCGAGGCGGACGCGCTGTGCGCCAAGTTCCGCATCAGCGGTGTCCCGGTCACCGACCCGGCCGGCAAGCTGCTCGGCATCGTCACCAACCGCGACATGGCCTTCGAGTCGGACCGCTCCCGCCAGGTGCGCGAGGTCATGACCCCGATGCCGCTCGTCACCGGCAAGGTCGGCATCTCCGGCGTCGAGGCCATGGAGCTGCTGCGCAAGCACAAGATCGAGAAGCTGCCGCTCGTCGACGACCAGGGCACCCTCAAGGGCCTGATCACGGTCAAGGACTTCGTCAAGGCGGAGAAGTATCCGAACGCCGCGAAGGACGCCGAGGGCCGGCTGCTCGTCGGCGCCGCCGTCGGCGCCAGCCCGGAGGCGCTGGAGCGGGCCCAGGCGCTCGCCGAGGCCGGTGTGGACTTCCTCGTCGTCGACACCTCGCACGGGCACAACAGCAACGCCCTCAGCTGGATGGCGAAGATCAAGTCCGCCGTCCCCGTCGACGTGATCGGCGGCAACGTCGCCACGCGTGACGGCGCGCAGGCCCTGATCGACGCCGGTGTCGACGGCATCAAGGTCGGTGTCGGACCGGGCTCCATCTGTACGACCCGTGTCGTCGCCGGTATCGGCGTCCCGCAGGTCACCGCGATCTACGAGGCGTCCCTCGCCGCCCGCGCCGCCGGCATCCCGCTGATCGGCGACGGCGGCCTGCAGTACTCCGGTGACATCGGCAAGGCGCTCGCCGCCGGCGCCGACACCGTGATGCTGGGCTCGCTGCTCGCGGGCTGCGAGGAGTCGCCGGGCGAGCTGCTCTTCATCAACGGCAAGCAGTTCAAGTCCTACCGGGGCATGGGCTCGCTGGGCGCCATGCAGTCCCGCGGCCAGGGCCGGTCGTACTCCAAGGACCGCTACTTCCAGGCGGAGGTCTCCTCCGACGACAAGCTGGTGCCCGAGGGCGTCGAGGGCCAGGTGCCCTACCGCGGCCCGCTGGCCAACGTGCTGCACCAGCTCGTCGGCGGCCTGCGCCAGACCATGGGCTACGTCGGCGCGGCCACCATCGACGAGATGGAGTCCAAGGGCCGCTTCGTCCGGATCACGTCGGCGGGACTCAAGGAGAGCCACCCGCACGACATCCAGATGACGGTCGAGGCGCCGAACTACAGCAACAAGTAGCCGCCGGCTCCCGCGACAGGGCGGCCCCGGGCGTATCCGGGGCCGCCCTCGTCGTGCCCGTCGGCGATACTGGTAGACGCTGCAACGCATCAGGGAAAGGCCACAGACGTGACTGAGATCGAGATCGGGCGCGGCAAGCGCGGCCGCCGGGCGTACGCCTTCGACGACATCGCCGTCGTCCCCAGCCGCCGTACGCGGGACCCGAAGGAGGTCTCGATCGCCTGGCAGATCGACGCCTACCGCTTCGAGCTGCCGTTCCTGGCCGCCCCCATGGACTCGGTCGTCTCCCCGGCCACCGCCATCCGCATCGGTGAGCTGGGCGGCCTCGGCGTGCTGAACCTCGAGGGTCTGTGGACCCGCTACGAGGACCCGCAGCCGCTGCTCGACGAGATCGCCGAGCTGCCCACGGAGGCCGCCACGCGCCGCCTCCAGGAGGTGTACGCCGCTCCGATCAAGGAGGAGCTGATCGGGCAGCGCATCAAGGAGGTGCGGGACTCCGGTGTGGTCACGGCCGCCGCGCTCTCCCCGCAGCGCACCGCGCAGTTCTCCAAGGCGGTCGTCGACGCGGGCGTGGACATCTTCGTCATCCGCGGCACGACGGTCTCCGCCGAGCACGTCTCGTCGTCGCACGAGCCGCTGAACCTGAAGCAGTTCATCTACGAGCTCGACGTCCCGGTGATCGTCGGCGGCTGTGCCACCTACACCGCGGCCCTGCACCTGATGCGCACCGGCGCCGCGGGCGTCCTGGTCGGCTTCGGCGGCGGCGCCGCGCACACCACGCGCAACGTGCTGGGCATCCGCGTCCCGATGGCCACGGCGGTCGCGGACGTGGCGGCGGCGCGGCGCGACTACATGGACGAGTCCGGAGGCCGGTACGTCCACGTGATCGCGGACGGCGGCGTCGGCTGGTCCGGTGACCTGCCCAAGGCGATCGCCTGCGGCGCCGACGCCGTGATGATGGGCTCCCCGCTGGCCCGTGCCACGGACGCGCCGGGGCGCGGCTGCCACTGGGGCATGGAGGCCGTGAACACGGAGCTGCCGCGCGGCCAGAAGGTCGACCTGGGCACGGTCGGCACGATCGAGGAGGTCCTGACGGGCCCCTCGCACACCCCCGACGGCTCCATGAACTTCTTCGGCGCCCTGCGCCGCGCCATGGCCACGACCGGCTACAGCGAGCTCAAGGAGTTCCAGCGGGTCGAGGTCACGGTGGCGGACTCCCAGCACCAGCGCTAGCCGCCGGCTGTACGACGAAAGGGGCCGGTCCTCCGACCGGCCCCTTTCGCATGCCCTGAGCACCCTGCGGGGCTTGCGGTGCGGGGCGGGGGCGCGCCCCTCGGGGCCCGGCCCGATTCCGAGGGACCGCGGTCGCATGCCACCAGCCGTGAGGTGGCGTCCGTCCGTGCGCCCCTGCTTCACAACCTGTGCGCCGCCCCCGTCGGGGCCGCGCCTCGGGTGTCGAGGAGGAGCTGGGCCTTTACCGAGAGGCCCTGGAGGTCGTAGGTGCGGTGTTGCTGGAGGAGGATCGTCAGGTCGGCGTCGGCGGCGGACTCGTAGAGGGAGTCGGCGCGGGGGACCGGGCGGTCCAGGACGCTCCAGGACGGTACGTACGGGTCGTGGTAGCTGATGGACGCGCCCAGTTCCAGCAGGCGGACGGCGACCTCCTGGGCGGGGGTGGACTGCTGGTCGGCGAGGTCCGGCTTGTAGGTGACGCCGAGGAGGAGGATGCGCGCGCCGCGCGCGGACTTGCCGTGCTCGTTGAGCAGGGTGGCGGCGCGCTGGACGACGTAACGGGGCATCTGGCTGTTGACCTGCTGGGCCAGTTCGACCATGCGCAGGGAGCGGCCGGTGTGGGCGGTCAGGCCCTGCGGGACGGCGTGGCCGCCGACGCCGGGGCCGGGGCGGAACGCCTGGAAGCCGAACGGCTTGGTCTCCGCGCAGCGCACGACGTCCCAAAGGTCGACGCCCAGGTCGTGGCAGAGCACGGCCATCTCGTTGACGAGGGCGATGTTCACGTGCCGGAAGTTGGTCTCCAGCACCTGCACGGTCTCCGCCTCGCGCAGGCCCCGCGCGCGGACCACCTTGTCGGTGAGCCGGCCGTAGAAGGCGGCCGCCGACTCGGTGCAGGCGGGGGTCAGACCACCGATCACCTTGGGGGTGTTGGCGGGGTGGAAGTCGCGGTTGCCGGGGTCCACGCGGCTGGGCGAGTAGGCGAGGTGGAAGTCGCGGCCGGCGCGCATCCCCGAGCCCTCCTCCAGCAGGGGCCGCAGCACGTCCTCGGTGGTGCCGGGCGGGACCGGCGACTCCAGGACGACCGTCGAGTGCGGGCGCAGCCGGGTCGCGAGGGCGCGCGCGGCGGCCTCCACCTCGCTCAGGTCGAGCGCCCCGTCCGCCCCGAGCGGCGTCGGCGAGCAGATGACGGCGGTGCGGACCCGGCCGAGCTCGGCGGGGCTGGTGGCGTGCCGGAAGCCCCCCGAGAGCATCCGGCGCAGTTCGGCGGGACTGAGGGAGGCGGCCTCCGGACCGGTGCGGAAACCGAGTGTGGGGATGCCGGCGGCCACGGCTGCCTTGGCCAGGGGCAGGCCGTACGGGCCCAGTCCGATGACGGCGAGATCTGCGGGCATACGTGGGCCGTCCTTCCCAGTAACCGACATATGGCTGGTGCGCAACCCCGGTGGACAGAACGAGGGAGCGCAATGTCAGACTAGGAGTAAATATGACCGATTTGCCGCATTGAATGATCGCGTTTCCAGGAGTGTTGTCCACAGGCTGGGGGTACGTGGTGGCTGAACTCGGGCAACCCGGTCAGAATTCTGGGCATGGGGGGTACGAGGCGGGCTTCGCCCGACGGGTGCGGCTTACGCGACCGATCATCGGGAGGCAGCGGTGAGGACAGCGACACTGGGGCCGGAGGAGCGGGCCGCGTCACTGGCGGCCATGGCCGAGCGCGAGCTGGACCTGCTGGTCGTGGGCGCCGGAGTGGTCGGCGCGGGCACGGCACTCGACGCGGTGACCCGCGGCCTGTCGACCGGGCTGGTCGAGGCCCGCGACTGGGCGTCCGGCACCTCCAGCCGGTCCAGCAAGCTCATCCACGGCGGCCTGCGGTATCTGGAGATGCTCGACTTCGCACTCGTCCGGGAGGCCCTGAAGGAACGCGGCCTGCTGCTGGAGCGGCTGGCCCCGCACCTGGTCAAGCCGGTGCCGTTCCTGTACCCGCTGCAGCACAAGGGCTGGGAGCGGCTGTACGCCGGTTCCGGCGTCGCCCTCTACGACGTCATGTCGATGGCCCGCGGCCACGGCCGGGGCCTGCCCATGCACCGGCATCTGAGCCGCCGTCACGCCCTGCGCGTCGCCCCCGCGCTGAAGAAGGACGCGCTGGTCGGCGCCCTCCAGTACTACGACGCCCAGATGGACGACGCCCGCTATGTCGCCACCCTGGTGCGCACCGCGGCGGCCTACGGCGCCCAGGTAGCCAACCGCGCGCGGGTGACCTCCTTCCTGCGCGAGGGCGAGCGTGTCGTCGGCGTCAGCGTCCAGGACGCGGAGGGCGGCGGCGAGTACGAGATCCGCGCCAAGCAGGTCGTCAACGCCACCGGGGTCTGGACCGACGACACCCAGTCGATGGTGGGGGAGCGCGGCCAGTTCCACGTCCGCGCCTCCAAGGGCGTCCACCTGGTCGTGCCCAAGGACCGCATCCACTCCACGACCGGGCTGATCCTGCGCACCGAGAAGTCCGTGCTGTTCGTCATCCCCTGGGGCCGGCACTGGATCGTCGGCACCACCGACACCGAATGGGACCTCGACAAGGCCCACCCGGCGGCGTCCAGCGCCGACATCGACTATGTGCTCGACCATGTGAACTCGGTCCTGGCCGTCCCCCTGACCAGGGACGACGTCGAAGGCGTGTACGCCGGGCTGCGCCCGCTGCTGGCCGGCGAGTCGGACGCCACCAGCAAGCTGTCGCGCGAGCACACCGTGGCCCACACCGTGCCGGGACTCGTCGTCGTCGCCGGCGGCAAGTACACGACGTACCGCGTGATGGCCAAGGACGCGGTGGACGCGGCGGTGCACGGACTCGACATGCGGGTCGCGGAGTGCGTCACGGAGGACATCCCGCTGATCGGCGCCGAGGGCTACCGGGCCCTGTGGAACGCGCGTGCGCGCATCGCGGAGCGGACGGGTCTTCATGTGGTGCGCGTGGAGCACCTGTTGAACCGGTTCGGCTCGCTGACCGAGGAAGTCCTCGAACTCATCGCCGACGACCCGACCCTCGGCGAACCCCTCAAGTCCGCCGACGACTATCTGCGGGCCGAGGTCGTCTACGCCGCCTCCCACGAGGGGGCGCGGCACCTGGACGACGTCCTCACCCGGCGCACCCGCATCTCCATCGAGACCTTCGACCGGGGCACCCGGTGCGCCCGTGAGGCCGCCGAGTTGATGGCACCGGTGCTGGGCTGGGACAAGGAGCAGATCGAGCGCGAGGTCGAGCACTACAACAAGCGCGTCGAGGCCGAACGCGAGTCGCAGCGCCAGCCGGACGACCTGACGGCGGACGCGGCCCGCCTGGGCGCCCCGGACATCGTGCCGAGGTAGCCCGATACGGAAGACGACCTCCGGGTCCCGCCGGGGCCCGGAGCCCTTGTGCCCGGGAGCCGGACCGGATTCGAACATGTTGCGCCACGAGGGGCACCCTGGGCGTCGGGCGCTTGTCGCGTGAGGGACAATGGAGGCTCTGTCAGGGCGGGTTGTATGAGGGGACGCATGTCGGAGGCGGAGCGGGCGAGCACATCTCGCCAGGAGACTCGTCAGGACGACCACGAGCGTCTCCTCGCGGGGCGGTACCGGTTGGGGGGCGTCCTCGGCCGGGGCGGCATGGGCACCGTCTGGCGGGCCGTCGACGAGACGCTCGGCCGGACCGTCGCCGTGAAGGAACTGCGGTTCCCGTCGAACATCGACGAGGAGGAGAAGCGCCGGCTCATCACCCGCACCCTGCGCGAGGCCAAGGCGATCGCCCGGATCCGGAACAACAGCGCGGTCACGGTGTACGACGTGGTCGACGAGGACGACCGGCCCTGGATCGTGATGGAGCTCGTCGAGGGCAAGTCGCTCGCCGAGGTCATCCGGGAGGACGGCCTGCTGGAGCCCCGGCGCGCCGCCGAGGTCGGCCTGGCCGTCCTGGACGTGCTGCGCTCCGCGCACCGCGAGGGCATCCTGCACCGTGACGTGAAGCCGTCCAACGTCCTGCTGGAGTCCGACACCGACCGGGTCGTGCTCACCGACTTCGGTATCGCCCAGGTCGAGGGCGACCCGTCCATCACCTCGACCGGCATGCTCGTCGGCGCCCCCTCCTACATCTCGCCCGAGCGGGCGCGCGGCCACAAGCCCGGCCCCGCCGCCGACCTGTGGTCGCTCGGCGGTCTGCTGTACGCGTCCGTCGAGGGCGTGCCGCCGTACGACAAGGGCTCCGCGATCGCGACGCTCACCGCCGTGATGACCGAGCCGCTGGAGGAGCCCAAGAACGCCGGGCCGCTGCGGGACGTCATCTACGGCCTGCTCACCAAGGACCCCGAGAAGCGGCTCGACGACGCCGGTGCGCGCGCGATGCTCAACGCCGTCATCCACGCGCCGCGTTCCGAGCGGGCCGCCGAGGCATCCGACGCGACGAAGGTCGTCCCGCTGCCGTCGCAGTCCGACGCGTCCTCGCGCAAGGGCCGTTCGGGCGCCGCCGCCGCGAGCCGGAAGGCCGAGGAGGCCGGGGAGCGGCTGCGCGGCGCGCTGCGCTCGGTGCGCAAGGCCGCGGTGGGCGCGGGGGCGGCCGGTGCGTCCGGTGCGTCCGGTGCGGACGCGGCCACCGGGTCGCCGTCGGCGCCGAGCGCATCCACGGATGCCTCGATGTCGAAGCCGGCGCCCGCCACCGCTTCCGCCGAGGACGCCAAAGCCACCAACGACGCCGGTTCCGGACCCAGTTCCGGCTGGCCCGTGATGCCGCCGCCGGATCTGCCCGCGCGGCCCGTCCGGCGGGCGCCGCTCACCGACGTCGTCCCGAAGCGGACGCTGCTGATCATCGCGGTGGTCGCCCTGGTCGCCGTCCTCGGCGTGGTGCTGGCGCTGACGCTGGGCGACGACGGCTCCGAGGCGTCCGGGAAGTCGGGCGGCACCGGATCGTCGGCCGCGGCGAAGGAGACCCCGGACACCAAGAGCGACGACGAGGGCGGCACCGGCCGCGGGGACGGCGACGCGAAGTCCACGGCGGAGCCGGACTCCGGCACCGGCAAGGGCGGCGGGAGCGAGCCGAGCGCCGGGTCGAGCGATGCCGCCGGCGGCGGTGACGGTGACGGGCAGAGCTCCGGCGGCGCCGCCGTGGAGTCGACCCACAAGGGCGGCCAGGGCTACTCGATCGGCCTGCCGAAGGGCTGGAAGTTCCAGTCCACGGGCTCGGCCGGCGACCGGTTCACCGGCCCGGACGGGCAGAAGCTGCTCGTGGCCTGGACGTCCACGCCCAAGGGCGACCCGGTGGCGGACTGGAAGAGCCAGGAGCGCTACATGGTGCGCTCCCAGTACAAGAAGATCCGCATAGAGCAGGTGGACTACCGCGGCTGGAACACCGCCGACTGGGAGTTCACCTACGTCGAGGGCGGCACCGAGTACCGCACGATCGACCGCGGGTTCGTGGTGAACGACCATTCCGGGTACGCCCTGATGTACACCGCGAAGGCCGGCGACTGGGACAGCGAGCTGCGCAAGGGCACATGGAAGGCGCTCACGGGCACGTTCAAGCCCAAGTCGTGAAGCGGGGGCTCTCCCTCCGGGCAGGGGCCGCCGCGATTGCTCCGTGAGATCCGGCAACCTCTCCTGGAGAGTTGCCTCCGGCACGTATCGTGAAAGCTCGCGGACCGTACGCATCCACTCCGGCGTCCGGAACGCGACACGAGGCGAACGGAATTGACCGACCGGGCGGCCGGGGGAGGCAACGTGGACGACTACGCGGGCCGGGTGCTCGCCGACCGCTACCGCCTGCCGCTGCCGCCCTCCGACGCGTACGAACTCACCGAGAGCCGCGCCTTCGACACCTACAGCGGACAGGAAGTCCTGATCCGTCAGGTGCCGTTGCCCGAGGTCGTCGAGGCCGAGGTGCTCGACGCCGAAGGCCTGCCCGACGGTTTCACCGCCCGTGACGCGCGGGCCCGCGACTCCGGGCGCCGGCCCGCCGACCCCGCCGTGCGGCGGGCGGTCGAGGCCGCGCAGGCCGCCGCCCGCATCCCCGACCATCCCCGCCTCGACCAGGTCTTCGACGTGTTCGCCGAGGGCGGTTCGCTGTGGATAGTCAGCGAGCTGGTGGCGGCCCGGCCGCTCGCCGCGCTGCTCGCCGAGCAGCCGCTGTCGCCGTACCGGGCGGCCGAGGTGGCCTCCGACGTCCTCATGGCGCTGCGCGTCCTGCACGCCCACGGCTGGGTGCACCGGAACATCACCGCCCGTACGGTCCTGGTCTGCGACGACGGCCGGGTGATGCTGACCGGGCTCGCGGTCGGCGCCGCCGAGGAGGCGCTGTGCGGGTACGACCCGGTGCCGCCCGAGGACGGCGCGGATCCGGGACCCGCGCCCGCCGCGAGCACCGGCCCCGCGGGCTCCACCCCCCGCCCGGACGCCGACCCGGAGGCCGCCCGGCGGGCCGCCATCGAGGCGCGGACGAACGGGACCCGGCCGGTCCCCGGCGCCGACGGCCCCGGCGCGGCATCGCGCGGCGCCCTGGAGACCGGTGCCGACGTCCGGGCCGCCCGGGCCGGGGCGATCGCCGCCTACCGGGCGGGCGCCCGCGCCGCCGCCCGGGTGCAGGAGGCCCAGCAGAGCGAACGGGCCGCGCTGCCCGGCGCCCGCACCGCCCCGGAGGGCCGCACGGCCCCGCCGTACCTCTCCGGCGGCAGCACCCCGCCCGGACAGATCGCCGACCCGTACGGTGTGCGGGCCCCGTCCTGGCAGGGGGCCGTCCCCCGGCCCGGCACCGGGCGCGCCCCCACCGACACCGACAGTGCCCGTACGGCCCTCCCGCCCGCGGGTTCCCAGCCGGGCTTCGCGCCCCGCGAGGACGGCGCCGACGCACCGGCCGCCGTGCCGTCGGCGCGTTCCGGGAGCCGCTGGGACGAACTGGTGTCCGGCACTGCCCGTAAGGGCCCCAGCACCGCGCTCGCCGCCGAGCGGGCCCGGCAGGCCCGTATGGCCGTCGTCGGGCCCGTCACCGAGCGATGGGCGCCGGAGCAGGCCGGGCCCGTGCACGAGAACTGGCAGCTGGCCGCGCCGATCGGGCCCGCGACCGACCTGTGGGCGCTCGGCGCGCTGCTCTTCCGGGCCGTCCAGGGGCACGCGCCCTACCCGGAGGAGTCGACGGCCGAGCTGGTGCAGATGGTGTGCGCCGAGCCGCCCGCCTTCGCCGAGGAGTGCGGACCGCTGCGGCCCGTCGTGGAGTCGCTGCTGCGTCAGGACCCCACCGAACGGCCCGACTTCGAGGAGCTGCGCGGCTGGCTGCGCTCCCTCGTGCGCTCGGCGCCCGAGCCGGAGGCCGGCGCGCATGTCGTCGCCGCCCCGCCCGTCGACCCGAACCGGCTGCCGATCGTCCGGCGCCGCGGCGAGCTGGTGCGCCGGCGCCGGGCCCGGCTGCCCGCCCACCAGGGGCGGCACAAGAGGGCCCCGCAGGGCGGGGGTTCGCCCCGCAGGCTCGGCCGGACGCTGCTGCTGCTCGTCCTGCTCGGGATGGCTGCGGCGATCGCGTACGCCATGCTGTTCATGCCCAAGGCCGACCGGGACAGTGGCGCCACCTCGAACGCCGGGAACACGGCGGCCGCGAGCCAGGCGCCGCCCGAGCGGACCGCCGAGGCGAGCAGCGAGCCCCGTCCCGAGCAGACCTCCCCGTCCCCCGGCGACGGCTCCTCGGAGTCGGCCGGGTCCGACGAGACGCAGACGACCGGCCCCGACGTCCCCGACGGCTTCACCGTCCGCAAGGACCCGGCGGGCTTCGAGGTGGCCGTGGCCAACGGCTGGAGCCGCAGCGGCGGCAGCGGACGCGGCCCGGTCGTCTACGCGCACGGCGACTTCGACCTCATTCTGGTGCCGGGCCGGGACACCGCGCAGCAGTACGGCGGCGACCCCATGGTCTACCAGCGGGAGCACGAGCGGGAGTTGCAGCCGTACCGGGACTCCAGCTGGGCGTCCTCGGGCGGGCTGAAGACCATTCAGGTCGGCGAACGCAAGATGGCCGAGGGGCAGTTCACCTGGACCGACGGCCAGGGACGCGAGCTGTTCGTACGGAACCTCGCGATCCTCGCCGACGGCCGGTACCACGTCGTACAGGTGCGGGGACCGGAGGCCGAGCGGGACGAGGTCACGCGGCTGTTCGAGCAGGCGTCGGCGACGTATCGCATCACCAGGTGAGGCGGCCCGAAGACCGTGTGTGACAACGGCGTTGGGGTTGCCCCGGCAAGCGGAAGGCGAGAACCATCACAGTGCGGTCTCCTTGGCACCCCCGCGGTTCCGGTCGCATGGCCCGGTCCCTAACCTGACCCTGTCAAGAACATTGCGGGGCAACGTGAATAAGATGCAGGGCCAGCTCGTCTCGGGCCGCTACCGGCTCACCGAGGCCATCGGCAGCGGCGGTATGGGCCGCGTCTGGCGTGCGCACGACGAAGTGCTCCACCGGGCCGTGGCCATCAAGGAACTCACCGCCGCCCTCTACGTCTCCGAGAGCGACCAGGACCGGCTGCTCGCCCGTACCCGGGCGGAGGCGCGGGCCGCCGCGCGCATCAACCACTCCGCCGTCGTGACCGTGCACGACGTCCTGGAGCACGACGGGCGCCCGTGGATCGTCATGGAGCTGATCGAGGGCCGCTCGCTCGCCGACGCCGTCAAGGACCAGGGGCGCGTCGAGCCCGCCGAGGCCGCGCGGATCGGGCTGTGGGTGCTGAGAGCGCTGCGCGCCGCGCACACCGCCGGTGTCCTGCACCGCGACATCAAGCCGGGCAACGTCCTGCTGGCCGAGGACGGCCGCGTCCTGCTCACCGACTTCGGCATCGCCCAGATCGAGGGCGACACGACGATCACCCGCACCGGAGAGGTCGTCGGCTCCGTCGACTACCTCGCCCCTGAGCGCATCCGTGGACACGATCCGGGGCCGGCCTCGGACCTGTGGGCGCTCGGCGCCACGCTCTTCACGGCGGTCGAGGGCCGTTCGCCCTTCCGCCGCACCTCCCCGCTGAGCACGATGCAGGCGGTCGTCGAGGAGGAGGCGGGGGAGCCGCGGCAGGCCGGGCCCCTGGGACCCGTGATCACCGCGCTGCTGCGCAAGGATCCGGTCACCCGCCCCGACGCCGCCGAGGCGGAGCAGATGCTGGCCGAGGCGGCGGAGGGCCGGCGGCCCAGCGAGGCGCAGGCCTATGTGCCGACCCAGCACAACCGGTACGAGCCGGAGGTGCACATCGCCCCCGGTCAGGGTGGCGTGCACAGCGCCACGCCGTATCCGCCGACGACGGGTCCGACGGCGTTCGGGCCGCCCGTCGGGCAGCCGGCCGCGGCGGTCCCGCCCGCCCCCGCGCCGAAGCGGCGCCGGCTGCGCTCGGTCGCCCTGGTCGTCGCCCTCGCCGCGGTCATCGGCGGCGGCACGGCCGTGGTCCTGCAGAAGTGGGGCTCGGGCGGCGGCGGTTCGTCCGTCAGCTCGGCACCGCCGTCCACGCCCGCCGCCCCGAAGGAATCGGCCACCGAGCAGGCGGAGGTGGACGTGAGCGGGGTGCCGTCCTCCTGGAAGAAGGTCGACGACCCCCTGGGCTTCAGCATGTATCTGCCCGAGGGCTGGCAGCGGAAGGTGGTCGGCGAGGAGGTCGAGGGCCTCCAGCAGGTCGACTACTCGCCGGACGGCGGGGAGCACTTCGTCCGGGTGTCCGTCGACACCTCGCCCGACTTCGCGACCGCCCACGACCATTTCGTCGACCTGGAACAGCAGGTGAAGGACCGGCTCATCGGGTATCGGCTGGGGTACCTGAAGGAGAACCTCTACCGCGACCGCGCCGGCTCCCTGTGGGAGTACACCTGGGACGCGCAGCCCAAGGACACGCCCTTCCCCGGGCCGCGCCGCGCCATCGACCAGGGCTACATCGACCGCGACGGCACCGAGTACGCGATCTACATGTCCTCGCCGCAGAAGGACTGGGCGGAGGCCCGCGAGCAGTTCTCGGCGGTGCTGCGGGGCTGGCGCACCGGTTCCTGACCCACCCTCGGCCCCTACGGTCGGCGGCTTTTGACGTGCTTTGCTGCTGTGCACAGTTGGCCGATCGGTGCCCGGAGCGGGAGCGTCCGGTGCGGCATGATGAGTCGCATGGGGACCGAGGGGGCCAACTTCCGTGTCATAGCGGGGCGTTACCGTCTCGAGGCGAAGGTCGGCCGCGGCGGCATGGGCGTCGTCTGGCAGGCCACCGACCAGTTGCTCGGGCGACGGGTGGCCGTGAAGGAGATCCCGGTCGACGAGACGCTCAGCGCGCCCGAGGCGCGGCGGCAGCGCGCGCTGTGGCTGCGTGAGGCGCAGGCGGTGGCGCAGCTGCGGCACCCGCATGTGATCGTCGTGCACGACGTGATCGAGGAGCACGAACGCCCCTACATCGTCATGGAGTTGATCGACGGCGACTCGCTCGCCGACCGGCTCGCCGCGCACGGCCCGATGGACGCCCGCGAGGCCGCCCGGATCGGCGCGGACCTGCTGAACGCGCTGCGCACGGCGCATGCCGCCGGTGTGGTGCACCGGGACATCACCCCGGCCAACGTGCTGGTGGAGAGCGGCACCGAGCGTGTCGTCCTCACCGACTTCGGCATCGCCCGGGTGCCGGGCAGCAGCACGCTGACCGAGTCCGGCTCTTTCGTGGGGTCGCCCGAGTACACCGCGCCCGAGCGGATGTCAGGGGCGCGGACCGGTCCGGCATCCGACCTGTGGTCGGTGGGGGCGCTGCTGTGCGCGCTGCTGAGCGGTGAGTCGCCCTTTCGGCGCGACTCGCTGAGCGGCATCGTGCTGGCCGTGGTCTCCGACGAGGTACGGCCGCCCGCCCAGGCGGCGCCGATCCTGCCCGTCGTCCAGGGTCTGCTGGAGCGGGACCCCGCCGCCCGGCTGGACGCGGCGGAGGCGGAGCGGATGCTGCGGGAGTTCCTGACGACCGGCGAGGACCTGCTGCCGAAACGGTTCAGCAGGCGGGCGGAGCGGGCGGAGCGGCCCTGGACGACCCACAAGGTCGCGGCGGCCGTGGTGCTGGCCGCCGCGGCGGCGGTGGCCGGGGCGTCGGCGGCTGCGCTGCTGGCGGACGGGGGCGGCGGCGGACCCGACGTGCCGCCGACCAGCTCGGCGAGCCCGTCGACGGGGGCGAGCGATACGGAACGCCCGTCCGGCGGGCCGACGGCCACCCCCGACAGGTCCCCCGGCTCCCCGACGCCGGAAACGCCTTCGTCCGGGACGAACCGGAGATAAGGAGCGACCCGCGTCACGGCTGTGTGACCGAAGGCACCGCCGCTGGATCCCCGGCCGTCCGGCACGATATGGATGGATCCATGAGCAGCAACGGGGGATTCCCAGACCGGCCCGACGAGCCGACGAGCTTTGAACTGCAGCCTCCGCAGCCGGCGCCGTTCGCCCATGTGCCGCACCCGGACAACCCGTACGCGGCGCCCACGGCGGCCGTACCGCAGCAGGCGTCCGGACCGCAGCCGACGGCCCCCATGCCGTCCGGCGCACCCGCCGGAGCCGCGTCTTCCGGGCGGCCCGCCGCGTCCGCGCCGGAACCCGGCACCGGCCGGTTGATCGCGGGCCGCTACCGGCTGCTCGCCAAGCTGGGGCACGGCGGCATGGGCACCGTCTGGCGTGCCAAGGACGAGACGGTGGACCGCGAGGTCGCCGTGAAGGAACCCCGCGTACCGGACCACCTCCCCGAGCGGGAACGGGCCAACGCCTTCGAGCGGATGCGCCGCGAGGCGCGCGCCGCCGCCCGGCTCGACCACCCGGCCGTGGTGAACGTGCACGACGTCGCCGTCGTGGACGGCCGCCCCTGGATCGTCATGGAGCTGGTGCAGGGACGTTCCCTCGGGGACGCGCTCCAGGAGGGCACCCTGGACGCCCGGGAGGCGGCGCGGATCGGCCTGGAGGTGCTGGGCGCCCTGGAGGCCGCGCACGCGGCGGGCGTCCTGCACCGGGACGTCAAGCCGGACAACGTCATGCTCGGCCGTCACGACCGGGTCGTGCTCACCGACTTCGGCATCGCCCAGATCGAGGGCGAGACCAATCTGACCGACACCGGCGGCTTCGTCGGCTCGCCGGAGTACATCGCGCCCGAGCGGGTGCTCGGCCAGCGCCCGGGCCCGGCCAGCGACCTGTGGTCCCTCGGTGTCGTCCTGTACGCGGCGACGGAGGGCGTCTCGCCGTTCCGCCGCAGCAACACCCCCGCGACGCTCCAGTCCGTGCTCAACGCCGTGCCCGCGGCACCCGCCGCCGCGCAGGGCCCGCTCGCCGAGGCCATCAACGGCCTGCTGAACAAGGACCCTTCGCGCCGCCCGAACGCCGCCCAGACCCGCGCCCTGCTGCAGCAGGCGGCCAACCCGCCGGAGCCGGCCGTCACCCAGCCCGTCCGGCTCCCGGAGAGCGTGCGGCGAGGGGTCGTGCTGGGGCCGAAGACGCTGCTCGGGATCGCGGCGGCGGCGGTCGCGGCCGCGGTGACGGCGTACCTGGTGATCGCGGACCCGTTCGCCGGGTCGGTGCCGGACGGCTGGAACACGCACGAGGAGAAGGCCCTCGGCGCGACGCTGCTGGTGCCGGACGAGTACAAGCGGACCGTGCCCGAGGAGACGGACGACGACCACTGGGTCACGTACACCGATCCGAGCGGTGCCATCTGGGTCAGCCTGTCGCTGGAGAAGAAGGCCGAGGACACCGGCAGCGACATCGCCGCGTCCGCCGCCGCCGAGATGTACGACGACGAGAGCGACTTCAAGCGGAGCGGCGCGTACGACATCGGCATGCCGCAGAACCCGAAGACCGAGCCCAAGCAGACCACGTACCAGGGCAGGAAGTCCGCCGAGAACCTGGTCACCTACACGACCACCGACACGCAGAACCCCCGGCCGCGCGAGCTGCGTGTCTTCTACTACAAGACCTCCGCCGGGGACATGTACAAGCTGTCGGTCGTCTACCCGGGCGCGGGCGACTTCGATGAGCGCGGACGCGAGGTGGCGCGGACCGCGATCGACCATCTGGAGATCGACAAGCTCTGAACCGGAGGGCCGCCGCCGGTGCCCCGTGACCGACTCGAGACCGACCGGCCAGGTGCGTTCACGGCAACGCCCTGATCAGCGCGTTTGTTGCCAGTGTCCACTGGCAGTGTGTGAGCAGTCGGTGAATCCCCGTTACCGACGGGTACACAAAGGCTCCGGCGCGGCATACCCTGCGCCTCATGACGGACGCGCAGGCCCCGGCCCAGACCGGCACGAACCCCCTCGCCCCCGCCCCGGAGGGCGCCCGTACCGCGGCCGACGTGGTCACGCCCGAGCTGGTGGCCCAGCTCACCAAGGGCGTGGCCGGGTCCGGCCGTACCGCCAACCACACGCCGTTCACCGGCGAGAAGCTGGCCGACCTGCCCGAGTCGACGCCCGAGGACGTCCGCGAGGCGTTCGAGGCGGCCCGCGCGGCGCAGGCCGTGTGGGAGCAGGTCCCGGTGCGCCGGCGCGCCGCCGTGCTGCTGCGCTTCCACGACCTGGTGCTCGAGCGTCAGGCGGAGGTGCTGGACCTCATCCAGCTGGAGACCGGCAAGGCCCGGCTGCACGCGCACGAGGAGGTGCAGGCCGTCGCCGTCGCCGCCCGCCACTACGGGCGCAAGGCCCCCGCCTACCTCCGGCCCAAGCGGCACACCGGTGCCATCCCCACGCTCACCCGCGTCACCGAACTGCGCCACGCGCGCGGGGTCGTGGGCCAGATCGCCCCCTGGAACTACCCGCTGGAGCTGTCCGTCGGCGACGCGCTCCCCGCGTTCGTCGCCGGCAACGCCGTGGTGATGAAGCCCGACACGGAGACCTGCCTCACCGCCCTGTGGGCGCGGGACCTGCTCATCGAGGCCGGACTGCCCGCCGACGTCTTCCAGGTCGTGCTCGGCGAGGGCCCGGTCGTCGGCCCCGAGGTCGTCAAGCACGCCGACTACGTCTCCTTCACCGGCTCCACCCGCACCGGCCGCGAGGTCGCGCAGAGCGCCGCCGCCCGTCTGGTCGGCGTCTCGCTCGAACTCGGCGGCAAGAACGCCATGCTGGTCCTGGACGACGCGGACATAGAAAAGGCGGCGGCGGGTGCCGTCCGCGCCTGCTTCTCCTCCGCAGGCCAGCTGTGCATCTCCATCGAGCGGCTCTACGTCCACGAGTCCGTCGCCGACGCCTTCCTGGAGCGGTTCGCCGCTCGCACCAAGGCCATGCGGCTCGGCACGTCCCTCGCCTACGGCGCCGACATGGGCTCCCTGGTCGGCGAGCGCCAGCTGGAGACGGTCACCCGGCATGTGGAGGAGGCCGTCGCCAAGGGCGCCAAGCTCGTCGCCGGTGGTGTGGCCCGCCCCGACATCGGCCCGTACTTCTTCGAGCCGACCATCCTCGACGGCGTCGAGGCGCCGATGGCCGTGTGCACCGAGGAGACGTTCGGCCCGGTCGTCTCCATCTACCGCTTCACGACCGACGACGAGGCGATCGCCCACGCAAACTCCACGCCGTACGGGCTCAACTCGTCGGTGTGGACGAAGGACGGGCGGCGGGGCCGCGCGGTCGCGGCCCGGCTGCGCACCGGCACCGTGAACGTCAACGAGGGCTATGCGCCGGCCTACGGCAGCGTCCAGTCGCCGATGGGCGGCATGAAGGACTCCGGTCTCGGCCGCCGCCACGGCTCCGAGGGCATCCTCAAGTACACGGAGGCCCAGACGGTCGCGACACAGCGCCTGCTGCCGATGGCGCCGTCGCTCGGGATGGACGACGAGAAGTACGCGCAGTTCATGAGCCGGAGCCTGCGGGTGATGAAGGCACTCCGTTTCCGCTAGGGCCGCTGTCCGAGGCCACCGCACCACCGCTTTCGACGAGGAGAGCACGTGTCACAGGAGAACTCCGCCCCCGCGCAGGACGACGGTTCCGGGTACGACTACGACGTCATCGTCGTCGGTTCGGGGTTCGGCGGCTCGGTCACGGCACTGCGCCTGACCGAGAAGGGCTACCGCGTCGGCGTCCTCGAGGCCGGCCGCCGCTGGACCCGCCAGACCCTGCCGAAGAACTCCTGGGACCTGAAGAACTACCTCTGGGCGCCCAGGCTCGGCATGTACGGCATCCAGCGCATCCATCTGCTCGGCAACGTCATGGTGCTGGCCGGCGCGGGCGTCGGCGGCGGCTCCCTCAACTACGCCAACACGCTGTACGTCCCGCCGAAGCCGTTCTTCGAGGACCCCCAGTGGCGTGACATCACGGACTGGGAGGAGGAGCTGAAGCCGTACTACGACCAGGCCCAGCGCATGCTCGGCGTCCGGCTGAACCCGACGATGACCCCGTCCGACGTGCACCTCAAGGCGGCCGCCGAGAAGATGGGCGTCGGCGACACCTTCCACATGGCGCCGGTCGGCGTGTTCTTCGGCGATGGCAAGGACGCCGAGGGCACGGCGAAGGCCCGCCCCGGCGAGGAGGTCGCCGACCCGTACTTCGGCGGCACGGGACCGTCCCGGCGGGCCTGTGCGGAGTGCGGCGAGTGCATGACGGGCTGCCGGCACGGCGCGAAGAACACGCTCAACGAGAACTATCTGTATCTGGCCGAGAAGGCGGGCGCGGTCGTGCACCCGCTGACCACGGTCGTCTCCGTGACCGACGACTCCCAGGGCGGCTACGCGGTCGCCACCGTGCCGACCGACCGCCGGAAGAAGGGCGAGGGCCGGCTGTTCAAGGCCCGCCGGGTCGTCATCGCGGCCGGCACCTACGGCACCCAGACGCTGCTGCACCGGATGAAGGCCGGCGGTCAGCTGCCGCACCTCTCCGACAAGCTGGGCGAGCTGACCCGCACCAACTCCGAGGCGCTGGTGGGCGCGCAGACCGACAGCCGGCGCTACCGCAAGCTGACGGGCGCCCCCAAGGTCGACTTCACCCGCGGTGTCGCCATCACCTCGTCCATCCACCCGGACGAGAACACCCATATCGAGCCCGTCCGGTACGGCAAGGGCTCCAACTCGATGGGCGGCCTGTCCATCCTCCAGGTCCCCTACGCCGAGGGCCGGTCCCGTGTCGGCGCCTGGCTGGCCAACGCGGCCCGGCACCCCCTGCTGGTGCTGCGCTCGCTGTCCAACCGGCGCTGGTCGGAGCGGACCATCATCGGCCTGGTGATGCAGTCGCTGGACAACTCGCTGACGACGTATCTGAAGCCGGACGGTGTCGGCAAGGGGCTGCTGACCGCGCGGCAGGGCCATGGCGCGCCCAACCCCAAGCAGATCAAGGCCGCCTCCGAGGCCGCCTCCGTCATCGCCGCCGACATCAACGGCTTCCCCGGCTCCAACGTCGGTGAGCTGATGGGCACCCCGCTCACCGCCCACTTCCTCGGCGGCTGTCCGATCGGCGACTCCCCGGAGACCGGTGTGATCGACCCGTACCACCGGCTGTACGGGCACCCCGGGATCTCGGTCGTCGACGGGGCGGCGGTCTCCGCCAACCTGGGCGTCAACCCGTCGCTGACGATCACCGCGCAGGCCGAGCGGGCGATGTCGTACTGGCCCAACAAGGGCGAGGCCGACCCGCGTCCCGCGCAGGGAGCGGCGTACGAGCGGCTGAAGCCCGTCGAGCCCCAGGCGCCGGTGGTGCCGAAGGAGGCGTTCGGCGCGCTGAAGCTGCCGTTCCTGGGGATGCCGGCGGTGCCCCCGAAGAAGTAGCCGGCGGGACGTGTCGGAAAAACCAGAAGGACCTGCGCCCCCCTCCGAGCGCAGGTCCTTCTGTGTGGTGCGTCAGACGGCGGAGGCTCAGGCCTCGGCACCGCTCCGACGACGCTTCATGGCGAACATCACGCCGGCACCGGCGAGGATCGTGACCCCGCCGACCGTGGCGATGACGGGCAGCTGGGAGCTGGACCCGGTCTCGGCGAGGCTGCCCGTGACCGGCTGCTCGCTGACGCCGCCCTGCGGCTTCTCCGGCGTGGCGGCCGGGGGCTTCTCGGCGCCCGGCTCGGCCTCGCCCGGGTCCTCGTTCGAGGCGCCGGCGGGCAGGACGTCGAAGAACCAGCCGTCGCCGAAGCCCTCGGCGATGCAGTCCTCGCCGTTGATGTTGTCGATGTAGGCACCGGTGCCGAAGTGGTACGACTCACCGGCGGGGGCACCCTTGTGGATGTTCACCCGCAGGTCGATCTTGTTGTAGTCGTTCGGCTTCATCGTGTCGGTGCCCCAGAAGTAGCCACCGGCGAGGCCGTCCGCGCCCTCGATGCTCTCCCAGGAGTTCGTGGACGGGTTGCGGAACTGCAGGTCCACGTACGGGCTGAGGGTCGGCTCCCAGGTCTCCCAGTACTTGGTGCTCTCGACCTCGGCGTAGAACGCGACGTCCTTGAGCGTGACGTCGGAGGTGTTGGTCACCTTCAGGTTGAAGGAGTGCCAGCCGCTGCCGGCCACGATCTTGCCGGGCAGGGCGCTGACCTCGACGGCGAGGGCCTCCTCGGCGAAGTCCTCGTCGACCTCCTCGCAGTACGGGAGCTCCTCGTCCTCACCGGGGGTGCTCTCCTCGGGGGCGGGCGTGGTCTCCTCGTCGTCGGGAGCGGTGGTCGTCTCCTCGTCGCCGGGGGTGGTCTCCTCGTCGGTGGGAGCCGTGGTCTCGTCGTCGGCGGGCGCCGTGGTCTCTTCGTCGGCCGGCGCGGTCGTCTCGTCGTCCGCCGGAGCCGTCGTCTGCTCGTCGGCCGGAGGCGTCGTGTCGCCCGTGGCCGGCGTGGTGGTCTCCGTGGTGGCGGGCGTGGTGGTCTCGTCCGTGGCGAACGCGGCCGGCGCGGACAGCAGGGCGATCGGTGCTATGACCGCCGTCGTCGCTGCGGCGGCCAGGGCACGGCGAAGCTTCATGAAGACCTCGAAAGTCCGTTGTGCCGCGGGAGGCGGCACGGGTATCGGGAGGCCTCCGCGTGTGGGGCGCGGGTGTGGCCCTTGGTTCGCAGACTTTGATCACCGACGGCGGGCAAAGGTTGTGCCTGCACTCACAGAAAATTTATGTGGCCTGGGTCACAGAGGCTGGATCGCGGCCCGCCGACCTGACGTACTCTCAGCTGCCGTACCGGAGTTCGAGAGAAAGCGCTCACGCATCCATGGCCGGCAGACCGTCAGACGGGACCCCCTCCGCATCCGGTGACGAGGCGGAGCCCTCCACACCGTCCATCCCGGACGAGGAGTGGCAGAAGTTCGTCGAGGACGCCGAGCGCGGCCCTGCCTCCGCGCCGAAGGAGCCGTCCGCGCGCGCCCGGATGGTCACCGAGCGGCTGCGCGCCCAGGAGGCCCGCGGTGAGCTGCCCCCCGGCTGGCGCACCGGCCCCGCCTGGCAGGAGATGAACGGGCGCGCCACCCGCCGCCGCCGGTGGTGGGCGATCGTCGGCGTGCCGCTCGCCGTCGCCGTGGCCGTCGTGGCCGTACGGCCCTCCCTGATCCCCGGCGACCCCTTCGGCACCGCGTCCGAGGCCTCGGACGCGGCCGCCGCCTCACCGCTCCCGGCGGAGACGGCGGCGCCGACGGGGGCGCCCGGCGCGGTCGACCCGGACACCCCGACCGTGGCCCGGCCCTTCGCCGGCTCGCCCGCCGAGCGCTGGGCGGACGGCGAGGCCGGCATCACCCTCCCGGCGGCCACCCCGGTCGGCACCCTGACCAGGGCCCAGGTGGAACAGGCCCTGCGGCAGACCCGCAGGCTCCTCGTCGACGCCAACCTCGATGCGGCCACCCTGCGCGGCGAGCGCCCGGAGACCGCGCTCGACGTCATCGAGCCCCGCCAGAAGGAACTGCTCGACCGGCTGAGGACCGCGCTGCGCAAGCCGGACAAGGAGCACGACCCGCTCCGGATGTTCAGCCGCTTCGACCCCGCCGAGGTGCGGCTCGCCGGGGACGTCGTCAAGACGCGGGGGCGTATGACGTTCAAGGAGGGCGACGACGCCTCCGTCGCCGTGCACGCCGACTACACCTTCGTCTACCCGCTGGTCCGCGAGGGCTCGGACGAAGTGGCCCGCACGATCGTCCGCCGCGTCCTCGACGTCGAGGTCTCCGATCCCACCCGGTACCAGGTCACCCCGGGGAAGATCGTCGTCAAGCGCTACGACCAGGAGGTCGGCAACACCGCCTGCGACCTCTACGACGGCTATCTGCACCCGCACTTCGACTCCGCGGAGCCGACCGGCGCACCGCCCACCGGCCCCACGACGGACCCGTACGACCGCAGCAAGGACATCCCCGAGGACCGCCGCGAGGAGTGCGGGGTCGTCAGCCGCACCTGACGCCCTGGCGGACGCGGGCATGAGAAGGGCCCCGCGGTGCGGGGCCGCGGGGCCCTTCTGTGGTCAGCACCAGCGTCAGGGCGCGCCGGTGCCTGGGGGAGCGGCGCCGGGGGAGTGCGCCGCTGAAAGGGTCTCTCGCATCGTGCGGGACGGGCGGGGGCGCGGCAACCGCTCGGGCCGCCCCGTACTCCGTCGGTGTTGTGCCGGCCGGCCCCGGGCGTCCCCGGAGCCGGCCGTTTCTCTTGGGTGACCGGGCTGCTGTCCCCTGCCGTCCGGTCACTCACCCGGAGCGAGGTCCCACGGCGTACGGCGATCCGTACGCCACAACGCTCCGGCGAGCCACGCGTGGTTTCTTCGGGCCGCCCCTGGCTGGCACGGACACCGGTACCAACGAAGGGGTCCGGGTGGCGTCACGCTCCGACCGGGTGAGAGGGGCGCCGAACTCAGATGCGACCGCGACACAGTTCGAGCAGCGTCATCGCGAAGGCGGTCCCCGGCTTGCCCAGCGCCTCGCTGTAGTGGCTGAGGATCTCCATCTCGCGGGACAGGTTCACCCGCCGGCCGCCGGAGGTGATCCGCGCCTCCTGGATGACGGCGGACACGGCCATGCGCTCCTGGATCAGCCCGATGATCCGGTCGTCCAGGGCGTCGATGCGTTCACGGGCACCGGTGATCACGTCCGCGGCCTCGGCGGTGCGGGCGCCGGTCACCTCGGCGGGGGTCACATGCGTGGTGGTCATCGGGGGCTCCTCGTCGATGGGAGGTGCCCCGGAGCGGCAGGACCCGGGAAACGACAGGCGCCCCGGGCCTTGTCGGCCCGGGGCGCCTGGGAAGTCGCTTGTCAGTTGCTCAAGCAGCACGACCATGGCAGCCGGCGGGCCGGGTGCCATAGGTAAAGACGAACGTCTGGTGCGTGAGCATGCGGCCAGTATGCCGCGCTCGCCGAGGGTGTCCAAGCCGGTTCGTATCGTGAGACGGGCTTCGGCCCCGGGGCGGGCGTGCGACGCCCGGTAGACTCGGCCCCACACACACCTCGCTCACCGCCGGAAGGCAACCCGTGTCATCAGCGAACCCCGCCGCCGCCCCCGACACCGTCCTGGTCGTCGACTTCGGCGCGCAGTACGCCCAGCTCATCGCCCGTCGCGTCCGCGAGGCCCGGGTCTACAGCGAGATCGTGCCGAGCACCATGCCGGTCGCGGAGATGCTCGCGAAGAACCCGGCGGCGATCATCCTCTCCGGCGGCCCCTCGTCCGTGTACGAGGAGGGCGCCCCCCGCCTCGACCGGGAGCTGTTCGAGGCCGGTGTGCCCGTCTTCGGCATGTGCTACGGCTTCCAGCTGATGGCCCAGGTCCTCGGCGGCACGGTGGACAACACCGGCGCCCGCGAGTACGGCCGTACCGATCTGCACGTCTCCAAGGTGTCCTCCACCCTGTTCGAGGGCACCCCGGCCGAGCAGCACGTGTGGATGTCGCACGGCGACGCCTGCTCCGCCGCCCCCGAGGGCTTCTCCGTGACGGCCTCCACCGAGGTCGTCCCGGTCGCCGCCTTCGAGAACGACGAGAAGAAGCTGTACGGCGTCCAGTACCACCCCGAGGTCATGCACTCCACGCACGGCCAGCAGGTGCTGGAGCACTTCCTGTACCGGGGCGCCGGGCTGAAGCCCGACTGGACCACCGGCAACGTCATCGACGAGCAGGTCGCCGCGATCCGCGAGCAGGTCGGCGACAAGCGCGCCATCTGCGGTCTGTCCGGCGGCGTCGACTCCGCCGTGGCCGCCGCCCTCGTACAGAAGGCCATCGGCTCCCAGCTGACCTGCGTCTACGTCGACCACGGCCTGATGCGCAAGGGCGAGACCGAGCAGGTCGAGAAGGACTTCGTCGCCGCGACCGGTGTGCAGCTGAAGGTCGTGGACGCCGAGGAGCGGTTCCTCAAGGCGCTCGCCGGGGTCTCGGACCCCGAGGAGAAGCGGAAGATCATCGGCCGTGAGTTCATCCGGGTCTTCGAGCAGGCCCAGGCGGAGATCATCGCCGACGAGGGCCCGGCCGTGGAGTTCCTGGTCCAGGGCACCCTCTACCCGGACGTCGTCGAGTCCGGCGGCGGCACCGGCACCGCGAACATCAAGTCCCACCACAACGTGGGCGGCCTCCCCGAGGACCTCGAGTTCCAGCTCATCGAGCCGCTGCGGAAGCTCTTCAAGGACGAGGTCCGCATGGTCGGCCAGGAGCTCGGCCTGCCCGAGGAGATCGTCCAGCGCCAGCCCTTCCCCGGCCCCGGCCTCGGCATCCGCATCGTCGGCGAGGTCACCAAGGAGCGCCTGGACCTGCTGCGCGAGGCCGACGCCATCGCCCGCGAGGAGCTGACCGCGGCCGGCCTCGACCGCGAGATCTGGCAGTGCCCCGTGGTGCTGCTCGCGGACGTCCGCAGCGTCGGCGTCCAGGGCGACGGCCGCACCTACGGCCACCCGATCGTGCTGCGCCCGGTGTCCTCCGAGGACGCCATGACCGCCGACTGGTCGCGGCTGCCGTACGACGTCCTCGGGCGGATCTCGACCCGGATCACCAACGAGGTCCGGGACGTCAACCGCGTCGTGCTCGACATCACCTCGAAGCCCCCGGGCACCATCGAGTGGGAGTAGATCTCCCTTCGGGTTTCTAGGCCCTGTCGTCAAATGCCCACCTGCCCCGCGACGCCATGCACGCGCTCTCGACGCACCGGGCCCTGACCCGAGTACGTCCAGTACACGGGCCAGGGCCCGGCACGCCGAGAGCACGCACCTGACGCCGCGGGGCCGCCCTTCGGGCGACGGCGGGAATTTGACGACAGGGCCTAGGTGCGCTTGATCACGCGCACCTGCCCGCCGGGCTTCCAGACCTGGACGACGAGGTACTTCTCGTCCTCGACGTAGGTCCGCACGACCTCCGTCAGCTCGGCACGGAAGAGGTGGAACGGCTCCGGCGGTTCCACCTCTTCGCCGTACGCGGCCTTCTGCGCCGGGTCCTCGACCTCAAGCGCGCGTCCGGCGATCCGTACGTCGCCCCCGCCCATCGTCTGCCCCTCCCCGGGGTTCGCCTGGAGCGCGAAGCGCGGGTCGCGGCGCAGATCGAGGGCCTTGAGCGAGTCCGGCATCATGCCGAGCCACAGCTCGCCGTTCAGGAAGCGCACCTCCAGACCCGAGGTCCGCGGGGAGCCGTCCTTGCGGAGCGTGGCGAGGACGTGATGCGTGAAGGCGCCGAAGCGGGCCTCGACGAGCCGGGCGAATTCCGGCTCGGCGGTGACGAAGGCGGACCAGTTCGCTGTCATGCCGCCGAGTCTGACGCCGAAACCCGACATCGTCTGTCCGGTTTACGCCGAACGGTTCGCCGACGGCCGCTGTCGTCCTGGTTCACGGCATCGTTACCTCGCACACCTGTCGTCCTGCGCTGACCGAGGGTAACTTCCGCCCCGTACGCCCCCCAGTGCCGGAGGACACATGCACGGGACGCCCGCCGGGCCCACTCCGCCCCCGCCGCTGCCCACCGATCAGCTGCGGTTCGCCATGCCGCCGATGCACGACTCGGTCGAGGACGAGCGGCGCCACCGCAAGGAACGTCTCGCCGGAGCACTGCGGATCTTCGGCAGGATGGGCTTCGAGGACGGCGTCTCCGGGCACATCACCGCGCGCGACCCCGAGTACAGCGACTGCTTCTGGGTCAATCCGTTCGGGATGCCGTTCAGCCACGTCACCGTCGGCGACCTGGTCCTCGCCAACTCCGAGGGGCAGGTGATCGAGGGCCGCTACCACGTCAACCAGGCGGCGTTCACCGTGCACTCCCAGGTCCACGCCGCCCGGCCCGACGTCGTCGCCGTCGCCCACTGCCACTCCGTCCACGGGCGGGCCCTCGCCGCGCTCGGCGAGCTCCTGGACCCGATCACCCAGGAGAGCTGCGCCTTCTACGAGGACCACGCGCTCTACGACGCCTACAGCGGGGTCGCCGTCGACGCGGCCGAGGGCCGCCGGATCGCCGCCGCGCTCGGCTCCCACAAGGCCCTCGTCCTGCGCAACCACGGTCTGCTCACCGTCGGCGACTCGGTGGACGCGGCCGCCTGGTGGTTCCTGTCCATGGAACGCTCCTGCCAGGTGCAGCTCACCGCCCGGGCCGCGGGCCGGCCGGTCCTGATCGACCACCGGATGGCGGTCGCCACCCGCGAACAGCTCGGCGGCGACCTCGTGGCCTGGATCAACTACCAGCCGATGTGGCAGAACATCGCGCGCAGCGAACCGGATCTGCTGAGCTGACACCCGGCCGGGCCGGTCAGAAACCGCGCAGCACCGCCGCCTTCGTCCGGGCGAACTCCTCGTCCGTGAGCACGCCCTCGCGGTACAGGTCGCCCAACTCCCGCAGCCGGCGCAGCAGGACGTCGTGGTCGCCGGACGGCGCCGGGACGCGCGCCGGGGACCGGCCCACGGGGGCCGCGCCCAGCCGGGTGGACGGATGCGGCAGACGGGCCGTGACGGCGGTCGCCACCAGCGCGGTGAGCAGATCGCGGCGGGCGCTGCCCCACAGGTCCAGGGCGTTCGGGTCCTTCTCCGGAGGCAGCGCGGAGAACACCGTCGCCCGGGTCACGAAGCGCAGACAGCCGTCCTCGGAACGGGAGTTGGGCAGCCACTCGACCTGCACCAGATCGTCGACGTCGATGACGCGTGGGCCCGTCGCCCGCTTCACCCGCTCCGAGGTGTCCGACCAGTCGATGCGCACCCGGCCGCCGTCGAAGGAGACCGTGCCGTCGGAGGTCCGCACCGACACCGGCACCGGAGGGCCCGGCAGCAGATAGGCCGAGACCGGCTCCTTCGGGACCTGGTCCAGGAGCAGCGCCCGGCGGATCTCCTCCGCCAGATAGGCGGCCACCCCCGCACGGTCGGTGTCCACCGCCAGCCGGTACGGGTCCGACCCCTCCGGCAGCCTGCCCCCGGTCGCCTGCAGCAGCGGATCGGCCCCTTCGCGCAGCCGCATCCGCAGCCGCCCGCGCCGGCGTTCCGGTTCGAAGGCGACGCCCGCGACCGCCTCCAGAGGCACGGCGATCTCCCCGTACGTCTGCCGGAACAGCGGCACGGAACGGTGGAGGCCCGGCGTGATCCGGACGGTCGTGCCGTCGAAGGCCCAGGTCCCGTCACGCTGGATGATCTCGGCCATAAGGGAATTCTCGCAGCCGGGTCAACACACCGGGACCGCGCTCACCCGTCCCGACCGGGCCTGCCGGGCGGCCCCCGGGTGGAGTACGGCACAATTCGTCGTCATCGGACGGGAGTTGTGGAACGCGCGCGGGCGGCGCGGCTCTCCCGGGGGAACCCGTGGCGCCACAGGGCGTACGGGCGTGAGGTCGTCGGAAGGCGGGCGTCGGGCGTGGCGGTGCAGGAGGCTGGGCGGAGCGGCGCGGTGGAGCGCCCGCACGGGGGTGGCTGCACGTGCGGGGACTGCCCGCACGGGGCGCGTGCGGGACACCGGCGGGCGGTGGCCGAGTTCCTGCTGAAGCGGGACGAGTTCGCCGCCGGACAGGGACTTCCGGCGGCGGTGGCCCACTCGGCCTCGGCCTCCCGCCAATGGGTGTCCGAGGAGCTGACGCAGTCCGCGGAACAGGTCGCCGAACGCGGCCGCGCCGAGGGCGAGGCATGGCTGGGACGGCTGTGGTGGCGCACCGCCTGCGTCGCCTGGGGGCTCGTCCTGGCGCTGCTCCTGGCCCAGGCGCTCACGGCGATCGGGGCGGGCTGGACGACGGCCCGTACGGCGGGCCTGCTCGCGGCGATGGTGACGGCGGCGGCGCTGACCGCGGCGTCCTGGTTCCACCGGGCGCGCGGCGGGGCCCTCGCGCCGGTCATCGGTGAGGACAACCGGCTCTCCACCTCGCGTGCCGTCGCCGCGGCCTGGGTGCTCTTCGTCGCGTACGCCGTGCTCGTCCTGGCCGGACGGCTCGCCGCCGCCTCGGGTCACGCCGAGCGCGACGCGCTGATCGAAGGGCTCGAACTGCGGCGCGGCGCCGGGGTGGTGACCGTGCTCGCCGTGGTGTGCGCGATCGCGGTGCTGGTGCGCCGGGTCGTCGGGGTGCGGGTGCTCGGCCAGCGGCTCCAGAAGGTGCCCGCCGACCGGCCCCGCGCCGCGGACCTGCTGACCGACGACGCGGGGCGCGGGACCTTCGCCGACATCCAGTACGTGGTCATCGGCGCCGTCGCGCTGCTGTTCGCCGCGGTACGGCTGGGGCGCCGGCCGGACCAGCTGCCAGACCTGCCGTGGGGCCTCGCGGTCGTGGTGCTCATCTCGGCGGCGACCTATCTGGCCGGCAAGTACGCGGAAGGCGGCCGCCCGGTCATCCTCTCCGTGGTGCGCGCGCGGGAGGCGGGCGACCTGGACGGGCCGATCCGCACCGGGGACGACATCGAGATCCGCGGCGCCGGGTTCGTGCCGCCGGGAGCACAGCGGGCCGACCGGCTGGCGCGGATGGTGGTCCGCATCGGGGCGGTGCATGTGCATGTGCCGCTGGTGCCGGTGAGCGGCGGGTTCAGCAACCCGACCGACGCGGTCCTCACGGTGCCGGTCCCGGCCGACGTGGAGCCGGGCCGGGTCGAGGTGCAGGTGGTGACCGCGGCCGGCGTGGAGACCAACCGCTACGCCATCGACGTGACCGAGTGATTCGAGGGGCCGCGTGACTGGGTGACCGAGTAGCCGGGTGACCGAGTAGCCGGGTCACCGAGTAGCCAGGTGGCCGAGTGGCCGGTGGGGTTCGGCCAGTTGGCCGTGTTCAGTGATTGAAGTTTTGACTGGATGCGGCGGAGAATGCCGGGGTGCCGCGCGTGCCTGAGCGGTGCGGCAGTTCCCTACGTATGGTCGTTCGGGGATCACGGCGGGCGAGAGGCGGCTTCGGCGATGACGCACGGTATGCACACGGGTTCCTCGGGCAGCGGCTGGCGGGACACGGCCTCCCGCTACGCACTGCTCCCGCTCCGGATCTTCCTCGGCGTGACCTTCATCTACGCCGGCCTGGACAAGCTCACCGACAGCGCCTTCCTGAAGGACTCCGGGGCCGGGTCCATCGGCGACATGATGCGCGCCGTACGGGACTCGGCGGCGATCCCGGCCATGGTCGACATGGCCCTCGACGCCCCGGTGGCCTTCGGGTACGCCATCGCCTTCGGTGAACTCGCCGTCGGCATCGGCACCCTCATCGGACTGCTCGGCCGGCTGGCGGCCCTGGGCGGCGCGCTGATCTCGCTGAGCCTGTGGCTCACGGTCAGCTGGGCCTCCGACCCCTACTACTACGGCAACGACCTGGCCTATCTCATGGCCTGGCTGCCGCTCGTGCTCGCCGGCACCCCCCTGTTCTCCGTCGACGCCCTCCTCCACGCACGCCGACGGGAGCGGGTCGAACTGCGCTGACCGGAACTCCTGTCAGGGGTGTGTCTCCGGCCGGGGCGGGGTGCGGCGACGGCGGGAGTCGGGACCATCCGGGCCAGGAGGCCCACCGCGCCCGCGAGGAACAGGCCGCCGACCACCAGCGGGATCACCGCGAACCACGGCGTCTCCCAGGCCTCCGCCGCGTCCCCCACGTAGAGGACACCGGCGAGGGTCAGAAAGGCTCCCGCGACCAGCCGGCCGGGCTGGAACTCATGACGCAGCACGGCGCACCTCCGCCTGTCCGATGCCGACATCCAGGTCGAGGTCCAGCGTGCCCACGCTCTTGGTGCCCTTCGGCGGCTTCAGGGTCAACTCCTTGTGCTTGCCCGGGGCCACGTCGACGTCCTGGCGGTCGTCGCCCGGCAACTGGATGTCGCCCACGCCGACGTCCACGCTCAGCTCCACCGTGACGCCCTTGGGGACGAGCACCTTCAGACGGCCGACGCCCACATCGGCGCGGGTCGTGACCGGCTGGTCCGGCTCGAACGGCACCCCGGTCAGATCGAGGGTGCCGACACCGGTGCCGAGGTCGTACGCGGGCCGTACATCCGCCGCCGTCGCCGGGCTCCAGGTCGTCTCCACCCAGCGGGTGCCGACGTCCTTCGGCAGCGCGGCCGATGCCGCCAGCAGGCCCGCCGTGACCACCGCGAGGAAGACGGTGCCCGCGCCCGTCCGGCCCAGGAACGCGCTGAGCGCGATCCCGAGGCCGAATATGAGCAGCGCGCAGGCCAGACCCGTCTGAAGGCTGGTGCCGAGTGGCTGGTCGTGCCAGGTGCCGGCCGTCCCCGCGGCCCCCGCCAGCAGGGCCAGCAGGAACACCCAGCCGCCGATCCGGCGGGGACCGCGCGGCCGGGGCGGGGCAGGGGGCCGCGCGCGTATCTCCGCCCGGCTGCGCCAGGTGCCGCGGCCGATCGCGACCGCCGCCGCTATGTCCCGGTCATGGGCGTCATGGGGGCCCCACAGATAGCCGGTGCCGCCCTCATGGGTGCCGTCCTTGACGATGGGGTCCCGCCACCAGGACGGGTAGGCGGCCGGGACCGGCGGCGCCTGCGCCTCCGGCGGCGCGTCGGCCACCGCCTGCGCGGCGAGCGGGTCCGGGTCGGGGGCGCCGCGGTGCCGCGACCAGTAGCCGGCGCCCGCCAGGAGGAAGGAGAGGACGACGGCGAAGGTCAGCACACCGCCGTTCTTCAGCATCGTCAGGAAGACGCCACAGCCCACCAGCGCGAACAGCACGGCCGTCAGCGCGTGCCCGTCCACCCGGCCGGTGAGCAGCTTGCGCACCTCGTTCTCGTCGTCGTCCTCGTACGGGACGAGGAGCCAGGCGAAACCGTAGAAGATCAGGCCGATGCCGCCGGTCGCGGAGAGCACGGCGAGGGTGATCCGGAAGATCACCGGGTCCATGTCGCACTGCCGGCCCAGACCCGCGCACACGCCGGCCAGCATCTTGTGCGGCCGGTCCCGCCGGAACCGGTGCGGCGGACCCGACGCCGCGTCCGCCTCCGCCGGCTCGCCCTCCGCCTCCCGTGTGCCCGTGCGTGCGCGCGGTTCCTCACCCGCGGCGCCCGCGGCCGGCCGGCCCGACGCGGTGCCCGCGGAGGGCACGGCGTCCGGCTCGGGCCCGGAGTCCGCGGCGTGCTGGTGATCTGTCATGGGTCCATGGTGACGGGCGGGTCGGCCCGGCGGGAGTCGGGACGACCCTGGTAGGACCCTGATATCGCCCTGAGCCGGGGGAGGGGGAAGCGTTCGAGACCCGCCGGGCCGAAGATCAGGGACGTCTAGGGGGCCGACCCTGATGCCCCGATGGGCCGCCCGTGTGAACATCGATGGCATGCCGGAAGCCGCAGCAGCGCCACTCGCCGAACCGCGGCCGCCGCGCAAGCTCTACCGCAGCAGTGACGGACGCTGGCTCGGGGGCGTGGCGCGGGGGCTCGCCGGGCACCTCGGCCTGCCCGTCATCTGGGTGCGGCTCGTCTTCGTCGGACTGTTCATGGCGGACGGCCTCGGCGCCCTGCTGTACGCCGCGTTCTGGTTCTTCGTACCGCTCGGCGTCGGCGGGGTCGGCGCCCAGCGGCCGTCCCCCTTCACCACCGAGACCGCCGCCGACGGCCGCCGCAGACTCGTCGCCCGCAAGCCGGACAAGGGGCAGATCGTCGCGCTGCTCCTCATGGTCGTCGTGGCCATGGTCTTCGTCGGCAGCGTCGACGTCGGCAACGGCGCCAAGGCGTACCTCCTGCCCGCCGTCCTGGTCGGCGCGGGTGTCGCCCTGGTCTGGCGCCAGGCGGACAACGCCCGCAGGGCCCGCTGGATGGAGGTCGGCCGGCGCCGGCGCACCCTGACCCTGCTGCGCGCCGCAGCCGGCGTCGTCCTCGTCACGGCCGGCGTGTCCGGCATCTTCGTGCTCCAGGGCTCCGCCGCCCACCTCGGCTCGATCCTCCAGGCCGCCCTCGCGGTCCTCGTCGGGATAACGCTCCTCGCGGGCCCCTATCTCGTGCGGATGACCCAGGACCTCTCCGAGGAGCGGCTCATGCGCATCCGCGCCCAGGAGCGTGCCGAGGTCGCCGCCCACGTCCACGACTCGGTGCTGCACACCCTCACCCTGATCCAGCGCAACGCGGAGAACGCGAGCGAGGTCCGCCGCCTCGCCCGCGCCCAGGAACGCGACCTGCGTACCTGGCTCTACAAGCCGGAGGGCACCGGCAAGGACGAGGAGGACGAACCGGCCAACCTCGCCGACGCCGTCCGGCGCAACGCGGCGGAGGTCGAGGACAAGCACGGCGTCCCCATCGAGGTCGTGGTCGTCGGCGACTGCCCCCTCGACGAGCGGATCGCCGCACAGATGCAGGCCGCGCGCGAGGCGATGGTGAACGCCGCCAAGTACGGTGGCGAGGGCGGCGCCGTGCAGGTCTACGCGGAGGTGGAGGGGAGGACCGTCTTCGTCTCCGTCCGGGACCGCGGTCCGGGCTTCGACCTGGACGCGATACCCGCCGACCGCATGGGCGTCAGAGAATCGATCATCGGCCGCATGGAGCGCAACGGCGGCACGGCCCGGCTGCGGGCGGTGCCCGACGGCGGCACGGAGGTCGAGCTGGAGATGGAGAGGGCGGAGAAGACGTCATGAGCGACCCGACCGAGGCGAGCGAACCCGTGGAGTCGACCGGGGGGAGCGCGGGCGAGCGGCGGGTGCGCGTGGTCCTCGTCGACGACCACCGCATGTTCCGCACCGGAGTCCAGGCCGAGATCGGCCGTACCGAGGAGACCGGCGTCGAGGTCGTCGGCGAGGCCGCCGACGTCGACCAGGCGGTCACGGTCATCACCGCGACCCGACCCGAGGTCGTCCTTCTGGACGTGCATCTTCCCGGCGGAGGCGGCGTCGAAGTCCTGCGGCGCTGCGCCCCGTTGATGGCGGACGCCGAGCGTCCCGTCCGCTTCCTCGCGCTCTCCGTCTCGGACGCCGCGGAGGACGTCATCGGGGTCATCCGGGGCGGCGCGCGGGGCTATGTCACCAAGACGATCACCGGCACCGACCTGGTCGACTCCATCTTCCGGGTCCAGGACGGCGACGCGGTGTTCTCGCCGCGCCTCGCCGGGTTCGTCCTGGACGCCTTCGCGTCGACGGACGCGCCGCCCGTCGACGAGGACCTGGACCGGCTCACCCAGCGCGAGCGGGAGGTCCTGCGGCTGATCGCGCGCGGCTACGCGTACAAGGAGATCGCCAAGCAGCTGTTCATCTCGGTGAAGACGGTCGAGTCGCATGTCTCGGCGGTGCTGCGCAAGCTCCAGCTCTCCAACCGGCATGAACTGACCCGGTGGGCGACGGCCCGGCGGCTCGTCTGACCCCGTCCCGTCACGCCACGCGCGTGGCCCCCGCGAACGGCATCTCGTCGAGCGGGGCCACCCGCACCGGCGCCGACGGGTTGGGGGCGTGGATCATCTGCCCGTTGCCGATGTAGAGGCCGACGTGGCTGATGCCGGAGTAGAAGAACACCAGGTCGCCGGGGAGCAGTTCGGAGCGGGAGACCCTGCGGCCGGCGCCGATCTGGCTGTAGGTCGTCCGGGGGAGGGAGACACCGGCCGCGCGGTAGGCGGCCTGCGTCAGGCCCGAGCAGTCGAAGGCGTTCGGACCGGTCGCCCCCCACACATAGGGGCTGCCGAGCTTGCTGTAGGCGTACGACACGGCGGCCGCCGCCCGGGCGTTGGGGGCCTGTGCAGCCGTCGATCCGGGTGCGGCGAGGGCGGTGCGGGCACCGGAGGCCGAGCGGTCGGCACGGTCGTCGAACCGGGCGCGTTCGTCGCCGCCGAGCCGGGCCAGGTGCGCACGGGCCGTGTCCAGCTTGCCGGTGATCGTCTTCTTGTGGCGCTTGAGCTCGGCCTCGCGCGAGGTCAGTGACGCCAGCTCCACGCGTGCGGCGCCTCGCAGTTGCTCGATCTCGCGCAGCTGCCTGCGGACACCGGCGACGGAGGACGCCTGCCGGTTGCCGGCGCGCTCCGCGAACTCCGCGCCCTGCAGATAGCGGTCCGGGTCGGAGGAGAGCGCGAGCTGGAAGGCCGGGTCGAGGCCGCCGTCCCGGTACTGGGCCGCCGCCATCGAACCCAGCGCGTCCCGCGCCGCGTTCAGCTTCTCCGTCTTGCGCGCGGCCTCGTCCTGCAGGGTGCGGATCCGCTTGCGGGCCGCCTCCGCCTTCTCCTGCGCGCCGTTGTACTTCTCGGTGGCGACCTCGGCCTCCTGGTACAGCTGGTCGACCTTCGCCTTGATCTGCTCCGGTGTCAGCTGCGGCTCGGCCTGCGCCGCCCCGTCGAACCCCGTCGCCGTCGCCGCGCCCGCCAGGGCGATCGTCCAGGCCGTGCGGGCGGCGCCACCTGCGGCCGGTCTCGAGCGGGGTTTCCGGTGCGCTGCCACGTGGACTGCACATCCTTCCATCGGGGGGACTCGCGCGTCCGGCGGCGACCCGCACAGGGGGAGCGGACCGCCGCCGGACCTTTCTCGGCGGTGGTGGCCGACAGCCGCCCCTGGCCCGGGCGGCGGTGGGGAGCCGGTCACCTGGTGGAGGACGCTAAACCGGTATGTGTCGGGTCGGTAACGCATTGTGCGGAAGTGCCGGGAGAGGACCGGGCGTGACCGTAAGTGAGCGTGATCCCGCGAAAGCGGCGTCTTGTTCACGCAGTGTGCTGACCGATGTGCGGCTTTGGCGGGTGGAGGGCGGGACGGGCTGCTATGGAGCGCATATATGCACGGCCGGCCGGGGCCTGCGGGGAGCTGACCGTGAGCCCCGCACCCCGGCGGCGGGAGGGCCCGGGCCAGTCGCCGGGAGCTGAGCGGCCGCCGCGCACCCGGTGGCGGCAGGGCCCGGGCCGGTCGTTAGGCTCCGGCCCCATGGACGTACTCATCCACCTCTTCGTGGGCCTGCACATCGTCGGCATCGCCTCGCTGCTCGGCGGCTTCCTCACCCAGATGAAGGCGATGGGTCAGGGCACCGCCCGGTTCGTGCCGGCGATGCTGCACGGCGCGCTGACCATGCTGGTCACCGGGGTGATCCTGGTCGGCCTCAACCAGGCCGACGACCAGTCGGTGAACAACGTCAAGATCGGCGTGAAGCTGGCCCTGCTGGTCGTGATCCTCGGACTCGTCTATGTGAAGCGGGACGAGGAGAAGGTGGACGCGAAGCTGTTCGGCCTGGTGGGGCTGCTGACCCTGGCCAACGTCTTCATCGCCGTCCTCTGGACCTGACACCGGCCGGGGGACCGGCCGCGAGGTGGTTGCGTACAGCTCCGGCGGCGACCGCCAGCCATACCGCCACCGAGATCCACATCAGGACCTCGCCGGGAACCTCCAGCCACGGGACGTCCAGGGTGGCGGCGACGGAGAGCATCGCCGCCGCCGACATGCCCATCGGGAAGACGGTCACCCAGCGGAGTACGTCGTAGCGCAGGCGCGGCCGCATGATCTCGCCGACGAGCATGACCACGTACCAGGCGGCGTCCAGGGCGACCAGGGCGTAGGTCACCGTGCGCAGCACGTCGAAGTCGTCCTCGTTCCACAGGTACAGGGAGCGGCTGTCGGCGGCGAGGAGCCGGGCGCCGGCCAGCGCGGAGATCGCGAGCGCGCCGCCCGCCATCCAGTGGTCCCCGGCTCCGCGGACGACCTCCCGCCGGTCGAAGCGGGTGAGGGCCACGGCGTACAGGAGCAGACCGAGCCAGAACAGCACCAGGGCCGCGTGCGCGAGCCAGGCCACGCCCGCCGTGGCGGCCAGCGTGGCCGCGAGGACGGCGAGGCCCTGGGTGGCCACGCAGCCGAGGAAGACGGAGCCCGGCATCCCGGGCCGCCAGTGGCGTACGACGACGTAGAGCAGGCCCGGCCAGAGCATGAACGCCAGGGCCAGCAGCGCCTCGGCGAGCACCTGCCGTCCCGCCAGGGCGAAGCGGGTGCCCAGGACGGCCGTCGCGGCGACGGCGCAGAGCGAGGCGGGGGTGACCGCCTCCCTCAGCCACTCGGAGCGGTGCCACAGGAGCCGGGCGAGGAAGTCGCAGGCCAGGGCCAGCCACGCGACGCACGCCAGGACCAGGGCGATCCGGGACAGGGTCGCGTAACCCGTCTCGTGCAGGGCCACCGAGATGATGCCGGTCGCCATGACCGAGGCGCCGGCTGCGGGGGGACGTCGCGACCACCAGAGGGGCAGGGGCGACGCGGACGCGGGTGTGTCGGCGGGCATGGGCCGATGCTAAGGAGCGCGGCACCGGCGCGCGGGTGGGGGCGCGCGCGGGGGGTGGGTGAATCGGCGGGGGCGACGGAACCCACCGGAGGTCAGACGCGGTCCAGCGGCCGGTGCGGCCCGTCCGGCAGCTCCACCTCGATCGTGTCGCCGGGGTGGACCACACCGCCCTCCGCGACGACGCCCATGATCCCGGCCTTGCGCACGAGACGGCCGGCCTCGTCGCGCCCGACGACCCGCTTGAGCAGCCCGTCCTGGAAGTGGTCGATCTGCAGGCACGGGTTCCGCAGCCCGGTGACCTCGACCACGGCCTCGGCGCCGATGCGAAGCAGCGTGCCCACCGGCAGGGCGAGCAGGTCGAGGCCGCGTGTGGTGACGTTCTCCCCGAGCTCGCCGGGCGCCACCCGGAAACCCGCCTCGGCCAGCTCACCGAACAGTTCCTCGTGGATGAGGTGCACCTGGCGCAGATTCGGCTGGGTGGGGTCCTGGGCGACCCGCGAGCGGTGCTTCACCGTCACCCCGGCGTGGACGTCCCCGTCGACGCCCAGACCGGCGAGGAGCGTGATGCTCTCCCGGTTCGGCTTCGTGAACGAGTACACCTCGTTCCTGCTGACCGCCGTCACGACCCCCGTCATGGTCACGGGCCCCCTCCCATTGCCGCTGTCCGCTGTCCGCTGTCCGTCAGGCCGGCCGGACGATGCTGTGGATCGACGACTCGCCGTCGTAGAAGATCGACTCCTCGCGCACGTACGTGCCGGGCTTCGGGGCGTGGATCATCATGCCGTTGCCGATGTAGAGGCCCACGTGGGTGATGTCGTCGTAGAAGAAGACCAGGTCACCGGGCTGGGCGCTGGACACGGGGACCGTGGTGCCGGCGTTCACCTGGTCGTAGGTGACGCGCGGGATGTCGACCCCGGCGGCCTTCCAGGCGGCCTGGGTGAGGCCGGAGCAGTCGTAGGAGTCCGGGCCGGTGGCGCCCCAGACGTACGGCTTGCCGATCTGCGTGCGGGCGAAGGACAGCGCCTTCTGCGCCTTGGTGGCGTACGACGCGTCCGGCGCGGTGGTGCCCTGCTCCTGGCTCTCCTGTTCCTGCTGCCGCGCGGCCTCCTCGCGCTTGCGGTCGGCCTCCGCCTGCTGCTGCGCCAGCTCCTCCGCCTTGCGGGCGGCCTCCTCCTGCTTGCGCTTCTCGATCGCGGCGAGGCGGGCCTTCTCCTGCGCGGTCAGCTCGGAGAGCAGCTGGCGCGCGTCCGCGAGCTTCTTCTGGACGGTGGACTTGGCCGTCCGCAGGTCCTTCTGCGACTCGGTGAGCGTCTCGAGGCTCTGCGTGGCCTCCTGCCGCTTCTTCATCGTCGCGGACTGCTCGGTGAAGTAGTCGTCGACCGACTCCTTCTGACGTCCCGTCATACGGTCCATCAGCTGGGACTGGTCGAAGTAGTCCTGGGGCGTGTCCGCGAGGAGGAACGTCGCGGTGTCCGGGGCGGTGGCGCCGGTGCGGTACTGGGCGGCGGCGTTGCGCCCCAGCTCCTCGCGCGCGTCGTTGAGCTTCTGCGTGCGCCGGGCGACGTCGTCGAGGAGGGTGTCGACCCGCTTGCGCTGCTTGGTCGTCTTCTCCTTGGCCGCGTTGTACTTCTCGGTGGCCGACTCCGCCTGGCGGTAGAGGTCGTCGACCTTCTTCTCGACCTCTTCGAGGCTCGGCCGGTCGTCGGAGGACGGGCTCGCCTGAGCGGTCTGGGACAGCAGGGCCACGGACGTGAGGGCCGCGGTCGCCAGCGCGGGGGTCCGTATGCCTGCCACGCGCGTACCGGAGGGACGCGACTTGCGGTGCGACGCCAAGGGAGGCGACTCCTTCCGTGCTCCGCCTACCGAGTTAGCTGTCGGGTTCGGGCGGGTGGCTCGGAAGGTTTGCCCTACGGCCGTTCCCTGGACGGGAAGTCGGGCCGATTCACCCCGGGTTCGGTGGGTCCCCGGCTCCGGATGCACCGGACTCGGCGGAGGCCGTGCGGCCCGGCGTCGATCGCCGGTGGGGGTCGTACGGCCTGCCCGGCACGGTAGCCAACTGGTGTGGCCGCTGTGAAGGTTGATGTGCGATATGCCCGATACATTTTCGTGACCTTCGGTCAGGGGAGGGGGCCGAGGGCCCTCCGGCGGATGATCGGTCCGTGTTGGCGACTATTCACCCCGTTTGTGAGCTATGCGCCGATAATGGGGCTTGATCCCGGGCGGTGTGTGACGTGATGGGGTGACTTCGGACGGTCACCAGGTGATTGCGGGTGGAGGCGGGCCGCGGACCGGAGGGTGTGATGTTCTCGGGACGGCGGCCGGTTGTCGGTGGGGCCGCCTAGACTCGGAGAGCGATGAGCAGCCTCTTTGACGACAGCTTCCTGGCGGACCTCCAGGCCCCACGGGCCCACGGGGAAGAGCACCCGCCACCGCCCGAGGACGATCACACTCCGGAGTCGATTCCGGACGATCTGTTCGGCGGGAAGTTCGACGTGCCGCCGGACCGCGACGCGTACTACCGCGACGGCGCCCCGCGCCCGGCCCTCGACGCCGCCGCGCTGCTGGAGGGGCTCAACGAGAACCAGCGCGCGGCCGTCGTCCACTCCGGCACCCCGCTGCTCATCGTCGCCGGTGCCGGGTCCGGCAAGACGCGTGTGCTCACGCACCGCATCGCGTACCTGCTCGGCGAGCGGAACGTGCATCCGGGCCAGATCCTGGCGATCACCTTCACCAACAAGGCCGCCGGCGAGATGAAGGAGCGCGTCGAGCAGCTCGTCGGACCGCGGGCGAACGCGATGTGGGTGATGACCTTCCACAGCGCCTGCGTCCGCATCCTGCGCCGGGAGAGCAAGAAGCTCGGGTTCACGTCGTCGTTCTCGATCTACGACGCCGCCGACAGCAAGCGGCTGATGGCGCTGGTGTGCCGGGACCTCGACCTCGACCCGAAGCGGTACCCGCCCAAGTCGTTCAGCGCCAAGATCAGCAACCTGAAGAACGAGCTGATCGACGAGGAGGACTTCGCCGCCCAGGCCACCGACGGTTTCGAGAAGACCCTCGCCCAGGCGTACGCGCTCTACCAGTCGCGGCTGCGCGAGGCCAACGCCCTCGACTTCGACGACCTGATCATGACGACGGTCAACCTGCTGCGCGCCTTCCCGGACGTCGCCGAGCACTACCGCCGCCGCTTCCGCCATGTGCTGGTGGACGAGTACCAGGACACCAACCACGCGCAGTACGCGCTGGTGCGCGAGCTGGTCGGCACCTCCGAGCACCCCGTCGACGTGCCGCCCGAGGCCGAGGTCCCGCCCGCCGAGCTGTGCGTGGTGGGTGACGCCGACCAGTCGATCTACGCCTTCCGCGGCGCCACCATCCGCAACATCCTCCAGTTCGAGGAGGACTACCCGGACGCGACGACGATCCTGCTGGAGCAGAACTACCGCTCCACCCAGACCATCCTCAGCGCCGCCAACGCCGTCATCGAGCGCAACGAGTCCCGCCGGCCCAAGAACCTGTGGACCAACGCGGGCGCGGGCGCCCGCATCACCGGCTATGTCGCGGACACCGAGCACGACGAGGCGCAGTTCGTCGCCGAGGAGATAGACCGTCTCACCGACGCGGGCGAGGCCAAGGCCGGCGACGTCGCCGTCTTCTACCGGACGAACGCCCAGTCCCGTGTCTTCGAGGAAGTCTTCATCCGCGTCGGACTGCCCTACAAGGTCGTCGGCGGTGTGCGCTTCTACGAGCGCAAGGAGGTCCGGGACGTCCTGGCCTACCTGCGGGTCCTCGCCAACCCCGAGGACACCGTCCCGCTGCGCCGGATCCTGAACGTCCCCAAGCGCGGCATCGGCGACCGCGCCGAGGCCATGATCGACGCCCTGTCGCAGCGGGAGAAGATCAGCTTCCCGCAGGCCCTGCGCCGCGTCGACGAGGCGTACGGCATGGCCGCGCGGTCCACGAACGCCGTCAAGCGGTTCAACACGCTGATGGAGGAGCTCCGCACGATCGTCGAGTCCGGCGCGGGCCCGGCGACGGTCCTGGAGGCCGTACTCGAACGGACCGGCTATCTGGCCGAGTTGCAGGCCTCCACCGACCCGCAGGACGAGACCCGCATCGAGAACCTCCAGGAACTCGCGGCCGTCGCCCTCGAGTTCGAGCAGGAGCAGGCCGAGGGCGAGGAGTCCGGCGGGCTCGCCGCCTTCCTGGAGCGGGTCGCGCTCGTCGCCGACTCCGACCAGATCCCGGACGAGGAGGAGGACGGCTCCGGCGTCATCACGCTGATGACCCTCCACACCGCCAAGGGCCTGGAGTTCCCGGTCGTCTTCCTCACCGGCATGGAGGACGGCGTCTTCCCGCACATGCGCGCCCTCGGCGAGACCAAGGAGCTGGAGGAGGAGCGGCGGCTCGCGTACGTCGGCATCACGCGGGCGCGGGAGCGGCTGTATCTGACGCGCTCCGCGATGCGCAGCGCCTGGGGGCAGCCGTCGTACAACCCGCCGTCGCGGTTCCTGGAGGAGATCCCTGCCATGCACGTGGACTGGAAGCGGACGGGCGGGAGTTCGCCGCTGTCGTCCGGTCCGGCCGGCGGTGTGGCGGCGTCGCTGTCCTCGTCCCGCTCGCGCTCCTCGGCGTCGGGCGCGTCCGGCTTCGCGACGCGCCGCACCTCGGAGAAGCCGGTCGTGCAGCTGGCGGTGGGGGACCGGGTCACCCACGACCAGTTCGGGCTCGGCACGGTGATGGCGGTGAAGGGCACGGGCGCGAACGCCGAGGCGACGATCGACTTCGGCGACGTCAAGCCGAAGCGGCTGCTGCTGCGGTACGCGCCGGTGGAGAAGCTGTAGCGCCTCGCCGGCGGGGCTGCGGCTCCTCGCCGGCGGCTCGGCCGCGGACATGAGACGGCCCCCGTCGGACGGACGGGGGCCGGGCGTTCCGGATGCGGTGCGCGCAGGCGGATCTACGACGGGTCGAGACCGTGGCTGCGCAGCCAGGACAGCGGGTCTATCGCCGAACCCCCGCCGGGCCTGACCTCGAAGTGCAGGTGCGGACCCGTGGAGTTGCCGGAGTTCCCGGAGTACGCGATGGGGTCACCGGCCTTGACGGTCGTACCGGAGGCCACGCGGTAGGTGGAGAGGTGGCAGTACCACGTCTCCGTGCCGTCCTTCGCGGTCACGATCATCATGTTGCCGTAGGCGCTGTTCCACTGGGTGCGGACGGTGCCGTCGGTCGCGGCCAGCACCGTGGTGCCGTACGAGACCGGGAAGTCGATGCCCGAGTGGACCGACATCCAGTTGATGCCGGACTGGCCGAAGTAGGCGCTGAGGCCGTGCTGCGCGACGGGGACCGCGAACTTCGGGCGCAGCCGCTCCTTGCGGGCCGCCTCCTCGGCGGCCTTCCGCTTCTCGGCGGCCTTCTGCGCCTTGAGGTCGATGCGCTCCTGCGTCCGGCTGGCCCGGTCGGCGAAGTCGTCGGCACCGGCGGAGAGGCTCTCGAGCTGGCTGTCCAGCTTGTTGTTCGCGGCGGACGGCTTCACCGCCTCGCCCTCGGACGCCAGCGTGCGGGGCTCCTTGTCGTCGGTGAGGTCACCGACGGACGCGGCGGCGATACCCGCCACACCCATCACACACGCCGACGGCACCGCGATCGTCAGCAGCGCGGAGCGCTTGGGAGGCGTACGGCGGCGGGAGCGCGCCCCGCCGCGGGAGGCGGCGCGCGGCGCGGGAGCCGGGGTGATCTCCTCCTGGTCGTCCAGGAGGGGCTCCACGACGGGGAGTTGACCGGTCGAGGCCGCCTCGGCGCCGTCCTGGTCGGTTCCGTCGTAGCGCGACCCGTCCTCGTACGGCGTCTGGTCCTCGTACTGGTCCTGGTACGCGGAGTGCTCGTCGTAGGACGCGGACTGGTCGTAGGAGGTGTGCTCGACCTGGTCGAAGTGCGCGGTGGCCTGCTGGTCGAAGGATTCTGCTGACGTGTCGTACGCGTCGGTCGCCTGCGTGGAACCGCCGTCGGAGTTCCACTGCGTGGCGTCGTACGCGCCGGTGTCGAAGTTCTGTGTGCCCCACTCCCACTGCTGGGTGGGGTCGGCCGGGGCGGCACCGGACTGGTCGGGCTGCTGCCAGCCCTGCGCGTCCCACTGGCCCGACACGTCATGGCCGTTGGCCTGCTGCGGGACGAAGTCGAGGCGCTCGTGCTCGGCGGTCCAGGCGCTCGTGTCGTACGCGCCGGTGCCGTAGGCGGTGTGCTGCTCGCCGTGCTGTTCGCCCGCGTAGGTGTCGTAGTGCGTGGTGTGGGTACCGGTGGACCACTGCGTGGCGTCGTAGGCGCCCGTGCCGTCGCCGGGGAGGCTGCCGAAGAGGGGGTCCGCGTCGAACGTCGTGGTCGCGTGGCCGGCCGCGTAGCCGGTGGCGTCGTAGGTGCCGTACGCGCTCGCGTCACCGTAGGGCGCTTCCTGAGTGCCGTACGACGCGTACTGCGCCGAGGCGGCATCGGAGGCCGAGACCGGGGAGGTCATGGTCCCCGACGGGTGACGATCGTTCACCAACTTCTCTCTCGCCTCGACAACAGGGGCTGCCAGAGCAGTGCGGCGACTGTACCCGGCGGTACGCGGGCGCGACAATCTTCGGCAGGTTTTAGGCGCGCAGGAAACGGGCATTCGGCCGTGATTTGGCGGTCAGCGGGCGCGACTTTGGCTTTGTGTTCGAAGGCTGTTCGAAGCCGAGTGGGTGTCGTGAGGGCCGTGGGGCTCGCCGGGTGCTTCCGGTCGGCCGCGGTCAGGCCACGGTGAGGCCGCCGTCAGGCCACGGTGAGGCCGCCGGTCTCCCGGGAGGTGCCCGTCTCCGTCGGGACGGCGTCGAGGGCCTGCCGTATGCCGGTCGCCACGGCCGGGTGGACCGGCAGGGCGAGATGGCCGATTCCGGTGACCCGGACGTTCTGCGCGATCAGGTCGGGATGGTCGATACAGGCCGTCTCCAGCGGCACCATCAGATGGTCGAGGTCGCTCCAGAAACTCACGAAGTGCGTACGGCAGCCGGGCGCGGGCCTGGCCAGCTCCTCGAGGAGGGCCGAGCCGGGACGCATCTGACGCACGATCGGGTGCGCGTTGGCCAGCGGCACGACGCTGGTGCCGGAGTGCGGTGTGCCGAGGGTGACGAGGGTGCGGACCCGGAGGTCGCCGCCGAGGCACTGCACGTAGTAGCGCGCGATCAGACCGCCCAGGCTGTGGCCGACGATGTCGACCCGGCTGCTGCCGGTGCGCTCGCAGATGCCCTCGATATGCCGCCCGAGCAGCTCGGCGGCGGTGCGGATGTCGCAGGTCAGCGGGGAGTAGTTGAGCGATTCGACCTGGTGCCGGCCGTGCTGGGCGAGGCTGCGGCGCAGCAGGACGAACACCGAGCGGTTGTCGATGAAACCGTGCAGCAGGACGACGGGCGGTGCCGCCTCGGCCGGCAGCCGGGTGGTGTCCCGCGCGGGGAGGGCGCCGGGTGAGCGGCGCTCCTGGGCGATGCCGGACGGATAGAGCAGCACATGACCGGCCAGGATCGCGATCTCCAGGGCGGTCGCCTTCAGCAGGGTGAGGGAGAGGCCGGCGAGTCCGCTCGGGAGCAGGCGTCGGCAGAACGGGAGAAAGGGGAGTGCCCCGGTGACCTTCATGGCCGACCTCCTTGTGGCACGCAGGAGACGGCTCCGGCCCCCGTGTGCCCTCGTGGGAAGTCGCGGCGGAGGCGGCCGGCGGGCGGGCAGCGGAAGGGAAGCGGGGTGAGCGAGGCGTGAGAGGTGCGCCGGCCCGGGCGGCCGTGCGGCGCCGATGACCTGAGGGGGCTTGCTGCCGGTGGGGCGACGAGCTCCCGCTTGTCGTGCCTTACCTGCCCTACGTGCCCTTCGTGCCACCGCCGACGTGTCGCATCACCACGGCGCGCCGTCCGGTGGCGCGGTGGTGCGACGACCTCGCTGCGGCTCCTTGTGCGCGGGGTCCCGCCGCGACGCGCGCACCGCTCATCGCCGCGGCGCGTGTGCCGCGATGAGTGGAACCTGCGCGGCGAACGTGTCCCACGTGTGATTTCCCCCTCGGTCAGCACCGCGAAACTGCCGGTTGCGGGATGCTGGAGATAACGTGCGTTCACTTCCGGGCGGTGTGGCCCGGGCGTCCGTGCGGTCGTCGCACGTCCGGCGCGGTGCGTGCCGGAACGGGTGACGGACAGTGCGATACGTGCACCATGTATGACAAGTAGGCCGAGTGCGGCATACCTCATATGTGAGCGGTACTTGTCGGTACGGATGGATGTAGTCGCTTCATGGAGGCAGTGATGGGTGTGGCAGCCGGTCCGATCCGCGTGGTGGTCGCCAAGCCGGGGCTCGACGGCCACGATCGCGGGGCGAAGGTGATCGCGCGGGCGCTGCGCGACGCCGGTATGGAGGTCATCTACACCGGCCTCCACCAGACTCCGGAACAGATCGTCGACACGGCGATCCAGGAGGACGCCGACGCGATCGGCCTGTCCATCCTCTCCGGCGCCCACAACACGCTCTTCGCCGCGGTGATCGACCTCCTCAAGGAGCGCGAGGCGGAGGACATCCTCGTGTTCGGCGGCGGCATCATCCCCGAGGCGGACATCGCCCCGCTGAAGGAGAAGGGCGTCGCGGAGATCTTCACGCCGGGCGCCACGACCCAGTCGATCGTGGACTGGGTCCGCGAGAACGTACGGCAGCCGGCCGGCGCGTAGTCGCCGGCGCGGGCCTTCAGGGGGTGGCGTGCCCCGGTGCTGGGGGCTTTGGCGGAGCCGGGATGCGCCGGTGGGGCGCCGGGGTGCTCGGGTGTGACTGGGGTGACCGCCGGTGGGGCTGCGCCCCGGGTTGATGGTGTGAGTCCCCCCAGGGCAGCGTCCGGTTCCGGGCGCCTCCAGCCCGCAGCCCCAGATGCCCTGCGGGCGGGGTGATTCACGGGGATTTTCCGTGGGGCGGGCCCACGTCCCGCCTTGCGCGCCGGGCGCACCCGTGCCCTCTGTGCGTCGGATGTGCCCGGCGCCCGGCAGGTCACCGCTCACGCCCGGGCGGCCTCCGACCCGTTCAGTTCGGTGATCATCGTGGCGCGCAGCCGTAGCGTCGTCACCAGGCGTTGGAAGGATTCCGCCCAGTAGCCCGTCGCCCCCGGGGACGCGTCCTCCGGTTCGTCCGGTATCGCCAGGAGGCCGTCAAGGCGGCCGGCCTCGGACGGGTCGAGGCAGCGTTCGGCCAGGCCCATCACCCCGCTGAAGCTCCACGGGTAACTCCCCGCGTCCCGCGCGATGTTGAGGGCGTCGACCACCGCGCGTCCCAGCGGCCCGCCCCACGGCACCGCGCACACGCCCAGCAGCTGGAACGCCTCCGACAGCCCGTGCGTCGCGATGAACCCGGCGACCCACTCGGCTCGCTCCCCGGCGTCCAGCGTGGCCAGGAGCTTGGCGCGCTCGGCCAGGGAGACCGCCCCCGGACCGCCCGCCTCCGGAGCCGCCGGCGATCCGAGCAGCGCCCTCGCCCACTCGGCGTCCCCCTGTCGCACCGCCGCCCGGCACCAGGCCGCGTGCAGCTCGCCCTGCCAGTCGTCGCCCACCGGCAGGGCGACGATCTCGTCCGGTGTCCGCCCGCCGAGCCGCCCCGGCCAGGTCCCCAGTGGCGCCGCCTCCACCAACTGACCGAACCACCACGACCGTTCACCCCGGCCCGGCGGTGCCTTGGCCACGACGCCGTCGCGCTCCATGGCCGCGTCGCACTCGTGCGGCGCCTCCACGGTGAGCGTCGGCGCGTCCCCCGTGTGATCGACGGCCACGCACGCCCCGGCCCGGACCGCCATCCTGGCCGCGAGCGCCGAGCCCGGCAGCGCCGACAGCAACTCCGCCGCCGTCGCCCGGACGTTACGGCTGCGGTCGCCGAGCGCCTGTTCCAGGAACGGCTCGTCCGCCGGGCCCAGCCCATTACGCAGCGAGTCCAGAAACATCAGCCGGTCCTCGGCCCGCTCCGTCGCCCACGTCGTGGCCAGCAGCTCGCGGGCGGCCGACGGCTCCCGCGCGCGGATCGCGGCGAGCAAAGCCACCCGCTCCGCGAACAGCCCCTCTTGCCACAGCTGTTCCACCTGTGCCGGGTCTTCCAGCGCCGGCTGCGCGGCGCCTCCGCCTGGCGCGGTACGCAGCGCGAACCGCCAGTCCGGGTTCAGCCGGGCCAACCACATCGCGCGTGGGCCGGCGAAGGTCAGCGCCGCCGGCCGCAGATCCGTACGCCCCCGGGCGGCGTCCAGCAGCGCGGGCAACGCCTGCGGGGGAGGGGCGAAGCCGCGCTCGTTGGCCGCCGCCAGCCACTGCGGAAGCAGCTCCATCAGGTCCGGCGCCGAGCCCCGGCGGCCACTGCCCGTCCCCGGACGGTCCGCCAGCAGCAACGCCAGCCTGCGGGCCGCCGCCGGAGGAAGCGCCGGTCGCGGATCCTCGGGAGCGGGCTGCGGGCGCTCCGCCGCGCGAGCCGGACGCAGCCCGGCCCGTCGCCGTACGGTCTCGACGGCCGCCAGGTCCAGCAGCGCGACCGGGGCCTCCTGGCTGGGCGGGCAGCCCGGGAGTGTGCGCCGGTCCGTGCCGAGCAGCGCCGTCGTGACGAGCTCCTCCCAGGCGCCCGGCGCCGGTGAGTCCACGGGAAGCGAAGGGCTGTTCATGTCGTTCGTCCCTCTCTGCCGTTGCCGTCGTGCCGTGGGTGCGATGGGTGCGGTGAGGGGCGCGCGCCTCGGGGCGGGCGCCGCCGGACGGTCACCACAGGCGCACCGCCTCTCCCGTCCCGTCCGCCCAGGCCGTCAGCGGGGTGAAGCCGCGATGGCCGCACTCACCGAAGACCGTGACGGGCGCGCCGCCCGACAGGGCGACCAGCCGCCACAGTCCCGGCCGTGAGCGGGCGGCCGCCGTGAGCGGCAGAGCAGAGTCGGCTTCGGCGTCCGCGAGTTGCCAGCCGTCGCCGTCCGGGACGGGCACGACCCGGTCCAATGTGACCGGCACCGAGTCCAGCCAGGGATCGTCGCGCAGCGCCTCGCCGTACCGGGCGGCGGCCTGTGCCGTCGTCACCCCCGGCGGCCGGATCGCCGTCGGCGCGGGCGGTCCGTACTGCTCGCCCAGGGCCGCCCGTACCTGCCCGGCACCCCCGTACGCCGACACCTCCGCGTCGAGGGCGAGTCCCACCGGCAGGGTCAGCTCCGGGGCGCGGCCCGCGGCACCGAAGGAGAGGAGGAGCGCGGTACGGCCCGAGTCGGCGCCATGCAGCCAGATCCGGCGCGTCGTCAGCTTCACGTCCGCCGTGTCGTACTGCGCGAGCACAAGCCAGCGGTCCCGCACCGGCGGACCGTCCGCCGAGGACGGCAGGCCGACACGCGAGCGGACCGTCTCCGCCAGCTCGGCGGGCAGCCGCTCATGGCCCAGCCAGCCCTGGTCGAGGAGGTGCACCAGCGCGCACTCCTCCAGCAGCCGGACCGGCCAGCCGGGACCGGACGCCGGTATCGAACCAAGCTCCCGCACGCGGGCGGCCAGCCCGGGCGCCTGGGCGTCGACCATCCGGGCGGCCGTCTCCTCCCACAGCCCGTACCCCGCCTGCTCCGCACCGGCCAGTCCGCCGCGCAGCAGATCGGCGAGCCGCTGCTCCAGCTCCGTCGCCCCCGCCGTGACCCGCAGGGCCCGCCGCTCCGCCCTGCGCCTGGCCGCCTCCGGATCGGCCGCGGCCGCGGAAGAGCCGGCCGGGCCCGCCGCCCGTTTCTCCTGGGCGCGCTGCCGCCGGCCCGCCAGCCACTGCTCCGCCCAGTCCGGCGCCTGCCCGTCCGGCACGGCCCCGTCCCCGCCCGCCCAGAGCAGCAGTAGCCCGAGCGCGTGCTTGCACGGGAACTTACGGCTGGGACAACTGCACTTGTACGCGGGCCCGGAGGCGTCCGCGAGATCGATGACCGTCTGATACGGCTTGCTGCCACTGCCCTTGCACAGTCCCCACACCGTCCCCTCGTCGGAACTCCCCGCCTCGGACCACGGCCCCGCCGCCCCGAGTTTGCTTCCCGCTTTGCGTGATGCGGCGTCAGGTGCCAGTGCCAGCACCTGGTCCGCGGTCCAGCGCACCCCCTGCTGAGTCATGTCTCCGAAGGTAGATCCCGCCACTGACAATCGGTCCGGCGCAGCGGTCGGCGGCGGTGTCTCCGCAGGTCACGACGCGTTGTCAGTGGGGTGGTGCAGGGTTGGACCCAGATCCGAACCGGCTGAGCTGGAGGGGGACTTTGCCATGACTGTGTCCGTTGAGCCGACGTCCGTCGACGCGGGGGAGACGGAGGCGGACCAGGCGTTGCGACCGCACGCCGAGGACGCCTTCGCCCATGAACTGGCCGCGCTGGCCGCGCAGGACGACCGTCCGCGCCCGGCCCGCTGGAAGCTGTCGCCGTGGGCCGTGGCCACCTATCTGCTCGGGGGCACCCTCCCGGACGGCACGGTGATCACCCCGAAGTACGTGGGTCCGCGCCGCATCGTCGAGGTCGCCGTCACCACGCTCGCCACGGACCGCGCCCTGCTCCTGCTCGGCGTGCCCGGCACCGCGAAGACCTGGGTCTCCGAGCACCTGGCCGCGGCGGTCAGCGGCGACTCGACGCTGCTGGTGCAGGGCACGGCCGGCACCCCGGAGGAGGCGATCCGCTACGGCTGGAACTACGCGCAGTTGCTCGCGCACGGACCCAGCCGGAACGCCCTGGTGCCCAGCCCGGTCATGCGGGCCATGGCGGAGGGCATGACGGCGCGGGTCGAGGAGCTGACCCGTATCCCGGCGGACGTGCAGGACACGCTGATCACGATCCTGTCGGAGAAGACGCTGCCCATACCGGAGCTGGGGCAGGAGGTGCAGGCCGTGCGCGGCTTCAACCTCATCGCCACCGCCAACGACCGGGACCGCGGGGTCAACGACCTGTCGAGCGCGCTGCGCCGCCGGTTCAACACGGTCGTGCTGCCGCTGCCGGAGAGCGCCGACGCGGAGGTGGAGATCGTCTCCCGCCGTGTCGACCAGCTCGGACGCTCCCTCGATCTGCCGACGGCACCCGACGGCATCGACGAGATCCGCCGCGTGGTCACCGTGTTCCGGGAGCTGCGCGACGGGGTCACGGCCGACGGCAGGACGAAGCTGAAGTCGCCGAGCGGCACGCTCTCGACGGCCGAGGCGATCTCCGTGGTCACCAACGGCCTGGCTCTGGCCGCCCACTTCGGTGACGGGGTGCTGCGGCCGGGGGACGTCGCCGCGGGCATCCTCGGCGCCGTCGTCCGGGACCCGGCGGCCGACCGCGTCATCTGGCAGGAGTACCTGGAGGCGGTCGTCCGGGAGCGGGACGGCTGGACGGACTTCTACCGGGCCTGCCGGGAGGTGAGTGCATGAGCGACGACCTCGGATGGGGTCGCCCCGGCGGAGGGTCGAAGCCCGCCGGTGGATCGAAACCGGGCGGCGCGTCCGGCCGGCGGAGGCGTGACGGTCGCCGGGCGCGGTCCGGACATGCGGTGCGCGGGGGAGTGACGCCGCGAGCAACGCAGGCGGGGTGAGCACCCACGGCACGGTCGGGGTGTGGCGTGCACGGGGGCGCGCGGCCTGGATGGGGGCGAGGGTGCGAGGTGAACGGGGTGCGGCGTGAACGGGGGACGGACGGTGGCGCGGAGCGAGGGGGTCGAAGTGACAGGCGTTGAGAGGTCCGCAGGGGAAGACGCGGGGGCGGGCTCCGGAGCACGGGACACGGGCCCGGCCGAGCGGGGCGCCGCGGCTGCCTCCCTGGCCCGGCCCGCCGGGCCGTTGCTGCTCGGCGTACGGCATCACGGGCCGGGGTCGGCGCGGGCGGTCCGCGCGGTGCTGGACGCCGCCCGGCCGCGCACCGTGCTGATCGAGGGGCCGCCCGAGGCCGACGTCCTGGTCGCGCTCGCCGGGGACGAGGGCATGCGGCCGCCGGTCGCCCTTCTCGCCCACGCCGTGGACGAGCCCGGCCGCTCGGCGTTCTGGCCGCTCGCCGAGTTCTCCCCGGAGTGGGTGGCCCTCCGCTGGGCGCTGGAGCACCGGGTCCCCGCCCGCTTCATCGACCTGCCGGCCACGCACACCCTGGCGTGGGGCCGGGACGGCGACCAGCGGCCCGAGCCCACCGCCGAGCCGGAGGACCCGCAGGAGGCCCCGGCCGACGTCCGGGTCGACCCGCTGGCCGTGCTCGCCGAGACCGCCGGTTACGACGATCCCGAGCGCTGGTGGGAGGACGTCGTCGAGCACCGGGGCACGGCCGGAGGGGACGCGTTCGCGCCCTTCCTGGGCCTGGAGGAGGCCATGTCCGCCCTGCGGGAGGTGTACGGCAGCGGCGGGCACGACCGGGACCTGATCCGCGAGGCCTATATGCGCCTCCAGATGCGCGCCGCCCAGCGGGAGTTCGGGGACGACGTCGCCGTCGTGTGCGGGGCGTGGCATGTGCCCGCGCTGCGGCAGAAGAGCACGGTCATCGCCGACAAGGCGCTGCTGAAGGGGCTGCCCAAGGTCAAGGCCGAGATGACCTGGGTGCCGTGGACGCACCGCCGGCTGGCCCGCGCGAGCGGCTACGGAGCGGGCATCGACTCACCCGGGTGGTACGGGCATCTGTTCGGTGCGCCGGACCGGCCCGTCGAGCGCTGGATGACGAAGGTGGCCGGACTGCTGCGGGACGAGGACCGCATCGTCTCCTCGGCCCATGTCATCGAGGCGGTCCGGCTCGCGGAGACGCTGGCGGTGGTGCGCGGCCGCCCGCTGCCGGGTCTGAGCGAGACCACCGACGCGATCCGGGCGGTGATGTGCGAGGGCTCGGACGTTCCTCTGGAGCTGGTGCGGGACCGGCTGATCGTCGGGGATGTGCTGGGGGAGGTGCCGGAGTCGGCGCCGGCCGTGCCGTTGCAGCGCGATCTCGACCGGGTCCAGCGCCGTCTGCGGCTCAGGCCGGAGGCGCTGGAGCGGGAGCTGGAGCTCGACCTGCGCAAGGAGAACGACGCCGAGCGCAGCAGGCTGCTGCACCGGCTGCGGCTGCTCGGCGTGGCCTGGGGCGAGCCGGTCGCGTCGCGGGGGAGCACCGGGACGTTCCGGGAGACGTGGCGGCTGCGGTGGGAGCCGGAGCTGGCGGTGCGGGTCGCCGAGGCCGGCGTGTGGGGGACCACCGTGCTCATGGCGGCCACCGCGAAGGCCGAGGCCGACGCCGTGGCCGCGCCGGGGCTCGCCGACGTCACGGCGCTGGCCGAGCGCTGCCTGCTGGCGGAGCTGCCGGACGCGCTGCCCGTGGTGATGGGCGTCCTGGCCGACCGGGCGGCACTCGACGCGGACGTCGGTCACCTCGCCCAGGCCCTGCCGGCGCTGGTGCGCTCCCTGCGGTACGGCGATGTGCGCGGCACCGACACCGGCGCGCTGGCGGAGGTGGCCGCCGGACTCGCGGAGCGCGTCTTCGTCGGCCTGCCCCCGGCCTGCGTCGGCCTCGACGCGGACGCGGCGGACGAGATGCGGCGCCATGTCGACGCGGTGCACGGAGCGCTGGGGCTGCTCGGGGACGCGGAGACCGGGATGCGGCGCCGCTGGCACAAGGTGCTGCGCGTGCTGTCCGGACGGGACACCGTGCCCGGCGTCATCAGAGGGCGAGCGGTGCGGCTGCTCCTGGACGACGGGGAGCTGCGGCAGGAGGACGCCGCGCGGCTGATGGGGCTGGCGTTGTCGCCGGGGACACCGCCGGCGGACGCGGCGGCGTGGATCGAGGGCTTCGTCGGCGGGGGCTCCGGCGGCGGGATGCTGCTCGTGCACGACGAGCGGCTGCTCGGCCTGGTCGACACCTGGCTGACGGGGGTGCCGGCGGAGGCGTTCACCGACGTGCTGCCGCTGCTGCGGCGCACCTTCTCGGCGTACGAGCCGGGCGTGCGGCGGACGTTGGGGGAGCTGGTCCGGCGCGGCCCGGGCGAACGGCAGGGCGTGGGGACCGCCGGTGGCGGCATACCCGGCTTCGCCGACGAGCTGGACATCGAGCGGGCGGACGCGGTGGTGCCGGTCGTACGCCTGCTGCTGGGACTGGACGGGACGGAGGACGGGGCCGCCGGGCGCGGCCGCCCCGCCGCCGACGACCTTGTGGGGGCGACGGGATGAGGACCGAGGAACTGCTGGAGCGCCGGGAGCACACCGGCGCCGGGACGACGGGTGCCGCACGGCACCCGGGCCGCGCCCAGACCACGGCGAGGGCGACGACGCCCCGGGCCGTGCTGGTGATGCCGCTGTGGGAACGGCGCCGAAGGGGGACGTGCTGATGACGGCCGAGGTGAGGGACCCGGCGGGGGAGCGGCTGCGCCGCTGGCGGCTGGTGCTGGGCGGGGACGACGCGGACGGCACCGGATGCGCGCTCTCCGGCAGGGACGCCGCGATGGACGGAGCGCTGACCTCCCTCTACGGCAGAGGGGACAAGAAGCAGACGACCAAGGACCGTTCGGCGGGGCTCGGGGCGTCGGCGCCATCCGTGGCGCGCTGGCTGGGTGACATCCGGACCTACTTCCCCTCCTCCGTCGTCCAGGTCATGCAGCGAGACGCCATCGACCGGCTGGGGCTGTCCACCCTTCTGCTGGAGCCGGAGATGCTGGAGGCGGTCGAGGCCGACGTGCACCTCGTCGGCACGCTCCTCTCGCTGAACCGGGCCATGCCGGAGACGACGAAGGAGACGGCGCGGGCCGTGGTGCGCAAGGTCGTCGAGGACCTGGAGAAGCGGCTCGCCACCCGCACCCGGGCCACCCTCACGGGCGCCCTCGACCGCAGCGCGCGGATCAACCGGCCGCGCCACCACGACATCGACTGGAACCGCACGATCGCGGCCAACCTCAAGCACTACCTGCCCGAGTACCGCACGATCGTGCCGGAGCGGCTCATCGGCTATGGGCGCGCCTCGCAGTCGGTGAAGAAGGAGGTCGTCCTCTGCATCGACCAGTCGGGGTCGATGGCGGCGTCCGTGGTGTACGCGTCGGTGTTCGGGGCCGTGCTGGCGTCGATGCGGTCCATCGACACCCGGCTCGTCGTCTTCGACACGGCGGTGGTCGATCTGACCGACCAGCTCGACGATCCCGTCGACGTGCTCTTCGGCACGCAGCTCGGCGGCGGCACGGACATCAACCGGGCGCTCGCGTACTGCCAGTCGCAGATCACCCGTCCCGCCGAGACGGTGGTGGTGCTGATCAGCGACCTGTACGAGGGCGGCATACGCGCCGAGATGCTCAAGCGGGTCGCGGCGATGAAGGCGTCGGGGGTGCAGTTCGTGGCGCTGCTGGCGTTGTCCGACGAGGGGGCGCCCGCCTACGACCGTGAACACGCGGCGGCGCTGGCGGCGTTGGGGGCGCCGGCCTTCGCCTGCACGCCCGACCTGTTCCCGGAGGTGATGGCGGCGGCCATCGAGAAGCGGCCGATCCCGGTGCCGGACACGCCCTGACGGCCCGTCGCGGGGGAGGCGTTGAGCGGGTGGGCGATGGACTCCGGCCAGAAAAACGGACATGAGTGGCCAACGGCCACACGGGGCTTGCGCGACCGCGGGAGGGGCATGCGAGGATCTGCGTTCCGCAGGGGCGTGGCGTCCTCCGTAAGCGCATACACCCCAGCGCCCCAAGCCCCCTGCTCCACCGAAGCACTTCGCCCCACCCACGTCCTTGCTCCACCCACGGGAGGCTCCCCACCGTGTCCCCGCCCGCCGCCTCACCCGCTGCCGCGGTGCGCGTCCCGCGCGCCGCGGCCGGACGGCGTGCGCTCCAACTGGCGCTGCTCGTCGGCGGGCTGTTCGCGCTGGCGCTCGTCTGCGGGGAGCGGGCCGGTGCGGCGGAGGGTGTGGGTGCACTGGTGGGGACGCGGGTGGAGGCAGGCGAGGCGGCCCAGTCGGCCGCGAGCCCGCCGGTGGCCCCGAAGGCCCGGCCCACGCACGACCTCGTAGGGACCGTGACGGGCGTGACGGACGGCGTGGCGCGGACCGTCGAGCAGACGGTGGGTGCGGCTCTCACCGAGGTGCAGAAGCGGTTGCCGCCGCCCGCCGCACCGCCGGTCACGCCGCCGACACCGCCCGGGGTGCCGGACTGGCCCGACTGGGAGGTCCCGGATCTGCCGGATCCGCCCGCCGCCGAAGCGCCGGGCCTGCCGGATCTCCCCGGGCTGCCGGAGCTCCCCGACCCGTCCGGCCCGTCCGAGCCTGGCGGGACCGCTCCGGCGCCCGAGCCCGGCACACCGGATTCCGGGAAGCACCGGGACGGCAAGGGCCGTAACGCCAAGAGGGCGACCGCGACGACCAGGACAGCCGAGCCGAGCACGATGACGGGCGCCTACGGTCCTTGGGGTGACCCGCACCGCGAGCAGGCGGTCGGCTCCAGCGCAAGGGACGCCGGGGACGTCGTCGCCGCGCGGCCGGAGGCACCGTTCGGATACGGCCCCATGCGTCCGGCGCCGGTGGAGCAGCCGGCCGGGGTGCCGGGCAGCCGTTCGAGCGGCGACAACAGCGGGCTGCGGTACGCGGACGCCCATGCGGTGTCCCTGGAGTACCGGGTGCCGGTGCGACTGGTGCCCGGCGCCGCCGTCCGGGCGGAGTCGGACGAGACACGGGACCGGAGCGGGGACGTCCCGGTTTCCCCCGCTTAACCGCCGCCGCTGCGGTTCTCGCCGTAGCGGCCCGGCAGCCGGCGCGTCCCCCGCCTTTGAGCTCCCCACCCCGCGCCTCACCCCGGGCCTCGCGACCTCGCGCCGCGCGACTCCGGACGCGCACCCCTGGCCCCGGCAGGGCAGCCGCCCGCCATCGCGCCCCCTCGCCAGAGACCGGCACCCCGGCCCGCAGCACAGCACCCCCGGCCCGCACCACACCACCCCCGGCCCGCAGAGCGCCCCCGGCGCCTCCGGCCGGCACCCCCCGGCGTCGCATGACGCCGCCTTCCGACTCGCGGGTGTCGCGGACCCGGACGGGCGAAAGCCGTCGGTCGTTCGGGTCCGGACCCCGCGGACAGGCCGGGGTGATCCCCATTGGGGTGGGGATCACCCCGGCCAGGGCCCACCGAAGCGGCCCTGTTCCGCCGCTTCCGGGCTGTTCAGAGGACCTCACCGGGTCAACCCCAACCCGGTGAGGTCCTTCCCTCTCGACCACGCGTTCGGCACGCCGTGCCAGTGATATCCACCGATCGCGGCATCATGTGACAGGTATCACCGCTCACGTGTGACCCGCGATTTAGAGGCTCCCGCCATGCGGCGATAACCTGCGAGACGGACATGCCGCGCGCTCGGACACCGTGTGCGCCTCCCTTGTGACAGAGCGGACGTCACGTTGCCCTTCGCGGCACGCCCACGCATCCAACGAACCGCGAGATCACTGATAGGGACGGAAGCGCGTGGACCTGTTCGAGTACCAGGCGAGGGACCTCTTCGCCAAGCACGATGTACCGGTGCTGGCCGGTGAAGTCATCGACACGCCTGAGGCGGCCCGCGCAGCCACTGAGCGTCTCGGTGGCAAGTCCGTCGTCAAGGCCCAGGTGAAGGTCGGTGGCCGCGGCAAGGCCGGCGGCGTGAAGCTCGCCGCGACCCCGGACGAGGCCGTCGCCCGCGCGACGGACATCCTCGGCATGGACATCAAGGGCCACACGGTCCACAAGGTGATGATCGCCGAGACGGCGCCGGAGATCCTGGAGGAGTACTACGTCTCCTTCCTCCTCGACCGTGCCAACCGCACCTTCCTCTCCATCGCGTCCGTCGAGGGCGGCATGGAGATCGAGGAGGTGGCGGCCACCCGTCCGGAGGCCGTCGCCAAGATCGCGATCGACGCCATCGACGGCGTGGACGAGGCCAAGGCCCGCGAGATCGTCGAGGCCGCCAAGTTCCCGGCCGAGGTCGCGGACAAGGTCGCCAACGTCCTGATCAAGCTGTGGGACACCTTCATCAAGTCGGACGCCCTCCTCGTCGAGGTCAACCCGCTCGCGAAGGTCGCCTCCGGCGAGGTCATCGCCCTGGACGGCAAGGTGTCGCTCGACGACAACGCCGAGTTCCGTCACCCCGAGTACGAGGAGCTCCACGACAAGGCCGCGGCGAACCCGCTCGAGGCCGCCGCCAAGGAGAAGAACCTCAACTACGTCAAGCTCGACGGCGAGGTCGGCATCATCGGCAACGGCGCGGGTCTCGTCATGAGCACCCTGGACGTCGTCGCGTACGCCGGTGAGAACCACGGCAACGTCAAGCCGGCCAACTTCCTGGACATCGGCGGTGGCGCCTCCGCCCAGGTCATGGCCAACGGCCTCGAGATCATCCTCGGCGACCCGGACGTCAAGTCCGTCTTCGTCAACGTGTTCGGCGGCATCACCGCCTGTGACGAGGTCGCCAACGGCATCGTCCAGGCCCTGAAGCTGCTCGAGGACCGCGGCGAGAACGTCACCAAGCCGCTCGTCGTCCGCCTCGACGGCAACAACGCCGAGCTCGGCCGGCAGATCCTCACCGACGCCAACCACCCGCTGGTCCAGCGCGTCGACACCATGGACGGCGCGGCCGACAAGGCCGCCGAGCTGGCCCACGCCGCCAAGTAAGCACTCAGGACGAGGACACAACACACCATGGCTATCTGGCTCAACAAGGACAGCAAGGTCATCGTCCAGGGCATGACCGGCGCCACGGGCATGAAGCACACCAAGCTCATGCTCGGTGACGGCACCAACGTCGTGGGCGGCGTGAACCCGCGCAAGGCGGGTCAGACCGTGGACTTCGACGGCACCGAGGTACCCGTCTTCGGCACCGTCAAGGAGGCCATCGAGAAGACCGGCGCCAACGTCTCCGTCATCTTCGTGCCGGAGAAGTTCACCAAGGACGCCGTCGTCGAGGCCATCGACGCCGAGATCCCGCTGGCCGTCGTGATCACCGAGGGCATCGCCGTGCACGACTCGGCCGCCTTCTGGGCGTACGCCGGCAAGAAGGGCAACAAGACCCGGATCATCGGCCCGAACTGCCCCGGCATCATCACCCCGGGCGGCTCGAACGTCGGCATCATCCCTGGCGACATCACGAAGCCGGGCCGCATCGGCCTGGTCTCGAAGTCCGGCACGCTGACGTACCAGATGATGTACGAGCTGCGTGACATCGGCTTCTCGACCGCCGTCGGCATCGGTGGCGACCCGATCATCGGCACCACGCACATCGACGCGCTCGCCGCGTTCGAGGCCGACCCCGACACCGACCTGATCGTCATGATCGGTGAGATCGGTGGCGACGCCGAGGAGCGGGCCGCGGAGTACATCTCCAAGAACGTGACCAAGCCGGTCGTCGGCTACGTCGCGGGCTTCACCGCGCCCGAGGGCAAGACCATGGGCCACGCCGGCGCCATCGTCTCCGGTTCCTCCGGCACCGCGCAGGCGAAGAAGGAGGCCCTCGAGGCCGCCGGCGTCAAGGTCGGCAAGACGCCGACCGAGACCGCGAAGCTGGCCCGCGAGATCCTGGGCGGCTGAGTCAGCGCCCCGGCATCGCGCCGACGTGTCGGTGGGCCCGTCCCCTTCCGGGGGCGGGCCCACCGACGTTTCCATGCTCGAGAAGGCTAGAAGGGCTGGGGCGCGAGCCGCTCCGGGCCGTGGTGCAGCTCCGAACGGAGCTTGTCGCGCAGCTTCTGCTCCTTGTGCGACAACGGCCCCGGCGCCACCGGCGGCGGCACCCCGCGCACGGTGGCCCCCGGCGGCACCGGCGGTTCGTAGTGGGTCGGGGCCGTCCGCAGCGTCAGGGCGGTCGTGCCGATCAGCGCCACGGTGAACGCGATCGCCGCGCGCGTCCAGAACCGGGCCCGGCGTTCGCTGCCCTCGCGCACGGCGGCCGGGGCGGGGGCGCGCAGACGTTCCGCCGAGGCCAGTTCGGCCAGCCGCCGGTGCAGATCGTCCGGGTCGGACAGGGTCGGCATCCGGGTGGCGACGGCGGCGCGGGCGTGCAGGATGCGGTTGGCGGCGGCCGGGGTGCTCGCCTCGGTCTCGGCCGCGGTCTCGGGCAGATCGAGCCCGACCCCGTCGTACAGCAGCAGGGTGCGGCGCTGCGGCGGTGTCAGGTCGAGCAGGACGTCGAGCAGAAGCCGGTCCGCCCGGTCGGCGGGCGGTGGCTCGGGGTGCCGGTAGCGGGGGCGGAACCGGTGCCAGGGCGACAGGGCGAAGTCGTACGCCGCCGCCCGCACCCAGCCCGCCGGGTCGGGGTCCCGGGCCACCTCGGGCCAGCGCTCCCAGGCGAGTTGGAAGGCCCGCTCGACCGACTCCCGCGCCAGCTCGCGCCGCCCGCTGAGCAGATAGGTCTGCCGTACGAGGCCGGGGGCGCAGAAGGCGTAGAGAGCGTCGAACGCCTGGGCGGGCGTGAGGGGCCGGTCGGTCCGGGCGGAGGGAGCGGGCCCCGCATCCAGGCCGAGCCCGTCGCCCTCGCCCTCGATGTCGCCCTCACCCTCCTCCAAGGGCTGATCCGGCGTCACGTCGACATCGGCGACCGGCTCCTGATCCCTCCTCCGTTCCTCCAGGGACCTCAGCAGCTCCAGGTACGCCTCCCCCTCCGGGCCCTGCGGAACCGTGCGGCCGGTCTCCCAGGCGCGTACCGTCCGGCGGTTGACGCCGACCCGTTCCGCGACCTGAGCCTGTGTCAAGGACCCGGCCTCACGCAGGCGTCGGCGCTCCGTGGGCGGGGGAATCGGGGCTGCCGGGCTCTGCGTCACAGTGCACCCCTCCGTGTGAAAAAGTACATAAACGTATATTGGGCGACACTTCGGAGGTTCGCCTGTTGCGAGGGTTGAGCGCGTGTCGTTGGGAGCATGGCCGCGTGATCGAGATGACCGCTCGCCGAACGCCTCTGTCGTCCCTGCTCACGCGGCTGCGCCACCGAACACCCGGGCTGAGCGCCAGCCTTCTCAACGGGGTGGTCGCCGCGGCGCTCGGGCTCGGGGCGCTCGTCGTCCTGGTGATGGTGCTGTGGGTCATCTCGCCGTTTCCCGACAGCGGCCCCGGCGGCGCGCTCAGGATCGCCGCCGTGCTCTGGCTGCTCGGGCACGGCGCCGAGCTGGTCCGCGCCGACACCCTCTCCGGCGCCTCCGTACCGGTCGGGATCACCCCGCTGCTGCTGTTCGTGCTGCCGGTCTGCCTGGTGCACCGGGCGGCCCGCGACGCGGCGGCGGACGGCGGCGACGGCGCCCCGCCGGTGCCCGGGCCCACGGCCTGGGCCGGGGTCGTCCTCGGCTACCTCGGGGTGGCGACGGCGGCCGCGCTGTACGCGGCCGGCGGCGTCCTGAAGCCGTCCTGGCCGTCGGCCGTGCTGTGCGTCCCCCTCGTCGTGATGGTGATCGCCGGGGTGGGCGTGTGGACGGCGTGCGAGCGCCGGCCCGGGGCGGCGCACGGGCTGCTCGGCGCGCTCCCGGGCCGCGCGCGGAGGCTCGCGCAGCGACCGGACACGCCCGCCCGGCTGGCGGCGGCGGCCCGCGCGGCCGGGGCGGGCGCGGCGGCACTCGTCGGCGGCGGGGCGCTGCTGGTGGCCGTCTCCCTGGTGTGGCACGGCGCGGACACCCGCGCGACGTTCGCCGGACTGACCCAGGGCTGGTCGGGCCGGATCGGCGTCCTCATGCTGTGCGCCGCCCTGGTGCCGAACGCCGCCGTGTGGGCGGCGTCCTACGCCCTCGGCCCCGGTTTCGTGCTCGGCACCGGGCATGTGGTGGCCCCGCTGACCTCGGCACCGCCGCCGCCCCTGCCGTCCTTCCCGCTGCTGGAGGCGGTGCCGTCGACGGGGATCGCCGGCCCGCTCCAGTGGGCCGTGGCAGCGGTCCCGGTGGTGGCCGGCGTGGTGCTGGGCCGGGGTGCCGCCCGCTGGGGATCGGGTGCCTCCGATCCCGGCCCACGGCGTGACCGGGTCACCGGGCCGGCCGCCCCGACCTGGTCCCCGTTGCGGACGGCCGCGGCCGCCCTGCTGGCCTCCCTCATCTGCGCGTCCGTGGTCGCCGTGCTGGCCGGGCTGTCGGGCGGCCCGCTCGGCCGGGGCGCCCTGGCGGACTTCGGCCCGGTGTGGTGGCAGGCGGGCGCGGCGACGCTGGTGTGGTTCGCGCTGGTCGGCGTCCCGGTGGCCGTGGTCGTCCGCGGCTGGCGGTGCCTCGGGCGCGCCGGACGGCAGGCCACGGAACCGCGCGGCATGGTGATCGGCCCGCCCCGCACGGGACAGGCACCCAAGGCCGGGCGCCCGGCGGAGACGGCGACGGCCGGTGCGCGGAAGGGGCCGTTCACCGCCCTGGTGAAGGATCAGCCGGCGCCACGGCAGTACGACGGCGACGACGAGGGTGACGCCTACGACCTCGTGGAGGACGTGCCGTACGGGGCGTACGACCACGACACGACGTTCGAGCCGGACGACTTCGAGCAGCCCACCGGCCCCGCACGGAACGCGCCCCAGCCTGACCACGACGACGAACCGAACGCATCGGACGACGAACCGCACGACGAGCCGGACGCCGAAGCAGCCCCCATGCAGGACACCCCGGACATCCGGGAGGTCCAGGCGCCCCAGGACCCGGACGAGAACACACAACCGGAGGCACAAGCCCCACCCGCAGCCCCCAGCGAGACCGAAACCGCCCCGGAACCCACAGCCGAAACCGCCCCCGAAACGCCCCCCACGCCCCCTCAGCCCGCCGCCGACGCCCCCTGACGGAACAGCCGCCCCCCAAGGGGCGCCGGACCCGCCGTCACTCCGTGCTGCCCAGCACCCCCCGCAGCTCCTCCGGCAGCAGCTGCTTGCAGGACTGCTCCGCCTCACTGGTGAGCGCGTCGCTGCGGCATGTGTAGTAGTCGCTGTAGACCATCTGCGCCGTGAACCCGGCGGCGACCACCGCGAGCGCGAGCGACGCTGTGACCAGGCCGCTCACCGCGGCGGTCGTCTGCGGGCGGCCACCGGGCTTGGCGGGCGCCGGGCTGTCCGGGTCGGGAGTGCGGGGCTTCGCGCGCAGGCTGCTGATCCCCCAGTACAGGGACAGCGCGCCCAGGAGCAGGGCCACGTACGGCCAGCTGAACAGGGCGAAGAAGAAGGCCCACATACCGGAGAGCAGCGCGTAGCGGGCGCGGCGCTGCGCCGGGTCCGTCGGGTCCCAGCGCATGCCCGAGCCGGGGCCGCCGCCCTGGCCGGGGCCTTCGGGGCCGCCGCCGCGGGAGGGCCGCTCGCCGAAGCCGCCGGACGAGCGGCCGGGCTGACGGTCGCTCCACTGGCTGCCCCACGGGGGCTCACCGCCGTCGCCGGACCCCTGGGAGTCGTCCCCGCCCGCCGGGCGTCGGGGCTGCCAGGGCCGGTCCGGGGTGCCCTCGGGGGGCGGGGCGAAGGGGTTGTCGTCCTGCTTCCGGCCGTCGCCCCGCTCGTCGCCGCCCTGGCCGCCGGAGGGCGCGTCGGGCGGTGAGGAGGGGCGCTCCCGCAGCAGCACGCCGCTGTGCGCCCCTCCCTGCACCGGATGCGAGGGGAGCGTGAGGAGTCGCAGGCTGCGGTCCGGCATCAAATCGAGCGTCTTCCCTGAAGTTGACTGGACAGGACATGGGCGGGACGGACGGTGGGTCCGGGCGGGCCGTCCGGCCGCGCGGGCCGGTCGGCTGCTGAGCTGCTGGGCTGGTGAGCTGTCTGAGCTGACACTTCCTGAACGCACCGGACACCGGCCGCGTTCCCGAGCCGCCCCCAGCAGACGCTACCCCCCGGCCGGGCCCCCGTCCCATGGGGGCCGCTCCCCGGTGCCGGTATCGTTGCTGCCGGTCGGCTGCTTCGTAGACTTCCCCGTATCCCGGGGCGCGACGCATTCGTATGAACGCACAAGCGGTGCTCGTCGTGCCGCCGGCCGCGCAGAACGCACCCCCGAGAAAGGGCTCATCGTGGCCGCCAAGCCCGTGGCCAAGCGCCTCGTCGTCCTGGTCTCCGGATCCGGCACCAACCTCCAGGCGCTGCTCGACGAGATCGCCGCCGTCGGTTCCGAGGCGTACGGCGCCGAGATCGTGGCCGTGGGCGCCGACCGCGAGGGCATCGAGGGGCTCGCCCGCGCCGAGCGCGCCGGGCTGCCGACCTTCGTGTGCAAGGTGAAGGACCACGGCAGCCGCGAGGAGTGGGACGCCGCGCTCGCCGAGGCCGTCGCCGCGTACGAGCCCGACCTCGTGGTCTCCGCCGGTTTCATGAAGATCGTGGGCAAGGAGTTCCTGGCCCGCTTCGGCGGCCGGTTCATCAACACCCACCCCGCCCTGCTGCCCAGTTTTCCCGGCGCCCACGGCGTCCGCGACGCCCTCGCGTACGGAGCCAGGGTCACCGGCTGCACCGTCCACTTCGTCGACGACGGCGTCGACACCGGCCCGATCATCGCCCAGGGCGTGGTCGAGGTCCGGGACGAGGACGACGAGAGCGCTCTGCACGAGCGCATCAAGGAAGTCGAGCGAAGGCTGCTCGTCGAGGTCGTGGGGCGGATCGCCCGCAACGGCCATCGCATTGAGGGACGAAAGGTAGTTATCCAGTGACCGCCGAGAGCAACAAGCGGGCCATTCGACGGGCGCTCGTCAGCGTCTACGACAAGACCGGTCTGGAAGACCTCGCGCGCGGCCTGCACGAGGCGGGTGTCGAGCTCGTCTCCACCGGCTCCACGGCCGCGAGGATCGCCGCTGCCGGTGTCCCCGTGACCAAGGTCGAGGAGCTCACCGGCTTCCCCGAGTGCCTGGACGGCCGCGTCAAGACGCTGCACCCGCGCGTGCACGCCGGCATCCTCGCCGACCTGCGGCTGGACAGCCACCGCGAGCAGCTCGCCGAGCTGGGCGTCGAGCCGTTCGACCTGGTCGTCGTCAACCTCTACCCGTTCCGCGAGACCGTGGCCTCCGGCGCCTCGCCCGACGAGTGCGTCGAGCAGATCGACATCGGCGGTCCCTCGATGGTGCGCGCGGCCGCCAAGAACCACCCCTCGGTCGCCGTCGTCACCAGCCCCGACCGCTACGGCGACGTCCTCGCCGCGGTCCAGGGCGGCGGCTTCGACCTCACCACCCGCAAGCGGCTCGCCGCCGAGGCGTTCCAGCACACGGCCGCGTACGACGTGGCGGTCGCCAGCTGGTTCGCGTCCTCCTACGCCCCCGTCGACGAGTCGCAGTTCCCCGACTTCCTGGGTGCCACCTGGGAGCGCGAGAACACCCTCCGGTACGGCGAGAACCCGCACCAGCCGGCCGCGCTCTACGTCGACGGCACGGGCGCGGGCCTGGCCAAGGCCGAGCAGCTGCACGGCAAGGAGATGTCGTACAACAACTACACCGACACGGACGCCGCGCGCCGTGCCGCGTACGACCACGCCGAGCCCTGCGTCGCGATCATCAAGCACGCCAACCCGTGCGGCATCGCGATCGGCGCGGACGTCGCCGAGGCCCACCGCAAGGCCCACGCCTGCGACCCGCTGTCCGCGTTCGGCGGCGTGATCGCCGTGAACCGGCCGGTGTCCAAGGAGATGGCCGAGCAGGTCGCCGAGATCTTCACCGAGGTCATCGTCGCGCCCGACTACGAGGACGGCGCCCTCGAGGCCCTCGCCAAGAAGAAGAACATCCGCGTCCTCAAGGCTCCGGCCGCGCCCGCCAACCCGGTCGAGCTCAAGCCCATCGACGGCGGCGCCCTCCTCCAGGTCACCGACCGGCTGCAGGCCGAGGGCGACGACCCGGCGCACTGGACGCTGGCGACCGGCGAGGCGCTCGCCGCCGAGGAGCTGGCCGAGCTCGCCTTCGCCTGGAAGGCGTGCCGGGCCGTGAAGTCCAACGCCATCCTGCTCGCCAAGGACGGCGCCTCGGTCGGCGTCGGCATGGGCCAGGTCAACCGCGTCGACTCCGCGAAGCTCGCGGTGGAGCGGGCCGGCGCCGAGCGCGCCCAGGGCTCGTACGCCGCGTCCGACGCGTTCTTCCCCTTCCCGGACGGTCTGGAGATCCTCACCGCGGCCGGTGTGAAGGCCGTGGTCCAGCCCGGGGGTTCGGTCCGTGACGAGCTGGTCGTGGAGGCCGCGAAGAAGGCCGGCGTGACGATGTACTTCACCGGCACGCGCCACTTCTTCCACTGACGGGTCCGTCCGCCCGGCCCCCGATACGGTCGGCCGGGCGGACGACGTCCTACTTGTCCACCTCGTACTGCCCGGTCTCCAGGAAGTACCGGAGCTCCTCCGGCGTGCCGTCGATGACGTCCTCGGCCGCCGCGCGCAGGGCGGCGCTGATCGTCGGATCCGCGAGGATGCGGGCCACGGCGACGCGGTCGTCCTCGGCCTGGGCGAGGCGGTAGCCGGTCTCGAGCCAGGTGCGGAGCTTTTCGGGGGTGGGTGCGTCGAGGAGCGCGTTGATCTCCTGCGTCACGCGCCTTCCGGCGTAGGGCTTGCCGAGGATGGTGACGACGGCGACCTTGTCGTCCTCGTACTGGGCGAGGCGGTAGCCGGACTCGAGCCAGGTGCGGAGCTTTTCGGGGGTGGGTGCGTCGAGGAGTGCGTAGATCTCCTGCTTGACGCGCTTTCCGGCGTAGGGCTTGCCGAGGATGGTGAAGAGGGCGACCTTGTCGTCCTCGTACTGGGCGAGCCGGTAGCCGGTCCTGAGGAACTCGCGCATGTCCTCCACGGTGCCGCCGAGGGCCTCGTTCGCCTCCCGCTCGACGCCCCTGCCGGAGTCCGGGTCGGCCAGGACGGCGGCGATGGCGGCGCGCAGCTCCTCCTCCGACATCTCGTCCACCGGCGTGCCGGGGTCGTCCGTCGCGACCGCCGCCGTGACGGTGGCGGACGACGACGGCGCCGCGTCGGCGGCGGAGGCCGGTGCGGCCGCGAGGAGTGCCGGGGCGAGAGCGCTTGCTACGAGGGCCAGGGCGATGCGGTTCGTTCTCACAGGTGAACCTTCCATGCGGGAAACCAGGACCGCGGCTCGACGGTGAAGTGCGGCACGCGGGGCGTGGGAGAGCACATGCCTCCCCCAACTCCCGTGCGCCACAAGCCGCATGACCATCATGCCGGGAGGCACTGACAGGATCAGGGCGACAACCCGGCAATGCCGAACAGGTGTTCATTGCCTGGGTGACGCAGGAGGCGGTCACACAGCGAGGCCGTGCCCCCCGGTGCGGGTGGACACGGCCTCGGCTGTGATGGCGCGCGCGGCGCGGCTCAGTACCGCGGACGGTTGAACCAGGCGGACGCCTGGCTGTTGACCATCGACGTCAGGATGATACCGGCGATGGCGAGCGAGATCAGACCGCCGAAGGTGGCGGAGCCGTTGCCACCACTCGTGATGTTGACGATGCCGCCGAGGATCATGAACGCGGAGTACACGATCGTCGTGACGCGGATGCCGCTGCCGCCGTTCTTGAACTTCACGCCCAGGAAGATCGACAGCGCGCCGAGCGCCAGCAGGAGACCCGCCAGCAGGAAGCCCAGACCGGCCAGCGAGTCGGTGCTGTCACCGGAGCCGACGCCGTTGGACAGGTCCTGGGCCGCGCCGACCGCGACACCGGCGATGAGGCCGAACAGCAGCTGGAAGCCGGAGAGGATGAAGAGCAGCACACGGGCCGTCTTCATCAGGCCCGGCATCTCCATGGGCATCGCGGGTCCGCCCGGGTAGCCGGGGTAGGCCGGCTGGCCCTGCTGCGGGTAGCCGTAGGCGGGCGGCTGCTGGGGAGCGCCCTGCGGGTAGCCGTAACCGGGCTGTCCCTGCGGGGGCGGCGGCGGGTAACCGGGCTGGCCCTGGGGCGGCGGGCCGTACGGGTTGTTCGGGTCGCCGAAACTCATGGCGGTCTTTCCTCCGTTGTCCGAGTGCGGGGACGCGCGGCACGGTGCGGAGGAGATGTGACTGATGCGGTTCGTCCCCCCGGTACTGCCCGCGGCACTGCAGTCACATCGTTCTTTAGTCTGCTCTTACTTGTCCAGCCGCATTCCCTATGTGTTGTGCAAGTGCAACATCGCTGATCATGAACGCATACGCCCGGAGATGCGCCGGAAGCCCTGTCCAGGACCCGGAGGGGACCGGGATACGACCGGGATGCGACCCGGATTGGAAGAGGAAGGGCGTCATCAAGGAGGATGGGGGGCATGACCGCCCAGATTCTCGATGGCAAGGCCACCGCAGCCGCGATCAAGTCCGATCTGACCGCCCGCGTGGCGGCGCTGAAGGAGAAGGGCGTCACGCCCGGCCTCGGCACGATCCTGGTCGGGGACGACCCCGGCAGCCAGAAGTACGTCGCCGGAAAGCACCGCGACTGCGCACAGGTGGGCATCGCCTCCATCCAGCGCGAACTGCCCGCCACCGCCACGCAGGAGGAGATCGAGGCGGTCGTCCGCGAGCTCAACGAGGACCCGGCCTGCACCGGCTACATCGTGCAGCTCCCGCTGCCCAAGGGCATCGACGAGAACCGCATCCTGGAGCTGATGGACCCGGACAAGGACGCCGACGGCCTGCACCCGATGAACCTGGGCCGTCTCGTCCTGAACGAGCCCGCCCCGCTGCCCTGCACCCCCAACGGCGTCCTCACCCTGCTGCGCCGCTACGGCGTGGAGATCAAGGGTGCCGAGGTCGTGGTCGTCGGCCGCGGTGTCACCATCGGCCGCCCGATGCCGCTGCTGCTGACCCGCCGCAGCGAGAACGCCACCGTGACCCAGTGCCACACCGGGACGCGCGACCTGTCGTCCCACCTCAAGCGCGCCGACATCATCGTCGCCGCCGCGGGCTCCGCCCATCTGATCCGCCCCGAGGACGTCAAGCCCGGCGCGGCCGTCCTCGACGTCGGTGTCTCACGCAGCGCCGAGGGCAAGATCGTGGGCGACGTCCACCCCGGTGTCGCCGAGGTGGCCGGCTGGATCTCCCCGAACCCCGGCGGCGTGGGCCCGATGACCCGGGCGCAGCTGCTGGTCAACGTGGTCGAGGCGGCGGAGCGCAGTGTCGGCTGACGGTGGCGCCGACGGCGCGGACGACATCGAGGTCCGGGATCCCATCAGCGCGCCGGACGCGGACGGCACGCCCCGGCGGACCACCCGGCGCTTCCCGCTGTTCACCAAGGACACGGCCCGCCCGGAGGGCGGCGGGCGGGCGGCGCCCAGCGACGCCCCCGCCCCGGCCCGGCAGTGGCCGGTGCTGGTCGTCTGCGGGCTGGTCGCCGTCGGGCTGCTCGTGACGGCGCTCGACGTGTTCCGGGCCGGCACGCTGCTGATCGGCAGCGCACTGCTGCTGGGCGCGGTGCTGCGCTGGGCCCTGCCGAGCGTCGGCATGCTCGCGGTCCGCTCCCGTTTCACCGACATGGTGACGTACGGCGTGCTGGGGGGCGCGATCGTGCTGCTGGCGCTGATGGCCCAGCCGAACCCGGTGCTGACCATCCCGTTCCTGAACGACGCGCTGCACTTCACGGTCGACAACTGAGTCGACAACTGAGTCGACAACTGAGTCGACAACTGAGTCGACAACTGATTCGACGGCTGAGTCCACGACTGAGTCGACGACCGGGACCTCGCGCACGACGACGGCCCGTCCCCTCCCCCGAAGAGGGACGGGCCGCCGTCGTTCGTCAACCCTCGGGCACGGCGGAGTCCCTGTTCAACGGCTGTCCGCGCGCTGTGGCACGGAAGTGACCGTTCCGGTACGCCCCACGCACCGGGAACCAAGGCGCGCCGTCGCGTCGTCACCCGAACGAGTTGGTTCGGAGGTGAGTGATGGGTGCGTGGCAGCCACTGCCCGAGGGTCTGCCGCCCGAGGTGCGGCACTTCGTGGAGCAGTTGCGGCTGCTCAAGGACCGCACGGGCCTCAGCCTGGTCGCGCTGGGCGCGCGCACCGCGTACAGCAAGTCCTCCTGGCAGCGGTACCTCAACGCCACCCAGCCGCCGCCCCGGCAGGCCGTCGTCGCGCTGTGCCGGGTCGCCGGGACCGGGGCGGAGGAGGCCGAGCGCTTCGGCGTGCGCTGGGAGCTGGCGGTCAAGGTCTGGCCGAAGCAGACGCCGCTCCCGGGAAAGCCGGACGACGCCGCGTCCCCGACGCTCCCAAGGAAGCCGGACGACGCCGCGCCCCCAATCCCCAAGACACCCACGCAGACCGCCGCCGAGCCGGACCCCGGCGACGACTACGAGGACGAGCCGACCCTGCCCTGGTGGGACGCGCCCCCACCGGCCCCCGCCTCCTCTTCCCGGCGCCTGCTGACGACCGCCCTCGTCCTCGCCGCCGTCCTGGCGCTGACGGCCGTGATCGGCGCCCTCGCGTTCGGCTGAGCCCGGCCGGCCCGCAGGGGCGGTGGCGCGCTGCCGGGCCGCCCGGGGTGAGAGGCCGCGCGTGTGTCCGAATGCTGCGTGTGCGACCCCAGTGATCGTTTTTGTGCGTTCCCTGTGGCGATGTGTTGACAAGTTCGCGCATGTGCGAGAAAGCCGTTCGACCGGAGGGCTAGCGTGGTCGATCGGGACGGTCCGGGGCGTTCCGCGGTACCGCAAGGGCTTACTACCAGGGTTGCGTGGGCCGGCCGGGGGAGCCGGTGGAACACTGGACGCGACCGGCCGGGCGTGCGACGGTGCACGCTCACGGTCCCGATGCTCCCGTGCGCCCCCACCCCGGGAACTGAGATCCTTAGTGGGCGCATCCCTGTGGGTAGCCACACCGGGGACTCGGCAGAGGGCACCACGCGCGGGGGAATCGCGAGTAACACCAGCACCAACCGGGGGAAGAGGGGGGACAATGCCTCGTTGGAAGGACTTGCCGGATGAGATGGATCCGCAGGTCAGAGAGTTCGCGAGCCAGTTGCGCAGGCTCGTGGACCGCAGTGGTCTGAGCATCGCCGCGCTCGCCGACCGCACCGGCTACAGCAAGACGTCCTGGGAGCGGTATCTGAACGGACGGCTGCTCGCGCCCAAGGGCGCCATCGTGGCGCTCGCCGAGGTCACCGGGACCAACCCGGTGCACCTGACAACGATGTGGGAGCTGGCCGAACGCGCCTGGAGCCGTTCGGAGATGCGCCACGACATGACCATGGAGGCGATCCGGATCTCTCAGGCCCGCGCGGCCCTGAGCGAGTTCGGACCGCCGCCGGCCAGTGCCGCCAAGGGCGGCGCCAAGACCAGCCGGGGCGCCCGTCGGGGCGGCAGCGCCACGGCGACACCCGGCGTGGCCGGTCCCGCCGGGGTGGCCCCCTCGGTCCCGGTGCAGCCGTCCGCCCCCGATGTACGGGACTCCTCGGGCCGTCCGGCCCCGGCGCGGGACTCCGGGGACGTCCGGGACGCCGAGTCCTCCGGGGGCAACTCCTGGGGTGTGGCGGGCTATCGGGGCCCCGCGCCGACCGGCGCGTCCCCGGCCGGGGCCTATCCGCCCGGAGCCCAGGGTTCGTTCGGCGAGCCGCCGCAGGGCCCCCGGGTCGACCGGCGGGCCCCCGCCCCCGCCGGCGCGGGCAAGCGACGGTTGACGATGTTCCTCGCGGGCGTCGTCGGCGTACTGGTCGTGATCGGCCTGGCGTTCTACCTCACCGAGGGCGGCGGTAAGCCGGACGGCGGCGTCGCCAAGTCGCCCGCGCCGAGCGCCACCACCGACCCCGAGCTGCCGCCCGGCGTGAAGTGCAGCGGCGACTCCTGCACCGGCAAGGACGCCGAGGCGATGGGGTGCAGCGGCGACCTGGTGACCACCGCGAAGACCACGACCGTCGGCACGGCCGTCGTCGAGGTGCGCTACAGCGAGACGTGCGGCGCCGCGTGGGGCCGGGTCACCCAGGCGTCGCAGGGCGCCGAGGTCTCGGTGGCGGTCGGCAAGGCCAAGGAAACCGGCTCCATCACGGAGGCCGGCGACACCATCGCCTACACGCCGATGGTCGCGGTGAAGGACGCGGGCGAGGCCGTCGCCTGTGTGACGCTGCCCGCCGGACAGGACGGCTGCACGCGGTAGCGGGCCGCCCGGCCCCGTCGGAGACCCGGCCCGCACAAGGGGCCCGGAAGAAATCCGGCGGGGCAGGAATGGGCGCCGGATTACGGGGCACGCGCACGGTACCCCCACGGGAGTCCGGCATCGGTACCCCCACCCGGCGGCCGCCAGGTCCTGCTCTCCCGGACCGGTGGCCGCCTCCTCGTTCCCCCGGCCGCACGGTCCTTCCTGGCCATACCGGTGACTCTGTGGGCCGGGCCACAGGGACCCGGCCGTGCGCGCCCTCCGATGCGCGATAGCCTGACCGGTGGATCTCTCGACGCCAAGAGATCGATCATCCTGACGTCCCGCACCCCGGGGCGGGGACGACCCACCGACAGCTGTCCTACGGAGAACGCCATGACCCGCACTCCCGTGAACGTCACCGTCACCGGCGCGGCCGGCCAGATCGGTTACGCCCTGCTCTTCCGCATCGCCTCAGGCCAGCTGCTCGGCGCGGACGTGCCGGTCAAGCTGCGGCTCCTGGAGATCACGCCGGCCCTGAAGGCCGCCGAGGGCACCGCGATGGAGCTCGACGACTGCGCGTTCCCGCTGCTCCAGGGCATCGACATCACCGACGACCCGAACGTCGCCTTCGACGGCGCCAACGTCGGTCTGCTCGTGGGCGCCCGCCCCCGCACCAAGGGCATGGAGCGCGGTGACCTCCTGGAGGCCAACGGCGGCATCTTCAAGCCGCAGGGCAAGGCCATCAACGACCACGCCGCGGACGACGTCCGGATCCTGGTCGTCGGCAACCCGGCGAACACCAACGCGCTGATCGCCCAGGCCGCCGCCCCGGACGTGCCGGCCGAGCGCTTCACCGCGATGACCCGTCTGGACCACAACCGCGCGCTGACCCAGCTCGCGAAGAAGACGGGCTCGACCGTCGCCGACATCAAGCGCCTGACCATCTGGGGCAACCACTCCGCCACCCAGTACCCGGACATCTTCCACGCCACGATCGCCGGCAAGAACGCCGCCGAGGTCGTCAACGACGAGAAGTGGCTGGCCGAGGACTTCATCCCGACCGTCGCCAAGCGCGGTGCCGCGATCATCGAGGCCCGTGGCGCCTCGTCGGCCGCCTCCGCCGCCAACGCCGCCATCGACCACGTGTACTCCTGGGTCAACGGCACCGCCGAGGGCGACTGGGTCTCCATGGGCATCCCGTCGGACGGCTCCTACGGCGTCCCCGAGGGCCTCATCTCCTCCTTCCCGGTCACCGTGAAGGACGGAAAGTACGAGATCGTCCAGGGTCTGGAGATCAACGAGTTCTCCCGCACCCGTATCGACGCCTCCGTCAAGGAGCTCGAGGAGGAGCGCGAGGCGGTCCGCGCCCTCGGCCTGATCTGACGGTCCGACCCCGAGGGGTCCGAGCCGACGCACCACCACCGGTCCCCGGGCGGCGACAGCCGCCCGGGGACCGGTGCGTTCGCGGTTGCGCGGGAAACGTGAGGGCCGGGGGTGGGACGTCGGCTTCAGGTGACTGGTGTCACAGCGGTGTCCTATGCTGGTCGATCCTGGCCTGGTCAACTCCCTTGCGCCTCACCGCAGTTGATCCATGGCCATGGATTCACGGACTGCAACGACCGCTTGTGTGTCGGGGGGACGATCCATGACCCAGCCGCAGCTCCCGCCCCAGCGGGCGCCGGAGCCGAGAACCGGAGAACGCCGTCCGGTCGATCCGGCGCGGAGCGAGGCGTGCCGGCTGCTGTGCGCGGGGACGTATCTGCACGTCGGCTACCGGGACGCGGTGATCGACGAGCTGTATGTGCACCGCGAGCGGTTCGCCGCCCCCTCCTACGGTTTCGACGCGGCCCGGGTCCTCGCACACGCCCTGCGTGCCCGCCGTCAGGAAGTGGCCTGGGCGGCCGGCATGGCCGGCCTGTGGGTGGTCGCGGCGGTCCTCACCAAGTGGCTGATCGTGATGGTGGTCCTTCCGATCCTCCTGATCGCGCTGGGCCGCCGGCTGGGCGGCAGCCGTGCCGTCGACAGGCAGCTTCCGCAGCAGTTCGCCCTGATCCGCCGCCTCGTCGCCTTCACACTGCGCTGGTACGGGCGTATCGCCCTGTTCCGCCTGTACGGCCTTCTCGTCCTGGTGCTGGTCGCCGGCGCCGAGGAGGCCGCGTCCGACGGGAGCGTCTCCGGCTCCTTCGGCGCTTCCGGTGACGGTTTCCTCGACTCGTCGGACAGCGGCGACTTCGGCGTCCTGGACCTGCTGGCCGGCGACTTCGCGGATCTCAACCGCTTCACCGCGGCCTGTCTGCTGGCCCTGCCGCTGCTGCTCGCCCTGCTCAGCGTGGGGCAGCGCGGTCTGTTCGCGCGCACCATCGCGGGCGAGCTGTCCAAGGAGCGTTTCCCGGACGTCGCCGGCGACCCGGCCGAGGCCGCGACCGGGCCGCGATTCCGTGAACTGAGCCGCCGTATCCGCCAGGAGCAGCACGCGCCGCTGATCCTCTACGCGAAGTCCGATCCGTTCCGCGGCGCGGGCGTGCCGTTCGAACCGTGGTCCCTCTCGATCGAGCTGCGCCCCCGCGACACGCGTGACGGCGACTCGCCGATCGACGCCCTCACCAAGCCCGGGGCGCCGCCCGTGCCCGCGGAGCCGCTCGACAACGACACGGTCCTGCAGAAGATCCGACCGCTGCTCGAGGAACTGCGCGAGCCGTCGGCCCGCACCTCCGGGCAGGCGGCCGACGTGGTGATCGACCGGCTGCGCGAACTCGTCGTGGACGAGTGCGTGTTCCTGCCCGCCGAAGGGCTGCCGAGCCGGATGGCCTTCCCGTACACGCCGGAGACGTACGCGATGCACCGCGCCGACGCCGTCGAGGAGGGCGGCGAACAGCGGCGGCACTTCCTGCGCGTCCGGGTCGGCGGCTGGGACGAGGAGATCGTCGTCACCGTGTTCGTCCGGGTCCACACGCAGGGCGGGATGCTGATGCTGGAGGTCGCGCCGCACGTACTGCCGCCGGTCGACCCGCTGTTCGCGACCGCCGACAGGATGGCGCACGAGCATCTGCACCGCGGCGGGTTCGGCCGCTACGTCTTCGCGCTGCTGAGCGTCCCGGCCACCACCGGAGAGGCCCTGCGTGTCCTGGTCAGCGCCGTCGCCCAGCAGTGGCGCCAGCTCACCGGCGTCCACGCGGACACGCTGCCGGACGGGCCCGGCGCCTCCGTGCGGGAACTGGGCGCGGACGACCGGGCGACCCTCTTCCAGGAGATGGACATCGCCCGCTACCTGAAGTCGGTACAGGACCGGATCGCGGGCGGGGTCCGTCAGGCGCTGTGGAACGCGGGGTACGACATCGCGGAGTTCGAGCAGAAGGTCACCAACGTGTTCAACAACAGCGGGACCTTCGTCGGCGGCTCCGTCCAGGGCAACGGCATCGCCATCGGCAGGGACAGCAAGGCCACCGCCCCGGCGGGCAAGCCGTCCGGGGCTCCGCCGGCACGTTCCGGCGGCGCGTCGAAGTAGCGGCGGACGCCGCGGCACCAGCAGACAACGGGAGGACGACATGAACCAGTCACCGGCGGGCGACGCCCAGGGCTCCGGCACCTATGTGGGGGGATCCGTCACCGGCAACGGCATCGCGGTCGGTGCGGGGGCGAGCGCCAGTTACACGTCGACGTCGGCCCCGGCCGACGAGGCGTACCAGGCGCTGCTCCAGGCCGTCCGCGAGCTCGGCGAGGACCTGAAGAGGTATCCGGTCACCCCCGAGACGCGGGAACTCTCCGCGAGCCTGGAGGAGACCGAGCGGGAGGTCACCACCACCGGCCAGGCCCAGCCGGGCGTCCTCACCCGGCTCCGTACGGCCCTCGAGGCGTCGGGCGGCGTCCTCGGCGCGATCACGTCGGCGACGGCCCTCGGCACGGCCGTGGCCGGACTCATCGGAGGCTGAACGATGGGGGGCCGGGGCGCCGGCGAGGTCCGGTGGAACAAGGAGACCCAGTCGTGGGTGCCGGTGGGCGCGGACGGTCACCCCGCCCCGCCCCCGCCGCCCGTTCGGCCACCCGGGACGGACGGCTCCGGCGGCGAGGGGCCGGGGGAGTGGCACACGCCGGCTCCGCCCGGCTGGCCCCAGCCGCCCTCCGTACCGCCCGCCGCGCCGGGCGGCCGGCGCCCCGCAGTCGTCGTCGGCGCGGCCGTGGCGGCGGTCGCGGTCACCGCGCTGGCGGCCTGGCTCGCGGTCGGCGGTACGGGGGACGACGGCGACGACAAGGCGGGCGGCACCGCGTCGAGCACGGCCGCCACCTCCGAGGACGCCCCGACAGCGCCCTCGGACGCCACGTCCGACTGGGCCGAACCCACCGACGGCACGTTCTCCGCCGCGTCCGAGTCACCCGACGTACCGGACGGTCACCGCCTGGTCGACGATCCCTCGGGCTTCACCACCGTGGTCCCCGAGGACTGGACCCGCAGCGAGCGCGACGGCGGGGCCGTCGTCTTCTACACCTCGCCCGACGAGCGCCGTCTGCTGCAGATCTTCGAGGTGGTCGAACCGGGCCTCACGCCCGATGGCGCCTTGGGCGAGGCCTTCAAGACCCTCTCCGAGCAGCCGGGCTTCACGGAGATCAGCCGCGGCCCCGTCCCCGGCGAGACCGACGCGAGCGAGCTCGTCTACGAGTACGACAGCAAGGACCTCGGCGAGCGGGTCAGGGCCGTCGACCGGGTGTTCCGGACGGACGACGGCGGTCTGTACGCCATGGTCGTCCGCGGTACGACGGACGACTGGCCCACGACCCAGGAGACCCTCCAGAACGCACGGTCGGCGTTCACCCCGAGCTGACGCCGGGCCGCCGTTTCTCGAACCCGCACCCGGCCCAGGCCGAGGTTGCGATGCGCTATGTCCGGTTATGGGCGGATCTTCAGTGACCCGGCGCACTTTCGTTCGCCGATCGCGCATGTAAGCGAGGGGTGCGGGCAGGTGCACTCGGTCCCGTGAGTGACCCCTGTGTGACGCATGGGTTCGTGACAGGAACGGAAGGCAACACCGATCATGGCGGACAGTACGGAACTCCAGGCACGCGGCACCATCCACGTGGGAGGGGAATGGCGCGGCGCCGTCTCCGGCGCGACGCGCGAGATCCTCGACCCCGCGGACGCGTCGCCGTTCGCCGTGGTCGCGGAGGGCGACGAGCAGGACGTCGACCTGGCGGTGGCGGCCGCGAAGCGCGCCTTCGACGGCGGACAGGGCGAGTGGCCGCGTACCCCGGTCGCCGACCGCGCGGCCCTGCTCCGCAAGGTCGCCGGCCTCCTGGTGCGCGACCGCGAGAAGCTCGGCCTGCTGGAGAGCCGTGACGCCGGGAAGACCGTCGAGGAGGGGCGCGTCGACATCGACTGCGTCGCCGACGCCTTCCGGTACTTCGCCGACGTCGTCGCCGCCGAGGCCCCCGGCCGGGTCGTCGACGCCGGTTCCCCCGACATCCACAGCGTCGTCGTGCACGAGCCGGTCGGCGTCTGCGCGCTGATCACGCCGTGGAACTACCCGCTGCTCCAGGCCAGCTGGAAGATCCCCCCGGCGCTCGCCGCCGGGAACACCTTCGTCGTCAAGCCCAGCGAGATCACCCCGCTGACGACGATCGCTCTGATCGACCTGCTCGCCGAGGCGGGCCTGCCCACCGGCGTCGCCAACATCGTCACCGGCCCCGGCCACTCCGTCGGCGCCCGGCTCTCCGAGCACCCCGACGTCGACCTGGTCTCCTTCACCGGCGGCCTGGCCAGCGGCACCAAGGTCGCCCAGGCCGCCGCGCCCACCGTCAAGAAGGTCGCGCTCGAACTCGGCGGCAAGAACCCCAACGTGGTCTTCGCCGACGCCTGCGCCACCGACGAGGGCTTCGACACCGCCGTCGACCAGGCGCTCAACGCCGCGTTCATCCACAGCGGCCAGGTCTGCTCGGCCGGCTCCCGCCTCATCGTCGAGGAGTCCGTGCGCGACCGCTTCGTCGGCGAACTCGCCCGCCGGGCGCAGAAGATCCGCCTCGGCCGCGGCACCGCCGACGGCGTCGAGTGCGGCCCGCTCGTCTCCGAGCAGCAGCGCGACAAGGTCGAGGCGTACGTCGAGTCCGCGCTCAAGGAGGGCGCCGTGCTGCGCTCCGGCGGCCGGCGCCCCGAGCCGTCCGCGGACCGCCCGGCGAGCGGCTGGTTCTACGAGCCGACCGTCCTCGACCACTGCCACCGCGAGATGCGCGTCGTCCGCGAGGAGGTCTTCGGCCCGGTTCTCACCGTCGAGACCTTCCGCACCGAGGACGAGGCCGTCGCACTCGCCAACGACACCGAGTACGGCCTCGCCGGCGCCGTGTGGACCGCCGACGCGGGCCGGGCCCGCCGGGTCGCCGGACGGCTGCGCCACGGCACCGTGTGGATCAACGACTTCCACCCCTACCTCCCGCAGGCGGAGTGGGGCGGCTTCGGCAAGAGCGGCGTAGGACGCGAACTCGGCCCCGCAGGACTCGCCGAGTACCGCGAGACCAAGCACGTCTACCAGAACCTCGCGCCCCGCCCGGTGCGCTGGTTCGCCGGCTGACACTTCGACCCCTTCTCGCCGCACAAGACTTCGCAAGCCCCTGGAGTACCCCCCTCATGTCCGAGAACACCCCTGTCTACGACTACGTCGTCGTCGGAGGCGGCACCGCGGGTTCGGTGATCGCCTCCCGGCTCACCGAGAACCCCGATGTCACCGTCGCCGTCATCGAGGGCGGCCCCAGCGACGTCGGCCGCGACGACGTCCTGACCCTGCGCCGCTGGATGGGCCTCCTCGGCGGTGAACTCGACTACGACTACCCGACCACCGAACAGCCGCGCGGCAACAGCCACATCCGGCACAGCCGGGCCCGGGTGCTCGGCGGCTGCTCCTCGCACAACACCCTGATCGCCTTCAAGCCGCTGCCGTCCGACTGGGACGAGTGGGAGGCGGCCGGCGCCGAGGGCTGGGGCGCGGTACCCATGGAGGCGTACTACGCCCGGCTGAAGAACAACATCGTCCCGGTCGACGAGAAGGACCGGAACGCCATCGCCCGCGACTTCGTCGACGCCGCCCAGGAGACGCTCGGCGTCCCGCGTGTCGAGGGCTTCAACAAGAAGCCGTTCAATGACGGCGTCGGCTTCTTCGACCTGGCCTACCACCCCGAGAACAACAAGCGCTCCTCGGCGTCGGTGGCGTATCTGCACCCCGTCATGGACGAGAGGGAGAACCTCACGATCCTGCTGGAGACGTGGGCGTACCGGCTGGAGCTGGACGGCACCCGCGCCCAGGGCGTGCACGTGCGGACCAAGGACGGCGAGGAGACGCTGATCCGGGCCCGCCGCGAGGTCGTCCTGTGCGCCGGCGCCGTCGACACGCCCCGTCTGCTGCTGCACTCCGGCGTCGGCCCGAAGCGGGACCTGACCGAGCTGGGCATCCCGGTCGCCCACGATCTGCCGGGCGTCGGCGAGAACCTGCTCGACCACCCCGAGTCCGTGATCGTCTGGGAGACCGACGGACCCATCCCGGACAACTCCGCGATGGACTCCGACGCGGGCCTTTTCGTGCGGCGCGACCCCGAACACCCGGGCCCCGACCTGATGTTCCACTTCTACCAGATCCCGTTCACGGACAACCCGGAGCGACTGGGCTACCGGCGGCCCGAGTTCGGCGTCTCCATGACTCCGAACATCCCCAAGCCGAAGAGCCGCGGCCGGCTCTACCTGACCAGCGCCGACCCGTCCGTGAAGCCCGCGCTGGACTTCCGGTACTTCACCGACGAGGACGACTACGACGCCCGCACCCTCGTCGACGGCATCCGCATCGCCCGCGAGATCGCCGCGTCGGAACCTCTCGCGCACTGGCTCAAGCGCGAGGTCTGCCCCGGCCCGGAGATCACCGGCGACGAGGAGCTCAGCGAGTACGCGCGCAAGGTCGCGCACACCGTGTACCACCCGGCCGGCACCTGCCGTATGGGCGCCGCCGACGACGAACTGGCCGTCGTGGACCCCGAACTGCGGATCCGCGGCCTCGAAGGCATCCGAATAGCCGATGCCTCCGTCTTCCCGACCATGACCGCCGTGAACCCGATGATCGGTGTGCTCATGGTCGGGGAGAAGGCGGCGGACCTGATGGGAGGTGAGGCGTGATGAGTACGACCGCTCCCCTGACGCCTCGTGACGCGACACCCGAGACCCGTAAACCCCCGACCGGTGAGCCGGTCTTCTCCGTCGACGGCCTGTGGAAGGTCTTCGGCCCCAAGGCGCGCCGGGTCCCCGCCGACCCGGAGCTCGCCGCGCTCCCGGCCGCCGAGCTGCGCGAGCGCACCGGCTGCACGGCGGCCGTGCGGGACGTGTCCTTCGACGTCCGCAAGGGCGAGGTCTTCGTCGTCATGGGCCTGTCCGGCTCCGGCAAGTCCACGCTCGTGCGCTGTCTGACCCGGCTCATCGAGCCGACCGCCGGCAGCATCGCCATCGACGGTGAGGACGTGCGCGCCATGGACCGCGGCCGGCTGCGCGAACTGCGCCGCCACCGCGCCGCCATGGTCTTCCAGCACTTCGGTCTGCTCCCGCACCGCACCGTCCTCGACAACGTGGCGTACGGGCTGGAGATCCAGGGCCTCGGCAAGGCCGCGCGCCGCGAGCGGGCCGCCGAGGTCGTGGCCAAGGTCGGTCTGGAGGGCATGGAGCACCGCAGGCCGGGTCAGCTCTCCGGCGGGCAGCGCCAGCGCGTCGGGCTCGCCCGGGCGCTCGCGGTCGACCCCGAGGTGCTGCTCTTCGACGAGCCGTTCAGCGCGCTCGACCCGCTGATCCGGCGGGACATGCAGGAGGAGGTCGTCCGCCTGCACCAGGACGAGGGCCGCACGATGGTCTTCATCACCCACGACCTCAGCGAGGCGCTGAAGCTCGGCGACCGCATCGCCCTCATGCGCGACGGCCGGGTCGTCCAGCTCGGCACCCCCGAGGAGATCGTCGGCTCCCCGGCCGACGACTACGTCCGTGAGTTCGTCCGCGACGTCCCCCGCGAACAGGTCATGACCGTGCGCACCGCCATGCGGGCCGCCTCCGCCGACGAGACCGGCAACGGCCCGGCCCTCGCGCCCGACGCCACCGTGTCCGAGGCGATCGAGGCGGTTGCGCGCACCGGCTCCCCGGCCCGGGTCGTCGAGGACGGCCGCTGCCTGGGGGTGGTGGACCACGAACGGCTTCTCGGTGTCGTGGCCGGAACGGAGCAGCCCAAGGGGGCGGTCTGATGACGACCGTCACCGCCACCGCCGCGCGCCCCGCGTCGCCGGGCCTGTTCGCGCGCCCCGCCGTCCGCAAGCTCGCGCTGCTCGCCGTCGTCGCCGCGATCCTGGTGCCGCTGGCCCACGCCCGCTGGTCCAGCGGCAGCTGGCCGGCCGCGCTCACCGTCGACGTCTCCGGGCCGCTGACCGACACCAGCACCTGGATCATCGACAACCGCGACAGCCACCCGCTGTTCCTCTACTTCTTCGGGCACATCAGCAACGCGGTCGTGCTCGCCGTACGCGGGGTGTACCTCGTGCTGCTCGCGGCGGGCTGGGCCGGTGTCACCGCCGCCGCGGCCCTCGTCGCCTGGCGTGTCGCCGGGTGGAGGCTGGCCGCCGGGACCGGTGCCGCGTTCCTCGCCTGCGGGTTCCTCGGCATGTGGGTGCCGACCACCCAGACCCTCGCGCTGATGGTCGTCGCGGTCCTCGCCTCGGTCGTCGTCGGCGCCCTCCTGGGGCTCGCCGCCGGACTGTCGGACCGGGCGGACAAGGTGCTGCGGCCCGTCCTGGACACCATGCAGGTGCTGCCCGCCTTCGCGTATCTGCTGCCCGTCGTGCTGATCTTCGGCATCGGCGTGCCCGCCGCCGTCCTCGCCACCGTCGTCTACGCCGCCCCGCCCATGGCCCGGCTCACCGCCCTCGGTCTGCGCGGCGCCGACAAGGAGGTCCTGGAGGCCGTCGAGTCGCTCGGCGCGACCGCGCGGCAGCGCCTGCTGACAGCACGCCTCCCACTGGCCCGCAAGGAACTCCTGCTCGGCCTCAACCAGACGATCATGATGGCGCTGTCGATGGCGGTCATCGCCTCCGTCATCGGCGCGGGCGGCCTCGGCGACCGCGTCTACCAGGCGCTGGCCTCGGTCGACGTCGGTGCCGCGCTCGCCGCCGGCATCCCGATCGTGCTGCTCGCCGTCGTCCTGGACCGCGTCACCGGCGCCGCCGGCCAGGCGCTCGGCGAGGACCCGCACCCGCACGGCCGGCGGCTGTGGCTCGTCGCCCTCGCCGGCACCGTCGCGGTGGCCGTCGCCGGACGCCTCGCGGGCCGGGTCGACTGGCCCGACGCCTGGGTGCTGAACATCGCCGAGCCCGTGAACCGCGCCGTCGACTGGATGACCGCGCACCTCTACTCAGGTGTGCCCGTCGTCGGCGGCACCGCCGACTGGGCCGGCCACTTCACCACCTGGGTCCTCGACCCGGTGCGCGACGGCCTGCAGGGGCTGCCCTGGTGGGCGCTCCTGCTGATCGTCGCCGCCCTGGCCTGGCTGATCGGCACCTGGCGCACCGCGCTGACCGCCGTCCTCGCCCTGGCCGCCATCGGTGTGCTCGGCGTGTGGAAGCCGTCGCTCGACACGCTCTCCCAGGTCCTCGCGGCCGTCGCCGTCACCCTCGTCGTGGGCTTCGCGACCGGTGTCGCGGCCGCCCGCAGCGACCGCTTCGAACGGCTGCTGCGCCCGGTCCTGGACGTCTTCCAGACCATGCCGCAGTTCGTGTACCTCATCCCGGTCGTCGCCCTGTTCGGCGTGGGCCGGGCCCCCGCGGTCGCCGCGGCGGTCGTCTACGCGCTGCCCGCCGTCGTCCGGATCACCACCCAGGGCCTGCGCCAGGTCGACCCGGCCGCCCTGGAGTCCGCCCGCTCGCTCGGCGCGACCCCGGCGCAGCAGCTCCGCCAGGTCCAGCTCCCGCTGGCCCGCCGCGCGCTGCTGCTCGCCGTCAACCAGGGCGTCGTCCTGGTCCTCGCCGTCGTCATCATCGGCGGCCTGGTCGGCGGTGGCGCGCTCGGCTACGACGTCGTCTTCGGCCTCGCGCAGGGCGACCTGGCGACCGGACTGGTGGCCGGCGCCGCGATCGTCTGCCTCGGCCTGATGCTCGACCGGGTGACGCAGCCGACCGAACGCCGCGCGACGAAGGGAGCCTGACATGGGTCCGCGCATCCGTACGACGGCCCTCGTGGCCGCGGTGTCCTCGCTGGCGCTGCTCACCGGCTGCGGCGCCGCCGACATGACGAAGCAGGCGTCGCCCTTCGCCAACGCCGAGGGCGCCAGGACCGTCACCCTGTCCGTGCAGTCCTGGGTGGGCGCCCAGGCCAATGTGGCCGTCGCCCAGTACCTCCTGGAGCACGAGCTCGGTTACCGCGTCGACACCGTGCAGATCGACGAGGTGCCCGCCTGGGACGCGCTCAGCCAGGGCCGGGTCGACGCCCTCCTGGAGGACTGGGGGCACCCGGACGAGGAACAGCGGTACGTCGAGGACAAGAAGACGATCGTGAACGCCGGCGACCTCGGCGTCACCGGGCACATCGGCTGGTACGTCCCGACGTACTTCGCGAAGGCCCACCCGGACGTCACCGACTGGAAGAACCTGAACAAGTACGCCGACCAGATGCGTACACCGGAGAGCGGCGGCAAGGGCCAGCTGATGGACGGCTCACCGTCCTACGTCACCAACGACAAGGCGCTGGTGAAGAACCTCGACCTGGACTACCAGGTGGTGTTCGCCGGCTCCGAGGCGGCCCAGATCACCCAGATCAAGCAGTTCGCCAAGGAGAAGAAGCCCTTCCTGACGTACTGGTACTCGCCGCAGTGGCTGTTCGAGAAGGTCCCGATGACCGAGGTGAAGCTGCCGGAGTACAAGGAGGGCTGCGACGCCGACCCGGAGAAGGTCGCCTGCGCCTACCCGCACACCCCGCTCCAGAAGTACCTCAACGCGGACTTCGCCAAGAGCGGCGGCGACGCGGCGGCCCTGCTGAAGAACTTCAGGTGGACGACCGAGGACCAGAACGAGGTCTCCCTGATGATCGCCGACCAGAAGATGTCACCGCAGGAGGCGGCGAAGAAGTGGGCGGACGCCCACGAGTCCGACTGGAAGAAGTGGCTCCCCTAGCCGCCCCGCCGACACCCCACGTGCCGAAGCCCGACCCGTCCCGCCTGTGGCTGGATCGGGCCGGGCTTCGGCCTTGCACGGCATGTCCGAGCGAGACCGCCCTTACGCGTACTGCCCCGGCCGGTAGTGACCCGGCGTCAGGCGGCAGGTCACGCCGAAGCGGTTCCAGGCGTTGATCACCGTGATCGCGGCGATCAGCTGGGACAGCTCCGCCTCCGCGAAGTGCTTGGCGGCCCGCTCGAACACCTCGTCCGGCACGAACCCGTCCGTGAGGACCGTGACGGCCTCCGTCAGCTCCAGCGCCGCGCGCTCCTTCTCCGTGTAGAAGTGCCGGGACTCCTCCCAGGCGGCGAGCTGCACGATCCGCTCGACGCTCTCCCCGGCCGCGAGGGCGTCCTTGGAGTGCATGTCCAGGCAGTAGGCGCACTGGTTGAGCTGGGAGGCGCGGACCTTGACCAGTTCGAGCAGCCGGGGGTCGAGGCCCTTCCGGGCGGCGGCGTCGAGGCGGACCATCGCCTTGTAGACCTCGGGGGAGTGCCGCACCCACTCCAGACGGGCGGGCTGTTCGGCGGCGTAGGGCTCGGAGGTGGTGTCCGTGGTGGTCGGCGTGTTCGTCATACCTTGAATCTAGGCGCGAGGCAGCCCAGGAGTATGGTCCACTTCCATGGCGGAACGCTGGGCCACTTTCGGCATCGACCTGCACCTCGACCCCACCGGACCCGGGCTGCGCCGGGGCCTGACCGACGCCCTGCGCGAAGCCGTCCGCACCGGCCGGCTCGCGCCCGGCACCCGGCTGCCCTCCTCCCGCTCCCTCGCCGGCGACCTCGGCATCGCCCGCAACACGGTCGCCGACGCCTACGCCGACCTGGTCGCCGAGGGCTGGCTCACCGCACGGCAGGGGTCCGGCACCCGGGTCGCCGACCGCCCGGTGATCCCACCGCCCGGTACCCCCGCCCGCCCACGCCCGGAGAGCCCCCGCCCCGCCCACGACCTGGTCCCCGGCACCCCCGACCTCGCGGCGTTCCCGCGCGCGGAGTGGCTGCGGGCGGCCCGCCGCGCCTTCCTCGCCGCCCCCAACCAGTCCCTCGGGTACGGCGATCCGCGCGGCCGCCCCGAACTGCGCACCGCGCTCGCCGGCTACCTCGCCCGCGCCCGGGGCGTACGCGCCGACCCCGAGCACATCGTGGTGTGCTCCGGCTTCGTGCACGGCCTGCGGCTGCTCGGCCAGGTCCTGCGGGCACGCGGCGTCCGCACGATCGCCGTGGAGTCGTACGGCCTCGCGCCGCACCGGCGCCAGCTGACGGCGGCCGGTCTCGCGATCCCGGCCCTGCCCTTCGACGAGCGCGGCACGGACCCGGGGGATCCGCCCGCCGACGCGGGGGCCGTCCTGCTCACCCCCGCCCACCAGTTCCCCATGGGCGTGCCCCTGCACCAGAGCCGCCGCACCCCGGTCGTGGAGTGGGCGCGCCGCACCGGCGGACTCGTCCTGGAGGACGACTACGACGGCGAGTTCCGCTATGACCGCCAGCCCGTCGGCGCCCTCCAGGGCCTGGCCCCCGGCCATGTCGTCTTCCTCGGCACCGCCAGCAAGTCCCTCGCCCCCGGCCTGCGCCTGGCGTGGATGGTGCTGCCGCCCGCGCTGGTCGAGGAGGTGACCGACGCCAAGGGCGGCTCCGACACCTGCGGCGTGCTCGACCAGCTGACCCTCGCGGAGTTCCTCACCTCCGGCGCCTACGACCGGCACGTCCGCGCGGCCCGTCTGCGCTACCGGCGCCGCAGGGACGCCCTGGTGCGGGCCCTCGCCGAACACGCCCCCGACATCCCCGTCACCGGCATCGCCGCCGGCCTGCACGCCGTCCTGCGCCTCCCGCCCGGCACCGAGGGCACCGTGGTCCAGGCGGCCGCCTGGCAGGGCCTCGCCCTGCACGGCCTGGGCTTCTACCGCCACGAACAGGCCCTGACCGACCCCCTCGACGCCCTGGTCGTCGGCTACGGCACCCCACCGGACCACGCCTGGGCGGCCACCCTGGAGGCCCTCTGCAGAGTCCTGCCCTGAGCGGCGCCCCGCCCGTCCGCGCCCCGCCCGTTCGCGCCCTGCGCCTGGATACGCCATCGGCCCGCACGCTCCCCGCCGCCACGCGTACCCGGCCTCGCGCAGAGCACCACCCTCCGGCACCGGTCCCCGGACGTAGTTCTCCGCCTTCCGCCCCCTCGCACCGCCCGCCCGCTGGATGCTGGACCGGCCCGGCGCCGGGACGCGGCACCGGGAAACGACCTCGGGGGAGGGGTTGTGACCGACACGGCCATGCACGGGGGGAGCCGGGCGGGGACCGCCGACTTCCTGGGGCGGACCGGCGAACTCGCGGCACTGCGCCGATGCTACGAGGGGGCCGCGCAGGGCCGGCCCCGGCTGGTCGTGGTCGAGGGGCCCGCCGGCATCGGCAAGACCGCCCTCGTACGGCACTTCGTCGACGGCACCGCGCGCGGCGGTGTCCTCACGGCGGCCGGCGAGGCGAACGAGGCGGCCCTGCCGTACGGTGTCCTCGACCAGCTCCTCGGCCGGCCCGTGCGCACCGACCCGCTCACCGCCGGGGCCGCGCTCCTGGAACCCCTCGGTGAACTGCAGGGAGAGCACCCGGTCGTCCTGGTCGTGGACGACGCGCACTGAGCGGACGCGCCGTCCCAGCACGCCCTCACCTTCGCGCTGCGCCGCCTCGACGCGGACCGGGTGCTGTGCCTGCTGGTCGTGCGCGATGTGGACGACCCGGGTCTGCCCGACGGGCTGCGCCGCATCCTCACCGACGACCGTGCCCTGCGACTGCGGCTCGGGGGACTGGGCGTGCGGGACGTCGCAGGGCTCAGCGCCCGCCTCCTCCCCGAGCCGCTGGAGCCGGCCGCCGCGCTCCGGCTGCACCGCCACACCGGCGGCAACCCGCTGCACTGCCGGGCCCTGCTGGAGGAGGTGCCCGCCCGCACGCTGCGGTCCGCCGACGCCGCGCTGCCCGCGCCGCGGTCGTACACCCGCCTCGTACGGGACCGGCTGGCGCGCTGCGACCGGCCCGCCCGCGACCTGGTGCGGGCCGCCGCCGTGCTGGGCACCCCGTGCGCCCTCGCCCGGGCCGCCCGGCTCGCCGGCGTCGGCGATCCGCCGGCCGCGCTGGCCCAGGCCCTGACCCACGGTCTGCTGCGGGAACTGCCCCAGGCCGGCGCCGTCACCGTCGCGTTCCCGCACCCGCTGATCCGCGCGGCCGTGTACGACCGGCTCGGCCCGGTCCGCCGTACGGCCCTGCACACGAGGGCGGCGCAGGCCGAGGACGACCCGTTCACCCGGCTGCACCACCGGGCGCGGGCCGCGCACGGCCCCGACGAGCGGCTGGCCGCCGAACTCGCCGACTGCGCCCGGCGGCGCGGCGCCCTCGGGCGCTGGGTGGAGGCGGCGCCCCTGCTGCGGTACGCGGCCCGGCTGACCGCCGCCCCCGCGGACGCGGCCCGGCTGGACTGCGAGGCGGTCGAGGCCCTGCTGTTCGACGGCCGCGAGGAGGAGGCGCGGGGTGTGGCGGCCGCCCTCCCCGAGAGCACCGAGGAGGCCCTGCGGTGCTGCGTGCGCGGTCATCTCGCGCTGGTCGCCGGGGACATCGGGCGGGCCGCCACCCTGCTGGAGGAGGCGTGGCGGCTGCGCGTCCCCGGCGCCGACCCCGCCCTGGAGGCCCGGATCGCGGAACAGCATGTGATGGTCCACATGATGCGCGGCCGGTCCTCCCAGGTGTGCGCGTGGGCCGACCGGGCCCGGCAGCCCGGCGGACGGGCGCGCTCCGGGGGCACACTGCGGTTCGTGCACCTGGCCGCGCTGGGGCACCTCGGCGCGTACGACACCGGGTTCCGGCTGGCCGAGGGGCTGCCCGCCGCCGCCCTCGTGGGCGCGAAGGACGTCGAACTCCTCATGGGCCGGGGCGCCCTGCACCTCTACACCGACCGCTGCGGGCAGGCCCGCCAGGACCTGGAGCGGGCCGCCGAACTCGCCCGGCAGGGACCGGTGCCGCTGCGCGTGATCGCGCTGGCCGTCCTGGCGAAGGCCGAGTTCCAGTGCGGGGCCTGGGACCCGGCGACGGCCCACTGGGAGGCGGCGTCCTCCGTCGCCGCCGACCTCGGGCAGCGCTGGTTCGCGCCGGTGATCCACGCCGAGGCCGCGCTCCCGCTCGCGGCCCGCGGCGACCTGGAGGGCGCCGCCCGGCATCTGCGGCTGGCCCGGGCCAATCCGGTGGTCCGGGAGTCCGCCATGGTCGAGGTCTTCGTGGCGTACGGCCTCGGCTGGCTGGCCTTCGTCCAGGGCGACCCCACCGCCGCCGTCGACCGCCTGCTGCCCCTCCTCGCCCATGAGGAGCTCGACTTCACGGCCGAGCCGGCGTGCGTGCCTTGGCGGGACCTCCTGTCCGACGCCCTGGTGGCCGCCGGCCGGCTCGACGAGGCGGAGGAGGTGCTGACGGCCCTGCACACCCGTGCCGTACACCGGTCCCGGGCGTCGACACTGGTGGCCGTCTGCCGGGCGCGCGGCACCCTGCACGCGGCCCGCCGGGAGCCGAAGAGCGCCCGGGACGCGTTCACCGAGGCCCTGGAGCGGTCGGCGACCCTCGACCTGCCGTTCGAACGGGCGCGCGTCGAGCTCGACTTCGGCGCGTTCCTGCGGCGCACCGGGCGCCGGACCGCCGCCCTGGACCGGCTGACCGCGGCCCGGGCGGCGTTCGACGAACTGGGCGCCGTGCCGTTCCTCCAGCACTGCGACCGGGAACTGACCGCCTGCGGAGCCGCCCCCCACGGCACCGCGAGCCCCCGGCACGGACTGACCCCGCAGGAACTCGCCGTGGCCCAGCTCGCGGCGACCGGGCTGACCAACCGCCGGATCGCCCGCGAGCTGGTCCTCAGCGCGAAGACCGTCGAGTACCACCTGAGCCATGCCTACGCCAAGCTGGGCATCCGGTCCCGGGTGGAACTCGCCGCCCGGATCGCCCCTAGCGCGGAAGCACCTGGAACACCGGGCTGATCGCTGAGGTCGCCCCGATCTTCTTGTTGCCGTAGAGGACGGTCGCGTACGCCTGGAGCAGGTGCCCCTTGTGCGCCTGGAGCTCGGCACCGCTCACGACGAACTCGAAACGGCCCGGCAGGTCCGGCCAGTGGGCGTCGCCGAACGAGCCCTCCACCAGACCGGGCTGAGCGGCGCCCGCCACCTGTGCGAGAACGGCCGTGCCGTCGGAGATGTCGCGCAGGGCGAGCGTCACCGTGTACTTCCCCTGCCCGTCGTGCAGTGTGTCGCCGGCCTCCGCCTCGACCACGATCTCGCCGTCCGTCTTCGGGTCCAGCGTGATGTCCGCGATCGCGCCCTTGGGCTCGCGGCTGAACACCCGGACGATCTGTGCGTCGTTCGGTCCCATGACTACCCCCTGGTTCGCTCCGGCCGCCTGTCGGCCGGTACAGCGGAACGCTAGGGACGGCGGCCCTCCCCGGGCCTCCGGGAAGCACCCGGGGAAATCCCCGGGTCCTGTGGAGGCGGTGCCTCCCCGAAGCGGGCCAGGGCCAGGGCGCCCGCCACCGACACCAGGAAGCCGAGCACCGCCAGCCAGGCCAGGCCCTCCCGGGTGCGGTCGCCCAGCCAGACCACGCCCACCAGCGCCGGGCCGACGGTCTCGCCGATCACCAGGGCCGCCGTGGCCACGGTCACCGAGCCCCGCTGGAGCGCCGAGGTCAGGGCCAGGAACGCGGCCCCGCCGCCGAGCAGCAGCGCGTACGTCGCCGGGTTGGACAGCAGATGCCCGGGCGAGACCGAGTCGATCAGCCGTACGGACACCTCCACCACCCCGAAGCCGAACCCCGCCGCCAGACCGAGCACCAGCCCGCGCCCCCGCTCCGGCAGCCGGCCCCCGGCCAGCCCCACGCACAGCACGGCCAGCGCCACCCCGAGCATCGCGAACTTCAGCGCGTCCGACCCCTCCTTGTCGCCCTCCGTCCCCGAGGCGAGGCCCAGCATCGCCAGACCGGCGCACACCACGGCCACCGCTCCCCACTCGGCCCGGCTCAGCCGCACCCGCAGCAGCCGGGCCGCGACGACCGCCGTGACCGCGAGACTGGACGCGAGGGCGGCGCTCACCGCGTAGATGGGCAGCGAGCGCAGCGCGACGACCTGCAGCACGAAGCCGAGTCCGTCGAGCCCGAGACCGGCCAGATAGCGCCACTGCCGCAGCGCGCGCAGCAGCACACCCGCCTCGCCGCCCCCACCTCCCTGCGCGCTCGCCGTCCGCGCGGCCATCGCCTGCAGCACGGTCGCCGCTCCGAAGCAGACCGCCGCACCCAACGCACAAAGCATCCCTAACAGCACGAATTGACTGTAGGGGAGGAGGGGGAACCCAGCCCCGCCACGAGAGCGCGCCCGTCACCTCCCTAGGCTGTCCGCCTGACGAACCACGGACAAAACACGGACACGAACTCGACGGGGGAGACACACATGGCGGAAACACGACGACGGCTGCGGTCCAGCACGGTCGTCCTCGGCGGGATGGGAGTCATCGCCGCGGCCCTGACCTCCTGCGGCTCCGACCCCGACCGGCGCTGCGTCGACCGGGACAGCTACACCTACGAGGGCTACAAGGTCGTCGCGGACAAGAACTGCTCGGGCGGTTCCGGTTCCTCCAGCGGCAAGGGCCGCAAGACGTCCAGCCGCTCGGACGCCGCCTGGTACTACGACGCCGACGTGTCCCGCGGCCGCGCCGACTCCGGCACCTTCAGCCGCAGCGAGGCCGTCGACCGGGGCGGCTTCGGCTGCTCCGGCAGCGGCGGCGGCTGAGCGGAGGCGCCCCGATGCAGCGTCGCACCATCGAACCCCGCCCCGACTGGCAGCGGACCGTCGAGGAACAGGGCCTCGTCTACCCGCTCACCCGTCACCCCGACGGCTCCCTGCGCCCCTACTGGGACGAGAGCGCCTACTACGTCTTCTCCCTGGAGGAGGTCGAGGCGCTGGAGGAGGTCGTCGCCGAACTGCACCACATGTGCCTCGCCGCCGCCGACCACATCGTCTCGGCCGGCCGCTTCGCCGACCTCGGCATCACCGACCCGCGGGTCGTCGACGCGGTCACCGAGTCCTGGCGCCGCCGCGCCGAACTGCCCTCCGTCTACGGCCGTTTCGACCTGCGCTACGACGGCACGGGCCCGGCCAAGCTGCTGGAGTACAACGCCGACACCCCGACCTCGCTGGTGGAGGCCGCCTCACCGCAGTGGTTCTGGATGGAGGAGCGCTTCCCCGGCGCCGACCAGTGGAACTCCCTCCACGAACGCCTCGTCGAGGCCTGGCGGGGCCAGGCCCACCGGCTCCCGCCCGGCAGCCCCCTGTACTTCGCGTACTCCTCGGCCGACGAGCTCGGCGAGGACCTGATGACCGTCGCCTATCTCAAGGAGACGGCCGAGCAGGCCGGCCTGGACACCGGCTGGATCTCCATGGAGGAGATCGGCTGGGAGCACCTGTCGGGCCGCTTCGTCGACACCCGGCTCCGGTTCATCCGCAGCTGCTTCAAGCTCTACCCCTGGGAGTGGCTGACCACCGACCGGTTCGCCGGGCACGTCCTCGACACGCTCGACAACGGCGGCGGCACGGGCACCACCCTGTGGATCGAACCGGCCTGGAAGATGCTCCTCAGCAACAAGGCCCTCCTCGCCGTCCTGTGGGACCTCTACCCCGACCACCCCAACCTCCTGCCCGCCTACCTCGACAGCCCCCGCGACCTGGCGGACACCACCGGCTACGTCGCCAAGCCGCTGCTCGGCCGCGAGGGCGCCGGCGTCACCGTCCACGAGAAGGGCGCCGCCGCCGAGGTGCGCGACGAGCCCTGCTGCTACCAGCAGCTGGCCCCGCTGCCCGTGTTCGACGGCAACCACGTCGTCCTCGGCGCCTGGGTCGTCGAGGACGAACCGGCCGGCCTCGGCATCCGCGAGTCCTCCGGTCTCATCACGGACGAGTACGCCCGCTTCCTCCCGCACGTGATCCTCTGACGCACCCCGACCCTCCACGCCGGGCCCGCATGGTGGACGTGCGGGCCCCCGGCGCGGCCCGCCCGGTAGGCTGGCTCACGGGCCGTGACTGGCGCGCTGGGATGGACCAACCATCGGGGAGCGGCCCACTGGACCCCGTCCAGAGCGAGTGCCGTGCGCCTGGGCCGACCCGTGAACGCTGCACACGACGTCCGGAGGTCCCCATGCCAGCCGAGTCCCTTTCTCCCGAGTCCACCGCCTTCCGTGCCGCCCTCGACGTGATCCGCGCCGTCGAGCCGCGCGTGGCCGACGCGATCGGCCAGGAGGTCGCCGACCAGCGCGAGATGCTCAAGCTGATCGCCTCCGAGAACTACGCCTCCCCGGCCACCCTGCTGGCGATGGGCAACTGGTTCAGCGACAAGTACGCCGAGGGCACCGTCGGCCGCCGCTTCTACGCCGGCTGCCGCAACGTCGACACCGTCGAGTCCCTGGCCGCCGAGCACGCCAAGGAGCTCTTCGGCGCCCGGCACGCCTACGTCCAGCCGCACTCCGGCATCGACGCCAACCTCGTCGCCTTCTGGGCCGTCCTCGCCGACCGCGTCGAGGCCCCCGCCCTGGAGAAGGCCGGCGCCCGCCAGGTCAACGACCTCTCCGAGGCCGACTGGGCCGAGCTGCGCCGCGCCTTCGGCAACCAGCGCATGCTCGGCATGTCCCTGGACGCCGGCGGCCACCTCACCCACGGCTTCCGCCCGAACATCTCCGGCAAGATGTTCGACCAGCGCTCCTACGGCACCGACCCGGCCACCGGCCTCATCGACTACGAGGCACTGCGCGCGTCCGCCCGCGAGTTCAAGCCGCTGATCATCGTCGCCGGCTACTCCGCGTACCCCCGTCTCGTGAACTTCCGGATCATGCGCGAGATCGCCGACGAGGTCGGCGCCACGCTCATGGTCGACATGGCCCACTTCGCGGGCCTCGTCGCCGGCAAGGTCCTCACCGGCGACTTCGACCCGGTCCCGCACGCCCAGATCGTCACCACCACCACCCACAAGTCGCTGCGCGGCCCGCGCGGCGGCATGGTGCTGTGCGACGACTCCCTCAAGGACCAGGTCGACCGGGGCTGCCCGATGGTCCTCGGCGGCCCGCTCCCGCACGTCATGGCCGCCAAGGCCGTCGCCCTCGCCGAGGCCCGCCAGCCCTCCTTCCAGGACTACGCCCAGCGCATCGTGGACAACTCCCGCGCGCTGGCCGAGGGCCTGACGCGCCGGGGCGCCACCCTGGTCACCGGCGGCACCGACAACCACCTGAACCTGATCGACGTCGCCTCCTCCTACGGTCTCACCGGCCGCCAGGCCGAGGCCGCGCTGCTCGACTCCGGCATCGTCACCAACCGCAACGCCATCCCGGCCGACCCGAACGGCGCCTGGTACACCTCCGGCATCCGCATCGGCACGCCCGCCCTGACCACCCGGGGCCTCGGCACCGCCGAGATGGACGAGGTCGCGGCCCTCATCGACCGCGTCCTCACCACCACCGAGCCGGGCACCACCAAGTCGGGCGCCCCCTCCAAGGCCGCGCACATCCTCGACGCGAAGGTCTCGGACGAGATCTCCCGCCGGGCCACCGACCTCGTGGCCGGCTTCCCGCTGTACCCGGAGGTCGACCTGGGCTGACGCCCCGGCGACCCACTCGCGAGCTGTCCGCGACCCGCCCGGTGTCTCACCGGTCCAGATCGATCAGCTCCTGGCGCGGCTCCTCCCGCGGCGGTCCGGCTCCCTGCCGGGCCGCCGCGCGGCGTATCAGCGCCGTCCCGCCCGCGCCGGCCGCGACCCCGACGGCGAGCCCCGCCAGCGCCCACCGGACCTCGTCCGCCCCCGCGCCGGCCCGCTCCTTGGCGACGGCCTCCGCCGTGCCGTACCCCGTCAGGCCGCTCCCCGCCGGCCCGTCCTCCGCCCCGCCGAGCAGCCGCCCGCGCTCCAGCCGCTCGAAGACGGACCGCGGGGCGCGATGCCAGCGGATGTCGTCGTCCTCCACGTCCGGCGCGAGGTCCGAGCGCACCCAGGGGGTGCCGTCGCCCGCCACGACCAGCTGGTCCTGGCGCCGCAGGGCCACATCCCCGCCGGGCGCCCGGTCCGTCTGCGGCCAGCCGCCGATGCCCGTCAGCCCCCAGAGCACGGTGAGCCGGACCGGCGGATGGCGCCCCTCGGCCCACTCCCGGGGCACCCGCTCCGTCCCCGCGTACGTGGGATGGAACAGCTGCCACAGCCGGGCGAAGTCCCGGTCACCGGAGTGCAGCGCCGTCGTCCGCCCGCCGTCGCCCTCGACGACCACCGCCACATCGGGCACATCCCGCACCGGCACCGGTGCCGCCGAGGCGACCGCCCCGGACCCACCGACCAGCACACCGGATACCACCGCGCCCGACACCAGCGCGAGGACCACGGCCCCGAGCCGTCCCGCGCCTTCCGCGCCCCACCGCCACGGCCTTCTCCGCCCCGCCTCCTTCACCCCTACGGCCCCCCTCGCCCCATGACCCCCACGGCTCCTCCACGTCCGTCGCTGTCCGATGCCTGCCCGCCCCGCCGGGGCCCACCTCACACGTCCCGCAGCTCCTGACGCGGCCCCGGTTCACCGCGCAGCCGGTCCCAGGGCCGCCGGGCGACGACCGGGCGCAGGCCCAGCGCCAGCACCGCCCCGGCCACCGCGCCCGGCACGGCCCACCACCACCCCGTACCGGCACCCGGCCCGGACGACGCCCGTGCGGCGGGAGACGCCGAGGCCCCCGAGGCCGCCGCCCCCGAGCCCGACGCCTCCGACGCGGCTTCCGCCGCCGCGTCCCCCGTCTCGGCCGGCTCCTCGTACGCCCCCGGTGTCGAGGTCGGCCCGCCCGTCAGGTCCAGCTCGTCGAGCAGGGCGCGCAGCTCGCCCGGACGGGCGGCCCGGTACCAGGAGCCGTGTGTCTGCCGCTCGACGTCCGTCGTCCGGCGGATCCACACGTCCTTGCCGCGCGCCATCCGGTGGACCCGGTCGATGCGCCACGGCGTCACGTCGTGCACCATCCACGTCACGTTGATCTGGTCGGCCGCCATCAGCGACTCCTCCGGCGGCTGCTCCCGGGACCCCCTGGCCGGGGTGCCGAGCAGCTTCTCCAGCGCGACGTACTCCCGGTCGGAGTAGTACAGCGCCGCCGTCCGCTGGCTCCCCGGCGCCGACAGGAGCACGCTCGTCGGTCCGCCGGCGGACGCCACGGGCGCCAGCCCCCACAGCAGCAGCGCACAGCCCGCGAGCAATGCCCCCGCCACACCCATGAGTCGACGCCACGAGCCCCGCGGCCTGCCGCTCTCCGCTCCCCACATCCGAACCCCCAACCCGAGTGCCACCCGAGCGGCCCGTCCCCGAGCCGCATGACACTTCTGGTACACCGCCCACCCCCACCCGGTTCCCACCTCCGGCCCACCTTTTTCCGGCACCGGCACCGGAACCGCGCACCGGCCCCGGACCGCCCGCCCTCACTCCTCCACGGACCGCGCGATCTCCGTCGCCCGAGCGACCCCCTCCACACCCTCCAGCCGGAACGTCACCGTCCCGCCCCCGGTCTCGTGCGTCCACAGCAGCGTCGGCCCGGCCGTACGCACCTCGCGCTCGAAGACGCCCTGCGCGTCCGCGAGCCACACGGAGAGCAGATGCGGCCGGTCGAACCACAGACCCGTCCGGGGCGTCTCGCCGTCCGTCTCCTCCGGACCGAGCGTGATCCACTCCGGCTGGACCCGCACCGTCTTGCCGAAGCGGGGGTCCAGCCCCGCGCGCCGCTCGTCCAGCCGGACCGTGCGCCCGCCCTCGTACCAGCACAGGCTGACCACGAACCGGTCCTGCGGCTCGCGGGTGACGGCGACCGCGTCCGGTGTTCCGAGCCGCCCCGGCACCACCGGCGCGAACCCGGCGCGGCGCTCCGCCTCGGCGAGCGGCACCGGGCTCCCGCAGCCGGGGACCCCGGCACCGGGGGAGGGCGTCGCCGACGGGTCGTACCGGATCTCGGCGCCCGCGAAGCCGAACCAGTCGAGCACGGCCGCCCGCACCGGAGGTGTGAGCACGAGCACGGCCACCAGGCCGCACAGCGCGGCCATCAGCGCACGCCAACGCCGGCGCGCCCAGCGCCGCAGCGCGCGCAGCCGCTCACGGGGACCCGGCGGTTCGGGCGCCGGGACGGGCAGACGTTCGGCGAGTATCTCGGCCAGCACCCGCTCGACCATCGTCTCGGGGCCGTCCGCGCCGGCCCGCGCGTCCAGCGCACGCCCGAGCGCCCGCAGCTCCTCAGGCAGGTCGGCCCCCTCCGCGCCCGAACCGCGCCCCCGGCTGCCGTCCGCGCCCGGACCGTGCCCCCGGCTGCCGTCCGCGCCCGGACCGCGCCCCCGGCCGCCGTCCGCGCCGCCCAGCCCGTCCCCGGGCTCTCGCCGCCGCCCGTCACCCATGCGTCTCACCCCCTTCCCGAGGCTCGAATTCCGGAAGCAGTCGTCCCAGCTTCCGCAGCGCGCGGTTCAGCCGGGACTTCACCGTGCCACGGGGCCAGCCCAGCGCCTGGGCCGTCTCCGCCTCGTCCATCTCCAAGAGATAGCGGTAGGTGACGACCAGGCGGTGCTCCTCGCTCAGCCGGCCGAGGGCGGCCTGGAGCGCGGCCCGGCGCTCCCGCTCCAGCGCGGCCACCGCCGGGTCCGCCGACTCCGGTATCAGCGGGTCCGCCTCGACCAGCGCCGCCTCGCGCCCGGCGAGGGTGCGCCGACGGGCCGCCGCCCGCACTGTGTTCCTCGTCTCATTGGCCACGATCGACAGCAACCACGGCTTGAACGCCGAGCCGTCCCTGAAGCGACCCAGCGAGCAGTACGCCTTCACGAACGCCTGCTGCACCACGTCCTCCGCGTCCGCACCCGCGCCGAGCGCGGCGGCCGCCCTGAGCGCGATGCCCGTATGAGCCCGCACCAGCTGCGCGTACGCCTCCGGCTCCCCGGCGCGTACGCGTGCGATCACCGCGGCCTCATCGACGATGCGGCCCCCCTCCCGCGTCCTCACATCCTTGGTACACCGCCCGGGCCGGATCGGTTCCCGTTCGTACGCGGCCTGTTCCGGACCGGCCCCCGGGACCTGAGAGAATGGTGTGCATGGCCACTGATCGCCCACTCGCCGCCCACGACCACCCTCAGGGGAACGGCTCCGCCGTGCCGGGCAGCCCGCGCGTGCTCTCCGGGATCCAGCCGACCGCGGGTTCGTTCCACCTCGGCAACTACCTCGGCGCCGTCCGTCAGTGGGTGGCGCTCCAGGAGACCCACGACGCGTTCTACATGGTCGTCGACCTGCACGCGATCACGGTCCCGCAGGACCCGGCCGAGCTGCGCGCCAACACCCGGCTCGCCGCCGCCCAGCTGCTGGCCGCCGGGCTCGACCCCGAGCGGTGCACGCTGTTCGTGCAGAGCCATGTGCCCGAGCACGCCCAGCTGGCCTGGGTCATGAACTGCCTCACCGGCTTCGGCGAGGCCTCCCGCATGACCCAGTTCAAGGACAAGTCCGCCAAGCAGGGCGCCGACCGGGCCTCCGTCGGCCTGTTCACGTACCCGATCCTCCAGGTCGCGGACATCCTGCTGTACCAGGCCAACGAGGTCCCCGTCGGCGAGGACCAGCGCCAGCACATCGAGCTCACCCGTGACCTCGCCACGCGCTTCAACGGCCGCTTCGGCGAGACCTTCACGCTCCCGAAGCCGTACATCCTGAAGGAGACGGCGAAGATCTACGACCTCCAGGACCCGTCGATCAAGATGAGCAAGTCGGCGTCCACGCCGAAGGGCCTGATCAACCTCCTGGACGAGCCGAAGGCCACCGCCAAGAAGGTCAAGAGCGCCGTCACCGACACCGACACCGTCGTCCGCTTCGACGCCGAGAACAAGCCGGGCGTCAGCAACCTCCTGACCATCTACTCGACCCTCACGGGTGCAGGAATCGATGAACTGGAGCAGAAGTACGACGGCAAGGGCTACGGTGCGCTCAAGACGGACCTCGCCGAGGTCATGGTCGAGTTCGTGACGCCCTTCCGGGAGCGCACCCAGCAGTATCTGGACGACCCGGAGACGCTCGACTCGATCCTGGCCAAGGGGGCGGAGAAGGCGCGCGCCGTCGCCGCGGAGACGCTCTCCCAGGCGTACGACAGCGTGGGCTTCCTGCCCGCCAAGCACTGACCCCGCCCGACCGCGGGCGGCGGAGACGGGGGTGCGCCGGACGCACCACCGCACAGCGCTGCACATCACTTCGGTTGCGCCTGCCCGCGGCGGGGCCGTGGCCGTACAGTCGATAGCGGGTGACGGCATCGGCCGGCACCCGCGCCCACCCGACGGGCACGAGCTCCGCGACGGCGGACTCACCGACGAACGACAGGAGACGACGTGGGGACCGTAACGATCGGTGTGTCGATCGCGGTCCCGGAGCCTCACGGCAGCCTGCTCCAGGAGCGGCGCGCGGGCTTCGGCGACGCCGCGGCTCACGGCATCCCCACGCATGTCACGCTGCTGCCGCCGACCGAGGTCGACTCCTCGCTGCTGCCCGCGATCGAGGCGCACCTCGTGGAGGTCGCGGCCGCCGGGCGCCCCTTCCCGATGCGACTGTCCGGCACGGGGACCTTCCGGCCGCTGTCGCCGGTCGTCTTCGTCCAGGTCGTCGAGGGCGCCGAGGCCTGCACCTGGCTGCAGAAGCAGGTCCGGGACGCCTCGGGGCCCGTCGCGCGCGAGCTGCAGTTCCCGTACCACCCGCATGTGACCGTCGCGCACGGCATCGACGAGGAGTCGATGGACCGCGCGTTCGAGGAGCTGGCCGACTACCGGGCCGAGTGGCCCTGCACCGGCTTCGCCCTGTACGAGCAGGGCGCCGACGGCGTCTGGCGCAAGCTGCGGGACTTCACCTTCGGCGGCCCGGTGGTGCCCCCGCAGGCCGGACACGTCGAGCGCGGCTCCATCCCGGCCACGTAGCCGTCACCGTCCTCACACCGGCAGCCGGCGGAACATCGCGCGCGGGACGTGCCGCAGCGCCGACATCACCACCCGGAGCGCGCCCGGCACCCACACCGTCTCCGAGCGCCGCCGCAGCCCCACCTCGATCGCCGTGGCGACCGCCTCCGGGGTCGTCGCGAACGGCGCCTCCTCGCGGCCGGCGGTCATCCTCGAGCGCACGAACCCGGGGCGTACGACCATGACGTGCACGCCGGTGCCGTGCAGCGCGTCGCCCAGGCCCTGGGTGAAGGCGTCCAGGCCGGCCTTGCTGGAGCCGTAGATGAAGTTGGCGCGGCGCGCCCGCTCGCCGGCCACCGAGGACAGCACGACCAGCGAGCCGTGCCCCTGGGACTGCAGGGCGCAGGCGCTGACCAGGGCGGCGGACACGGCACCGGTGTAGTTGGTCTGGGCGACCCGGACCGCGTTCAGCGGCTCGCGCTCGTCGCGCGCCTGGTCGCCGAGGATGCCGAAGGCGAGCAGCACCATGTCGATGTCGCCCTCGGCGAACACCTTGCCGAGCACCGCCTCGTGGGACTCGGGGTCGAGCGCGTCGAAGGCGACCGTGCGCACGTCGGCGCCCAGGGCGCGCAGTTCGTCGGCGGACCGGTCCAGGGCGGGCGAGGGGCGGCCCGCGAGCCAGACCGTACGGGTGCGGCGGGTGATCAGCCGGCGGGCGGTGGCCAGCGCGATCTCGGATGTGCCGCCGAGGACGAGCAGGGACTGGGGAATGCCGAAGGCGTCCTTCACAACAGCTCCTTGAAGGTTGAGGGACAGTGGCTAGAGGTCGAGGCGGCGGGCCAGGTCCGAGACGAACAGGCCGCGGGGGTCCAGGCGGGCGCGCAGTGCGCGGAAGTCGTCGAGGCGCGGGTACATCGCGGCGAGCAGCTCGGGCCGCAGCCGGGAGTCCTTGGCGAGGTAGACGCGTCCGCCGGCCGCGGCCACGTCCTCGTCCAGCGTGTCCAGGAGGGCGCCCAGGCCGGGCAGCGAGGCCGGGATGTCCAGGGCCAGGGTCCAGCCGGGCTGCGGGAAGGACAGCCAGCCCGGGTCGCCGTCCCCGAACCGTTTGAGGACGGCCAGGAACGACGGGCAGCGGTGCTCGGACAGCCGCCGCACGATCGTGCGCAGGGTGTCCTCCCGGCCGTGCCCGACCGTGAACTGGTACTGCACGAAGCCGCCCCGGCCGTAGATCCGGTTCCAGTGCGGAACGCCGTCCAGCGGGTGGAAGAACGCGGACAGCGTCTGGAGCTCTCCGGTCCGCGCGCGGGGCGCCCTGCGGTACCAGAACTCGTTGAACCAGCCGACCGTACGGCGGCTCAGCAGCCCCTCGGGCAGCACGGCGGGGACGGCGGGCAGCCGGGCGGGCCGGAAGGCCAGCGGCCGCCTCCGCGCGCGCGTGCCCTTCGGCAGCGCCTCCAGGGGGGCGTGGTCGCCGCGGGTGAGGACCGCGCGTCCGGTCGCCGTGCCGCGCGCCAGCAGATCGATCCAGGCGACCGAGTAGCGGTAGAGGTCGTCGGTGGCCGTCATACGGGCCATCAGGTCGTCCAGGTCCCGGGCCCGCTCGGTGTCGACCGTCATCAGGGATGTCTGCACGGGCTGGAGTTGCAGGGTGGCGGTGAGGATCACGCCGGTCAGGCCCATGCCGCCGGTGGTGGCGTCGAACAGGGGGGTGCCGCGGGGGACCGTGTGGATCTCGCCGTCGGCGGTGAGGAGTTCCAGCGACAGGACGTGCCGCGAGAAGGAGCCGGACACATGGTGGTTCTTGCCGTGGATGTCGGCGCCGATCGCGCCGCCGACCGTCACATAGCGGGTCCCGGGCGTGACGGGCACGAACCAGCCGAGCGGCAGCAGGACCTCCATGAGCCGGTGCAGGGAGACGCCCGCGTCGCACGACACCACCCCGCCCGCCGCGTCGACGGCGTGCACCCGGTCCAGGCCGGTCATGTCGAGGACCGTGCCCCCGGCGTTCTGCGCCGCGTCCCCGTACGCCCGCCCCAGGCCCCGCGCGATGCCGCCGCGTGCCCCGCAGCCGCGGACCGCGGCCACGGCCTCCTCGTAGGTCCGGGGACGGATCAGCACGGACGTGGTGGGGGCGGTACGGCCCCATCCCGTGACGGAGACGGTCTCGGCAGACATGTCGGCGACCGTAGCGCCCGCTTGTGCGGCATTACTTCTGAAACATCCCAGCCCTCCCCGAAATGGGTGATTAATGGGATGTCGCTCAATATTGCCGTAATCGCGGGCTCGTGGGCGTGAACAGTGGGTCCACATGGACCACCTCGACGCCATCGATCGGCCAGGCCTTCGGGGCGCGGACCACCGCATCCTCACCGCCCTGCACGCCCGAGCCCGCGACCCGCGGGTCGCGGCCGCCGCCCGCGCCCTGTCCTGGACGGGCGAACACGGCGCGCTGTGGCTGGCGGCGGGGCTGACGGGAGCCGCCGTGGACGGCGGGGGGCGCGGCGCCTGGCTGCGCGGCACGGCGCTCACGGCCGGCGCCCACCTCGTCAGCATGGCGGTCAAGCGGATCGTGCGCCGCCCGCGCCCCGCACACGTCGAACCGCTCGTGCGCACCGCGGGCCGGCACTCCTTCCCCAGCTCCCACGCCGCCTCCGCCACCGCCGCGGCCGTCGCCTTCGGGGCGCTCGGCGCGCCCGCGATCGCGCCGCTCGCCGCCGCCATGTGCGTGTCCCGTCTCGTCGTCGGTGTGCACTACCCGTCGGACGTGGCCGCGGGCGCCGCCCTCGGCGCGCTCACGGCACGTCTCGGGTCGCGCTGGATGGGCCCGGGAGGCGTCCATGCCTGAGGCGGGGCCCCTGACGAGCGCCGCGCGCGCCGGGGACGCGACGCTCCACGAGCAGCGCAGGGCGGCGCCCCGGACGGAACCCCCGGCCGGCGGACGCGGCCCGGGCGTCATGGCGAAGGGCCTGCTCAGGACCGCACGCCCCAAGCAGTGGGTCAAGAACGTCCTGGTCGTCGCGGCCCCGGCCGCCGCCGGCCGGCTCTTCTCCGCACACGCCCTGACCCAACTCGCGCTCGTCTTCGCGCTCTTCACCGCGTGCGCGGCAGCCGTCTACCTGGTCAACGACGCCCGCGACGCCGAGGCGGACCGCGCCCACCCCACCAAGCGCCACCGCCCGGTCGCCGCCGGACAGGTCCCCGTCCCCGTCGCGTACGTCACAGGCGGGCTCCTCGCGGTCCTCGCGCCCGCCCTCGCCGCCTGGCTGACCGCACCGGCCGTCGCCGCCCTGCTGGTGGCCTACCTCGCCATGCAACTGGCGTACTGCGTCCGCCTCAAGCACGTCCTCGTCGTCGACCTCGTGATCGTCACCACCGGCTTCCTGATGCGGGCCGTGGCGGGCGGGCTCGCGCTCGGCATCCCGCTGTCGCGCTGGTTCCTCATCACGACCGGGTTCGGGGCGCTGTTCATGGTGGCGGCCAAGCGCTACTCCGAGGCCGTCCAGATGGCCGGGAAGGCGGGCGCCACGCGCGCGCTGCTCACCGAGTACACCCCCGGCTATCTGCGCTTCGTCTGGCAGCTCGCGGCCGGTGTCGCCGTGCTCGGGTACTGCCTGTGGGCCTTGGAGGAGGGCGGGGTGCCGCACACCAGCGTGCTGCCCTGGCGCCAGCTGTCCATGGTCGCCTTCGTCCTCGCGATCCTGCGGTACGCCGTGTTCGCCGACCGGGGCACGGCGGGCGAGCCCGAGGAGGTGGTCCTGCGCGACCGGGCCCTGGCGGTCATCGGGGCGGTGTGGATGACGATGTACGCGCTGGCGGTGGCCAATTGGTGAGGGGTCGGCCCCACCGCCGCGAGATCCTGGGCTTCGCCGCCGCCGGGCTCGCCGCCTACGCCGTCGACCTCGCCCTGTTCACCGCCCTGCGCGGCCCCGCCGGCCTCGGTCCGCTCACCGCCAAGGGGCTGTCCTTCCTCGCCGGCTGCACGGTCGCCTACGCCGGGAACGCCCTCGGCACCTACCGGCACACCCGGCCGCGCGGACCGCGCCCCTACGCCGCCTTCCTCCTGGTGAACACCGCCGGGGCGGCCGTCCAGCTGCTCTGCCTGGCCGTGAGCCACTACGGCCTCGGGTTCACCTCCCAGCGCGCCGACACCGTCTCGGGGGCGGTCGTCGGCATGTCGCTGGCTACGGTCCTGCGGTTCTGGGGCACACGGACATGGGTGTTCCGTGCGGAGGGGAGAGTCGGATCGTGGACTGGCTGAGAAAGCTCCCCGTCGTGGGCCCCTGGGTGGCCCGGCTGATGACCACGCACGCGTGGCGGTCGTACGAGCGCCTCGACCGGGTGAAATGGACGCGGCTGGCGGCGGCGATGACGTTCGTGAGCTTCGTCGCGCTGTTCCCGCTGCTCACCGTGGCCGCGGCGGTCGCGGCCGCCACGCTCGGCAAGGAGCAGCAGGACAAGCTCCAGGACAAGCTGGCCGAGCAGGTCCCCGGCATCTCCGACCAGCTCGACATCGACGCCCTGGTGCAGAACGCCGGCACCGTCGGGCTCATCGCCGGCGCCGCCCTGCTGCTCACCGGCATCAGCTGGGTCGGCTCGGTGCGCGAGTGCCTGCGCGCGGTGTGGGAGCTGCCCGACGAGGAGGAGAACCCCCTCCTGCACAAGGTGAAGGACGCCGGTGTCCTGGTCGGCCTGGGCGGCGCGATCCTGGTGACGATCCTCGCGTCCACCGTGGCCTCCGCCGCCGTCGGCTGGACGACCCGTCAGCTCGGCGTCGACGAGGGCGGCTGGGGCGGGGTCCTGCTGCGGGCCGCCGCGTTCCTGGTCGCGGTGCTCGCCGGCTTCCTCGTCCTGCTGTACGTGCTGACGCTGCTGCCGGGCGTCGAACCGCCGCGCCGCCGGCTGCTGGTGGCCGCCCTGATCGGCGCGATCGGCTTCGAACTGCTGAAACTGCTGCTCAGCGGCTATATCCAGGGCGTCGCCACGAAGAGCATGTACGGCGCGTTCGGGGTGCCCGTCGCCCTGCTGCTCTGGATCAACTTCACATCGAAACTCGTCGTGTTCTGCGCGGCCTGGACGGCGACGGGCAGCAAGGAGACCGAGCTGGGGGACGGGTCCGCGGCACCGGAGACCTCCCGCGGCCCGGACCCGTCCGACGGCACGATCAGGAACGGCCCCGGCGGCGCACCAGGTCGGGCAGCGGCCACCGGCGGTTGACCAGGAAGACGCCCGCGCCGAGCAGCGCGAGGACACCCGCGGCGATCCCGAGCGCGACCCCCATGCCGCCCGACCCGCTCGCCGCGGAGGCGCCCACGGCAGGCTTCGAGGACTTCTCCGCGCCCTTGGCGCCCCCGGCCTCCCCGGACGTGCCCGTACCCGGCTGCGCGCTCGCCTGGGCGCTCTTGGGCGGCACCAGCTCACCCACCGGCTGCACCTTGCCGGCCGCCTCGAAGCCCCAGTCCAGCAGCCGCGCGGACTCCTTGTAGACCTCGTTGTGCTCCTGCTTCTCCGGGTTCATGACCGTGACCAGCAGCACCTTGCCGTCGCGCTCGGCGACACCGGTGAAGGTGTGACCGGCGTTGGTGGTGTAACCGTTCTTCACCCCGGCGATGCCCGGATAGACGGAGATGTCCGAGTCGCCGCGCAGCAGCCGGTTGGTGTTCTGGATCTCGAAGGACCCGCGCACCGACTTGCCCTTGCTCTTCTTCGTCGCGCCCGGGAACTTCGTCCGGACCGTCGAGCTGTACTCCCGGAAGTCCTTCTTCTGCAGCCCGGAGCGCGCGAACAGCGTCAGGTCGTACGCCGACGAGACCTGGCCCGGGGCGTCGTAGCCGTCGGGGGAGACCACATGGGTGTCGAGGGCCTGGAGCTCCTCGGCGTGCTCGTTCATCTCCCGCACCGTCTTGTCGACGCCGCCGTTCATCGCGGACAGCACGTGCACTGCGTCGTTGCCGGACGCCAGGAAGACGCCGAGCCACAGATCGTGCACCTTGTACGTCTCGTTCTCCTTTATGCCGACCACGCTGGAGCCGGCGCCGACGCCGGCCAGGTCGGACACGGCCACCTTGTGCTCGGTGTCCTTCGGGAAGCGCGGCAGCACGGTGTCGGCGAACAGCATCTTCAGGGTGCTCGCCGGGGCCAGCCGCCAGTGCGCGTTGTGCGCCGCGAGCACATCGCCGGACTCGGCGTCGGCGACGATCCAGGAGCGCGCCGACAGGTCCTTCGGCAGGACGGGGGCGTCGCCCGCCAGGTTCACCTGGGTGCCCGGGCGGCCCAGTTGCGCCCCGCCCACGGTCGACATGTCCGCCGGGGGAGTGGCCGACGGGCTCGTGCTCGGCGACGGCCGGGGGGCCGCGTGGGCGACGGGCGCGGTCAGCGCGAGGGACGACAGGACGGCGGAGGCGACCAGCAGGCCACGCCTGGCGGTCTTCGTAGGTGCGGGCACGAGCGGAAACGTACAGGGCGCTCCCATGGAAGTCCCGCCCCCGCCCCCACCCCGCTCCGCGCACCCGACGGGGGACGGCGATACTGAGGACATGAAGCTCAGCCGCCCCGTCTCCTGGTTCCTGCTCGCCTTCGGAGTGTGGAGCTGGGTCATCTGGGTCACTTTCGTCAAAAACCTGATCAAGGACAGCAGCGGGCTCGCGTTCGAGGACGGAGACCCCACGGCGTACTTCTGGGTGCATCTGCTGCTCGCCGTCGTCTCCTTCGTACTGGGGACGGTCGTCGGGGCCATCGGGTTGCGCGGAGTGCGCGCACTGCGCCGGACGTCATAGGAACTCGGCCACCGGGCCGGACGTTGACCCGGCACGCAAGGGAAAGGGAACGCCGGCGTGGTCATCGTCTTCGTGCTCGTCGCACTGCTCGTGCTGTCCGTCCTGGTGACGGGCAACTGGTGGGTGTGGCGGCGCCTCTTCCGCGACACGACGCGCGCCCCCGGGGCCGTGCGCCGCGCGGGTGTGGTCGTCATCGCCGGCGGCTGGGCGCTCACCGTCGGCGCCCTGGTCGCCGAGCGCGCGGGCGCGCCTTTCCTGCTCCAGCGGATCCTGGCCTGGCCGGGCTTCCTGTGGCTGGCCCTGTCGCTGTACCTGCTGCTGTTCCTGCTGGCCGGCGAGCTCGTCCGGCCGCTGCTGCGCCGCCTGCTCGACCGCCGCGCGGGCGCCGGTGAGCCCGCGCCGCGTCCGGAGCCGGGCACCGCCGCGTCCGCCGCCCCGGCCACCGCGACGGCCGGCCCGCGCGCTCACGGCGGCCCGTCCGCCGCCCCGGGTCGCACGGCGGCGCTCACCGCCGACCCGCCCCCGGCCGCCCCCACCCCGGGCGCCGGTGACTCCGGCGGCTCCCGCCCGGACCTGACCCGGCGCCTGTTCGTCTCGCGCGTGGTCGCCGGCACCGCCGCGGCGGCCGCCGTCGGCACCGTCGGCTACGGCACCCACAGCGTGCTGCGCGGCCCAGGCGTGAAGCGGGTCACCGTCCCGCTGGCCAAGCTCCCGCGGGCGGCGCACGGTTACCGGATCGCCGTCGTCAGCGACATCCACCTCAGCCCCGTGCTGGGCCGAGGCTTCGCGCAGAAGGTCGTCGACACGATCAACGGCACCCAGCCCGACCTCATCGCCGTCGTCGGTGACCTGGTGGACGGCAGCGTCCACGACCTCGGCCCGGCCGCCGCGCCGCTCGCGCAACTCCGCGCGCGCGACGGCAGCTTCTTCGTCACCGGCAACCACGAGTACTTCTCGGGCGCCGGGCAGTGGGTCCAGGAGGTGCGCCGGCTGGGCCTGCGCCCCCTGGAGAACGCCCGTACGGAACTGCCCCACTTCGACCTGGCCGGCGTCAACGACGTGGCCGGCGAGGACGAGGGCCAGGGCCCCGACTTCGCCCGGGCGCTCGGCGACCGTGACCGGGCACGCGCGTGCGTGCTCCTCGCCCACCAGCCGGTCCAGATCCATGACGCCGTCGACCATGGCGTCGACCTCCAGCTCTCCGGGCACACCCACGGCGGCCAGCTCTGGCCGGGCAGCCTCGTCGCCGAGCTGGCCAACCCCACGGTGGCCGGTCTGGAGCGCTACGGCGACACCCAGCTGTACGTCAGCCGGGGCGCGGGCGCCTGGGGTCCGCCCACCCGCGTGGGCGCCCCCTCCGACATTACCGTGATCCAGCTGGCGTCCCGTCAGGCGTGACCCGCGCGTGCCCGCCGAGTGACCGGATTGTGAAACCTGCTGGAATCGCCCGTAGGTAAGATCTTTCTCATGTCCCCAGAATCCCCTTCCGCCCGCTGAAATCCGTGTGGTTAGGTGTGCCCGCCGCTTAGGGGAGTGGCGTGAATTGTTCAGCTCATGCGGGGGCCCTGAGGGGCCTGGGGAGAGGGCACACCCATGCGTACGGTTCGCATGCGGATTCTCGCGACGCTGCTGGTACTGGCGGCCGTGGGAGTGGGGGGCTGGCAGCTGCTGCCGTCCCGGCAGAACCAGGACAGAACCATCACGGTCGGCACGACGGACGCCGTCACCTCGCTCGACCCGGCCGGCGCCTACGACGCCGGCTCCTGGGCGTTGTTCAGCAACGTCTTCCAGTCACTGATGACCTTCGAGGCGGGCGGCGTCACACCCGTCCCGGACGCCGCCGAGAGCTGCGGCTGGGTCGGCGACGGCCTGCGGAGCTACCGCTGCGAGCTGCGCGAGGGCCTGACGTTCCCGAGCGGCCGCACGATGACCGCGGAGGACGTCAAGTTCTCCTTCGACCGGGTCAAGCGGATCAACTCGGACGTCGGCCCGGCCTCGTTGCTGGACACGCTCGGCTCGGTGCGCGCGAGCGGCCGTACGGTCACCTTCCGGCTGTCGTCGCCGGACGCCACGTTCCCGCTGAAGGTGGCCACCGGCGCGGCCGCCATCGTCGACCGGGAGAAGTACCCGGCGGGCGAGCTGCGCACCGGGACTTCCGTCGACGGCACCGGCCCGTACACGTTGTCCGGCTACAGCGAGGGCAAGCAGGCCCAGCTCGACCCCAACCCCCGCTACAAGGGGGCCGTCGACGGCACGGGCAGCCCGGTCGAACTGCGCTACTACTCCGACGCGAACGCCCTGGGCGACGCCTGGAACGACCGGCGGATCGACGTGGCCACACGCACCCTGCCGCCCCGCGTCCTCGCCGGCCTCAACGCCGCCGACACCGACCAGCGCGTCTCGGAGGCCGACAGCTCCGAGGTCCGCAATCTGTACCTCAACACCCGCGCCTCCTCCCCGCTGCACGATGCGCGGGTGCGCAAGGCCATGGCGTGGCTGATGGACCGCGAGAAGCTGGCCGCCACCGTCTACAAGGGGACCGTCGACCCGCTGTACTCGCTGATCCCGACCGGGATCACCGGCCACACCACCTCGTTCTTCGACGCCTACCCGAAGCAGAGCACCGCGAAGGCGAGGGCCCTGCTGCAGAACGCCGGGATCAGCCTGCCGGTGCGCTTCACCTACGGCTACGCCACCGGCCGCGGCTCCGGCGCCGAGGAGGCCGAGGAGATCAAGCAGCAACTGGAGGCGAGCGGCCTGTTCAAGGTCGACGTCAAGGGCTACGAGTGGACCGACTTCCAGAAGCGCTGGGCGGGCGGCAAGCTCGACGCCTACGCGGTCGGCTGGGTCGCCGACTTCCCGGACCCGGACACCTACGGCGGCCCCCTCGTCGGCACCAAGGGCACCATGAACACCGGGTACAGCGACAAGACGGTCGACCGGCTGATCACCGCCAGCCAGCAGTACGCCGACCGCGCCCAGGCCACCCGGGACTTCCGCGACATGCAGGAGGCGGTCGCCCGGGACGTGCCGGTGATCCCGCTGTGGCAGGCCAAGGAGTACGTCGTCACCACCGAGGACGTCGGCGGCGGACAGTACCTCTCCGACGGCACCGGCGTGTTCCGGCTGTGGAGCCTCGGTTGGATCTGACGCGGGCGACGCCCCGCCGGCGGTGTCAGGACGCGGACACCGCCGGCGCCGGCAGGGTCACCGTGACGGCCAGCCCCTCACCGGGGGCCGTCCGCACGGCGACCTCCCCGCCGTGCGCCTCCACCACGCCCTGCACGATCGCCATGCCGAGACCGCTGCCGGCGCCCCCGCCGGCCCGGAAGAACCGGTCGAAGACCCGGGCCGCGTCCTCCTCGCACAGCCCAGGCCCCCGGTCGGTGACACACAGCCGTACGGCCGTGTCGTCCCGCTCCACCTCCAGCCGCACCGGTACGTCGGCGGGCGTGTGGACGCGGACGTTGCTCAGCAGATTGCCCAGCACCTGACGCAGCCCCGACTCGTCGGCGTGCACCAGGAGCGAACCCTCGGCGCCGACCGTCAGCGGCCGTTCGGGCTGCTGCACCCGCAGATCCTCCGCCGCCTCCCGCACCAGCCGGCTCAGGTCCACGTTGCGGAACCGCAGGGCGGGCCGCTGGTCGAGGCGGGCCAGGGTGAGCAGTTCGTCGACGAGCCGGCCCATCCGGTCCACCTCGCCGTTCATCCGGTCCCAGACCCGTTTGCGTTCGGCCTGGTCCGGAAGCATCCCCTTGTCGTACAGCTGGAGATAGCCGCGGATCGCGGACAGCGGGGTGCGCAGCTCGTGCGAGGCGTCCCCGACGAAGCGCCGCAGCTGGGCCGCGCTGCGCTCGCGGGTGCGGTACGCGGACTCCACCTGGTGCAGCATCGAGTTCAGGGCCAGCCGAAGCTGCTCGACCTCCAGGGTGGCGTTGCCGCTGGAGGGGACCCGGCGGGTCAGATCGCCCTCGGCGATGGCCGACGACGTCTCCACCATGTCCTCCAGCGGCCGCAGCCGCCGGCGCACGCTGAACATCGTCAGGCAGACGAGCAGGGCCAGCAGACCGGTGCCGACGGCCAGATCCATCTTGAGCGCCTTGCCCATGCCCTCGTGCAGCCCCTCGGTGGGCACGGCGACCAGGACGACGGTGCCGTCCGCCAGCCGGGCCCCGGCCATTCGGTAGCGCTCGCCCTCGACCGTGACGTCCCGCGGCTCCTCGTCGGCGGCCAGCGCCCGCGGATCGTCGACGGCGGAGGCGAGGGCGTGCTGGCGGGCCGTCGGCCGCAGCGGGCCCAGGGCGACCGGCTCCCCGGTGGCGCCAACGGCGACGTACACCATGGACGGACCGGGCAGCGGGTCGGTGTCGGTGGCGCCGCCACCGCTGAACTTGTCCAGGGCGATGCCCAGTTCGCTCAGCGACTCGATCTGGCGCAGCGTGAACCCGGCCTGGCTGAGCGTGCCGCGGGCACTCTTCAGCTCGGTGTCGACCTTGTCGAGCAGATAGAACCGCGCGGTCATCAGGCTGACGGCGGTCGCGACGACGATGCCCGCGGCCAGCAGCGCGACGTTCACCAGGGTCAGCTTGCCGCGCAGCGAGCGTATGCCGCGGATCCGGCACCGCTGCAGCAGGTGCCGGGCCCTCATGCCAGCCCGTATCCGACGCCGCGCCGGGTGGTGATCACCGGGGGCCCCAGGGTGTCCAGCTTGCGCCGCAGATAGCTGATGTACGTCTCGACGACGGTCGACTCCGGCGGGGTGTGCTCGTACTGCCAGACATGGCGCAGGAGTTGCTCCTTGGGGACGACCCGTCCGCCGTTGCGCACCAGGAAGCGCAGCAACGCGTACTCGGTCGGGGTGAGTTCGACCGTACGGCCCGCGCGGTGCACCGAGTACGTCGTCTCGTCCAGCTCCAGGTCGCCGTAGCGCAGCGGCGGGCGCTGGGGCAGGACGTCGGCCGGGCGGGTGCGGCGCAGCACCGCCGTGATCCGGGCGACGACCACGTCCACGTCGAACGGCTTGGTGATGTAGTCGTCGCCGAAGCCGAGGGCGCCGACGATCTCGGCGGGCGCGTCGCGCGCGGTGAGGAAGACCAGGGCCAGATCGGGCCGACTGCGCCGCAGTTCACGGCCGAGGGCGCGGCCGTCGCCGTCCGGGAGCATGACGTCGAGCAGCGCCACGTCCGGGCGGGTGCGCTCGGTGAGGGCGAGCGCGTCGCGGACGGTTCCCGCCGTCATCACCTCGAACCGGTGGTAGCGCAGGGCGATCCCGAGGACGTCGGCGATGCTCTCCTCGTCCTCCACGACCAGCACGGTGCCTGAAGCCGTCGTCATGCCCCCAGTATCTGTGGGCTCGCGTGCGTCGGGGCCGGTTCCGTCTTTGGAGTTCCTTGAGAGTCATGGCGGTCGGCTGCCGCGCGGGCGGGCGCACACCCAATGCTGTTGCGCAGGACCTGGGGGACCATCCGACCGACTAAGGAGCGTTGAGCGTGACGGCATTGGCACGGTGGTGCTATCGGCACCGGCTGGTGGTCCTGCTGCTCTGGCTGGGGGCGCTGTTCGGCCTGGGCACGGCGAGCTCGCAGGCCGGCACGAACTATGCGGACGTCTTCTCCCTCCCGGACACCGACTCGGCGACCGCGTACGACCTGATGGAGAAAGCCTTCCCGGAGCGTGCCGGCGACACCGACACGGTGGTGTGGAAGGTGGACGAGGGTTCCGTACGGGACGCGTCCGTACGGTCCCGGATCGAGCCCGCCCTCGAGGAGATCGGGCGTATGAAGGGCGTCGGCGAGGTCACCGACCCGTACGCGGAGCGGGGGGCCGCGCAGATCAGCCGGGACGGGACGATCGCGTACGCGCAGGTCACCTTCACCGAGCAGGCCAACGCCGTCCCCATGGAACTCGTCGAGGACGTCGTGGACACCGCCCAGGCCGCCGAGCAGGACGGTCTGGCGGTCGAGCTGGGCGGGCAGGCCATCGCCCGCACCCAGGAGCCCCCGCAGGGCACCGCGGAGGCCGTCGGCATCCTCGCGGCCGCCGTCGTGCTGTTCCTCGCGTTCGGCTCGCTGTTCGCGATGCTGCTGCCGATCGTCGTGGCCGTCGCGGGCGTCGGCACCGGAATGATCGCCACGATGCTGATGAGCCACGTCACCGACGTGCCCGAGGTGGCCCCGCTGCTCGGCTCCCTGATCGGCCTCGGCGTCGGCATCGACTACGCCCTGTTCATCGTCACCCGGCACCGGCGCGGCATCCTGCGCGGGATGAAGCCGGAGGAGGCGGCCGTGACCGCCCTCAACACCTCGGGGCGGGCGGTGCTGTTCGCGGGCGGCACCGTGTGCATCGCCCTCGCCGGGATGCTCGTGATGAACATGCGCTTCCTGGACGGCGTGGTCGTCGCGACCTCGCTCACCGTCGTCCTGAGCGTGCTGGCCGCGATCACCCTGCTGCCGGCCCTGCTCGGACTGCTCGGCATGCGGGTGCTCAGCCGCCGGCAGCGCGCCCGGCTCGCCGCGGCCGGACCGGAGCCCGCGGAGACCAGCGGGCTCGCGGCGCGCTGGTCGGCGTTCGTGCAGCGGCGCCCGCGCCCGGTCGTCGCGATGGCCGTCGTCGTCATGGCGGTCCTCGCGATCCCCGTGCTGTCGCTGCGGCTGGGCGCCACGGACCAGGGCAACCACCAGGAGTCCACGACCACCCGGCAGGCCTACGACCTGCTCGCCGAGGGCTTCGGGCCCGGCTTCAACGGCCCGCTCCAGGTCGTCGTCGACGGGGACGCGCCCGCCGGCCTGGTCGAGGGCATCCGCTCCACCGAGGGTGTCGCGCAGGTCGCGGCCGTCCCGCCCGCCAACGGGGTCACCGTGATCCAGGTCGTGCCGGACACCTCACCGCAGTCCGAGGAGACCGACGCGCTGATCGACCGGCTGCGGGACGACGTGATCCCGCAGTCGGGTGCCGAGGCCCATGTGGGCGGGGTGACGGCCGTGTTCAAGGACTTCGCGGCGGTGACCGGCGACCGGCTGCCGTACTTCGTGGCGACGATCATCGCGCTCGGCTTCCTGCTCCTGCTGGTCGCGTTCCGCTCGCTGGTGGTGCCGCTGACCGCCGCCCTGATGAACCTGATCGCGGCCGCCGCGTCCTTCGGCGTGCTGGTGGCGATCTTCCAGTGGGGCTGGGGCACCGAGCTGATCGGCGTCGGCAAGGAGGGCCCGATCACCTCGTTCCTGCCGGTCATCATGCTCTCGCTGCTGTTCGGCCTGTCCATGGACTACCAGGTGTTCCTGGTGAGCCGGATGCACGAGGAGTGGGTGCACACCAAGGACAACGCGCGCGCGGTGCGCGTCGGCCTCGCGGAGACCAGCCGGGTCATCAACTCGGCCGCCCTCATCATGATCTGCGTGTTCGGCGCGTTCGTGCTGAGCGGCGACATGGAGGGCGCGATGGCCGGCATCGGACTCGCGGCGGCCGTCGCCCTTGACGCCTTCATCCTGCGCACCGCGCTGGTGCCGGCCGCGATGCATCTGCTCGGCAGGGCCAACTGGTGGCTGCCCGACTGGATGGAGAAGCGGCTGCCGCATCTGGCCGTCGAACCGGCGGAGGAGCCCGCGCCGGCCGAGGCGGCGCCCGCCGGCCCGTCCGCCACCTCGGTCGTGCACGGCTTCGTCCTCACCGCCGACGGCGAGCCCGTCGACGGCGCGGCGGTGACACTGCTCAGCAAGGGCGGCCGGCAGCTGGACCGGGTCACGTCCCTGGCCGACGGGTCGTACATCGTCTCGGTGCCCGGCCCGGGCACGTATCTGCTGGCGGCGAGCGCCCCGGCGTACGGGTCGCGCGCCGCGCACGTGGTCGTGGGGGACGGGCCGCTCGTGCACGACGTCGAACTGACCGGGGACGAGGTCGACGCCGTCAACTGACCCGGCGGTCCCTCAGGGGCGCTCGTCGCGCGCGGGCGCCCCCGGGGACTCCTTCGCCGGGTCCGGGATCATCCGGGTCATGCCCGGCAGGAAGTCCGTGAACAGGTCGTGCACCTCGCGGACCAGGGGGCGCAGCACCCGGAAGCGGGCCAGCGACACCCCGCGCGCGGTGAGCCGGGCGCCGCGCTCGGCGAGCCGGTAGCTGCGCTCACGGCCCTCGGTCCGGTCGAAGATCCAGTACAGGACGAGTCCCATCTGGGAGAGCCACATCAGCTCGGGCAGGATCTCCCGCAGCTCCTCCGGGACCTTCGTCCGGGTCGCGCCCGCCAGCACCTGCCGGTGGATGCTGATGGCCTCCTGGCGCGCGTGCTCGGACTCCTGTGAGAAGGGGCTGAGCGGGCTGTCGGGGTCGGCGGCGTTCTTGAAGAACTGCACCGCGAACTCGTGGTACGGCGTGGCGATGTCCAGCCAGGCCCGCAGCACGCCCGCGAGCCGTGCCTCCAGATCCGTCTCCCGGGCCAGGATGTCCCGGACCGCCGCCTGGTGCTCGGCGGCGATCCGGTCGTAGAAGCCCTGGATCAGGTGCTCCTTGCCCTCGAAGTAGTAGTACGCGTTGCCGACCGAGACCCCGGCCTCCTGGGCGATCGCCCGCATCGTCGTCTTGTCGTAGCCGCGCTCCTGGAACAGCCGCATGGCGGTCTCCAGGATCAGCGCGCGGGTCTGCTCGGACTTGCTGGGCGTGTCGCCCTGCTCGGGGCGGTCGTTCTTCGAGGGCACGGAGCGAGCCTAACCATTGCGGATCAGGAGGACTGCGCCGCCTGGTAGAGGTTCTGCGCGTCGGCGCCGAAGTACGGGCCGTACATGCGGTTGGGCAGGAAGTTGTACTTGAAGCTGTTCACCGAGGACTGCAGTCCGGTGCCGGTCGCCTCGTTGAATTGTGTGAACCACGGGCCTCCGCTGGAGCCCCCGGTCATGTCGCAGCCCATGCCGTGGTCGTTGGAGAGCAGGAAGTCCCGGTTGGTCGTGCCGGAGCAGTAGATGAATTTCTGCCCGTCGTAGGGGGCGGCGGCCGGGAACCCGAAGGCGTACATGCGCAGGTTGTAGCCGGTGTTGAAGGCCAGCCCCTGCCCGCCGACGACGTCCGTGAGCCGCTGTCCGTCCAGCGGGGCCACGACCGCCGCGCCGACGTCGTAGTTGATGTCCTCGCTCGCCGTCCACTGCGGGGTGGACAGCGTCTTCGTCGCCGTCCAGCGGCCGTGCGGGGCCTGTCCGTCGTGGTAGCCGGGCACGAAGACCCAGTCGGTGTGCCAGGCGCCCTCCAGCTTCACGCAGTGGCCAGCCGTGATGACGGTGCTCTTGTTGGCGCTGGTGACGGCGTTGCCGGAGCAGGACGCCGTACGGCCCTGGTAGGTGAAGAAGACGCGGCCCGCCGTGTTGACGACGGCGCCGCCGCCCGTCCACGCGCCTCCGCCGTTCGGGAAGGCGGCCGGTCCGACGTCCGCCGTCCCGGCGGTGGGGGCGGTGGGCGCGACGGTGGCCGGGCGGCCCGCGCGCGGAGCGGCGTCCGTCGAGCGGGCGTCCGCGTCGAGGAGGTCGAGCGGGACCGCCGAGCGCATCCGCTCCGGGGTCCAGAAGTCGCGGGCCTGCTGCTGTGCCGAGGCCGGCACGGAGTGGACGCGGGCGGGGGAGGGGCCGGGCTCGGGGGCGGCGCCGGCCGGGGTGGCGAGGGCGCCGGCGGTGAACAGCGCGGTGACGCCGATCAGGACGCCGAGGGCGGGGCGGGGTATCCGACGGGTGCGGGGTGTGCCTCTCACGCGTACTCCTTCTGCGATGGGGGGCCCGGACCGCCCCGAAGGGCCGTCCGGCTGCGACAGTCGGTGCGATTGCGGAGTGCGGAACCGGGTGCAGCGTGCCAACCCGAACGCTGTTTTGGAAGGGTGCATGCCAAACCGGTTCGCGCGCCCCGCCGTACGCGCCCCCTCGTGTCCCCTGTTCACGAGGGAGCCGCGCACCTCCCGTCGGCACACCCCGGCGGGTGGTACGTCCACCCAGCCCGCCGGTCGTACACCCATCCGTCGCCGCGTCGCGGTGCTTGGCCGCCCCGGGCTTGGCCGCCCCGGCTCTTCGTCCCGCGCCACGCGGCGGCCGCGAGCACGGCCCCCCGGGCGAGCCGCGCCCCGGACGGGGTGCTCAGCCGGTGCGCGAGCGGCCGGTACTTCCGCAGCGCCCACAGGGTGACGACCCAGGCGTCGGCGCCCCGGTAGACCTGCCCGGCGTCACCGACCACCGTGATCTCCTCGAAGGTGCCGGCGTGGTCGAGGCAGGGGAAGCGCCGGCGGGCCTCGGCGGACCCGGCGGGCACCAGCTCCAGCGGCACCCACTGCGGCTGCCGTACGAGCCAGTCGCGGAGGAAGGTGCACAGGGAGCACTCGGCGTCGTAGAGGACGGTGAGCGCGCGGACCGGGGTCCTGGCCGCCCGGGCGGCCGTCTCGGCGGTCATGCCGGGCCCCGCTCAGGCCCCGGCCGTGGGGGCGGCCCAGCCCTGCGGCGCGACCGGCGGCAGCTGCTCGCGCTCCATCACACCGCGCCGCCGGATCTTGTTGAGGACGTAGACGTTGGCCAGGTGCATCACGCCGAGGACCAGCAGGACCACGCCGAGCTTGGTCGACAGGGCCTCGAAGATGCCGCGGGTGTCGAGGACGGTGTCGTCGTCGCTCAGATACAGCGCGACGAAGCCGAGGTTGACGAGGTAGAAGCCGACCACCAGCAGGTGGTTCACGGCGTCCGCGAGCTTCTCGTTGCCGTGCAGGACGTCGGCGAGGAAGATGCGGCCGTTGCGGCTGAGCGTACGGGCCACCCAGATGGTCAGCCCGATGCTGACGACCAGGTAGATGACATAGGCGATGACCGTGCGGTCCATGGCCCGGCCCCCTTCTTGAACGTGTTCAACTCGCTGTCGTGGATGACAGTAGACCTGTGTTTGAACACGTTCAACTCGATGGCGTGAGGCGTGCGTCACGCCGTCAGGGGGCTGCCGCCGTCAGGGCCTTCGGCCCAGCTCCGGACGCTTGGTGTAGTCCGTGAGACCGATGACGTTCCCCCAGGGGTCGGCGATCTCCACGGTCCAGCCGGTGGCCGTCGAGAACGGCTCGTCCAGCGGCTGCGTCCCCGCGTCCCGCAGGATCCGCGCCGCCGCCCGCGCGTCCGGCACCTCCAGCCACACGCGCGCGGAGGGCCACGGCGGGGTGCGCCGCCCGAACCCGTCCTCGTGCCGCAGCAGGATGCCGGGCGTCTCGCCCCCCACCTTCAGCAGGGCGATCCCGGCCTCGTCGAGCCGGAACCCGACGGTGAACCCGGCCCGCTCGTAGAACCCGACGGCCTCGGCGATATCGCCGACCGGCAGCAGCACGTTGTCGAACCCGAGCAGCTCGTAGGACTCGTCATCTGACATGGCGTCAGAATAAGGGGATGATCCACGGGATCCGGTGATTGTCAGTGCCGGTGCGTACGGTCGGAGGCATCCGGTAAGAAGGGGCACGCCGGGACGTGCGGTACTCCGTCGGCTCCCGAACGTTCGACGTACGCCCGCACCGACAAGGACGGCCGTGTCCTCCGCGGCTGACCTCCCCACCCGCAACGCCTTCGCCCCGCCGATCACTCGACCCGCGGGGCGGAGTCAGCTCCCGGCCTCCAGAACGGCCGCCACGTCCAGCGTGACCTTGGCCCCGATCGAGTCGGGAAGGGTCACGATCTCGCCGGGGGCGTGCGGACGGTGGTTCGCGTAGGTGTCTTCCGCGGGCTCTGTGAGCACGTGCAGTCGTTGGTGCTTGCGGTCGACGATGACGTACACGGGGATCTTCGCCTCGGCGTACGCGGCGACCTTGGTGCGCAGGTCCGTCCGGTAGTTGCTGGACGTCACCTCGACGACCAGCCGGAAGCACATGGGGTCGTAGCAGCTGTTCTCGGTGAGGTGGTCCTTGTAGTCGGCGTCCACCAGGGACAGGTCGGGGATCGCGTAGTCCTCGGCGGCGGTGGGCAGCCAGAGCCCGATGCCCTGGAGGAGTCTCGATTCCGTTCCGTGGAGGCCGGCGGAGACGAAGGGCAGCATGAGCTCTGTCAGGGCATCGGCGTGCGGTCCGTCGGGGGGCGGGGACACGAGGAGCTGGCCTCCGATGATCTCGACGCGGTAGCCCGGATTGCGGTCCATGAGGTGGTTCGCCTCCGCGATCAGCGGACGCTCGTTGTGGGGCCGCTCGACGGATGCTGCGGACATCGCGTGCCTCCCAAGGGCTGGTGCCGAGACCATCATGGTAGGGCGGCAAGGCCCGCACGCCGGTCTCCGTCGCGTTCACCCGCAGGTGTGGCATCAACACGAGGGCCCCGTTTCCGGTGGAAACGGGGCCCTCGGCGCACGTGCGCGGGGGATCAGTAGCGGCGCGTGATCAGGGCGCGCTTGACCTCTGCGATCGCCTTCGTGACCTCGATGCCGCGCGGGCAGGCGTCCGTGCAGTTGAAGGTCGTGCGGCAGCGCCAGACGCCGTCCTTGTCGTTCAGGATCTCCAGGCGCTGCTCGCCGGCCTCGTCACGCGAGTCGAAGATGAAGCGGTGCGCGTTGACGATGGCCGCCGGGCCGAAGTACTGGCCGTCGTTCCAGAAGACCGGGCACGAGGAGGTGCAGGCCGCGCAGAGGATGCACTTCGTCGTGTCGTCGAAGCGCTCGCGGTCCTCCGCCGTCTGCAGCCGCTCGCGCGTGGGCTCGTTCGTGTCCTTCGTGATGAGGAAGGGCATGACGTCCCGGTACGCCTGGAAGAACGGCTCCATGTCGACCACGAGGTCCTTCAGGACCGTGAGGCCCTTGATGGGCTCGACCGTGATCGGCTTCTCGGGGTTGATGTCCTTGATCAGCGTCTTGCAGGCGAGGCGGTTCTTGCCGTTGATCCGCATCGCGTCCGAGCCGCAGATGCCGTGGGCGCACGAGCGGCGGAACGTCAGCGTGCCGTCCAGCTCCCACTTGATCTTGTGGAGGCCGTCGAGGACGCGCTCCTTGGGGTCGATCTCCAGCTGGAAGTCTTCCCACACCGCCTCGGCCGCGACCTCCGGGTTGAAGCGGCGGACCCGGAACGTGACCGTGATGTAGGGGGAGGCCTCGGACTGCGCCTCGGCCTTGTCCAGTACGGGGGTTGCCATCAGTACTTACGCTCCATCGGCTGGTAGCGGGTCTGGACGACCGGCTTGTAGTCGAGACGAATGGACTCCGTGCCGTCGTCGCCCACCTCGCGGTACGCCATGGTGTGGCGCATGAAGTTGACGTCGTCGCGGTTCGGGTAGTCCTCGCGGTAGTGACCGCCGCGGGACTCCTTGCGGGCCAGCGCGGAGACCGCCATGACCTCGGCCAGGTCGAGCAGGTTGCCCAGCTCGATGGCCTCCAGCAGGTCCGTGTTGAACCGCTTGCCCTTGTCCTGGATCGAGACGTTCCGGTAGCGCTCGCGCAGCTCCGCGATCTTCTCGACCGCCGTCTTGATGGTCTGCTCCGTGCGGAACACCATGACGTTGGCGTCCATGGTCTCCTGCAGCTCCCTGCGGATGGTGGCCACCCGCTCGGTGCCGGTGGAGGTGCGCAGCCGCTCGACCTGCTCGAGCACCAGCTCGGCCGGGTTCTCCGGAAGCTCGACGAAGTCGGCCTTCTGGGAGTACTCGGCGGCGGCGATGCCCGCGCGCTTGCCGAACACGTTGATGTCCAGCAGCGAGTTGGTGCCGAGGCGGTTGGCGCCGTGCACGGAGACACAGGCGACCTCGCCGGCGGCGTACAGGCCCGGCACGACGGTGGTGTTGTCCGCCAGGACCTCACCCTCGACGTTGGTCGGGATGCCGCCCATGGCGTAGTGCGCGGTCGGCTGGATCGGGATCGGGTCCGTGTAGGGCTCGATGCCGAGGTAGGTCCGCGCGAACTCCGTGATGTCCGGGAGCTTGGCGTCCAGCTGCTCCGGCGGGAGGTGCGTGAGGTCCAGGTAGACGTGGTCGCCCTCGGGACCGCAGCCGCGGCCCTCGCGGATCTCCGTGTAGATGGAGCGCGAGACGACGTCACGCGAGGCGAGGTCCTTCATGACCGGCGCGTACTTCTCCATGAAGCGCTCGCCGTCCTTGTTGCGGAGGATGCCGCCCTCACCGCGGGCGCCCTCCGTCAGCAGGATGCCCATGCGCCAGATGCCGGTCGGGTGGAACTGGAAGAACTCCATGTCCTCCAGCGGCAGACCGCGGCGGTACACGGCGGCCTGGCCGTCACCGGTCAGGGTGTGCGCGTTGGACGTCACCTTGAAGAACTTGCCGGTGCCGCCGGACGCGTAGATGACGGCCTTCGCCTGGAAGACGTGGATCTCGCCGGTGGCCAGCTCGTAGGCGACCACACCGGCGGACTTCTTGACGCCGTCGACCTCGGTGATCAGCTGGTCCAGGACGTAGAACTCGTTGTAGAACTCCACGCCGTGCTTGACGCAGTTCTGGTACAGCGTCTGGAGGATCATGTGGCCGGTGCGGTCCGCGGCGTAGCAGGACCGGCGGACCGGGGCCTCGCCGTGGTTGCGGCTGTGACCGCCGAAGCGGCGCTGGTCGATGGTGCCGTTCGGGGTGCGGTTGAACGGCAGGCCCATCTTCTCCAGGTCGAGGACGGAGTCGATGGCCTCCTTCGCCAGGATCTCGGCGGCGTCCTGGTCGACCAGGTAGTCACCGCCCTTGACCGTGTCGAAGGTGTGCCACTCCCAGTTGTCCTCCTCCACGTTGGCGAGCGCGGCGGCCATGCCGCCCTGCGCGGCGCCCGTGTGGGAACGGGTGGGGTACAGCTTGGTCAGCACGGCGGTGCGGCTGCGCTTCGTCGACTCGATGGCCGCGCGCATACCCGCGCCACCGGCGCCGACGATGACGGTGTCGTACTTGTGGATCTTCATGGTCGGTTACCTCAGCCCCGTGCCTAGCGGATGTTCGGGTCGAAGGTGAAGATCACCAGCGTGCCCAGCAGGATGGTGAACACCGTGGCGGTGTAGAGCAGGCCCTTCAGCCACAGCCGGGTGTTGGCGCGCTCCGCGTAGTCGTTGATGACCGTGCGCAGACCGTTGGCGCCGTGGAGCATCGCGAGCCAGAGCATCAGCAGGTCCCAGACCTGCCAGAACGGCGAGGCCCAGCGGCCGGCCACGAAGGCGAAGCCGATCTTCGAGACGCCGCCGTCCAGGACCAGCTGGATCAGCAGGTGGCCGATGACGAGGACGACCAGCACGACGCCGGACAGGCGCATGAACAGCCACGCGGCCAGCTCGAAGTTGCCCCGGGTGGACCGGGGCGTCTTCTTGGTCCGCTTGCGCGGGGCCTCGATGAGCGGGGCCGGGTTGTCGACGTTGTAGAGCGAGTCACCCTCGACCGGGCCGATCCCGGAAGCGGTGGTTTCAGTCGTGGACATGTGCGTCAGCTCCCGAACAGTTCACGAGCGGCGTGGCCGAGGACGGGGTAGATCGCCCCGAGCATGAGCACGAGCCACAGACCGACGACGGACCAGAGCATCTGCTTCTGGTAGCGCGGGCCCTTCGACCAGAAGTCGACGGCGATGACGCGCAGGCCGTTGAGCGCGTGGAACAGGATGGCGGCGACGAGGCCGTACTCCAGCAGCGCGACGATCGGCGTCTTGTAGGTGGCTACGACCTTGTCGTAGTCCTCGGGGGAGACACGGACGAGAGCGGTGTCCAGCACATGAACGAACAGGAAGAAGAAGATGAGGACGCCGGTGACTCGGTGAGCCACCCAGGACCACATTCCTTCCCGGCCGCGGTACAGCGTTCCAGCCGGCACGGAAGTCCCTCCGGGAGCGGGGTATCGGGGCCTGCCGGCTTGTGCTGTCGGTCGGGCCCGGCCGGGTACGGTCCACCGGCCCCCAGCATCGTAGCGACGGTTGCCTGCGGCGCTTACGCCGGGCCTGGCGGTGTGATCAAACTGGCACGCGGATGGTCCATTCGCGCGGGTCGGGACGGAATGCCCGGGTCAGGCGAGATGGCCGATCAGCCGGCCCTTCGCGAGCCGCCGTAGTTCCTCGGCCGCGAGGACCCTTTCTTCCTCAGGATCGTTTGCCAATCGTGACCGGATGCCTGCCAAAACATGGTCCAGGCTCTCGGTGCCCGACAGGCCGTCCAGGCAGATAATGAACCCATGCCCGAATTTGGCCTCATATGCGGCGTACGCGGCACTCAGCGCTGTGTGCGCCGCCGCGTACACGTCCTCCGGCAGCGACGGCAGCCCTTCCGCCGCCAGCGCGCGCGCCAGCTCCGCCGGGGTCAGGTCGTACGCGGCCTCGTCGCAGGCGGCCAGCAGGGCGCCGAGGTCGGGGTAGGGGCGGTGGTCCGCCACCCGCTCGGCCCAACGGGCGCTGTGCAGGCAGGTCAGAAGGATGGCCCGGGCCTCGCGCGGGGGAGCGGCGTTGAACGGGCCCAGCCCGCCCGGAGGCGCTGTGCGGCTCTGCTCGGGCAGTGCGGGTATGGCCACTCGGCCAGGAAGATGTGTGGGCGTCACGTGGGTTTCGGCAGGGGAATTTGGGAGAGGAGTGGCGCCACGCTACCGACTGTGGACGTGAGGTGTCCGACCGATGCCCGAATTTCAGCCGAACGGGAGAGTTTCAGAACGTGTGCTGGACGGCTGACGATGCGCACAGGCCCTAGGTTGGCGCCGTGAGCCAGCACAAGCACAGGCGCCGGGCACCGGCGAAGAAGGCCCTGAAGCAGACGTGGGTGCTGATCGTCGCGGTGGTCCTCGTGACGGTCGGCGCGGGAGTGGGCCTCGGCCTCCTGGCGAGCGGCGGTGACGGCGACTCGGCCGGATCCGGTCCCCGCGGGTCGGCCCCGGGCGCCTCCGAGGGCGTCTCCGGCACCGACGGCGCCACCCCCTCGCCCACCCGGACCTACCCGCTCTCCAAGGCGCCCTCGACCATCCCGGCCGTGCGGTCCCACACCGCCGCGCGCGGCCCCGGCTGGAAGCCCGCCGACAAGAACCGGGTCGTCGTCAGCGACGACGAGCTCGCCGACGAGGGCCGGCTCCTCGCGGGCGAGCTGGACCTGACGTACGCGGGCCGCAAGGACGACGTCCGCGCCGGCGACGTACGGCTGTCGCTCAACGACGACGAGGGCGCGAACCCGGAGTCGTACACGATGACCGTCCGCGACGGGCGTGTCGTCATCAGCGGGCCCGCCGAGGCCGGCGTCTTCTACGGCACCCGGACGCTGAAGCAGGAGGTGCACGGCGGCGGCACCGCGCCCGAGGGCGTCGTCCGCGACGAGCCGGCCAAGCCGGTGCGCGGGTTCATGCTCGACATCGCCCGCAAGCACTTCACCGCGGACTGGATCGAGGACCGGGTACGGGAACTGGGCGACCTGAAGTACAACCAGCTCGGTCTGCACTTCTCCGACGACCAGGCGTTCCGCATCGAGTCCTCCTCGCACCCGGAGATCGTGTCGAAGGAGCACCTCACCAAGGCGCAGGTCCGCGCCATCGTGAAGCTGGCCGAGAGCCGGCACATCACCGTCGTCCCGGAGATCGACTCGCCCGGGCACCTCGGGGCCGTCATCGCCGCCCACCCCGATCTGCAGCTGCGCAATGTGAACGGCGTGCCGACGCGCGGCGCCATCGACATCTCCAAGCCCGCCGCCGCCGAGATCGTGGACGACCTGCTGAACGAGTACGCCGGGCTCTTCCCCGGCGACCAGTGGCACCTCGGCGGCGACGAGTACCAGGCGCTGGTCGTCTCGAATCCCGAGGCCTCCTATCCGCAGCTGGCCCGTGCCGCCCGCGAGGCCTTCGGCTCCGGCGCCACGGTCGCCGACCTCGCCACCGGCTGGGTCAACGACCGCGCCGACACCGTCCGCGCCCACGACCGCACGCCCCGCGCCTGGAACGACGGCTTCTTCCGGGACACGAAGGTGCAGGCCGACAAGGACATCCAGGTGGCGTACTGGACCGGCAAGGAGATCGGGGCCCGCACCCCCGAGGAGTATCTGAGCGCCGGCCGGAAGGTCATCAACTACAACGACGAGTTCCTCTACTACGTGCTCGGGGAGCCGCAGACCTTCGTCTACCCGACCGGCGAGCGGATCTACGAGCAGTGGACACCGCGCGTGCTGCGCGGGACCACCGCCGTCCCCGCCAAGTACGACGGCCAGATCCTCGGCGCCTCCTTCGCGGTCTGGTGCGACATCGCGAACGCCCAGACCCAGGCGCAGGTCGCGGCCGGCATCCGGATGCCGCTGCGGGCGATGATGCAGAAGACCTGGGACCCGGGCGAGCCGGACCTGTCCTGGACCGAGTTCAAGGCACTCGCGGACAGGCTGGACCGCCCCGCCGATTGACCCGAACGCCTGCGCACCCCCGTACGAATGTGGTGTATTCGGCCCGAGCCGACACCGATCACCGGGGGGACACCGGATGGGCTACTGGGGTTACTTCGTCGTGGGCCGCGGGGAGCGGCCGCTGGCGGAAGGGGAGGCGCTGTCCGGCGCCCAGGGGATGACGCTGCGCGAACGGGCGCCGGACGGCTGGCAGGTGTGGGAGTACCCGGGCGGGGACGACCGGATCGCGAGCATGAACGACCTGGCGGCCGAGACCGGGGCGCCCGCGCTGTTCGGCTATGTGATGGACAGCGCCGGCGTCGTCGTGGAGGCGGCCGCCCCGGACAGCGGCGCCTGGACCACCTGCCTCAACCGGGCCGCGACCGCCCGGCACCTCGGCGCCGGGGAGGACGGGCTCTCCCTGGAGGACTACTTCCTCGAACCGGCCGACGCCGCCGAGCGGGCCGTCGCCTGGGCCGCCGAGGCCGGGCACGAGGTGAACGCCGAGGCAGTGCTGGACGTACTCACCGCCGAAGCGGACTCCTTGGCCGAAAACCTCTTCTTCCGGCTGCTCGATCGGCTGGGTGTGGTCCCGCTGTGACACTCCGGGGCCGTCGCACGCAGTAAGGGGAAGTGCGGGCTCCGTGAGAAAGGAGCCCGGCTGGGGCCTGTGCGGGGGCCCCGCACCCTCGTAGATGACCCGCTTAGGGAGGCGTGGATGAGCCTGGTGGAACTGATCGCTCAGGCCGACGAACGCGGACTGGCCGCCAGCGGGTTGGCTTGTTTGGATCGGTGCGTGCCGCTGCTCGGCGGTGACGACGAGGTGCTGCGGCCCCTGTGGGCCAACCTCGCGGCCGACGGCGACCCGGCCGCCTGGGGCACCCTCCTCGACCAGGTCCGCGCCAAGCTGGGCGTCGCCGACGTCGTGGACGACGAGGACATCGAGGACGAGGCCGCGCTGCTGGCCCGGCGGATGCTCGCCGCCGCCCCCGCCGTCCGCTCCGCCGCCGAGGCCCGCACCTGGGCCGACGGCTGCTCGGTGGCGTCCCTGCAGATCCACCGGCTCCTCGACCCCGCGCAGGACGACGGCGCCGCCGTGCCGTCCGGGGCGCTGGAGACCGTACGCGCCGCCGACGCCTCCGACGCGCGCCCCGAGGGCGTCTCCCCGCTCGTCGTCGCCGAACTGCGCCGCCAGATCAGCGTCCTGGAGATCCTCGACAGCCACGGGGCGGGCGGGGTGCGCCGGGCGCTGGAGGTGTCGACGGAGGGCCGGCGCGTGCTCCGGGCGGTCGTGTCGCGCCGGGCCCGCGGAAGGGGCTGAACCCTCGATTCCGGGCCCCTGTCCGGCCCAAACCCCGTTCCTGAGAGAGTCCTGTGCCCGTCGTGGGAGTGCCGTGCGGCGGTCCTGCACGGGTCCGGGGAAGCCGCCGGAACGGGGTGACGGATCGCCGTCGGGCCACGCTCTCCAGGGTGTGACGACTCAGCAGGAGACCAGGCCCGCGGCGGCGACCAAGCCGGTCCGGTGGGCGACGGACGCGGTGGCGACGATGCGCGAGGGGGCGCGGCTGCGCCTGGACTACTCCGAGCAGAGTCTGTGGCGGGTCGACCGCATGATCGAGGGACTGCGCCGCGAGGGGACCCCGCCGGCCGCCGCCGCCCATGTGCTGCGCGGACTCGGCGCCTACGCGGGAGAGGTGATCGCCCGCCGGACCGGGGCCGAGTGGTGGTCGACCGGCGGCGACCACTGGATCCGTACGCCCGACGGCCGGTTGTGGGACCCGATCGACGAGGCCCGCCGGTGCTTCGCGGGCGACGGGTCGCTGCGTCTGCTGTGCCGGGACGCGACGAGCGGGACGCGCCGCTGACCCGGCGGTGCGGGGCGCCGTCCGGCGCCCCGCACCCCTCGCTCACGGGGTGAGCGTCTGCCCCAGGTGGGCGCCGGACGGCGTGCCCAGCGGGGTCCGGCTGAGGATGGCGGTGCTGCCGAAGCCGAGGCCCGCGCTGCCGCTCGGGACGTACATGACGATGCCGTTGCCGGCGTCCTCGCCCTCCACGCCCATGACCAGATCGGCCCGGCCGTACCCGGAGAAGTCCGTCAGCGACACCGAGGAACCGGCCGTGTCACCGGACTCGGAGACGCCAGGCACCCCGGACGTGTCCTGCGAGAACGCGATCGAACCGGCCCCGGTCAGACCGGACGCGGTGCCCTTGAGCAGCACCGACATCCCGGCGTTGGACCGGTTGCCGTCGCGGCTGATGTCCTCGCCGGGCAGACCGACCAGGGCGTCCGCGTAGCCGTCGGCGTTCTGGTCGCCGACCGACACCGAGCCGCCGAAGGCGTCACCGGCCTCGTTGGAGCCCGGGACGGACGCCGTGTTCTGGTGGATCACCTTCATGCCGGTCGTGGTGAACCCGGCGGAGGTGCCGAACAGCATGGTCACCTGACCGCCCGTGGCCGCACCCGACTCGGCGACGTACGGCTGGCCGATGACCAGGTCGTCGTAACCGTTGCCGTCCACGTCGCCGGACGCGACGGCCCGGCCGCCCTTGACGGAGAGGACGCCCGCCTTGGTCAGGCCCGTCGCCGAACCGGCGAAGCGGACCACACGGCCGATGCCGCCGGCGTCACGGTAGTTGAGGGCGACGTCCGCGTAGCCGTCCCGGTTGAAGTCACCGGTCGCGGAGTCCAGGTAGGCGATGGCGCCGGTGGCCGAGGTGAGCGTGCCGGTGCTGGTCTTCCCGCCGGTCAGACGGGCGTTCCAGTTGCCGCCCTTGCCGGTGCCGGCCGCGAAGACGTCGGCCTTGCCGTCGCCGTCGAAGTCGCCGACCGCCACGGTCGAGCCGAGCTTGGCGCCGGTGGCCGTGACCGAGCCCGACGTCGTGTACGAGAAACCGGAGTTCAGGGCCGGGCCGTACAGGACGGTGACGGCGCCGCGGTCCGCGTGGCCGCTCGTGTCGTCCTCGCCGGGCGCGCCGATCGCGAGGTCCGCGTGACCGTCGCCGTTGACGTCGCCCCACGCGGTGGAGGTGCCGAAGCCGTCGCCGGACTCGTGGGAGCCGGGGACGCCGGTGCTGCTCTGGCTGAACGTCCTCCTGGCCGCCGCGACCGGGCCGTCGACGCCGCCCGGGACGACGGTGACGGTGCCGCCGCCGCTCTGCGCGCGGGGCGTGCCCGCGACCAGGTCGGCGAGGCCGTCACGGTCGGTGTCCGAGGTCGGCAGGGCGTGCGAGATGCCCGGGGTCGCGGCGAGCTGGGCGATCCGGGAGAGCTTCGGGTACAGGTTGGCGCCCGGGCAGGCCGTGGTGTTGGTGTCCCGGTGCCCGAGGACCCGGGGCAGCGTGACGGAGGCGCCCAGCGGGAACTTGTTGCCGCTGGCCCCCTGGGGGACGCCGGACGTCAGCGCGACCTTGCCGGTCGGGTCGACGCCGTACATCCCGAACTTCCAGGCCACGACCCGGGCGATGGCGTCCAGGCCGGCCTTGCTCGGCTTGGCGCTCTCGAAGTTGCCGATGTACGAGATGCCGACCGTGTCCGTGTTGAACCCGGCGTCGTGCGCCCCGATGACCGGCAGGTCCATCCCGCCGCTGCGCCCCTCGAAGATCTGGCCGCAGCGGTCGACGACGAAGTTGTAGCCGATGTCGAAGTAGCCCTGGCTGAAGTGGGACTGCTGGATGGTGCGCAGCCGGGCCCGCGAGTCGGCGCAGGACACCGCGTTGTCGCTGTCGACGCCGGTGTGGTGGATGACGGCGGCCTTGATCGTCTCGCTGTAGGAGGGCGTGCCGTCGTAGTCCGTGGACGCGCCCCACTCGGCCTGCGTGATGATCGGCGGCTTCGCGACCGTGGAGGGCCGGGGCTCGGGCACGGTCGGCGTCGGCGTCGGCGACGGGGACGCGGTGTCGGTCGGCGTGTCCGTCGGTGTGTCCGTTGGGGCCGGGGCCTCGGTGGTCGGGGCCGGGTCGGTCGGATCGGCGGTCGTGGCGGGGTCCGTCGGCGTGTCCGTGGGCGTGTCCGTCGGGGTGTCCGTCGCCGGGTCCGGGGTCTCGTCGGCGGAGAACGCGGCCGGCCGCAGCGTGCCCTTAGGGTCCGTGCCAGGGTCGAGCAGCTTGACGTCCATGCCGGCCGGCTGGCCCTTGGCCTCGGTGCCGTCCGCGTTCACCACCCGCAGCTCGATGCCGTCGGAGTCACCGGTCCACACCGACTCCGTACCGCCGCGCAGGGCCGCCCGCTCGCCCTCCGCGCCGTCCGCCTGGCTCGGCTCCAGCGTGATCCGCCGCCACGGGGACCACGTGCCCGTGTCCAGGTCGCGGGTGCGCACCTCCGGGGTGCCCTTGGCCTCGGCCTCCGGGTCGTTCCAGGTCAGCACGACCGCGCTGAAGCGCTCGGTGCTCCGCCTCTCCAGACCCTTGCGCCCGGCGCCGCGGTCCTTGAGCTTGAGCGTGTGGATCGCGGGCTTGCGGGTCTCGCGCGCGCCGTCGGCCTTCGTCGACGGTTCGGCGATGGCGTAGGTGACCACGCCCGCCGCGCTCAGGACCACGGCTCCCACGGTCAGCCACGCACGTCTCTTCAGACTGAGCGGCCTGTACGCATGAGTCTTACGAGGACTCAACTGTCCCACCCCTATGAGCAGTTAACGGATGCCACACCTGTCACTCGGGTGGCGATTACACACAGCGCAGACACAGCCCGAACCGTCACCCTCGGCCCCGCGGAGAGGCCGGGCACGGCGACGGGGCCGGTCCCTCCGGACACGGCCCCGTCGGTCCGAGGCGGTGGATCAGCCCGCCCACACCTCGGCCTCGTCGGCCGGGACGGTGGTGGCCAGGCCCAGCTCCTTGCGGGACGCGACCGACTTGTTCGGGTCGATGCCGTCGAACGCCGGGTCGTAGGCGATGTAGAACGCGTCGGCGTCGGCGGCGCCCGCGGCCTTCTTCCAGTCGGCGGCGGCCTTCTCCAGGGTCGTGCGCAGCTTGGCGACCTCGGCGCCCTCGATGCCCTTCAGTCCGTCGACGTGCGTGGCCAGGGCGGCCGCGACGGCCTTGGCCTGCTTCTTGTACCCCGCGAGGTCGGCCTCGACGGTGTCCTTCTCGGACTGGTTCGCCCACAGGGCCTCGTAGACGGCGTTCGAGCCCTTCAGGAAGGTGGCCTGCTCGGGCTTGAGCGACTTGGACGTGTCCAGCGTGCCGCTGAACTTGCCCTTCTCCGAGGTGTAGGTGCAGCTCACGGCACGGTCGCCGGTCTCCCAGCTCTCCTTGGTGGGCGTGTAGTAGAAGAGCGACACGCCCTTGGGGAGCGCCCAGGTGTCCGGGGAGTACTTCTGCGCCTCGACCGGGCACTGGTTGTCCGCGATCGTGGAGACACCGTCGTCGCCCGGGTACTCCTTGCCCTTGTCGATCGAGAACTCGCCCACGACCTGGCCGACATGGGCCTCGTGGCAGGGCACGATCTCCACGGTGAAGGCGGTCCCCTCGGCCTTGCCGTTGGGGTTGTAGCAGTCACCGATGTCCAGGGAGAACACCGAGCGCTGACGGGCGACCTTCTTCGCACCGTCCTTGGCGCTGTCGACGGCGTCGGAGACACCCGAACAGCCCACCGCCCCGGCGGCGATCAGAGCGACGGCGACGGAGAGGCCGCGAAGGGAACGGCGAGGGGCCTGGGTAGCCATGACGTGTACATCCTCTTAATTGATCTTTACAGGGCGGGCGCACCGGGCTCCGAACGCGGGGCCGAGGGTGCACGGGCCCTCACTCGCGGCGTCTGACTCACGAGGTGCCGAGAGGGTTGTACCGGGCCGTGGACAGGACCGATACCGCCGTCACCAGTGACACTTCCGCGGCGCGGGGCGCTGTTGAGCGTGAAGGGGCGTGCGCAAGGGTGGGCGGACCGAAGCGGTACGGATTCGCCACGAACCGGTACGGACGAGGACAGTTCTTGGCTCGAGGAGGGGAACCCCGGCGCGCGCTCGCGCACGACGGGGAACTGGGCGCGGCCGTCGCGCGGGCCCAGGAGGGCGACGAGGCCGCGTTCGCGGTCGCGTACCGGCTGGTGCAGCCGGGCCTGTTGGGCTATCTGCGCGGTCTGGTCGGCAACGACGCCGAGGACGTGGCGTCCGACGCCTGGCTGGAGATCGCCCGCGACCTCGGCCGGTTCTCCGGCGACGGCGCCGGCTTCCGCGGCTGGACGGCGACGATCGCCCGGCACCGGGCGCTGGACCATCTGCGCCGGCAGCGCGTACGGCCCCGGTCGTCCGTGCTGGAACAGGACGTCCTGGAACTGCCCGACCCGTCCAGCACACATGAGCGGGCACTGGAGTCGATCTCCACGGAACAGGCCCTGCGCCTGGTCCGCGGACTGCCGAGGGACCAGGCCGAGGCGGTGCTGCTGCGGGTGGTCGTCGGACTCGACGGCCCGGCGGCGGCACGGGTGCTCGGCAAGCGCCCGGGCGCGGTGCGCACCGCCGCGTACCGGGGGCTGAAGCGGCTCGCCGACCAGCTCGGCGCGGCCGGTGTGACGGATGACGGTCCCGGGACGCTGGGGGAATCGACATGACCTGTGCGGGCGACGGCGGCCGGACGCCCGGCACGTGACATGCGTCGCGGGCGGCGGGTGCGGATGAGTCGTACGGACGGACGGGACGTACGGACACGGGAGACGTAGAGGCTCTACGGCCCCCGGAGGCAGGGCTGTCACACGCGGGGCGCGGGGCGCCCGGCGGACCGGGAGTCGGCGGAGCGAATCGGACGGGAACGGAAACGGACATGGGTGAACGGCAGAGCGGCGGTGCGACGCCCGGCCGTCGGCGCACGTACCCCGACCGGATGACGGCCCGTCACTCCTCCGCCCCCCAGGCCGTGCTCGACGACGCCGCGCTGGAGGAGCTGCTGTCCGCCGCCGTGCTGCGCGGGCACCGCCCGGACGCCGCCGGCGAGCAGCGGGCCGTGGCCGCGTTCCGTGCCGCCCGCGCCGAGGGCGCCCACCGGGCGCGCACCCGGCGCCGGGACGACTGGCGGCCCCGGCAGCGGCGCCGCCTCGCGATCTCGGCACGGGCCACCCTGTCGCTGCTGCTCGCCAGTCTGACGCTGGGCGGGGTCGCGGTCGCCGCCATCAACGCGTCCGGTCCCACGGAGGCCGCGGAGGAGCGCCGGACGTCCCCGTCCGAAAGCGCTTCCCGCCGGTCGGCCGCATCCCCCGCACCGCCGTCCACCGCACCCCGGACCACCCGCCCCGACCACCCGGGAAACGCCCGCGACACCGAGGCCACGTGCCGTGCGTACGGCAAGGTCGCGGGCCGGGGCCAGGCGCTGGAGTCGACGGCGTGGCAGCGGCTCGTCGAGGCGGCGGGCGGCGAGGACGAGGTCGCCGCCTACTGCGCCGACCGCCTGGCGACGGCGCCGGCCCGCCCGAGCGGCAGTCCCGGCAGCAATCCCGGCCAAGGCACGCCCGGAACACCGGCCACCGGCAAGGGGCAGGACGGCACGGGATCCGGCGAGGGCGGGCCGGGACAGAGCGCCGAGAACGACGCGAACGACGCGAATGGCGCGAACGATGCGGATGGCGCGAACGACGCCAATGACGGGAACGCCCGGAACTCCGGCAAGAACAAGGGCTGATCCACGCTCGGAAAGCGGCGTGCTCGCCGGCCAAAGCAACGGCCGGGGCCGCCACCCCCCACAGGAGAGGCCCCGGCCGTCGCGCGGCACGGGCCGCGCGGCGGCCCGTACTCTCTACAGCGCCATGACTGCGTTTTCTGTCACACCCCGGACGGCGGGACAGCCGGAATCCTGGGTGCTTGCATGTTGTACAGACATGGACGAGCAGCGGTTTCAGGCCGTAACGTGCCTTTCGCGCCGGACGCGGAGGGTCTAGTACCACCCGCAACGACCTGCGGTCCTGTTGCCGCAACCATCAATTGAGGTATCCAGTGCTGGGGGACGACGCGGAGCTGACCACCGCGGTGCTTGCGGCGCAGGACGGGGACGAGACCGCGTTCCGTACTGTGTACCGCTCCGTGCACCCGCGGCTGCTCGGATACGTGCGGACGCTGGTCGGCGATCCGGACGCGGAGGACGTCGCCTCCGAGGCGTGGCTCCAGATAGCGCGCGACCTGGACCGGTTCAGCGGGGACGCCGACCGTTTCCGCGGCTGGGCGGCGCGCATAGCGCGCAACCGGGCGCTGGACCACATCAGGATGCGTGGGCGCCGCCCCGCGATCGGCGGTGACGAGACCGAGCTGACCGGCAAGGCCGCCGAGTCCGACACGGCCGGTGAGGCGATCGAGGCGCTGGCCACCGACGGCACCCTCTCCCTCATCGCGCGGCTGCCCCAGGACCAGGCCGAGGCGGTCGTCCTGCGCGTGGTCGTCGGCCTCGACGCGAAGACGGCCGCGCAGACGCTGGGCAAGCGCCCGGGTGCCGTACGGACCGCGGCGCACCGGGGCCTGAAGCGCCTCGCCGAACTGCTCGGTGACGATCCGGAATCGGCCGGGGTGCTCGACGCCCTGCCGCCGCAGCGAGAACCGCGCCGCCGCGCGGTGACGTCCGCGACTGTGACGCATCTGCGTACGCGGACGCAGAAGGATGTGTGATGGCCGACGAGCTGAACAGGTGGCTGGACCGCGAAACAGCGGAACGCTTGCTGCGGGGAGAGCCACTCGAAGCTGTCGACCCGGCCGACCGCGATCAGGCCGAACGGCTCGCCAAGACCCTTGAGGCACTGACCGCCGAACCGGCGCCGGCCTGCGAGGAACTCCCGGGAGAGGCCGCCGCGTTGGCGGCCTTCCGGGCATCCCGCGCGGGCCGCGACGGCATTCCCGCGACCCCCGGCGCGCTGGGCGGACCGACGGCCGACGAGGTCGGTCTCGTCCGGCTCGGCGCCCCCGCGGACCGGCTGCGGCGCCCGCGCTGGGGCCGGCCCGTCCGGCTCGCCCTCGCCGCCGCGCTCGCCGTCGGCATGGTCGGCGGAGTCGCCGTGGCGGCCGGAACCGGAGTCCTGCCGACGCCGTTCGACCGCGACGAGCCCGCCCGCCCCGCCTCCACGGTCTCCGCTCCGACCGAGACGGAACACCCGCTCGTGTCGCCCTCCCCGGAGGAGGACGCGCCGGCCGGCACCCCGACCGGCGGCGGCAACGCGGCGACCCAGGACCCCGGCGCAGGCAAGGACACGCCGCCCGGCGGACCCGCGGACGACAAGGCCGACGGCGACGACCGCCGCGGCTCCGGCGGCTGGTGGCGCGGAGTCGTCTCCTCCTGCCGGGACATCCGGTCCGGCAAGGCGGTGTCCGGCGACCGCCGACACACCCTGGAGGGCGCGGCGGGCGGCCAGGGCCGGGTGCGGACCTACTGCGACCGGGTCCTGCGGCTCGTGGACGCCCGGACCGGCGGCGACGCCAAGGACCGCGACAAGGGCCGGGGCCACGACAGTGGCAACGGCGACGGGCGGCACGACGACGGCGACTGGAGCGACCGGGGCGGCTCGGGCCGCGACGGCGACGACGACATCCCGAACGGCCTGACCCGCGACGACGACTCCGGCGACGGCCGGCGCGCCGAGGGCGCCGACGAGATCGTCGAGCCCGGCGCACTCCCCACCGAGGCCGCCGCCAGCACCTCCGTCGCAAGCCGCTGACCTGCGGTTTTCCAGACGGATAGAAAAATCTTCGGGCCCGGAGTGACGTTTTCGGGCGTCCCGGCGCTGATCTGAGTGAGCCGACTGGTCATCGGCCCTCGCACAGAGCCGGGGTTCCCCCCGTACCTGCGGCTCGTGCATCGGCGCGGGCGGGACACGTTCCCCCGGTCCCGCCCGCGCCCCACACACCGCCTCTCACCAGTGGACGACGACCTTGTCGCCGGTCCGCACCCGCGCGAAGATCTCCCGGATCGCCGGCTCGTCCGCCACGTTCACACAGCCGTGCGAGGCGCCCGCGTAACCCCGGGCCGCGAAGTCCGACGAGTAGTGCACCGCCTGCCCGCCGCTGAAGAACATCGCGTACGGCATCGGCGAGTCGTAGAGCGTCGACACATGATGGCGTGACTTCCAGTAGACGCTGAACACGCCCTCCCGGGTGGGGGTGTACTCCGAGCCGAACCGCACCGGCACCGTCAGCTCCGTCCGGCCGTCCACCATCCAGCGCAGCGTCCGGCTCTCCTTGCTGACGCAGAGCACCCGGCCGGTCAGACAGCGGGCGTCCGGCGCGTCGGCCGGCTGGCCGCCCATCAGATACAGGTCCCACCGGCCCGGTTCACGGGTCATCTTCAGCAGCCGCTCCCAGGTGACCCGGTCCGTCCTGCCGGTCTTCGGCAGGCCCCGCTTGCCCTGGAAGCCCCGGACCGCCCGCTCGGTGAGGTCGTCGTAGACACCGGTCGGCCCGTCGAAGAGCCAGGCGATCTGGCGCAGCCGCGCCTGCAGCTCCCGTATCTCGCGGCCCTTGTCGCCGGGCTTCCACAGCACGGCGGGCGCCGCCGGTGCCGCCGGGGCGCTCGGCTTGTCGTCGGGCGGCGCCGACTTCGGCGACGGGGTGCCGCTCGGCAGCTCTATGCGCACCGGTGACTGCCGCTCCCCGTCCGGCCCCTGCACCGTGCAGCCGCCGAGCACGGCCATCGCCGCGCCGCAGGCGAGCACGGCTGCCGTCGGCGCGCGCAGCCCGCCCGGCCGTCCGCCGCGCCCGTCCCGAGTGCTCCGCCCCATGCCCCTGGTACGCATCCAGGCCCCCGTCGTCTCATCGCGGCCGCCCCGGCCATGTGGATGTCACTCGACATGTTCCCCGCGCGTGACCGGTGGCGAACCAGGCGGCATGGTGGAACACAGGAGTCACGGCGGCCGGCGGGACAGGCCGCCCGATGACACCCCAGCGACGCGAGAGGCACCCACCATGGCGCGTGAGTCGGAGTCCGGACTGCCCATCGAACCGGTCTACGGACCGGACGCGCTCCAGGGCTGGGACCCCGCCGAGCGGCTGGGCGAGCCCGGCGCCTACCCGTTCACCCGAGGCGTCTACCCGACGATGTACACCGGGCGGCCCTGGACGATGCGCCAGTACGCCGGGTTCGGCACGGCCGCGGAGTCCAACGCCCGCTACCGGCAGCTCATCGCGCACGGCACCACCGGGCTCTCGGTCGCCTTCGACCTGCCCACCCAGATGGGCCACGACTCCGACGCGCCCCTCGCGCACGGCGAGGTCGGCAAGGTCGGCGTCGCCGTCGACTCGATCGACGACATGCGCGTGCTCTTCGACGGTATCCCGCTGGACCAGGTGTCGACGTCCATGACCATCAACGCGCCGGCGGCCCTGCTGCTGCTCCTGTACCAGCTCGTCGCCGAGGAGCAGGGCGTCGGCGCCGACCAGCTCACCGGCACGATCCAGAACGACGTGCTGAAGGAGTACATCGCGCGCGGCACCTACATCTTCCCGCCGAAGCCCTCCCTGCGGCTGACCGCGGACATCTTCCGGTACTGCCGGGCCGAGATCCCGCGCTGGAACACCATCTCCATCTCCGGCTACCACATGGCCGAGGCGGGGGCGAGCCCCGTCCAGGAGATCGCCTTCACCCTCGCCGACGGCATCGAGTACGTCCGTACGGCGGTCGCCGCGGGCATGGACGTGGACGACTTCGCGCCCCGGCTGTCGTTCTTCTTCGTGGCCCGGACGACGTTCCTGGAGGAGGTCGCCAAGTTCCGCGCCGCCCGCCGGATCTGGGCCCGGGTCATGCGGGAGGAGTTCGGCGCCCGGAACCCGAAGTCCCTGATGCTGCGCTTCCACACCCAGACCGCCGGAGTCCAGCTGACGGCCCAGCAGCCCGAGGTGAACCTGGTCCGGGTCGCCGTCCAGGGCCTCGCGGCGGTGCTCGGCGGCACCCAGTCCCTGCACACCAACTCCTACGACGAGGCGATCGCCCTGCCCACGGACCGGTCCGCCCGGCTGGCCCTGCGCACCCAGCAGGTGCTCGCCCACGAGACGGACGTGACCGCGACCGTCGACCCGTTCGCCGGGTCCTACGCCGTGGAGCGGATGACGGACGACGTGGAGGAGGCGGCGCGGGACCTGATGCGCCGCGTCGAGGACCTCGGCGGTGCCGTCGCCGCCATCGAGCGGGGCTTCCAGAAGGACGAGATCGAGCGCAACGCCTACCGGATCGCGCAGGAGACCGACTCGGGCGAGCGGGTCGTCGTCGGCGTCAACCGGTTCCGGCTCGACGAGGAGGAGCCGTACGAGCCGCTGCGGGTCGACCCGGCCATCGAGGCGCGGCAGACCGAGCGGCTCGCCCGGCTGCGCGCCGAACGCGACGGGCGGGCGGTGGAGTCGGCGCTGGCCGCGCTCCGCAAGGCGGCGGCCGGCGACGACAACGTGCTGTACCCGATGAAGGAGGCGCTGCGGGCCCGCGCCACGGTGGGCGAGGTCTGCGGCACCCTGCGGGAGGTGTGGGGCCGCTACGAGCCGTCCGGCACCTTCTGAGCACGGACGCCGGACGCCGGTGTCCCACCCTGCGGAACACCGGGTGCACGCGCCGGGACTCGTGTGACACTCCTGTCCATGTTCGGCGTCATCGATCTCCCGACCTATCTGGCAGGTCTGGTCCTCATCATCCTGCTGCCCGGTCCCAACTCGCTCTACGTCCTCTCGGTGGCCGCCCGGCGCGGCGTCCGCGCCGGGTACACCGCCGCGGCCGGCGTCTGGTGCGGGGACGCCGTGCTGATGACCCTGTCCGCGGCCGGGGTCGCCTCGCTGCTCCAGGCGAACGCCCTGCTGTTCGGGATCGTGAAGTACGCCGGCGCGGGCTATCTGACCTGGCTGGCGATCGGCATGCTGCGGGCCGCCTGGGCCATGTGGCGCACCCGCCGGGAGGCGGTCGCCGCGGCCACCGGGGAGGCCCCGGCCGGTGAGGAGCGGCCCTTCCGCCGCGCCCTGGTCGTCAGCCTGGTCAACCCCAAGGCGATCCTGTTCTTCGTCGCCTTCTTCGTGCAGTTCGTCGACCCGGCCTACGCCCACCCGGCCGTCTCCTTCGTGGTGCTCGGCACCCTCGCGCAGCTGGCCAGCGTCCTCTACCTCAGCGCCCTGATCTTCAGCGGCACCCGGCTGGCCGCCGCGTTCCGCCGCCGCAGGCGTCTGTCGGCCGGGGCGACCTCGGCGGCGGGTGCGCTGTTCCTCGGGTTCGCGGTCAAGCTGTCGCTGGCCAGCGCCTAGGTCAGACCAGGCGGAGTTCCCCCGCGTACTCCGCCAGCCCCTCGGCGGTCGTCCCCGCCCAGCCGACATAGCCGTCGGGGCGGACCAGGAAGACGCCCGTGCCGTAGGTCGCGTGGTGGCCGATGCGGACCGTCGGCACGGGGAGCGGGGGCAGTGCGGTGTCGGTCCCGACGGTCAGCAGGGTCCAGTGCGGGCCCCGGAACGCGTCGAAGAGCCGGACGCCGTCCGCCCGTGCGTCCGGGGCGCGGTCGCCCGCCTGGACCGGGCCGGGCTCGGGGCGGGTCTCGCGGGTGAGGGACGACTCCCGGTAGCCGAGGCCGAGCTGATGGGTCGCCTGCCCGCGCCGGATCTCCCCGCGGTGCACACCGGTGGAGACACCCAGCATGTGCGCGGCGATCGGGCGCCGCTCCTCCTCGTAGGTGCCGAGCAGGTCCGCCGACGCCCCGCCGCGCAGGACCGCCCCCAGCTTCCAGCCCAGGTTGTAGGCGTCCTGCACGCTGGTGTTGAGGCCCTGGCCGCCCGCCGGTGAGTGGACGTGCGCCGCGTCCCCGGCGAGGAACACCCGGCCGTCCCGGAACCGGTCGGCGAGCGCCACCCGCGGCCGGAAGTCGGAGGCCCACGACACCTCGGTCACGTCCTCGGGCAGCAGATGGGAGCGGGCGGCGACGACCTTGCGCACCCCCTCCAGGGAGGTGTCCACGGTGGCGCCCTCCGGGAACCGGGCGACGACCTGGAAGTCCTCCGTGCCGGACAGCGGGCAGATGGCCAGGAAGCCGTCGTCGTCCCCGCGCGGCGGGAAGAGGTGCCAGTTGTCGCGGTCCAGGCCGGTGATCCGGGCGTCCGCGACCAGCATCGGGTGCGGGTCGACGTCCTCCCCGGTCATGCCGATGCCCAGGGCCCGGCGCACGGCCGAACGGCCGCCGTCGGCGGCGACCGCGTACCGGGCGCGGACCGTGCCGCCGTCCGCGAGGCGGGCGGTCACGCCGTCCTCGTCCTGGGTGAGGCCCACCAGCTCGCCGCCGAAGGCGACCTCGCCGCCCAGTTCGGTCAGCCGGTCGTGCAGGATCCGCTGGGTCCGCCACTGCGCCACCATCCACGGCTCCTCGTACGGGGAGGCCTCGGTCGGCTCGGCGGGCTCGGCCATGTGGTGCTCGCCGGCCCGCTTCCCGTCCTGCCAGATCATCCCGACCGGGTAGGTGCCGCCCGCCGCGCGGATCGCGGGGAGGACGCCGAGGTCGTCGAAGACCTCCAGGGTGCGGGGCTGCAGGCCCTTGCCGCGCGAGCCGGGGAAGAGCTCCGCGGCGCGCTCCAGCACGAGCGCGTCCACGCCGCGCCGGGCCAGGTCGACGCCGAGGGCGAGGCCGGTCGGCCCGGCTCCGACGATCAGGACGTCCGTCGTACGAGGCTGTTCGCTCATGGTCGATCGCTCCTTAACGCTGTTAAGTGCCGTCGGTGTCGAGCGTGCCCTTAACGGCGTTAAACTGTCAAGCGTGACCTCCGAACGCCGCGCCCCCCTCGACCGCACCCGCGTCGCCGACACCGCCCTGAGACTGCTGAACGAGGTCGGTCTGGACGGGCTGACCCTGCGCGCCATCGCCCGCGAGCTGGATGTGAAGGCGCCCGCCCTGTACTGGCACTTCAAGGACAAGCAGGCGCTGCTGGACGAGATGGCGACCGAGATGTACCGGCGGATGGTCGCCGGGACCCCGCTCGGCCCGGACGACACCTGGCAGGAGCGGCTGCTGAGGACGAACCGCGGGCTGCGCGCGGCGCTGCGCGGCTACCGCGACGGCGCGAAGGTGTTCAGCGGCTCACGGTTCACCGGCATGGTCCACGCCGAGCAGATGGAGGACAGCCTCAGACTGTTCACGGCCGCCGGCTTCACCCTCGCCCAGGCGGTCCGCGCGACCTCGACGGCCTACGCCTACACGCTCGGCTTCGTCACCGAGGAACAGGGCGTCGAACCACTGCCCGGGGAGCGCCGCGAGGGCTACGACATCGACGAACGCGCCCGCATGATGGCGGACTACCCGCTCTCGGCGCGGGCGGGCGCCGAGATCTTCGCCGACTACGACCAGCACTTCGAGGAGGGGCTGGCCCTGGTGATCGCGGGCATCGAGGCCCGCTACGGCATCCGCTGACCGCCGCCCGTCACCGTGGACGGGAGGACAGCGCACGCCGCAGCAGCGGGGTCGCCCACTCCTCGACGTACCGGTTCAACAGCCGGGCCAGGAGCAGCATCGCGGCGACCGTGAGCAGGGCGGTGGCCGCGGACGGCAGACCGAGCCCCTGGTGCAGTGCCTCGATGACGACCCAGCCCAGATGCTCGTGGACCAGGTAGAAGGGGTACGTCAGCGCGCCGGCGACGGTCAGCCAGCGCCGGTCGGCCCACCGCAGCCACCCCAGCGCGATCACGGCCACGGCCGCAAAGCCGCAGGTGACGACCAGGATGATGCCGAGGGAGCCGCGGTACGAGAAGGCGTCGACGTCCGGCGCGTGCCACAGCCGGGCCACCGCGTGGTGCTGGCCGAGCAGCCAGCTCACCGCCACGACACCCCACGCGTAGGCGTCCCGCCGGTCGCGGTGCACCAGGTACAGGCCGACCCCGCCGACGAAGAAGGGCGCGTACTCGGGCATCAGCACGAGGTCGAGGAGCGGTTCCCGGGCGGCCTGCGCGAGGGCGGCGGCCAGCGTCCAGGCGGCGCAGAACAGGATGATCCGCCGCCGGGTCGCGCCGGGCAGCACGACGCACAGCGCGAACAGCGCGTAGAACCGGATCTCCGCCCACAGCGTCCAGCACACACCCAAGACCCGGTCGGCCCCCAACGGCTGCTGGAGCATCGTCAGGTTCACCAGCGCGTCGCTGGGCGAGACCGCCCGGTACGCGACGACGGGCAGCGCGAACACGACGGTCACCAGGACGACCGCCGCCCAGTACGCCGGCAGCAGCCGGGCCGCGCGGGACGCGAAGAACGACGTCAGGGTGCGGCCCCAGCCGCTCATGCAGATCACGAAGCCGCTGATCACGAAGAACACCTGCACGCCCAGGCAGCCGTACGCGAACCAGCCGTGCAGCGTGGGGAACTGCAGGCTCGGTGAGCTGCCCCAGGCGTCGGCGACCTCGCCGTCGCGGCCGCCGTAGTGGTACGCCGCCACCATCAGCGCGGCGACCAGCCGCAGTCCGTCCAGGGCGCGCAGCCGGTTCTGACGCAAGGGGGCCGGGTGGACCGGGATCTCCGCGGCGGCGGGCGCGTCGATCACGAGGCGCCCTCGCGGGCGGAGCGGCGGAGGTCCCGGGCCCGGCGGGCCACGCGGCGCACGGTGGCGTTGCGCGGGATGAAGGACAATTGCGCGGGCAGCCCGCCCGGCAGCCCCAGCGAGGTCAGCCGCCGGCGCTTGAAGTAGCGCAGGGTCTTCTCGCCCTGATGCGCCGCCAGATAGCGTTCCGTCTCCGCGCGCAGGCCCGGCAGGATCTTCGGCTGCATCGCGAATCCGACCGCGCGCACCAGCGCGCCCAGCGCCTCGACGTCCCTGCCCGGACGCCGCTCCGCGACCGCCGCCGGGTCCTCAAGGGCGGGCAGCAGCGCGTCCACGATCGTCACGGGCACCCGATTGCTGTTCTCGTACGGCGTCAGCCGCTCCAGCAGCAGGTCCGTGCCCACCCGGGCGACCGGCAGGCCGTACAGCGCGGACGCCGTGAGCAGCGCGGTGGAGAAGCAGCCGGCCACCAGCGCCGGACGCGTCCGCTGGAACAGCACTTCGGCGAGCACCGGTGTGTCACAGACGACGAGCTCGGCGCCGAGCCGCCCCGCCTCCTCCTCCAGACTGCGCGTGAACCGCGCGGGCGCCGACGGATGCGGCTTGAACACCACCCGCTCATGGCCGAGCGCGACCACGCCCCTCAGCATCCGCAGATGCAGGGCGTCCTCCTCGTCGGGGGAGAGGATGCCGAGCGCGGACAGATACTGGCCGAGCAGCAGCGCGGGCTCCTCGACGTCCGGCAGGCCGTCGGCCCCGTCCGCGAGGGAGGCCAGCACCTTGGTGAGCGCCGGCGCCGGCACGACCTCCGCCGGCACGCCGAACTCGGTGAGCAGCAGCGGGGCGAGCCCCGGGACCAGGTCGACGTGGAGCACCCGGTCCACCCGGGTGCCGACCAGCGGGTCGATCTTGTTGCGGGTCGGGCCGTAGCTCATCAGGCCGTCCGCGTAGACGGTGACGGGGGCGCCGGTGAAGATCCGGGCGAGCGTCAGCGACGGATCGACCTGGATCGACTCGACGGCCAGCTCGACGTCGTCGTCGCCGAGGCGCCACTCGTGCCGCACGAACCGCTCCCACAGCGGCAGTTCGTCGGCCCGGGGCGACCACCCGCCGGGATGGAAGGGGAAGAACGTCTCGTTGTACGACACCACGTCGTCGAACCGGTCGCGCAGCCGCGCGAACCCCGGCATGGAGTCCAGCCCCGGAGTGGTCTCGGGGGTCGCCGCGTTGTTGCAGACCAGCAGGATCCGCCGGCCGGTGGAGTCGAAGCAGCCCGCGTCCAGGGCGGCGGCCAGCGTGGCCGCGCCGTACAGCGTGGACGCCTGGAAGATCCGGGTGGTCACGCGGCGGCCCCCACGACGGCGGGACGGCGCCGCAGCCGGCGCAGCCGGGTGGCGCGCCGCACGTCCATCGAGTCCAGCGCCTCCTCCAGCACGTCCTGCGGCATTCGGCGCAGCGCCGCTGCACTCATGGATTTCAGTTTCCTCGCCACCGCCGGTTCGAACCTTTCGATGGACGTCAGGTGATGGGAAATGATTGCGCAATACGTGCGCACGGCTTTCGGCAGCAGAACATCCGCCGCGGAATCCTGTGCCGTTTCCGACACGACCTGGTCGAATGCGCGGATGAAATCCAGCTGCCGTACGTCCCCGATCTGCGTCAGCGACGAGGCGACCCCGCGCCGGTAGAAGACACCGAGCAGTCCGACCGCGGCGAAGGACTCCGCCTCGCGGTGCAGCCGCCAGATCCAGGGCCGGTCCTCCGCGGTGCGCAGCCCGTCGGTGAAGTGCAGCAGCCCCCGCTCGGCGAGCCGGCGGTGGTAGACGCCCGCCCAGGCGTACGCGTAGTCGACGGACGTGGAGCGGTCGGCCGGCAGGATCGCGTCCCGCGGACGCAGCACGACACCACGGCGGCCGTGCGGAACCCGGTGCACCGTCCGCGCCCGCCCCGTGCACTGGACATGGTCCGTGCGTACGAAGTCGCAGCCCAGCCCCTCGATGGCGGCGACCAGCCGGGCGTAGTACCCGGGCGCCAGCCAGTCGTCGCCGTCCAGGAACGTCAGATACTCGCCGCGCGCCCGGTCGATCCCGGTGTTGCGCGCGGTCGCCAGCCCCCCGTTGCGCTCGTGCCGCACGAGGACGGCACCCGGCAGCTCGCGCTCGGCGCGCGCGAGGATCTCCGGGGTCCCGTCGCGCGAACAGTCGTCGACGAGGATGAACTCGAAGTCGTCGCGTGCGTTCGCACGAAGACTCCTGAGGGTGTCGGGCGCGTATTGCCGCACATTGAAGAACGGCACGATGACGGAGAGCTTGACCACGGAAAAGACCGTAGGGGGCGGCCCGGCATTCGTCTTGACGCCTCAATTGATTTCAGGTGAACGGCGAGTGGAGAAGCCGTGAACCGGGTTTTCCGTCCCTCCTGAAGCGGCCGGATTCGCCGTTCGTCGGTGCGCTGTTCACCGTTTGTTGTGTTCGGGTTGGGCGGCCGTCCCGAATGCGTTCCTAGCGTCATCGACGTGCCAGCGAGAACGACGAACACCCGGCGAGTGGCCGTACTCGCGGATTCCGACACCCGGTGGAAATGGGGTGCGCTCACCGCGCGCCGTATCGCCCCCGAGGACACGGACGTCCGCCTGGACGGATACCTCCTGCGCGGCCGGGCCACCCCCACACCACGCCAGCTCCAGGAGGTCGGCGTCCCCGCCGACTCCCTGCGCGAGGTGACCACGGCCGAGTTCCTCGACGCCATGGCCCGGCAGCCGTACGACGTCGTCGTCCTCGCGCTGGTCGGCGGCGGGGTACAGGCCGCGCTGCACGGGCTGAAGCGCGTGTGGGAGGACCGCGAGAGGCGCCCCGTCGTGGTCACCGGCTATGTCGGCGTCGTCTACGAGAAGCTCGCCGACGGCCTGCTGCTGCGGCACGGCGCCGACCTCGTCCTCGCCAACTCCCGGCAGGACGCCGAGCGGTTCCGCGCCGTGTACGAGGGGGTCGGCGCCGACGCGTCGGCGGTGACCGAGGTGGCGCTGCCGTTCCTGGGCGGCGAGCCCTACCCGGGGGAGCACGACCCGTACACGGTGGTGTTCGCGGCCCAGCCCTCCGTGCCGGAGAACCGCCGGGACCGTACGTATCTGCTGGAGCGCCTGGTCCGGCACGCCCGGCTGCACCCCGAGCGGGAGGTCCTGCTCAAGCTGCGCTCCAGGCCGGGCGAACACACCACGCACATCGAGGAGTTGCCGTACCAGAAACTCGCCGGGAAGCTGTCCGCGCCGGACAACTTCCAGCTGGTGTACGGGCACATGGGCGAGGTGCTGGACCGCGCCGACCTGCTGGTCACGGTCAGCTCCACCGCCGCCCTGGAATCCCTGCACCGCCGTATCCCCACCGCCGTCCTCACGGACCTCGGAGTGCGTGAGGCACTCGGCAACCACCACTTCGTCGGCTCCGGCTGCCTGGCCTCCTGGGACCAGCTCGACGCCGGACACCGTCCTGAGCCGGACGAGGAGTGGGTGGCCCGGCAGGGCGTGGCCACGGACGGCGCGTTCGACGCGGCCCGGGAACGGATCGCCGGGCTCCTCGCCCGGCCGCTCCCGCCCCTGACCCCGTACTACACCCCCGCCACGGCACCGGGTTACCTCCCCGCCGTCCTCGCCCGCCACCACCTCGCGCCCGACGGCTCCCCGCTCCCCGGAGCGCCGGCCACCGGCAGGGCGCCCGGCCCCGTCCGGCAGATCGTGCGCCGGGCCGCGCGCGGCGCCTACCGGCACGGCGTGCAGCGCGTCGCCCCCGTGATCCGGCGGATGGGCGAGCTGTGAGCGCCCGAGGACGCCCCCATCGACAAGGAGAAACCATGTCCGACCCGGCCACGGGCCACGGCACCTCGACCCGCCGGGTGCTCGCCGTGATCCCCGCACGCGGCGGCTCCAAGGGCGTGCCCGCGAAGAACCTCGCCCCGGTCGGCGGAGTCCCGCTGGTGGCCCGCGCGGTGCGCGCCTGCCGGGCGAGCCGGCTGGTGACCGACGTCGTCGTCTCCACCGACGACCGGGCCATCGCCGAAGCCGCCCGGCAGGCCGGCGCCGAGGTCGTACTGCGGCCCGCCGCGATCGCCGGGGACACCGCCACCTCCGAGGCGGCGGTCCTGCACGCCCTGGACACCCATGAGGCGCTGCACGGCGCCCCCGTCGACGTGGTCCTGCTCGTGCAGTGCACCAGCCCGTTCCTCGTCCGCGACGACATCGAGAAGGTCGCCGCCGCGGTCGCCGAGAACGGCGCCGACACCGCCGTCACCGTGGCACCCTTCCACGGCTTCGTGTGGCGCGAGACAGAAGAGACCGACGCGTCCGGCGAGTCCACCGGGGGCGGCGGCCACGGCGTCAACCACGACCCGTCCCACCGCCCGCGCCGCCAGGACCGCCCCGAGGACTTCCTGGAGACCGGCGCCGCCTACGCCATGGACGCGGCCGGCTTCCGCAAGCACGGTCACCGCTTCTTCGGCCGCACCGAACTGGTCCGCACCGACCCGGCCCGCGTCCTGGAGATCGACGACCCGCACGACCTGGCCCGCGCCCGCGCACTGGCCCCCCTCCTCGACGCAGGCGGGGTCGGTTCGCTGCCGACCGCCGCCGACATCGACGCGGTCGTCCTGGACTTCGACGGCACCCAGACCGACGACCGGGTGCTGATCGACTCCGACGGGCGGGAGTTCGTCGCCGTGCACCGCGGCGACGGCCTCGGCATCGCGGCCCTCCGCAGGAGCGGCCTGAAGCTGCTGATCCTGTCCACGGAACAGAACCCGGTCGTCGCCGCCCGCGCCCGCAAGCTGCGGATCCCCGTGCTGCACGGCGTCGACCGCAAGGACCTCGCCCTCAAGCAGTGGTGCGAGGAACAGGGCATCGCGCCCGAGCGCGTGCTCTACGTCGGCAACGACGTCAACGACCTCCCGTGCTTCGCCCTCGCCGGCTGGCCCGTGGCGGTCGCGAGTGCCCACGACGTCGTCCGCGGCGCCGCGCGCGCGGTCACCACCGCCCCCGGTGGCGACGGCGCGATCCGGGAGATCGCCGGCTGGATCCTCGGCCCCTCCCTCGACTCCCTCCCCAAGTAAGCCCAAGTGAGGAATCCTCTGATGAGCACCAACTCCCGTCTGCGTACGTTCGGTTCGCGCGAGGTCGGCCCCGGCCGCCCCGTCTACATCTGCGGCGAGATCGGCATCAACCACAACGGCGAGCTGGAGAACGCCTTCAAGCTGATCGACGTGGCCGCCGAAGCCGGCTGCGACGCCGTCAAGTTCCAGAAGCGCACCCCCGAGATCTGCACCCCCCGCGACCAGTGGGACATCGAACGCGACACCCCCTGGGGCCGGATGACGTACATCGACTACCGGCACCGCGTCGAGTTCGGCGAGGACGAGTACCGGCAGATCGACGAATACTGCAGGGAGAAGGGCATCGCCTGGTTCGCCTCCCCGTGGGACACCGAGGCCGTCGCCTTCCTGGAGAAGTTCGACGTGCCCGCCCACAAGGTGGCCTCTGCCTCCCTGACCGACGACGAACTGCTGCGCGAACTGCGCGCGACGGGCCGTACGGTCATCCTCTCCACCGGCATGTCCACCCCGCGCCAGATCCGGCACGCCGTCGAGGTCCTCGGCTCCGACAACATCCTGATGTGCCACGCCACCTCGACCTACCCGGCCAAGGCCGAGGAGCTGAACCTCCGCGTGATCAACACGCTGGAGAAGGAGTATCCGAACGTCCCGATCGGCTACTCCGGCCACGAGACCGGTCTGCAGACCACGCTCGCCGCCGTCGCCCTCGGCGCCGCCTTCGTCGAGCGGCACATCACCCTGGACCGCGCCATGTGGGGCTCCGACCAGGCCGCCTCCGTCGAACCGCAGGGCCTCACCCGACTGGTCCGGGACATCCGCACCATCGAGGCGTCCCTCGGTGACGGCGTGAAGAAGGTCTACGACTCCGAGCTCGGCCCCATGAAGAAGCTCCGCCGCGTCTCCGGCGTGGTCGCCGAGGCGGAGATCGCCGCAGCGGCCGGCGAACCGGTCGCGGTCTGAACCCGGACACCACGAGGCAGGGGACGGTCACGCCGATGAGCCGCCGCGCCGGGAACGCCGGCCACTCCACTCTCGCGTTCGTCGAGAGCCCGGTACAGCTCCTGAACGTGCTGGAGTGGGCCCACGCCCACGCGCCCGGCGCGGGGCTCACCCTCGTCGTACTGTCCCCGACCGACCCCATGACCCGCGGTCAGCTCCGCAGGACGGCCGAACTGGCCCGCACCGAGGGCCACACCATCCGCTGGGAGGAGGCCCGGGGCGGTGCCACGGCACCCTTCCGGACCATCGGCGGGCTCGCCGGCCTGCTGCGCCGAGCCGAGCGGATCGTCCTCGGCGACCCCTTCTCCCGGTACGTCCAGCTGCTGCTGACGATCACCGGCGCCCGGGCCCTCGTCGTCGTCGACGACGGCACCGCCACCATGGAGTTCGTGGCGCAGCTCGCCCGCGGCGAACGCCTGGTCCGCTGGCACCGCAAGGGCGGGCGCCCCGGCCCGCGCGACCTGCTGTTCGCGCCGGTGTCGGCGGTCGCCCGCAGACGCCTCACCCCCGGCGGCAGCCGGACCGTCGAGGTCTTCTCGTCCATGCCGGTCACCGAGACCCCGCCCGGCGTGACGGTCACGGCGAACACCTTCGCCTGGACCCGTGAACGGTTCGGGCCGCCCCGTATCACCAAGGGCGCCGACCTGGTCGGCACGTCCCTCGTCGAGACCGGCGTGGTGGACGGCGACCGGTATCTGCGGGCCGTCCGCTCCCTGGCCGCCGCGCACGGCGCCACCCGCTACTTCGCCCACCGCCGCGAGAGCGCCGAGAAACTGCACCGGCTGGCGGTCGAGACGGGACTGGAGGTCGTCCGCCCCGACCTCCCGCTGGAGCTGATCGCCCGCCGCGGCCCGATCGGCCGTACGGTCCTGAGTTTCCCGTCGACCGTCGTGCACACCCTGCCGCTCGCGCTGGCCGGCACAGGCGTCCGGGTCGCCGTGTGCGACATCGACCCGGCGTGGCTGACTGCCCACGCCTCACCCCGCGCCGAGGGCTTCCTGTCGGGCGTCACCGGCACCGCACGCGACGTGCACCGTCTGGCGGCGATCAGCGCGGGGTGAGCCCCATGGGCTTCTCGGCGAGGAGGAAGGCCCGCGGGCGCTTCTCCTCGCCGACGGGCTCCCGCAGCACCCGAGCCGTCACCCACAACCCGGCCTCCGCCAGCCGCTCGGCGACGGTCTCCGGGGTCCGCCAGTGGTAGGTGAGATCGACGTCCCGCCCGAACCGCTCGGACAGGCGCATCCGCCCCCCGGCATCCCCGGACTGGAACACCAGCAGCACGGGCGCCCCCGGCCGCAGCACCCGCGCCATCTCGCCGCACGCGTCCGCCAGATGCTCGTCGGGCACATGGATGAGCGAGTACGCGGCGACGATCCCGCCCAGCGTCCCGTCCGGCAGGTCCAGCGCCGTCATCGAGCCGATGTGGAAACGCAGCGCGGGATGCGCGCGCCGGGCCAGGGCCACCATGCCGGGGGACAGGTCGACCCCGAAGACCGTGAGGCCGAGCCCGTGCAGATGCGCGGTGACCGCCCCCGGACCGCTGCCGAGGTCGGCCACCGGAGCCGGGGCGTGCACGGCCGCCAGCCCGGCGAACGCGCCGATCAGCGACCGGTCCAGCGGATGCCAGTCGCCCGGCCGGTTCGGGAAGCGGTCCGTGTAGGCGGCGGCGATGGTGTCGTACGAGGCCCGCGTGGCCTCCAGAAAATCGGCTGGCACCCGGCGACCCTAAGGGCTGTCCCGTCATTCCCGGCGGGCGCGCGACGACAGCTACGGCACCTCGCCGCGTGGTCGGGTCCTCCGCATACATCCAGTATGCGGACGACCCTCCGCCTTGCGATGCACCGCATCTGACGCCGCGCGCTGATCCACCGGGCATTACGGGACAACCCTTAGGCCGCCGCCGAGCCCCCTGTCCGGCGCTTCCCGCGGAGCGTCCGGTCCCGACAGGTGAACACAACCGACAGTTCTGTCCGCGGCGTGGTATCCGTGGAGTATGGGCCGCCCGTGTCGTCGTCACACTGCGTCGACCACAAGGACCGGCTCGGTGAAAAACGCGTGAGTTTACCCACCTAAATCAATACCTACGCGTCGGACGGCCAGATTTTCTTCCCCGAACGGGTTGAAGTTTTGTTGATCGAGGGTCAGTTGGCCGCCTCGGCGTCCTACCCTTCAGAGGGTGAACCAACTGATGTCCGCAGAGTCCGAGGCCGACCAAACCGGAGAATCAGCACTCCCCGGCACCTTGCCGGAAGCGCTGCGCGCCGAGCTCATCGAGTTCCGGCGCGACCTCCACATGCACCCTGAGCTCGGCAATCAAGAGTTCAGAACGACCGCGGCGATCAAGGCCCGCCTGGAGAAGGCCGGCCTGAAACCCCGCGTCCTCTCGAGCGGCACCGGCCTCGTCTGCGACATCGGCGAGTGGGACGGCGGACGCCCCATGCTCGCGCTGCGCGGCGACATCGACGCGCTCCCCATCCCGGACACGAAGAGTGAGTGCGCCTACCGCTCCACCGTGCCCGACCGCGCCCACGCCTGCGGCCACGACGTGCACACCACCGTCGTCCTCGGCGCCGGGCTCGTCCTGGCCGAGCTGGAGCGGCGCGGACAGCTGCCCCGGCCGGTCCGGCTGCTGTTCCAGCCCGCCGAGGAGGTCCTCCCCGGCGGCGCCGTCGAGGCCATCGCCAACGGCGTGCTCGACGGGGTGGGCCGGTTCCTGGCCCTGCACTGCGACCCGAAGGTGGACGCGGGCCGGATCGGACTGCGCGAGGGCCCCATCACCTCCGCCTGCGACCGCCTCGAGATCGCCCTGGCCGGGCCCGGCGGACACACCGCCCGTCCGCATCTGACGACCGACCTCGTCACCGCCGTCGCCCGTGTCGTCACCGACGTGCCGGCGATCGTCGCCCGTCGCGTCGACGCCCGCAGCGGGCTGTCGGTGACCTGGGGCCGCGTCGAGTCCGGGCACGCGCCCAACGTCATCCCGCAGCACGCCGAGGTGGCCGGAACCGTGCGCTGCCTCGACCTCGACACCTGGCGGCAGGCCCCCGACCTGGTCGTCGCCGCGATCGACGAGGTCGCCAACCTGCACCGCGCCAAGTCGGAGATCAACTACGTGCGGGGCGTCCCGCCCGTCGTCAACGACGCCGACTCCACCGAGCTGCTCCGCGACGCGATGACCGCCCGGCGCGGCGCCGACTCCGTCGAGTCCACGGAGCAGAGCCTCGGCGGCGAGGACTTCTCCTGGTACCTGGAGCACGTCCCCGGCGCCATGGCCCGTCTCGGCGTCCGCCACCCGGGCGACAGGATCGGCCGCGACCTGCACCAGGGCGACTTCGACGTCGACGAGTCGGCCATCACGGTCGGCGTGGAGCTGTTCACGGCGGCGGCCCTGCTCGACGCGACCCGCTGAGCCCGGCGCCCGGAACACGGCCCCGGAGCACGCCCCCGGACACCCCGCCACCCGTCTCGCCCACTCCGCTTGCGACCCGCCGGAGCCGGGGGGAGTCTGGGCCATGGCGGGCGGTCCGGAGTGCTGTCGCGCGGAAGGCACCCGTGGGTGCGATCGCCCCATGCGTGCCTTTCGATCCGGTGGTTCACAAGGACGTAACCGGCCATCGGCACGAATGGATAACGGCACGGCGAAACCCCGTTCCCAGGAGTGTCTACGCGCGTTAATGTGCGCCGAACCCAGCACCCACTGCGGGGCTTGGAGAATGGGGACTTCACGATGCGTCGGACATCCAAACTGACCAGTGTCGCGGTGGGGGTCGCGTCGATCGCGCTCGCTGCCACGGCGTGTGGTGGTACCAGCAGTGACAGCGGCAGCGGAAGCGACGGCAGCGGCGACTCCAAGGGTCTCGCCATCGCCTACGACATCGGCGGCAAGGGCGACCAGTCCTTCAACGACGCCGCCTACGCCGGCCTGCAGAAGGCGGCGAAGGAGTTCGATTACAAGACGGCCGACATCGAGCCCACCGAGGGCGAGACGGACGCCGACAAGGAGCAGCGGCTCTCCTCGCTGGCCAAGCAGGGCTACAACCCGGTGATCGGCGTCGGCTTCGCCTACGGTCCCGCGATGGAGGCCGTGGCCAAGAAGTACCCGAAGACCACCTTCGGCATCGTCGACTCCGTGGTCGAGGGCAAGAACGTCGCCTCCCTCGTCTTCGCCGAGCAGGAGGCCTCCTACCTGGCCGGCGTCGCGGCGGCCAAGGCCACCAAGACGAACACGGTGGGCTTCGTCGGCGGTGTCGACGTCCCGCTGATCCACAAGTTCGAGGCCGGTTACAAGCAGGGCGTGCAGGACACCAACCCCAAGGTGAAGGTCCTGTCGCAGTACCTGACGCAGACCGCCGAGGAGGGTGGCTTCTCCAGCCCCGACAAGGGCAAGGCCGCCGCCGAGGGCCAGATCGAGAAGGGCTCGGACGTCGAGTACGCCGCCGCCGGCCTCTCCGGCCAGGGCGTCATCGAGGCCGCGTCCAAGGCCAAGGTCTGGGCGATCGGCGTCGACTCCGACCAGTACAAGCAGGCGGCTCTCGCCAACTACAAGGGCTCGATCCTGACGTCCGCCCTGAAGGACGTCGGCGGTGCCGTGTTCACGCTGGCCAAGTCCGTCCACGACGGTGAGCCGCTGACCGGCACGCAGACCTTCGACCTCAAGGTCGACGGCGTGGGCCTGTCGGACTCCAACCCCGAGTTCGCGAAGATCCCGGGTCTGGCCGAGGCCGTCGACAAGGCCAAGGAAGGCATCATCGACGGCACCATCAAGGTCAAGACCGAGTAGTCGCGGTCGTACGGCAGTTCGGCCGTACGGGCGTTCAGTGGGCGGGCATCCCTCGGGTGCCCGCCCGCTCGCCGTTCCCGCCCCCGCGTGCGAGTGACGCGCCGGTCACCCTCGGCCACCCGCCGGCCCCGGTCGCGGGCCCTCGGAGCGCCCCGCGCACGCGGTTGGCCACGGGCCTATAACAAGGTGGACAGAAGGGGTTTCCTGGCAGGTCTACGCGCGTTACTCTGCGGCGGAAGCCAGCGCCGTAGCTGCAAGCTGTCCCAAGGCTGTACCGTCCCGGCGCTAGTACGACTAGGAGTCACACGACATGCGCCGGATTTCCCGGATCACGGTCGCGGGCGCAGCGACCGCCTCTCTGGCCCTCGCTCTCTCCGCCTGCGGCGGCACCTCCACCGAGTCCTCCTCGGAGGGTTCGAAGGGCGGGGACAAGGGTCTCGCCATCGCGTACGACGTCGGCGGCAAGGGCGACCAGTCCTTCAACGACGCCGCGTACGCGGGCCTGGAGAAGGCGAAGAAGGACTTCGGCTACACCACGGCCGACGTCGAGCCCACCGACGGTGAGACGGACGCCGACAAGGAGCAGCGCCTCGCGTCGCTGGCCAAGCAGGGCTACAACCCGGTGATCGGTGTCGGCTACGCCTACGCCGCCGCCGTCAAGGGCGCCGCCGAGAAGTTCCCGAACACCACCTTCGGCATCGTCGACGACTCCACCGTCGAGGCGAAGAACGTCGCCGACCTCGTCTTCTCCGAGGAGGAGGCGTCGTACCTGGCCGGTGTCGCCGCCGCCAAGAGCACCAAGACGAACACCGTCGGCTTCGTGGGCGGCGTGGACATCCCGCTGATCCACAAGTTCCAGGCCGGTTTCGAGCAGGGCGTCAAGGACACCAACCCCAAGGCCAAGGTCCTCACCCAGTACCTCACGCAGACCGCTGAGGAGGGTGGCTTCTCCAGCCCCGACAAGGGCAAGTCGGCCGCCGAGGGCCAGATCGAGAAGAAGGCGGACGTCGTCTACGCCGCCGCCGGTCTGTCCGGTCAGGGTGTCATCGAGGCCGCCGCCGCCAACAAGGTGTGGGCGATCGGCGTCGACTCCGACCAGTACAGCCAGGAAGCGCTCGCCAAGTACAAGGACTCGATCCTGACCTCGGCGATGAAGGACGTCGCCAAGGCGGTGTACAACCTGGCGAAGTCGGTCGAGGACGGCAAGCCCGAGACCGGTATCGTTCGTGGCGATCTGAAGTCGGGTGAGGTGAGCCTGTCGAACTCCAACCCGAAGTTCGCGGACGATGCCGAGCTTCAGGAAGCCCTCAAGACGGCCAAGGAGAAGATCGTCAGCGGCGAGATCAAGGTCAAGACCAGCTGAGTGAAGCCAGACCCTGAGCAGCGGTAACCCCAGGGGTTGTGTCCGCTCGACGGGGTACGGGGAGGCTCGCTCCCCGTACCCCGTTGTCGCGGTACGCCGGCCCCTTTTCAGGCCATAGGGGCGCTACGCGCGTAGACGACCCCCGTCCCCAGGAGTGTGCGCCATCAAAGCGTCCAGCAGCCCTCCGGCCGGCGCGGCGGTCAACGGTCAGGTGACCGCCGTCGAGCTCGCCGGGATCACCAAGCGTTTCCCGGGCGTCGTGGCCAACCACGACATCCACCTCACCGTCAAAAAGGGCACCGTGCACGCCCTCGTCGGCGAGAACGGCGCCGGCAAGTCGACCCTGATGAAGATCCTCTACGGCATGCAGAAGCCGGACGAGGGCACCATCGCGGTCGACGGCGAGCAGGTGACCTTCTCGTCCCCGGCCGACGCCATCGTGCGCGGCATCGGCATGGTCCACCAGCACTTCATGCTCGCGGACAACCTCACCGTCCTCGAGAACGTGGTGCTCGGCAGCGAGAAGCTGTACGGCATCGGCGCCAAGGCCCGCCGCAAGATCAAGGAGATCTCCGAGCGCTACGGCCTCGGCGTGGAGCCCGACCGCCTCGTCGAGGAGCTCGGCGTCGCCGCCCGCCAGCGCGTGGAGATCCTCAAGGTCCTCTACCGCGGCGCACGCACCCTGATCCTCGACGAGCCGACCGCGGTCCTCGTGCCGCAGGAGGTCGACGCGCTCTTCGAGAACCTGCGCGAGCTGAAGTCCGAGGGCCTGTCGGTCATCTTCATCTCCCACAAGCTGGGCGAGGTGCTCTCCGTCGCCGACGAGATCACCGTCATCCGCCGCGGTACCACCGTCGGCACGGCCGTCCCCGCCGAGACCACGCCGAAGCAGCTCGCCGAGATGATGGTCGGCAGCGAACTGCCCACGCCGGAGACCGCCGAGTCCACGGTCACCGACCGCCCCGTCATCACCGTCGACAAGCTCCGCCTGGAGGCGGCCGGCGGCAAGGCCCTCCTGGACGACATCAGCTTCACCATCCACGCGGGCGAGGTCCTGGGCATCGCCGGTGTCGAGGGCAACGGCCAGACCGAACTCGTCGACGCCCTCATCGGCCTCAAGCACGCCGACTCGGGCACGATCACCCTCGCCGACGAGGAGATCACCGGCTGGACCACCCGCAAGCGCCGCGAGCAGGGCATCGGCTACATCCCGGAGGACCGGCACCGCCACGGCCTGCTCCTGGAGGCCCCCCTCTGGGAGAACCGCATCCTCGGCCATGTCACCGAGGAGCCCCTCGCCAAGGGCGTCTGGCTGAACCCGAAGGCCGCCCAGCAGGACACCCGCCGCATCGTCGAGGCGTACGACGTCCGCACCCCCGGCATCGACGTCACCGCCGCCTCCCTGTCCGGCGGCAACCAGCAGAAGCTGATCGTCGGCCGCGAGATGAGCCACAAGCCGCGCTTCCTGATCGCCGCGCACCCCACCCGCGGTGTCGACGTCGGCGCGCAGGCGGCGATCTGGGACCACATCCGCGAGGCCCGCCGCGAGGGCCTGGCCGTGCTGCTGATCTCCGCCGACCTCGACGAGCTGATCGGCCTGTCCGACACCCTCCGCGTGATCTACAACGGCAAGCTGGTCGCGGATGCCGACCCGGCCACCATCACCCCGGAGCAGCTGGGCTCGGCGATGACGGGTGCCGCCACCGGGCACCTCGAAGACGACGACACGACCCCCGGGACTCCCGACCTGAGCAAGTCTCCCGAGTCCGGCGAAGACGAGGCACGCTGATGAAGAAGTTCGACAAGGAGCGCGTGCTCCTCGCGGTGGCCGGACCGGTCATCGCGCTGGCCGTGGCCTTCGTGCTCAGCGCGATCGTCCTGATCGCCTCGGGCAAGAGCCCGGTCGAGCCGTACACCCTGATGTTCGAGCAGCTCGGCTTCTCCGACATCCAGGTGCTGATCATCAACCAGGCGTCGCTGTACTACATCGCGGCCCTCGCGGTCGCCATCGGCTTCCGGATGAACCTGTTCAACATCGGTGTCGACGGCCAGTACCAGCTCGCCGCCATGATGGCCGCCGTCGTCGGCGCCCACGCCAACCTCCCGGCCGGCCTCCAGGTCCCGCTTCTCCTCCTCACCGCCGTCCTCACCGGCGCCTTCTGGTCCGGTATCGCCGGTGTCCTGAAGGTCACCCGGGGCGTCAGCGAGGTCGTCGCGACGATCATGCTCAACGCGATCGCGACCTCCGTCATCGCCTACCTGTGGCTGCCGAACGTCTTCGGCGTCAAGGTCGGCAACAACAACACCACCGGCGAGATGCACGAGTCCGGCTGGGTCTCCGGCATCCCCGTCGGCGACGCCGGCGAGATCTACGGCCTGGTCTTCCTCGCCGTGCTCCTCGGCATCGGCTACTGGGTCGTCCTCAACCGCACCCGCTTCGGCTTCGACCTGCGCGCCTCCGGCGCCTCCGAGACCGCCGCCGCGGCCAGCGGCGTCGACCCCAAGCGCATGGTGCTGACGGCCATGCTGCTCTCCGGCGGCATCGCGGGCCTCGCCGGCCTGCCGATCCTGCTCGGCGACACCCACACGTACAGCCTGAACTTCCCCACCGGCATCGGCTTCCTCGGCATCGGCATCGCGCTGCTCGGCCGCAACAGCCCCGTCGGTATCGCGTTCGCCGCCCTGCTGTGGGCCTGGCTCGACAAGGCGTCCCCCGAGCTGGACTTCCACGGCTACGACAAGGAGATCGCGGTCATCATGCAGGGCCTGATCGTCCTCTCGGTCGTCGTCTCCTACGAGGCCGTCCGTGAGTGGGGCCTGCGCCGCCAGCAGCGCCGGGTCGGCGCCGAACTGGCAGCCGGTCACGTCCTCGGCGCCGACAACAACACCACGAAGGAGGTGGCTGGCCGATGACTGCCCCGACCTCAGCGGTTGATGTCAACCAGCCCTCGCTGCAGCCCGCGGCGCCGACCGGCCGCCGACTTTCCTGGCAGGTGCTGCTGCTGGTCATCGCCGGAGCCCTGGCACTGACCTCGATCGTCCGCATCATCACCGGCGCCGACGGCATCACCAACGTCAGCCAGATGTCCACCGCGCTCCAGCTCGCCGTGCCGATCGGCCTCGCCGGTCTCGGCGGTCTGTGGGCCGAACGGGCCGGCGTCGTCAACATCGGTCTCGAGGGCATGATGATCCTCGGCACCTGGTTCGGCGCCTGGGCCGGCTTCCAGTGGGGTCCCTGGACCGGCGTCGTCGTCGGCATCGCCGGCGGCTGCATCGGCGGCGTCCTGCACGCCATCGCCACCGTCACCTTCCGGGTCAACCACATCGTCTCCGGTGTGGCGCTGAACATCCTCGCGCTCGGCATCACCCGCTACCTCGCGCCCCTCGCCTTCGAGGGCCACGCGGGCGGCTCCGCCAAGCAGTCCCCGGCGGTCGAGACCCTCGGCCACTTCACCGTGCCGGGCCTCTCCGACGGCCTGCGGGACCTGAACGACAACGGCTGGTTCTTCGTCTCCGACATCGCCGGCCTGCTCGGCGGCCTCGTCACCAACGTGTCCTGGCTGACCCTGATCGCCGTCGCGCTGATCCCGGCCACCTGGTGGATCCTGTGGCGGACCGCCTTCGGTCTGCGGCTGCGCTCCTGCGGCGAGAACCCGATCGCCGCCGAGTCCCTCGGCGTCAACGTCTACAAGTACAAGTACATCGCCGTGATCATCTCCGGCGGTCTGGCCGGCCTCGGCGGCGTCTTCCTCTCCATCGTCGCCAACCCCTTCTATCTGGAGGGCCAGGTCAGCGGCCGCGGTTACATCGGCCTCGCCGCGATGATCTTCGGCAACTGGATGCCGGGCGGCCTCGCCCTCGGCGCCGGCCTGTTCGGCTACACCGACAGCCTCAACCTGCGCGGCGGCTCCACCAACGTGCACGCGCTGCTGCTGCTCGGCGCCCTGCTGCTGATCATCGGCGCCATCTGGCTGGTCATCCGCAAGAAGTACGCCCCGTCGATGATCACCGCGGTGGTCGGCGCCCTCGTCTACACCTGGTACGCCACCACCAACGAGGTGCCCAACCAGGTCGTCTCCGCCACGCCGTACGTCGTCACCCTCGTCGTCCTCACGCTGTCCGCGCAGCGTCTGCGGATGCCGAAGGCGGACGGCCTGCCGTACCGGAAGGGACAGGGCAAGTGAGCCCGGCCGCGCCCTCCGGCGTCGACTGGGACCGGCTGCGCGAGGCCGCGCGGGACGCCATGTCCCGCGCCTACGCCCCGTACTCCGGCTTCCCGGTCGGAGTCGCCGCCCTCGTCGACGACGGCCGCACGGTCACCGGCTGCAACGTCGAGAACGCCTCGTACGGACTCGGCCTGTGCGCCGAGTGCGGACTGGTGTCGGAACTGCAGAACACCGGGGGCGGACGGCTCACGCACTTCGCGTGCGTCGACGGCGAGGGCCGGACGCTGGTGCCCTGCGGCCGCTGCCGCCAGCTGCTCTACGAGTTCGGCGGCCCCGACCTGCTGCTCGACACCCCGGCCGGCATCCTGCCGCTGTCGGAGATGCTGCCCCAGGCGTTCGGACCGGACCACCTCAGCAAGTAACCCCCCCCGTGCGGCCCCTCCGCGTCGCTCACGCGACCGTCTGGAGGGGCCGTGTCTCTTCTGGCACCTTCGGAAGGAAAGCCATGGCTGTTTTGTCGACGGATGCCATCTCCGTCATCCGCACCAAGCGGGACCGCGGCGAGCTCAGCGACGCACAGATCGACTGGGTCATCGACGCGTACACCCGCGGGGAGGTCGCCGACGAGCAGATGTCCGCGCTCGCCATGGCGATCCTCCTCAACGGCATGAACCGCCGCGAGATCGCCCGCTGGACCGCCGCGATGATCGCGAGCGGCGAGCGCATGGACTTCTCCTCGCTGTCCCGCCCGACGGCCGACAAGCACTCCACCGGCGGCGTCGGCGACAAGATCACGCTGCCGCTCGCTCCGCTGGTCGCCGCGTGCGGCGCCGCCGTCCCGCAGCTCTCCGGCCGCGGCCTCGGCCACACCGGCGGCACCCTCGACAAGCTGGAGTCCATCCCCGGCTGGCGCGCACTGCTCTCCAACGAGGAGATGCTGTCCGTCCTCGACACCACCGGCGCCGTGATCTGCGCGGCGGGCGACGGCCTGGCCCCCGCCGACAAGAAGCTGTACGCCCTGCGGGACGTCACCGGCACCGTCGAGGCCATCCCGCTGATCGCCTCCTCGATCATGTCGAAGAAGATCGCCGAGGGCACCGGCTCGCTGGTCCTCGACGTGAAGGTCGGCACCGGCGCCTTCATGAAGACCATCGAGGACGCCCGCGAGCTGGCCTCCACCATGGTGGGCCTCGGCACCGACCACGGGGTGAAGACGGTCGCGCTGCTCACCGACATGGCGACCCCGCTCGGCCTCACGGCCGGTAACGCGCTCGAGGTCCGCGAGTCCGTCGAGGTCCTGGCCGGCGGCGGCCCCGCCGACGTGGTCGAGCTGACCATCGCCCTGGCCCGCGAGATGCTGGCGGCCGCCGGGCTGAAGGACGCCGACCCGGCGAAGGCCCTCGCCGACGGCTCCGCCATGGACGTCTGGCGGCGCATGATCGCGGCGCAGGGCGGCGACCCGGACGCCGAACTGCCCGTCGCGCGCGAGCAGCACGTCGTCACGGCCCCCGCCTCCGGTGTCCTCACCCGCCTCGACGCCTACGACATCGGCGTCGCCGCCTGGCGTCTGGGCGCCGGACGCGCCCGCAAGGAGGACCCGGTGCAGGCGGGCGCCGGCGTCGAGATGCACGCCAAGCCCGGCGACACGGTGACCGCGGGCCAGCCCCTGCTCACCCTGCACACGGACACCCCGGAGCGCTTCGAATACGCGCTCCAGGCGGTGGAGGGCTCGTACGACGTCAGCCCGGCCGGCACCGACTTCACGGCGTCGCCGGTGGTGCTGGAACGTATCGCCTGACCAGGCGGTTTCCCTTTCGGGTGAACGGGATCGGTGGACCACCGCCGGTCCCGTTCGGCATGGTGCGATCGGTGCCACATCGAGGGGAGACGACCATGTGGGCACTCACCGTCAGCGAGGATCCCGACCAGCGGTGGGACGACCTCGTACGGTTCTGGGAGGCGATGGACTGGCCCGAGGGCAGCAGAGTGGAGATCATCGAGGGGATCATCACCGTCTCGCCTGCTCGGGAGCCCCGTCACCACCTCATCGTGGAGCGCGTTCAGCGTCTCCTCTACTCCGTGATCCCGGACGACCGGAGGATGTTCCAGAGGTCGGCCATCTCGGTGCCGTCCTGCCTGGGCATGTTCATCCCGGACCTGCTCGTGGCGCCCGTCGGGGAACGCGCGGAGGCGGAGTCCCACATCCCGGCGGCCCTGGCCGAACTCGTCGTCGAGGTGACCTCCCGGTCCAACGCCCAGCACGACCGCGTCAGCAAGCCCGCCGCATACGCCACCGCCGGTATCCCGCTCTACCTGCTCGTCGACCGCTGGGCTCCGGGCGGCCCGACCGCCACGCTGTTCGGGGAACCCAAGGGGGACGTCTACCGGGTGCTGAGGGCGGTCAAGTTCGGCGACCCGATCACGCTGCCGGACCCCTTCGGCGTGACGATCGACACCGGTGAGCTCCCCGTCGACTGACGCTCAGCCCAGGAGCGCCGCCACCGCTACCAGGACCGGTACCGAGAGCACCGTCGAGAGCAGGATCGAGTCGCGGGCCAGGCGTTCGGCCACCCGGTAGCTCGACGCGTACGTGTACAGGTTCTGTGCGGCGGGCAGGGCCGAGGTCACCACCACGTCCAGCAGGGACGCGCCCCGCAGGCCGAAGACGCCCGCCGCCAGGGCCCAGGCCGCGGCGGGCTGGCCGAGGGACTTCAGCGCCACCGAGAGGAACACCGGGTGCCGGTCGGGGCCCCGACCGGGCATCGTGCTGCCGCACAGGGAGATGCCGAAGGCCAGAAGGACCGCGGGGACCGACATGCCGCCGATCAGCGTCAGCGGGTCCAGGACGGGTGCCGGGATCCGCAGCCCCGTCGCCGACACCGCCACGCCCGCGAGCGAGCCCAGTGCGATGGGGTTCCGCAGCGGTGTCAGCAGGCGGTGCCACAGCGGGCCCTTCGCGCCGCCACCGGAGAGGTCGAGGATCGTCAGCGCGACCGGTGTGACCCCGACCAGCTGGAACAGCAGCACCGGGGCCACCAGCGACGCGTCTCCGAGGACGTACACGGCGATCGGGATGCCGAGGTTGCCGGAGTTCACGTAGCTGGAGCACAGAGCACCGATCGTGGTGCGGCCCACGCCCCAGCGCCGCACGGCGGCGACCGCCACGAAGACCCCGGCCGCGGCGGCCGTGCTCAGCGCGGTGACCAGGAGACGGCTGGAGAAGATCACCGAGAGGTCGGTGCCCGCGAGGGTGGTGAAGAGCAGCGCGGGCGACGCCACGTGGAACGCCAGCTTCGTCAGCACGTCCCGCCCGTGCTCCCCGAGGTAGCCGCGCCGGCCGATCACATAACCGACGGCGATCACCACCGCGATCACCGCGAAACCCGTCAACACCCCCTGCACGGGACCCCCTTCGCGAGGAGCGGGCCGCGCGGTCTTCGAGGGGGCACTGGTGTGTGGGGCATACACCCAACCCTCCGGGGCGGGAGGGCGCCGGGTCAATGTGATCCCGGCCGGCGGACACGCGGGCGCGTCCGGCGGATCGCGGCAGGCGCGCGTGCCGCGATGAGTTACCAGCCCCGGCCCGGTCTACCGGTCGTGGACGCCATGACACCCGCGGTACTCGTGCTGGCCGGCCCTGTCACCCCGGGCGAGGTGACGGGCCTGTGCGCCGTCGTACGGGCCCGGCTGGAAGGCTGCCCCTCCAGGGTCGTGGTGTGCGACGTCGGCGGGCTCGGCCCGCCCGGCCTGGGGACCGTGGACCTGCTGGCCCGGCTCCAGCTCACCGCCCGGCGCGCCGGCGGCCGGATACGGCTGCGGGACCCGGACCCCGCCCTACACGCCCTGCTCGACCTCGTCGGCCTCCGCTTCGAGGTGGAGGGGCAGCCCGAAGAGCGGGAACCAGCGCTTGGTGTCGAGGAAGCAGTGGAACCCGGTGATCCGCCCCCCTGAGGTCTCCAGGACCTGCACCGCCCACGGCGTGAACCCGCCCGCCTCCGGGTCCGGCTTGTACTGGGCGAACCCCGGCAGCCCGTTGACCTCGACGGGCACCAGACGGGAGCCCGCGCAGGGGGCGCCCATCGTCGTCATGAACCCGGTGATGTCCCCGGCGCCGGTCAGCCACAGGTCGAACGGCGGCATCGTCATGATGGCGTCCTCGTGCAGCAGCTCTGTCAGCGCCGTCATGTCGTACCCCTCGAAGGCGGCGACATAGCGGTCCAGGAGCTTCTGCTGCTCCTCGTCCAGCGGGTCGGAGACCGCCGCGTCCGCGCCGGGCTGACGCTGCTCGGCCAGGGTGGCCCGGGCCCGCTGCAGCGCGCTGTTCACCGACGCGACCGAGGTGCCGAGCAGCTCGGCGGTCTCGCTCGCCTTCCACGCCAGCACCTCGCGCAGGATCAGCACCGCGCGCTGCTTCGGCGGCAGCTGCTGCAGCGCGGCCATGAAGGCGAGCCGCACCGACTCCTTCGCGACGGCGGCCTCCGCCGGGTCGTCGGTCGTGGGCAGCACCCGGGTGTCCGGCGCCGGCTCCAGCCAGGTGTGGTCCGGGCGGGGGGAGAGGGCGGCCTGTGCGAGCGGCGTCGACTCGGTGAGGTCCATGGGGCGGGCCCTCTTGTTGCCCGCCGTCAGCATGTCCAGGCAGACGTTCGTCGCGATGCGGTACAGCCATGAGCGGAGGCTGGAACGGCCCTCGAACTTGTCGTAGCTGCGCCAGGCCCGCACCATCGTGTCCTGCACCGCGTCCTCGGCCTCGAAGGACGAACCGAGCATGCGGTAGCAGTACCCGGTCAGCTCGACGCGGTGCTTCTCCAGCCTGACGTCGAGATCCGTCGTCGTGGTCGCCGTACCGTCGCTCATCGTCCACCCACCCCTGTGGCCGTCCTGTGGAACGCCTCGTCGCGCCCCACCACTTCGGAAGCTACCGCAGCCCACTGACAATGGCCCCCGGAGTGGGGAAAGCCGCAGGTCGGGGGTGTGGTGTGAGGCCGAGAGTGCGGTGTGGGGTCGGGGGTGTGGTGTGGCATCCGGGCATGGCATCGGGGCGCACCCCCATGTCATGAGTGCGCCCCGATGGTGTGCGGCCGTGCGGCGGGGTCAGCCCAGCGGGACGCCGTTCACGGGCAGGCCCTGCGTCGGGAGGCCCTGGGTGGGGAGGGCCTGCGCCGGGAGGCTCTCCACCGGCAGGCCGCCGAGGAGGCCGGTGGCCGCGCCCGTCGGGCCGGCCGCCAGCGTCGGGGCACCGGCCAGCGTCCGCTCGGCGGTCGGCTGCGCGGCGGCGAGGCCGGCGGCGACCGCCTCCTGCCCCCCGGCCAGGCCCTCGGCGGCGTTCGGGGCCGCCTGCGTCAGGCTCTCGGCCGGGAGCGTCCGGGTGACGGTGTCCAGCGCCGCGCCGGCGTCCGGGACGGCGGGGGCCGCGTTGGCGGCACCCGCGCCCGTGGCGGCGAAGGCGGCGCCGAGCGCGGCGACACCGAGGGACTTGGCGGCAGACTGCTTCATGGAAAACCTCGGAATTTCGAGAACGGGGATGTGAGCGGTTCTTCGACCGTAAACACCCCCACCGTCCGGCCGCAAACATCGAATTGCGGACGGATTGTGAATGGCGTCCGCAGTCCCTGTGCGGGCGGAACCCCTCGTCAGCCCTCCTCGTCGGGAGAACCGCTGGTAGAGCTCGTCTGTCGGAAAAGCCACTCGGACTTGAGTTCGGCATATCCGGGCTTGATCACGTCATTGATCATGGCCAGCCGTTCATCGAAAGGAATGAACGATGATTTCATCGCATTGACGGAGAACCACTGCATGTCGTCGAGCGTGTAACCGAACGCCTCGACAAGATGCTCGAATTCCTGGGTCATGCTGGTGTGGGACATCAGGCGGTTGTCCGTGTTCACCGTGGCCCGGAAGTGCAGCTTGCGCAGCAGGCCGATGGGGTGCGCCTCGTACGAGTCGGCCGCGCCCGTCTGCAGATTGGAGCTCGGGCACAGCTCCAGCGGAATGCGCTTGTCCCGTACGTAGGACGCGAGGCGTCCGAGCTCCACCGAGCCGTCGTCCCGCACCCGGATGTCGTCGATGATCCGGACCCCGTGCCCCAGCCGGTCGGCGCCGCACCACTGGAGGGCCTGCCAGATCGACGGCAGCCCGAACGCCTCGCCGGCGTGGATCGTGAAATGGTTGTTCTCGCGCTTGAGGTACTCGAAGGCGTCGAGGTGCCGGGTCGGCGGGTGGCCCGCCTCGGCGCCCGCGATGTCGAAGCCGACGACGCCCATGTCGCGGTAGGAGTTGGCGAGTTCGGCGATCTCCAGCGAGCGGGCCGCGTGCCGCATCGCGGTGAGCAGCGCGCCGACGCGAATGCGGTGGCCGTTCTCCCGGGCGATCCGCTCGCCCTCCCGGAAGCCCTCGTTGACGGCCTCCACGACCTGCTCCAGGGTGAGCCCGCCCTCCAGGTGCTGCTCCGGGGCGTAGCGCACCTCGGCGTAGACGACCCCGTCCTCCGCGAGGTCCTCCGCGCACTCACGGGCGACGCGGACGAGGGCGTCACGGGTCTGCATGACCGCCACGGTGTGCGAGAACGTCTCCAAGTACCGCTCCAGCGAACCGGAGTCGGCGGCCTCCTGGAACCACAGGCCGAGCTTTCCGGGGTCGGTCTCGGGGAGCTGGTCGTAGCCCGACTCGCGGGCGAGCTCGACGATCGTGCCGGGGCGGAGCCCGCCGTCGAGGTGGTCGTGCAGCAGAACCTTCGGGGCCCGGCGGATCTGGTCCGAGCTCGGGGTGTGCGCCTTCGGGGCAGTCTGGCTCGTCATTTCCGCACTCTAACGCCTACGCGCGTAGAGAGTGCGGCTCCGCGCAGGAGGAGAGTTTTGTGCAGAGTGCGGCTCCGTGCGGGAAGTGAAGTGCGGCGCGTGGACGGCCGGAACGGCGCTTTACACATCCGTCGATACGTAACGGTGACCGCACGGACGGGTCGCCCGGGCCCTCGTTTCTGCCACTGTTCTGTCATGGCACAGCAAGCGACGCCGGTGCGCAGGGTCCGGCTGGGCAAGGTGGTCGGGCCGGAGCCGACGGCGGTGAGCGGTGTGGTTCTGCTGCTCCCGGGCGGGGACGAGACCTCTTACCGCAGACCCGCGCCGCTGCTGGCCACCTCGTTGGTTCGTGCACTGGGGCGCCGGCTCGCTCGGGCCGGGCGGGGGGACGGGCTCGCCGTGCACGCCGTTCACTACCGCTGTCGCGGGTGGAACGGGGACGAGGCCTCTCTCATGCGGGACGCGTTGTGGGCCGCCGACGAGGTCGTACGGCTCTATGGGGATGTGCCCGTGTGTCTCGTCGGGCTCGACATGGGCGGGCGGGCCGCGTTGCGTGCGGCAGGGCATGAGGCCGTCAATTCCGTGCTCGCGATCGCCCCTTGGCTGCCGGACGAGGACGGGGCGGGCTCGCCCGAACCGGTGAAGCAGCTCGCCGGGCGGCGCGTGATGATCGTGCACGGCACGAACGACGAGCGGACCGATCCCGAGCTGTCCTTCCGGCTGGCGGCGCGGGCCAAGAAGGCGAACCGGGAGGTGTGCCGGTTCGAAGTCCATTCCGATCGGCATCGGTTGCATCAGCATCGGGACGAAGTGCTGGCGCTGGCCGAGGACTTCGTCATGGGCGCGCTGTTCGGGGCCGTGTTCTCGCGGCCTGTTGTCGATGCGTTCGCGGCTCCGCCGCCGTTGGGGTTGCGGATGCCGCTTGCCTCGGGGTTCGGGAAGTCGTTGCGGCGGTAGGGGGGGAGGGTGCGGGTGGGCTGGGGTGCGATTTGATTTGTGTTTGGGGTGGTTTCTGTTCGGGGCTGGGGTGCGGGTTGACTATGGGAGCAGTGTGCCTCTGCGGGAGAGCAAGAATTTCTTGAACGCCGCCACCGGCGGCGTGTCCGGGCGGTCCGCCAGCCAGGCCACGCCGATCTCCCGTGCCGCCCTCGGTGCCGTCACCGTCAGCTCCCGCACCCCTGGGCGGGGTACAGCCGGCGGGGGGAGCAGCGCTACGCCCAGCCCTGCCGCCACCAGGCCCCTGAGGGTCTCCGCTTCCTCGCCCTCGAAGGCGATGCGCGGCCGGAAGCCTGCCTCCCGGCACAGGTCGTCCGTGATGCGGCGCAGGCCGTAGCCGGGCTCCAGCGTCACGAAGTTCTCCTCCGCCGCCTCCGCCAGCCGGATGCGTCTGCGGGTGGCGAGACGGTGGTCGGCGGGCACCACCAGGCGCAGTTTCTGTTCGTCCAGGCGGCGGGCCACCAGGTCGGGGGCGTCCGGCACCGGCGACGTCAGGCACAGGTCCAGCTCCCCGGCCCGCAGGCCCTCCAGCATCGCCTCGCCGTAGTTCTGCACCAGGCTGAAGCGGACCCGGGGGTGGTCGGCCCGGAACGCCTGCAGCAGGCCCGGCACCGTCTCCGCGCCCATCGTGTGCAGGAAGCCGAAGGCCACCTTTCCGGTCGCCGGGTCGGCGTCGGCGCGGACCTCCTCCGCCGCGCGCTCCACCTCGGCCAGGGCGCGCTCCACCGAGGCCAGGAACGTGCGGCCCGCGGGCGTCAGCGACACCGTCCGGCCGTGCCGCGCGAACAGGTCCACCCCGAGATCCTGCTCCAGACGGACCATGGCCCGCGACAGCGTCGACTGCGGTACGCCCATCTCGCGCGCGGCCCTGGTGACGTGCTCGGTGCGCGCCACCCCGGCGAAGTACGCGAGGCGGGGCGCCAGCAGCCGGGACATGTCGGCCATGTCTTCTGTGTCACTGAACGGTGACAGCCGACCTCGTGAACTGTGCTGATGCGCCATGGGAACGATTATGGCGAATCCATGCATTGGACGGATCAGTGACGGCGTACGTAACTTCGAAGCATGCCTCCCGCCAGTACCGAGGCGTCCACTCCCGTGGTCGCCGCCCCCGCAGCCCCCGTCGTCGACTCCCGTATGGCTCCGGGCGGTCCCGGATACCGCCGGATGAGCTTCGCCCTCTTCCTCGCCGGTGTGGCGACCTTCGCCCTCCTCTACTCCACGCAGGCCCTTCTGCCGCTGATCTCCGACGAGTTCGGGGTCGCGGCGAGCCAGGCCAGCTGGGCGGTGGCGGCCGCGACCGGCGGACTGGCCCTGTTCGTACTCCCCATGAGCGCCCTCTCCGAGCGGTACGGCCGCCGTACCGTCATGACGGGCTCCCTCGCCGTCGCGGTCGCCGTCGGTGTCGCCGTGCCGTTCGCGCCCAACCTGACCGCGCTCGTCGTGCTCCGGGCCGTCCAAGGCGCCGCGCTGGCCGGTCTGCCGGCCTCCGCGACCGCGTACCTCGCCGAAGAAGTACGGCCCAAGGCGCTGATCACGGCGATCGGGCTGTTCGTCGCGGGCAACAGCGTCGGCGGCATGAGCGGCCGTGTCATCACCGGCTGGGTCGCCCAGGAGTGGGGCTGGCGTGTCGCCGTCGGCGTCATCGGCGCCCTCGCCGTGGCCTGCGCGGTCGCCTTCCGGCTGCTGCTTCCTGCGCCGCGGCATTTCACGCCCGGGTCGCTGCGGCCCCGTGTGCTGGTGCGGACCGTGCGCGACCATCTCTCCGACCCGCTGCTGCGGCGGCTGTACGCCATCGGCGCGCTGTTCATGACCGTCTTCGGCGGCGTCTACACCGTGATCGGGTACCGGCTCACCGAGGCGCCGTTCTCGCTGCCCCAGGGCATCGTCGGTTCGATTTTCCTTGTCTATCTGGTCGGCACCGTCTCCGCCTCCACGGCGGGGCGGCTCGTGAACCGGCTCGGGCGGCGTGGGGCTCTGTACGCGGGTGCAGCGACTACGGCGGTGGGGCTGCTCGCGACCCTGGCGGGGTCGCTGCCGCTCGTACTGCTGGGGCTCGTGCTGATCACCGCCGGGTTCTTCGCGGGGCACGCTGTGGCGTCGTCCGCGGTCAGCAAGACCGCCACGCACGGGCGTGCGCAGGCTTCGGCGCTGTATCAGTCCGCCTACTACATCGGGTCCAGCGCGGGCAGCACCGTCGGGGCCGTCGCCTTCCACGCGGGGGGCTGGGGCGGGACCGTCGGGGTCGGGCTGCTGGCCGTCGTCGGGGTCGTGGCGATCACCTTGCTGGGGACTCGGGCGGCTCGGGCTCGGGGGGCCGTCGTGGCTGTGTGACGTGTTGTGTGTTGTGTGTTTTCACAGAGGGGATCCCCCTCTCGCCGGGTTTCCCGGTGGGAGGGGGATGTGGGTTTCTACCAGGCCGTGTTTGTCTTGGCTGCCTTCTCTTCCGATGGCAGCAGGAGCCACAGGGCTATGTAGAGCAGGAACTGCGGGCCCGGCAGGAGGCAGGAGACCAGGAAGATCACGCGCATCGTCGTGGCGGACGTGCCGAAGCGTCGCGCCAGCGCGGCGCACACTCCGCCGATCATGCGGCCGTGGGTGGGTCGGGCGAGCGCGGTCATGGTGCGGCTCCTTCGCGAGCGTCGGTCGGTGTCGGTGGCTCCTGGGTGGGCCCTCCGAGTGGTCTCTCTCTTCCACTGACCTCAACGCTACGAGGACAAACAGGGTGAAGCGTCGTGCTACGGGGCCATCCCGACCCTGGGGATCGTCGGGGTACGACCCTGAGACGGTTCCTCCTGGAGTACCGGGACGCGGTGGCTCCTCGGGGAGCCGCGGCGGAGGCGGGCTCGGGCCGCGGGGACCACGGCGGTGTGGGCCAGTGCCACGCCCAGCGTGTTCAGCAGGAGCGAGTCGACGTCGACCATCTGGCCGGGGACTCCGGTCTGGAGCAGTTCGATGGCCAGGGAGATCAGGGCGGCCGTTGTCGTGGTGCGGGCCAGGGAGCCCAGGGGGGACGATGTCGTCCTGCCGTGGGCCATCGGGAGCAGGACACCGAGGGGGGCCAGGAGGGCCAGGCCCTCGACGATGCACCTCGTCGCCTCGCGCCAGCCGAGGGCCAGGTCGGCCTGGATGCCGGCGAAGGGCTGGAGGTTGGCGGGCATCACCCAGGGGACGTCCAGGGGGCGCAGCGTGAGCCAGGCGACGAACGCAAGGTGGGCGACCAGGAGGATGCCTCCTGTCGCGCGGACGCGGATCACGGCGCTGCCGCCGATGGAGCCTTGACGCTGCACGATCCCCAAGACGCCGTCTTCGGTGGGATCGGTTCCGGGTGGGGTGGGGGTGGGGTGAGGTGTCTGCCACACGGGCGGTTTCGGGGGGCGGTGTGATGCCTGCGGCGCATCCTCGGGTTCGTGGGGGTGCGTCTCGCGCCTGCGGGTGCGTCATGAGGCGGGGCCGGGGTGGGGGGGGTCCGTCCTCGGTCCGGCGGCTCGGGTGGATGACCTGTGCTGTCTTCTTGACGCCGGACGCTGCGGGCGGGCACCCCCCACCCCGGCCCCTCACCGCCGTACGCGGGTGTCAGGCCGTCGCCACCTCGGTCGACGGGGGCTCGGTGGTGCCGGGGCGGGTGCGGACCTCGTCCGTGCACTCGTAGCGGCGGGGGGTGCCCGTGGGGCCGCCCAGGATGACCGAGCCGTCGCCCTCTGCCGCCGCGGAGTCCGAGAGCGTGCAGACGATCTGGGCGAGGGCGTAGCTGGTGAGGGTGGATGGGGCGGTTGTCAGGCGCAGGGTTTCGTCCGGGTCGTTTCTGCGAGGGCCTGTCACGTCCATCGGGCCTCGGAGGTCTGTGGTGTAGCCGGCCTCCTTCTCGGCCGGGGAGGGCGTTGCCTGGAGTTCCTCGAGAAGGCCCTGGGCCACCAGGACGCGGCGGGCCGCGTCGGCCGTGCCGTCGGGGACGCGGATCGTGCGGTCCACCGCGACCAGCTGGGAGCCGCAGAGCAGGAAGACCTGGACCGGGAGGCCGCGGGTGGCTCGGGGGGAGGCGTCCGGTTCTGAGAGTGAGCAGTGGACGCGGGAGGGGGCCGGACCGAAGTTGGTGGGGACTTCCGTGGACCGTATGCCGCAGCCGGCCAGGGTTATGGCCGCCAGGGTGAGGAGGGCCGTGAGGCGCGGGGTCATCAGTCCTCCTTCTTCGGTTCGTCCCGGGGGAGGCGCAGGGTGAAGACGGCGCCGCCCTCGGGGGAGTTCGCGGCGGTGATCTCGCCGCCGTGGATGTGGGCGTTCTCCAGGGCGATGGAGAGGCCGAGGCCGCTGCCCTCGGAGCGTGGGCGGGAGGCGCTGGCCTTGTAGAAGCGGTCGAAGACGTGCGGGAGGACGTCCTCGGGGATGCCGGGGCCGTGGTCGCGTACGTCGATCACGACGGCCTCGTCCTCCTCGCGGACCGTGACACGGACCGGGGAGCCGCCGTGCTTGAGGGCGTTGCCGATCAGGTTGGCCAGGATGACGTCGAGGCGGCGGGGGTCGAGGCGGGCCATGATGCCGCGTTCGGCGTCGAGTTCGACCGCGTCCAGCCAGGCGCGGGCGTCGATGCACGCCGTGATCTGGTCGGCCACGTCGACGTCGTCGAGGACCAGGCGGGCCGTGCCCGCGTCGAAGCGGGTGACCTCCATCAGGTTCTCGACCAGGTCGTTCAGGCGGCGGGTCTCGCTGACGACGAGGCGGACCGCCGGTTCGATCATGGGGTCCACCGAGCCGGTCTCCGCCTCCAGCTCTTCTTCGAGGACCTCGGTGACCGCCGTGATCGCGGTGAGCGGGGTGCGCAGTTCGTGGGACATGTCGGCCACGAAGCGGCGGGACGCCTCATCGCGGCCGGCCATGTCGGCGACCCGTTTCTCCAGCGCTTCGGCCGCGTTGTTGAACGTCCGGGAGAGGTCCGCCAGTTCGTCCGTGCCGGACACCCTCAGGCGGGTGTCGAGTTTGCCTTCGCCCAGGCGGCGGGCGGCCACACCGAGGCGGTGCACCGGCTTCAGTACGGTCGTGGCGGCTGCTTGCGCGAGGAGTGCTGAGCCGATCAGGGCCAGGCCGGTGGCGATGCCCAGGGACCAGGCCAGGGAGTTGAGGTCCTTGGCCTCCTGTTCGAGGGACTTGAGCATGTAGCCGGTAGGGCCGCCGCCGATGACCTTGGTGCCGGCTATCAGGTACGGCTTGTCGTCCTCGATGATCCGCTGCCAGTACAGGTGGTACTCGGCCTTGTCGGAGTCGACCTTGTCGTTCACCGCCGTGCGCAGCGACTTGGGCACGTCGGCGAGCGTGAAGCCGTCCAGGGCGCCCGAACTGCTGGACAGCGGCTTGCCGTCGGCGTCCTGGGCGACGAGCAGCACGCTGAAACGCTGGCTGCTGTTCGCCATCTGGCCCGCGGTGTGCTGCAGTTCGTCCTGCGTCGGGTTCTCGGGGAGGAGGGCCGCGCGGTTCTGCATCTCCTGCTGGAAGTCGCGCAGCACCGCGTCCTGGGTGCGGGTGAGGACCGCCTCCCGGTTGAGCCAGTACGCGATCCCGGAGGCGGAGACGGCGGCGGTGAGCGCCACCAGGCCGAAGACGACCACCAGTCTCAGCCGCAGACTGGTGAAACGCAGCCTCGACCACACTCCCTTGCGAGCCGCGGCCCAGCCGCGGAGATCCTTCTGTGCGTCCGTCACTGAGGCGCGTCCAGGCGGTAGCCGACCCCGCGTACGGTACGGATCAGGGTGGGCGAGGACGGGACGTCCTCGACCTTGGCGCGCAGGCGCTGCACACAGGCGTCCACCAGGCGCGAGTCGCCGAGGTAGTCGTGCTCCCAGACCAGGCGCAGGAGTTGCTGCCGGGAGAGGGCCTGGCCGGGGCGGCGGCTCAGTTCGAGGAGCAGGCGCAGCTCGGTCGGCGTGAGCTGCAGGTCCTCGCCGTTCTTCGTGACGGTCATCGCCGCCCGGTCGATCACCAGGCTGCCGAACGTCGCCGCGTCGTTGGACTCCCGCTCCCCGCGGCGCAGCACCGCGCGGATCCGGGCGTCCAGCACCCGGCCCTGCACGGGCTTGACCACATAGTCGTCCGCGCCGGACTCCAGGCCGACCACGACGTCGATGTCGTCGCTGCGGGCCGTGAGCAGGATGATCGGCAGCTGGTCGGTGCGCCGGATGCGCCGGCACACCTCGAAGCCGTCGATGCCTGGCAGCATCACGTCCAGCACGATCAGGTCCGGCCGCTGCTCGCGCAGCAGCTTCAGGCCGTCCTCACCGGTGGCAGCCGTGGCTACCCGGTGACCCTGGCGGGTGAGCGAAAGCTCCAGGGCCGTGCGGATGGCGTCGTCGTCCTCGATCAGCAACAGGGAAGGCACGCCGCACATTCTGGCCCATGCGGGGGTGGTGTTTCGACACCTGTACGAGCAGTTCGGTCTCGCGCGCGTGGAGGCGGGGTGTCACGGACCCCTGTGACAGGTCTGTGACAGTCGGCGGACAGGGCCATGAAAGTGGCCGGGCAAGCTTTTCGGCACAGGCAAGACAGCACCGAGAACACCGGTAAGTCCACGACGGGGGGCGCGAGATGAACACGCTGCACGGCACCAGCACCAGCGCAGTGATCACGCGTCTGCACGACGTGAACGGGGGCCGGGGTACGGCGGGGCGGGGGTGCGCTCGCGGCACGGGGCGTCAGCACACCGGTTACATGACGGTGGTCGACGGCCGCACGGGGGAGACGCACGGGGGAACCGCGTACAGGGAGGACTCGGGGGAGAGCCGGCGCTCGCTGTCGGAGGCGGAGTTCACCGCCTACGTCCAGGAGCGCCGCGCCTCCCTGTACGCCACCGCCTACCACCTGACCGGTGACCGCTTCGAGGCCGAGGACCTGCTGCAGAGCGCGCTGTTCTCGACCTACCGGGCGTGGGACCGGATCAGCGACAAGGCCGCCGTGGGTGGCTACCTGCGGCGGACGATGACGAACCTGCACATCAGCGCGTGGCGCCGCCGCAAGCTGAACGAGTACCCGACCGAGGAGCTGCCGGAGACGGCCGGCGACACGGACGCGATGCGCGGCACCGAGCTGCGCGCGGTCCTGTGGCAGGCGCTGGCCCGGCTGCCCGAACTCCAGCGGACGATGCTGGTCCTGCGCTACTACGAGGGCCGCACCGACCCGGAGATCGCGGAGATCCTCGACATCAGTGTCGGCACGGTGAAGTCGAGCATCTGGCGGTCGCTCCGCCGGCTGCGTGAGGACGAGGTCCTCAGCTTCGGCCGTGACGAGGAGGACGCCTTCGGGGAGCTTGTCGCCTGAAGGTGAAGGGGGGGACCGTTCGGGGGAGCGGTGCCTGGAGGGGGACTCACGGGGGCTGGGGGGCCACCGGGGGGAACCACGGGGGAACGGGGGGTGCTCTGCCACGGGGGAAGCGGCGGAGCACGACGGTGCGGGGCCGGGGCCGGGGGGTCCGCGGCCCCGTTTCCGTGTGTGCGGTCAGCGGGCGGTCACGTGCGCGGCTGTCGACGGGGCGTCGCCGACGGCGACCGCCTCGGTGGGATCGACCCCTTCGACCGCGTAGACGCCGGTCGTGGCCTCGGCGACTCCGGTGCCCGGCTCGTTGGGCGTGTCGTAGCAGGCCGCCACGGTGGCGGTGCCCAGACGCTCGCCCACGGTGAAGACGGACTTACCGGTGGGCAGGTAGTCGCGGCCGTCGTAGACCACCAGACCTGAGCAGGACGCCGCGCCGGATCCCTTGCTGTCTTCGCCGGAACACCCGGCCGTGGTCAGGGCTGCCAGGGTCATGAGCAGTACCGCACGCCTCATCGTCGTCCTCTTCGTCGCAGGAGCTGTCGGATGTCGTGACTACGACGGAGGAGGCGGCGTGATCGTTCAGGGCGTCGGTGCCGGTGTCACCGTGGCGGCTTCCGTCAGGCGGTTCAGGGCCTCGTCGCGGTCGCAGGCGTGGGCGCCCAGGGCCGTCTGACGGGCGACGATCGAGCGTTCCTGGCGCATCAGGCGCCAGCCGCGGCGCAGCAGGAACGGCACCGACTTGCGGCCCTCCCGCAGATCGCGCAGGAAGCGGCGGCGGAACGTCTTCACCGGGCCGCGGCTCAGGCACAGCGCGTCGGCCAGCAGGCCGAGTTCCCGGCACCGCGACACGATCTCCGCCGCGAAGATGCCCTCCGCGATGAACAGCGGGGTCTGCCCGATCTCGATGCTCTCGTGGCCGGTGCGGGCGCTCAGTGAGATGTCGTAGACCGGTATGTCCGTGCGGCGCGTGCGGCACAGGTCCGCGATCGCGTCGACGGCCGCGTCGGCGTCCCATGAGTCGGGGTGGTCCCAGTCGATGTCGGAGCTCCCGGGGACCAGCGGCAGGGTCGGGTCGCCGGCCTCCTTGTAGAAGTCGTCGAGCCGCAGCACCGGAAGACCGGAGAGGGCCGCGAGGAGGGACTTGCCGGAGCCGGAGGGGCCGCAGAGCAGCACGACTCGCGTCGGTATGGGCACAGGGGAACTCACGGGACACCAGTGTGAGGCATCCGGCGGGGTCGGGACGACCCGGCGGGCGTTGTTGATGCACGCATCACATGCCGGTGGCGTCGCGCTGGGTGTCTTTTGGTACGGCGAAGAGCCGTGGCTTCCCTGGACGGAGGGAAGGCACGGCTCTTCGGTCTCGGGGCCTCCTCAGTACGCGGAGCCGGACGCGCCCAGCGAACCCGTGGGGTGCCAGACCGTCTTGGTCTCCAGGAACGCCGTCATGCGGTCGGTGCCGGGAGCGGCCGACCAGTCGTCCACAGGCTGTGGACGCAGGACGCGCTTCAGGTTGTCCGCCGCGGCGATCTCCAGCTCCTTCGCCAGCACCTCGTCGGCGCCCGCGAGGTCGATCGCGTTGACGTCCTGGTGCGCCGCGAGGGGGGTGGCGATCTCCGCCGTACGGCCGGAGAGGATGTTGACCACTCCGCCGGGGACGTCGGACGTGGCCAGGGCCTCGGCCAGGGAGAGGGCCGGGAGGGGGGCGTTCTCGGAGGCCACCACGACCGCCGTGTTGCCCGTCGCGATCACCGGGGCGAGCACCGAGACCAGGCCCAGGAACGAGGACTTCTGGGGGGCCAGGACGGCCACCACGCCCGTCGGCTCCGGGGAGGACAGGTTGAAGAACGGGCCCGCGACCGGGTTGCCGCCGCCCACCACCTGGGCGATCTTGTCCGTCCAGCCCGCGTACCAGACCCAGCGGTCGATCGTCGCGTCCACCTGCTCGGCGGCCTTCGACTTGGACAGGCCCTCGGCGTCGGCGACCTCGTGGACGAACTGGGCCCTGCGGCCCTCCAGCATCTCGGCGACCCGGTAGAGGACCTGACCGCGGTTGTACGCGGTCGCGCCGGACCAGCCACCGAACGCCTTGCGGGCGGCGACCACCGCATCACGGGCGTCCTTGCGGGACGACAGCGGTGCGTTCGCCAGCCAGTTGCCCTTCGAGTCCGTCACCTCGTACACCCGGCCGCTCTCGGAACGCGGGAACTTCCCGCCGACGTACAGCTTGTAGGTCTTCAGGACAGTCAAGCGCTCAGACATCGAGGTACGCCTCCAGGCCGTGGCGGCCGCCCTCGCGGCCGAAGCCCGACTCCTTGTAGCCGCCGAACGGCGACGTCGGGTCGAACTTGTTGAACGTGTTGGACCAGACGACGCCCGCACGGAGCTTGTTCGCGACCGCGAGGATGCGCGAGCCCTTCTCCGTCCAGATGCCGGCCGACAGGCCGTAGGGCGTGTTGTTGGCCTTCGCGACGGCCTCGTCCGGGGTGCGGAAGGTGAGGACCGACAGCACCGGGCCGAAGATCTCGTCCCGGGCGACCGTGTGCGCCTGCGTGACGTTCGTGAACAGCGTCGGCGCGAACCAGTAGCCGCTCTCGGGCAGGTCGCAGGCCGGCGACCAGCGCTCGGCGCCCTCCGCCTCGCCGCGCTCCACGAGGGAGGTGATGCGGCTCAGCTGCTCCTCGGAGTTGATCGCTCCGATGTCGGTGTTCTTGTCCAGCGGGTCGCCGAGGCGGAGCGTGGAGAGGCGGCGCTTGAGGGAGTCCAGGAGCTCTTCCTCGATCGACTCCTGCACCAGGAGGCGGCTGCCGGCGCAGCAGACCTGGCCCTGGTTGAAGAAGATGCCGTTGACGATGCCTTCTACGGCCTGGTCGATCGGGGCGTCGTCGAAGACGATGTTCGCGCCCTTGCCGCCCAGCTCCAGGGTGACCTTCTTGCGGGTGCCCGCGACCGTGCGGGCGATCTCCTTGCCGACTGCCGTCGAGCCCGTGAACGCCACCTTGTTCACGTCCGGGTGCGCGACCAGGGCCGCGCCCGCGTCGCCGTAGCCGGGCAGGATGTTGACGACGCCCTTGGGCAGGCCCGCCTGGCGGCAGATGTCCGCGAAGAAGAGCGCCGAGAGGGGCGTCGTTTCCGCGGGCTTCAGGACGACCGTGTTGCCCGTCGCGAGTGCCGGGGCGATCTTCCACGCCAGCATCAGGAGGGGGAAGTTCCAGGGGATGACCTGGCCCGCGACGCCGAGGGGCGCGGGGTTCGCGCCGTAGCCGGCGTGGTCGAGCTTGTCGGCCCAGCCCGCGTAGTAGAAGAAGTGCGCCGCCACCAGAGGGAGGTCCGCGTCGCGGGTCTCCTTGATCGGCTTGCCGTTGTCGAGCGTCTCCAGGACGGCCAGCTCGCGGCTGCGCTCCTGGATGATGCGCGCGATACGGAAGAGGTACTTGGCGCGCTCGGAGCCGGGCAGCGCGGACCACTTCTCGAACGCCTTGCGCGCGGCCTTCACCGCGCGGTCCACGTCCGCCTCGCCGGCCTGGGCGATCTCGGACAGGACCTCCTCGGACGACGGCGAGACGGTCTTGAAGACCTTGCCGTCCGCCGCGTCCGTGAACTCGCCGTCGATGAACAGGCCGTACGACGGCGCGATGTCGACGATCGAGCGGGACTCGGGGGCCGGGGCGTATGCGAATACCGATGCCATGGTGATCAGTCCACCGTCACGTAGTCGGGGCCGGAGTAGCGGCCGGTGGCCAGCTTCTGCCGCTGCATCAGCAGGTCGTTCAGAAGCGAGGAGGCGCCGAAGCGGAACCAGTGGTTGTCCAGCCAGTCCTCGCCGGCGGTCTCGTTGACCAGCACGAGGAATTTGATGGCGTCCTTGGAGGTGCGGATTCCGCCGGCCGGCTTCACGCCGACCTGGATGCCGGTCTGGGCGCGGAAGTCGCGCACCGCTTCCAGCATAAGGAGGGTGTTGGCGGGGGTGGCGTTGACGGCGACCTTGCCGGTGGACGTCTTGATGAAGTCCGCGCCGGCCAGCATGCCGAGCCAGCTCGCGCGCCGGATGTTGTCGTACGTCGACAGCTCGCCGGTCTCGAAGATGACCTTGAGGCGGGCGGTGGTCCCGCAGGCCTCCTTCACGGCGGTGATCTCGTCGTAGACCTTCATGTAGTTCCCGGCGAGGAACGCGCCGCGGTCGATGACCATGTCGATCTCGTCGGCACCGGCGGCGACGGCGTCCCGCACGTCCGCGAGCTTCACGGAGAGCGCGGCGCGGCCCGCGGGGAAGGCGGTGGCGACCGAGGCGACCTTCACGGAGCTGCCGGCGACGGCCTCCTTGGCGGTGGCCACCATGTCGGGGTAGACGCAGACGGCCGCGGTCGACGGGGTCGTGCGGTCGGTCGGGTCGGGGCGGACCGCCTTGGCGCCGAGCGCCCGGACCTTGCCCGGGGTGTCCGCGCCTTCCAGCGTCGTCAGGTCGACCATCGAGATGGCGAGGTCGATGGCGTACGCCTTGGCGGTCGTCTTGATGGAACGGGTGCCGAGGGACGCGGCCCGCGCCTCCAGGCCGACCGCGTCTACGCCGGGCAGCCCGTGGAGGAAGCGGCGCAGCGTGCTGTCGGACGCGGCGACGTCCTTGAGTGCGTGAGCTGCGGCAGGTGCATTGGTGGGCATGGTCACCAGACGAGCATATCTACGCGCGTAGCGGCTGTACACCCCGTGGGGCGGAATCGGTGGGGGGTGGGGTGTGGGGAGCTTGTGGGGTGGTGGTGGGGGATGCGTTGTGGGGGGTGGGTATGGGTGCGTTGTCGGGTGCTGCTTGTGAACAGGCGTTCAGGGGTGCGGCAGAATCGGCGTTATGACGACGCCTGCTCCCAGCCCCGATCCCGCCGCGAAGGATCGGGTCTACCGCTCGCCCATGGGCATGCTCGGTGGTGCCCTCGTGCTGGTCATCGCCCTGTGGCTCGGCATCGACGCCCTGGTGCTCGGCACCGGGCGCACGCCGTGGCTGGCCCTCGCCGCGCTGATCCTGATCGTGCCGGTCATCACGGCGTTCACGCTGCGGCCGGCCGTGTACGCCAACGAGGAGCGGCTGCGGATCCGTAATCCGCTCCGGGTCGTCGTGCTGCCCTGGGGGCAGGTCGCGTCCCTGCGCTCGCGTTACTCCAACGAGGTCGTCACGGCGTCCGGCGCCACGTTCGCGCTGTGGGCCATTCCTGTGTCGCTGCGGGCCCGCAAGAAGGCGGCTCGGCAGACGGCTGCCGCCGAGCGGGGCGCCGGGCGTGGCGGGCGCCGTGGTGGGGGGCGGGACCTTGGGCTGGGCCTCGATGCGTCGGGTGGGGGCGCCGGTGCGTCGAGTGGGCCTGTGCGGGCCGAGACCGACAAGGTCATGGATGAGCTGCGGGAGCTGCTCGAGCGGTGGGAGGAGCGGGCCTCGCGTGCCGATGCCCCGAGTGTGGGTGAGGTCAGTGTGCGGTGGGCCTATGAGGTCATCGGGCCTGCTGTGGCGGGGGCTGTTCTTTTGGTGATTCTGCTCGCCACGGGGTGAGCTTTGACGTGGGTTCAGGGGTGCCTCGTTCTTGCGAGGCACCCCTTGTGTTTTCAGATGCCTGCTGCTGTTGACAGGTCCTTTTTGAGCGCCGCCAGCAGGGTCTTTGCCTTTGCGTGTGCTGCGGGCAGTTCCGTGTGGTCCCTGACGGGGACCACCACTTCCAAGTAGCACTTCAGCTTCGGCTCCGTGCCGCTGGGGCGGACGATCACGCGCGCGCCCTCCAGCGTGTAGCGCAGGCCGTCCGTGGGCGGGAGCTTGTCCGTGCCCTTGGTGAGGTCCTCCGCGTTCGTCACGGACAGACCCGCCAGTTCGGTCGGGGGCTGTTCGCGCAGGCGGCGCATCGCGTCGGTGATGATCGACAGGTCCTCGACGCGGACCGAGAGCTGGTCCGTGGCGTGCAGGCCGTGTTCCACGGCCAGGTCGTCCAGGAGGTCGGTCAGTGTGCGGCCTTCGGACTTGAGTGTCGAGGCCAGTTCTGTGATCAGCAGGGCCGCCGTGATGCCGTCCTTGTCGCGGACGCCCTCCGGGTCCACGCAGTAGCCGAGGGCCTCCTCGTAGCCGTAGCGCAGGCCCTCCACGCGGGCGATCCACTTGAAGCCGGTCAGGGTCTCCTCGTACGGCAGCCCCGCCTTCTCGGCGATCCGGCCGAGGAGGGAGGAGGAGACGATCGACTCGGCGAACGTGCCCTGTGCTCCGCGGGCGACCAGGTGGGCGGCGAGCAGTGCGCCTACCTCGTCGCCGCGCAGCATGCGCCAGCCGCCGTTGTCCTTGACGGCCACCGCGCAGCGGTCGGCGTCCGGGTCGTTGGCGATGACCAGGTCGGGGTCCTCCTCGCGGGCCTTCGCGAAGGCCAGGTCCATCGCGCCGGGCTCCTCCGGGTTGGGGAACGCGACGGTGGGGAAGTCCGGGTCGGGCTCGGCCTGCTCGGCGACCAGGGCCGGGATGGGGAAGCCTGCGCGCGCGAAGGCTGCCAGGAAGACGTCCTTGCCGACGCCGTGCATCGCCGTGTAGACGGTGCGGGCGGTGCGGGGGGAGTCCTGGGCGAGGACCGCGTCGGTGCGGGCGAGGTAGGCGTCCAGGACGCTGTCGTCCAGGGTCTCCCAGCCGGTGTCGGGGCGGGGGACGTCGTGGAGCGAGGCGATCGCGGCGATCTCGGCGGCGATCTCCGCGTCGGCGGGCGGCACGATCTGGGAGCCGTCGCCGAGGTAGACCTTGTAGCCGTTGTCACGCGGGGGGTTGTGGCTGGCGGTGACCTCTACGCCGGCTACCGCGCCGAGGTGCCTTATCGCGTAGGCGAGGACCGGGGTGGGGAGGGGGCGGGGCAGGACTGCTGCGCGGAGGCCGGCGCCCGTCATGACCGCTGCGGTGTCCTCGGCGAAGGCTGAGGACTTGTGGCGGGCGTCGTAGCCGATCACCACGAGGCCGTCGGTGTGGCCTTGCTTCTTGAGGTAGGCGGCGAGGCCAGCGGCTGCGCGGATGACGACCGAGCGGTTCATGCGGAGCGGGCCGGCGCCCAGCTCGCCGCGCAGGCCCGCGGTGCCGAACTGGAGGGTGCCGGCGAAGCGTGACGCGAGCTCGTCGGTGTCCCCGGCGTCGAGGAGGGCGGCGAGTTCCGCGCGGGTCTCCGGGTCGGGGTCCTCGGCGAGCCATGCCTGGGCCCGGGCGATGAGGTCGTCTTGCACGTCGGGTCAGCCTCTCGTGGTGGTCGGGGGGCGGTGCCTGCGGCGGCCCGTTTCGGAGGGTGGGGGCTTCTGTGGCGCCTGCGCCTTTGGAGGGTGCGGGCACGGGGGCCTCACCGTGGGTACGGCTACAGGCGGCCCAGCACCTGGGCGAGGAGGGAGCCCATGCGGGCGGCCGAGTCGCGGCCGGCCTGGAGGACCTCCTCGTGGTTCAGGGGTTCGCCCGTCATGCCGGCGGCCAGGTTGGTGACCAGGGAGATGCCGAGGACCTCGGCGCCCGCCTCGCGTGCGGCGATCGCCTCGAGGACCGTCGACATGCCGACCAGGTCCGCGCCGATCACGCGGGCCATGCGGATCTCGGCCGGCGTCTCGTAGTGCGGGCCGGGGAACTGTGCGTAGACGCCCTCCTCGAGGGTGGCGTCGATCTCCTTGCACAGCGCGCGCAGGCGAGGGCTGTAGAGGTCGGTGAGGTCGACGAAGTTGGCGCCGACGATGGGGGAGGTGGCCGTGAGGTTGATGTGGTCGCTGATCAGGACCGGCTGGCCGGGGCGCATGCCCTCGCGGAGGCCGCCGCAGCCGTTGGTGAGCACGATCGTCTTGCAGCCCGCGGCGACTGCGGTGCGCACGCCGTGGGCTACGGCGGCCACGCCGCGGCCCTCGTAGTAGTGCGTACGGCCCAGGAAGACCAGGGCCCGCTTGTCGCCGGTGCGGTACGAGCGGATCTTGCCGCCGTGCCCCTCGACCGCCGGCGGCGGGAAGCCGGGCAGCTCGGTGACCGGGAACTCGGCCTCGGGCGCGCCGAGGGCGTCCACGGCCGGGGCCCAGCCGGAGCCCATCACCAGGGCGACGTCGTGGGTGTCGGCGCCCGTGAGTTCGCGCAGGCGCGCGGCGGCGGCGTCGGCGGCCGCGTGCGGGTCGCCCTGGATGTCGTCCGGAAGAAGAGATGCGTTCACGCGACTGAGGGTAGCCGGTTTGGGCCTACGCGCGTAGATGACGGAGCTCACGGGATGGCGATCGTTGTCTTGTCGTATCCGACAAGAGAGGGGTGGTTGGGGGGCTTGTGTCAGCAGGGGCGCTTGCGTAGTTCCATCACGTAGTCGTGGGGGGCTCCTGCCGATTCCGCCGCGTCGGCGATCTCGCCCAGGTAGCGGGCCGACGGGAGGCCGCCCTCGTAGGCGTTCAGGACGTACGTCCATGCCTGCTCCTCGCCCTCCAGGGTGTGGGCGCGGACGCGCAGGCGGCGGTAGATGCCCAGGCCCACGCCTTCCCAGCGGTCCAGGGAGTCCTCGTCCATCGGGGCGATGTCGTAGAGCGCGACGAAGACCTGTTCCATCGGGTCCTCGACGAGTGTGGCCAGCGCGCCCTCCCAGCCGAGCTGTTCGCCGCCGAACGTCAGCCGCCATCCGTTGAGCCAGCCGGTGGCGCGCAGCGGCGAGTGGGGGGCGCGGCGGGTCATCAGCCGCGCGTCGAGATTGCCGGCGTACGCGGCGTAGAGCGACATGGGGGGAAGGGTACGGCAGTGTCACTGTCGTAACGGTGGTGTCTCGTGGCGGCCCCCCAGGCGGTCGCACCCCGATGCGTGCGGGACAATGGAGTACGTGACTCGGATCGTGATCATCGGTGGCGGACCCGGCGGATACGAAGCGGCGCTGGTCGCCGCTCAGCTCGGCGCGGAGGTGACCGTCGTCGACGCCGACGGTCTGGGCGGGGCGTCGGTGCTGACCGACTGCGTGCCGTCCAAGACTCTGATCGCCACGGCCGAGGTGATGACCACCTTCGACTCCTCGTACGAGGAGCTGGGCATCATCGTCGCCGACGACACCCCGCACATCGACACGCCCGCGCGTGTCGTGGGCGTCGACCTGGGCAAGGTCAACCGGCGTGTGAAGCGGCTCGCGCTCGCCCAGTCGCACGACATCACCGCGTCCGTGACGCGTGCCGGTGCGCGGGTGATGCGCGGGCGTGGGCGGCTGGAGGGCATGCAGGCCCTCGACGGGTCGCGCAAGGTCGTGGTGCGGACCGCCGACGGCAGCGAGGAGACGCTGGTCGCCGACGCCGTGCTCATCGCGACGGGCGGCCACCCGCGCGAGCTGCCCGACGCCCAGCCGGACGGCGAGCGCATCCTGAACTGGACCCAGGTCTACGACCTCGACGAGCTGCCCGAGGAGCTCATCGTGGTCGGTTCCGGTGTCACCGGTGCCGAGTTCGCCGGTGCCTATCAGGCGCTGGGGTCGCGGGTCACGCTCGTGTCGTCGCGGGACCGCGTGCTGCCGGGTGAGGACCCGGACGCCGCCGCTGTGCTGGAGGACGTCTTCCGGCGTCGTGGCATGAACGTCATGGCGCGCTCGCGTGCCGCCGCCGCCAAGCGCGTCGGCGACCGGGTGGAGGTCACCCTGGCGGACGGCCGCGTCATCAGCGGCAGCCACTGCCTGATGGCCGTCGGTGCCGTCCCGAACTCCGAGGGCCTCGGCCTGGAGGAGGCCGGCGTCAAGGTGCGTGAGTCAGGACATATCTGGACCGACAAGGTCTCCCGTACTACGGCTCCGGGCGTGTACGCCGCCGGTGACGTGACCGGTGTCTTCGCCCTCGCCTCGGTCGCGGCGATGCAGGGGCGTATCGCCATGTACCACTTCCTCGGTGACGCGGTGGCTCCGTTGAATCTGAAGACCGTGTCGTCGAACGTCTTCACCGATCCGGAGATCGCCACCGTCGGGTACACCCAGGCTGATGTTGACGCCGGCAAGATCGACGCCCGGGTGGTGAAGCTGCCGCTGTTGCGGAATCCTCGGGCGAAGATGCAGGGGATCCGGGACGGGTTCGTCAAGATCTTCTGCCGGCCGGGCACCGGCATCGTGGTCGGTGGTGTGGTCGTCGCCCCGCGCGCCTCGGAACTCATCCACCCCATCTCGCTCGCCGTCGACAACAATCTGACGGTCGAGCAGATCGCGAACGCCTTCACCGTCTACCCCTCGCTTTCGGGGTCGATCGCCGAGGTCGCGCGGCAGCTGCACACGCGCAAGGCGGGCGCCGACCTCTGACGGCCGGATCCGACTCCCCGCCGGTCACGGGGAGTTGCCGGTCATGCGAGCGGCATAGGCGCCGGGACTAGGCCTTATACCACTTGGCGTGCCTGCGTACGAACAACTTCTGTTATTCGGCGCAAACTGCTGAAAGCAGACGGTCGTTGGGGTTACTGTCAGTTTCGTGTTCGCTGCAGAACGTCGCCAATTGATCCTCGAAATGGTGCGAGCGAACGGGGCCGTGTCGCTCCGTGAGCTCGCCCGCGTCGTCCAGACCTCCGAAGTGACCGTACGGCGGGACGTGCGCGCACTGGAGGCAGAAGGACTCCTCGACCGCCGGCATGGCGGTGCGGTATTGCCGGGCGGGTTCACGCGGGAGTCCGGCTTTCCGCAGAAGTCACATCTCGCGACCGCCGAGAAGACCGCCATCGCCGACCTCGCCGCGAACTTCGTGGAGGAGGGCGAGGCCATCGTCGTCGGGGCGGGGACCACCACCCAGGAGCTGGCCCGCCGGCTCGCCAGGGTGCCCGGGCTGACCGTCGTCACCAACTCGCTGCTGGTGGCACAGGCGTTGGCCCACGCCAACCGGGTCGAGGTCGTGATGACCGGCGGCACGCTGCGCGGTTCCAACTACGCCCTCGTCGGGAGCGGTGCCGAGCAGTCCCTGCAGGGGCTGCGGGTGTCGCGGGCCTTCCTCTCCGGGAGCGGGCTGACCGCCGAGCGCGGACTGTCCACGTCCAACATGCTGTCGGCGTCCGTCGACCGGGCGCTGGTGCAGGCCGCCGCGGAGGTCGTCGTCCTCGCCGACCACACCAAGCTCGGCACCGACACGATGTTCCAGACGGTGCCCTCGGACGTCATCACCCGGCTCGTCACCGACGAGCCGCCGGCCCATGACGACCGCGCCCACACCGAGCTCCAGGCCCTCGCCGACCAGGGGGTGCAGATCGCCGTGGCCGGGGCGGCCGGGGCGTCGGGGGGTGACGAGGTCCCGGCGCGGCGCCAGCAGCGCGCGCTGCCGGGACCGCGCCGGGGTCAGGCTCCTCCGGGGCTGCGCCCCGCCGCCGCGATGCTCGGTGAGCAGGGGGCCGAGCGGGAGCGGGCCCGCGTCGCCGACCTGCGGCGGCGCTGAGTCTTCAAGGCTTCAGGCCTCGCAGGGTCAGGTGCAGGAGGCGGTCCGCCAGGTCCGGGTCGGTCGGGGTTTCCTCGGCCGCCAGGGCTATCGCGTGCGTCAGCTGGAGCAGGTCGGTGATCGCCACGTCCGCGCGGACGGAGCCGGCCTGCTGGGCGCGGGCGAGCAGTGCCCCGCCCGCCTGCCGGATCGGGTCGCTGCACCGGGCGAGCGCCGAGGAGCCGTCGGCGGAGACCGCCATCAGGGAGCGGGCCAGCCCGCGGTACTCGCCCGCGTGGGTCACCATCTCGCGCAGCCAGGTCACCAGTGCCGCGCAGGGCTCCGGGTCCGTGAGGAGCTGGCGCGAGCGGGTCAGCAGCTCGTCGACGGCGTCCTCGAAGACGGCGCTCACCAGGGCGTCCCGGTTCGGGAAGTGCCGGTACAGGGTGCCGATGCCGACCCCCGCCCGCCGGGCCACGTCCTCCAGCGACGCGTCCGTGCCGTGCTCGGCGAAGGCCGCACGGGCCTCCGTCAGCAGCCGTTCGTGATTGCGGCGGGCGTCCGCGCGCATGGCGCGCGCAGGCGCCACCGCCTGTTCGCGTGAGCCCACCCTGCCTCCTGGTCCGCCCGGTGTGCCTCAAGAATGCCACCCGTACGACGACGAGGCGCCCGGCGGACCGTCCGTGTGGGGGTCCGCCGGGCGCCTCGGGGTGTCGTGGCGTCAGTCCTTGATCTCGCAGATCGGGGCGCCGGAGGTGAGGGAGGCGCCGACCTCGGCGGTCAGGCCCTTCACCGTGCCCGCCTTGTGGGCGTTCAGCGGCTGCTCCATCTTCATGGCCTCCAGGACGACGATCAGGTCGCCCTCCTTGACCTCCTGGCCCTCCTCGACCGCGACCTTGACGATCGTGCCCTGCATCGGGGAGGCGAGGGTGTCGCCGGAGGCGGCCGGACCGGACTTCTTGGCGGCGCGGCGCTTCGGCTTGGCGCCGGCGGCGAGGCCGGTGCGGGCCAGCGACATGCCCAGCGACGCCGGGAGGGAGACCTCCAGGCGCTTGCCGCCCACCTCGACGACGACCGTCTCGCGGCCGCTCTCCTCGTCGGTGTCGGTGTCGGTGGGGGAGGTGAAGGGCTTGATGTCGTTGACGAACTCGGTCTCGATCCAGCGGGTGTGGACCGTGAAGGGGTCTGCGCTGCCGGTGAGTTCGGGGGCGAACGCCGGGTC